>JAYKHV010000054.1:0-9445 GCA_035285085.1 Lyngbya sp. | reverse complement strand
AAGATTTTTCCAGTTTTGCGATTACCATTCTCGAACAAACTGCAAGTATTCGTTTACCTGTTTTTCAAGATGAACTCAGCGAAGGAATTCAACCGATTAGTTTTAGTCTCGCCGAAAGCGAAGATTATAATTTAGAAGAAAATAGCACTCCAATTACTATTGAATTTGTTGATAATCCGAGTTTAATTGAGGATGATGATTCAGATGATGATGATGATGATGATTCATCCGAAGAACCAACAAACCAACCGCCAGTTTTAACAACATCTATCCCCGATCAAACTGCAACACAACGAATAGGATTTAGTCTCAATCTCAATCAAAACTTTAGCGATCCAGATAACGATCCGCTGACTTATTCGGTGACGGGTTTACCTGCTAATTTAGACTTTGATGCAAACACCGGATTAATCATTGGAGTTCCCACACAACCCGGACAATTTAATGTTACGGTAACGGCTAACGATCCGCAAGAGAATCAAATTCAAGATAGCTTTGAACTTCTAATTTCGCCCTTTGTTGTTCCTCAACTTCCTCCCATTCCTGAATCTATTACTCCCGAACCCGAACCGGAAACCGAACCGGAACCCGAACCGATTATCCCAATTGAAATTGAACTTCCAGACCCGGAAATTAATTCAGCAATTGACTCGGAAATATTCGGAGATTCTGAAGACAATGAACTGATAGGAACTGAAGAAAACGACGCTATTTTTGGTAATCAAGGAAATGATACTATTTTCGGTTTAGATGGGGATGATAATTTATTCGGAGGTCAAGACGATGATCGGATTATTGGCGGTGTTGGGAATGATATAATTTTTGGAGAAAAAGGAAATGATTCTTTATTTGGAGATGATGCTTCTAACGGAAATTCTCAACGCCAAGATTTTCTCATTGGAGATGAAGGAGATGATCATCTATTCGGAAATCAAGACGATGATACACTCATTGGCGACGGGGGAAATGATACTCTTTATGGGGGTAAAGGGGATGATTTAATTTTCGGAAATGAAGGGGATGATTTTATCTCGGGAGACGCGGGAAATGATACTTTAATTGGCGGGTTAGGACGGGATAAATTTATGCTTTCAACCGGTCAAGGAACCGATACAATTATCGGGTTTGAAGCGGGAACGGATAGCTTTGAACTCGCCGGGGAATTAACCCTCGACCAACTCCGAACCACCCAACAAAACGGTCTAACTCAAATTCGTTTGGCTGATACGGATGAAATTTTAGCAGTTCTCGATATTCCGGCGAATCAACTCGATATTTCTCCATTAGAAAGCAGCGAAAATCCCAATTCTGAAAATGATAACAATCAGGATGAACCGAACGAAGACAATAATAACGATGAGGATGAACCGAACGACAATAATAACGATCAACCTTCTGAAAATCCGACTGATAATGGAAATCAACCCGATAATCCCGAACCGGAAGATGAGTTAATTCAAGTTAGTTTGAGTGCGGGTCCAAACACATTAATTGAGACAGAAGGAACTCGGTTAAACTTTGAATTTTCACTCAACCAACCCCCTCCTGAAGACGGACTTCGAGTATTTGTAGATAGCGATCTTTCCCAATCTTTAACTCAATTCGATCTCACCGAACTTTCTTATACAGGAGGTGAAAGTTTCCCCACCGGAGACTTTGATTTTACCGGATTTGCCTTTACCATTACCGCACAAACCGCAACCATTAGCATTCCGATTTTCGATGATAGTTCTCTCCCTCCAGAGGAAAGTGAAGAAGGTGCTGTTCCCGTTACTTATCGACTTCTAACTCGAAATGGGATAGATTCTCAAGACTTAGCGGAAGTGGAAGGGAGTCAGAGTATTAGCGAGTATCTCATTGATCCGAGTCTCAACTCTAGCACGATTATTTTCGCAGATAATCCTGAAAGTCTTGTGTAACAGGAGATGAAGCCTAGAATTTTTGAGAGTGCATAAAAGCTTTGGGTTCCTCCTATTGAAACTGTAGAGAAACAAAAAAATTCCACAAGAATAGAGGAACTCAATCATGCTTTTTTCTCCTAAATCTATCGTACTTTTCAGCGTCGTTAATACCTTGTCACTCGGATTAATTTTGAGTGTGAGTTCCAACTCTGGATTAGCTGAAATGGCTCAAAGGAGACAACTCCAACGGACTCCAGTTCAGTCTGAAATTCAACCTAATAGTAATTTGGGAATCTCTCCCGCTTTAAAGGGAAACTGGAAAGGAAACCTACACGGGAAAGGGGATGATGTTCTCACGGTGGTTGAAATTGTGGTGTCTTCAAACTCCGGTTCCAACTATCAAGGAACTTGGAAACATCACGGTTCTAAATACAATCCTCAAAATGATACTTGGGAAGATGCAGTCCTTCAACAAGGAACGTTAAAAGCCTCCAGACAAGGTAATGAAGTGACTCTAGAATTGAATGGATTTAATGGGAATAAACTGGTTTTAAATGGAACGTTAACCCCGAGTAAAATTTCCGGAGAAGTTGTTGGAAATTCCCATTTTGTCTTCTCTTTTGTCAAACAATAAAAGATTGGATAAATTTACCTCTTGATGACTGCTGACTGAAATGACCTCTCCCCCAACCCCTCTCCTGCAAAGAGAGGGGAGAGTCATATCTGAAACAATCTTAAAATTTGTTGAAAATTTATTTCAAACTGGGGATCAAGTCAAGGTGGGACAAAGTGAGATCGTGCTGACGGTAAAAGTCCAACCGCTCAAACGCCTACAGCACCTAAGTTAGAAGCGTGATTATCATAAAATTTTGACCAAAGCCTTTTCAAAATGATAAACTCTGTGCTATTGTTATCAAAACTCAATCTCAACTAGATTAAAAGGCAGTTTGAATCAACTGTTCTTGATAATTGATTTTGCTCGCTGTATTGCCCTATTTTACGGGGTTGTATGAGTTTTGTTGTCAAAATTTGGAAAAGCTAAAAGTCATTCAAATTTTTGTAGAGGTCTTATTAAATATGAAAACCGAGTTTCTAAATGTCTGTGTTGGCAAAGCGTCTCCGAAGCCGACTCACCCGATCTCCATCTATCGAATATTATCCCAGAGAGACTAGGGGCAACAAAATAATTTATGATTTGGGCTTGCCAATAATAAGAGTTTATGTCAATAATATTGGAAGTCTTGACTGGGTGGGTGCATCAAAGATCAAATCAACGGTTGCATTTAACCCAAATCCTGCAAGTCCGATCTGGAAGTTAGAGCTGGCACTTAGGATAAATTCTCAATAAACCGCATTTTGGGTGAAATCACACAGAGAGATGATCGAGCTTTTAGAATCTACCGTCACAAACCCCGCTCAAGCGACAACTTTAGTCGAACTGCTCAAGTACCGAGCCGCAACTGAAGGCGATCGCATTGGTTACATCTTTCTCAGCGATGGCGAAACCGACGAAATTCGTCTCAGCTACGCCGCTTTAGACCGACAAGCCAGAGCGATCGCGGCTCAACTTCAGGGGTTGAGGGGACAACGCGCCCTGCTACTTTACCCCCCCAGTTTAGAATATATTAGCGCTTTATTCGGATGTTTTTATGCCGGAGTTGTCGCGGTTCCGGCTTATCCCCCTCGCCGAAATTCCAACCTTTTGCGGCTACAAAGTATTATCGCAGATGCTCAAGCCAGCGTCATTCTAACCACCACCCCATTATTAGAAAATATTCAAAAACTTGCCACCAACTGCGTTATCGCCACAGACAATTTAACGCCCAATTTTTCATCACAAACAGAACCAAAAATAACTCCTGAAACCCTCGCCTTTTTACAATATACCTCGGGTTCAACGGGCAACCCCAAAGGGGTAATGTTAAGTCACAGCAATTTAATTCAAAACTCAAAAATTATCCATCATTGCTTTGAACATACTCCCAAGAGTCGCTGTGTAATTTGGTTGCCTCCTTACCATGACATGGGATTAATCGGCGGGATTTTACAACCGTTTTATGGTGGTTTTCCTGTTATTTTAATGTCGCCCGTTCATTTTCTCCAAAAACCAATTCGTTGGTTACAAACAATTTCTCGTTATCAAGCCACAACGAGCGGTGCGCCCAACTTTGCCTATCAACTTTGTTTGCAAAAAATTAAACCAAAACAATTAAAAACCCTCGATCTCAGCAGTTGGGATGTCGCCTTTGTGGGAGCCGAACCCATCCAAGCTCAAACTCTAGAAAACTTTGCCGAAACTTTTGCGAGTTGTGGCTTTCGTTCAGAAGCTTTTTATCCTTGCTATGGTTTGGCAGAGGCGACGTTATTTGTTTCGGGTGGGAAAAAATCAAACCCTCCAATTGTGGAAACTGTTGAGCGTAAAAAACTAGCAGAGAACGTTATTGTAGAGCCTAAAAATTCTGCTGATTCTCAAAAAACAGTCGGTTGTGGTCAAGTCAAATTTGATTACAATTTAGAAATTGTTCACCCCGAAAGTTTAACCCCTTGTTCCGAGGGGGGGATCGGCGAAATTTGGCTTTCTGGGGAAAGTGTGACACCAGGGTATTGGCAACAAACCGAACTGACTCAACAAAGTTTTCAAGCCTATTTATCAACGGGAGAGGGACCGTTTTTAAGAACGGGAGATTTGGGATTTATCAAAAATGGTGAACTGTTCGTTACCGGACGTTTAAAAGAAGTTATTATTATTCGAGGTTGCAATTATTATCCCCAAGATATCGAACAAACCGTTCAAGAAAGTAATCCGAGTTTACGCACGGGTTGTGGCGCGGCTTTTGGAGTAAAAAAAGAAGGAGAAGAACGTTTGGTTATCGTTCAAGAAGTAGAACGAACCGCTTTAAAAACCTTTGACGTTAATCATGTTATTGAAAAAATTAGACGTGCCGTTTCGGAACAGCATCAATTGCAAGTTTATGAGGTTGTATTTCTAAAACCCGGTGCAATTCCTAAAACCACCAGTGGCAAAATTAAACGTTATGCTTGTCGAACCGAATATTTAGAAAACAGTCTAAACGCTATTAAGGATTCAAGATCAAGTCAATCGGACGCACAACAAAACATTTCAACAGAAAAAACCGATCAACTCATTGAATGGCTGCGTACCTACGCCAACGAACAAATTAACTCCCGTCTCATCGATGAACGGCGCTGTATTCCGCCTGATATTGTCCTCGATTTTGGCAACCAAGGACTGTTAGGAATGCAGGTTCCTTCTGAATATGGAGGCTTGGGTTTAAACAACATTGAAACCCTAAGAATATTAGAACAACTCGGTGCAATTGACACCACTTTAGCCCTATTTGTCGGACTCAATAATATATTAGGAATTCGCCCAATTCTCAAATTTGGCAACAATACTTTAAAAGCCGAACTTCTCCCCAAACTGGCGACAGGCCGGGAACTCGCCGCTTTTGCCCTCACCGAACCCAGCGCCGGGTCAAATCCCCAAGCCATCGAGTCCACCGCCACCAACAATTCAGGCGGTTGGTTACTCAACGGAAGCAAAATTTGGAGCGGTTCGGCGGCCTGGGCGGGCGCGATTAACGTCTTCGTCAAACACCCCGAAGCGGGCGGAATTAGCGGTTTTGTGGTCCGTCGAGGTACACCCGGACTGCGGCAGGGGCCGGAAGCCCTAACGATGGGAATGCGGGGCATGGTGCAGAATGCTGTTTATCTCAATGACGTGTTAGTTGATAAAACTTCTCTATTAGACGGAGCGGGTAAAGGGTTGAGTGTCGCCCAGGACGCCATGATGTACGGGCGTTTGGCAATTGCGGCCGCCAGTATTGGGGGAATGAAACGGTGCGCCCAGTTGATGTTACGCTACAGCCAAAGACGGGTAATTTCCACCGGACGCCTGATTAATAACCCGTTTATTTTAAGTCGTTTAAATCAATTAACCGTTGCAATTACAGCGATACAAACTTTAGTTAATCGCATTGCAAAATTATTAGATCAAGGCTTATCTGTTCCCGTAGAAGCCTATACCGCTTGCAAAACAGCAGGGCCGGAATTTTATTGGCAAGCGGCCGATGATTTAGTACAAATATTGGGGGGACGAGGATATATTGAAACGAATTTTGCACCTCAAATTTTACGAGATGCCCGAGTTTTACGAATTTTTGAAGGGCCGACAGAAACGTTGAATTTCTTCTTGGGTTCACGGGTTTTGAATAACAGTCAAGAATTGGAACAATTTATGAGTCAAACTCTGGGCGCACCGGAAGTTTATCAAAGATTGATTAAAGGGGCTGAAAAAATTCGCGCTCGCACTTCGATTGAGTCATTTTCATCATTACAAACTCGACAATGGATTTCAATTAAAGTGGGAGAACTGGCGACATTGGCGATTTTATGGGCGGCTTTGCACGGAGAAAATTCTACTTTTAAAACCATAAAACGTTCTCTCAATTGGATCAAACTTAATTTTGAACAAAAGCTAACACAAGCAATTTCTTCAACCCCCAGTGATGCGGTTGTCAGTAGATCCGATGAAACTACAGATCTAATTTATAGTTATATTGAAACCATTGGAGATCTCGAACAAACCTTGGTAGGGGAAGATTTAGGAGTTGATGAATTTCTGCGAAAATATAATGATAATGTAGCGTTGATAAAAGCAGAAAAAAATCAACAAACAGAAGCAATTACTCAGTCAGTTTCCCCGAGAGGCTATCAAGAAATTAGCTTAAAATCTCTCTCCAATCTTAGCCATTCCAAATTAATTGAACGTTTACAAGATGAGTTAATAGAGTGGTTAAGTCAAAAGCTAAAAATACCGGCTCATCAAATCGATCCAACTCATGCCTTTGCTGATTATGGAATAGATTCAGTTATGGCGGTTGAATTAGCCCAAGATTTAGAAGAAAAATTAGGACTTTCTCAACCCTTAGAAGCGACAATTGCTTGGAACTTTCCAACAATAAAATCGCTTGCCGAATATTTAAGTAATTTCAAACTTGAAAAACAGCAAGGAACAGAAAAGCCCAATGAAAAACAACAGCCAGCACCAAAATCGACTCGGAAGAATCTTGATTTACTTTCAGAAGTAGAAATGGCACAGTTACTCGCGGAAGAACTAGCAATGAAAAAAGGGGGGTGATAACAATGAATCCGAATACTTCATCAACTGAATACCGAGAAATTCTCAAAAATGCACTGTTAGAAATTCGCCATCTCCGTCAGCAACTGGAAACTCAAACCGAAGCCATTGCAATTATTGGTTTGGGGTGTCGTTTTCCGGTAAATGTAAACACTCCCGAAGCCTATTGGGAACTATTAAAAAATGGTGTTGATGCGATTACAGAAATTCCGAAACAACGTTGGGATATAGAAAAATACTACGATTCAAACCCCGATATTCCGGGTAAAATGTACACCCGTTATGGGGGATTTATCGATGGAGTTGATCAATTTGAACCGCAATTTTTTGGGATATCTCCGAGAGAAGCGATCAGTCTTGATCCCCAACAACGCTTGCTGTTAGAAGTTAGTTATACCGCCCTCGAACACGCCGGACAATCCCCCGAAAATCTTCGAGGAAGTAAAACCGGAGTCTTTATTGGGATTAGTTTTGATGACTATTCTCGTCGTAATATTAATTCCGGTGATTTGACTCGAATTGATGCCTTTAGCAGTTTAGGAAATACCCGCAGTATCGCCGCCGGAAGGATTTCTTATGTTCTCGGTTTAAACGGCCCCACACTTCAGTTAGATACAACCTGTTCTTCTTCTTTATTGGCGGTTCATTTGGCTTGTCAAAGTCTGAGAAATAAAGAATGCAATTTAGCCCTGGCAGGGGGAGTCAATTTGATGTTATCTCCCGAAGCAACCATCGGTTTTTGTAAGTTAAAAGCCCTGGCTGCGGATGGTCGTTGTAAGACGTTTGATGCGAAAGCAGATGGTTATTCAAGAGGGGAAGGTTGCGGTATTGTTATTTTAAAAAGATTATCAGATGCGATTGAAAATCAAGACAATATATTAGCAGTAATTCGCGGTTCTGCGGTCAACCATGATGGTCAAAGTAACGGTTTAACCGCCCCCAACGGTTCCGCCCAAGAAGCGGTTATTCGTCAGGCTTTAGCGAATGCAAAAGTTCAACCCGAAGATATTCAATATGTAGAAGTTCACGGTACCGGAACTTCATTAGGAGACCCCATAGAAGTCTTAGCCCTTGCTAAAATCTTCGGAGAAAATCGTTCAAAAAATCAACCCCTTAACATCGGTTCAGTTAAAACCAATTTCGGACATTTAGAATCAGCAGCAGGAGTCGCTAGCTTAATCAAAGTCGTCTTAAGTTTACAGCATCAAAAGATTCCGCCCCATCTCCATTTTCAACAGCCTAATCCTTACATTCCTTGGCAAAAACTACCCGTTAAAGTTACCCAAAAACTTACAGCTTGGGAAACGGAAACCGGACAACAGCTTGCCGGAATTAGTTCCTTTGGGATGAGTGGAACAAACGTTCATTTAATTGTCGAAAATTCGCCGATAATTTTTTCTGAACCCAACTCAATCGAACGTCCTTTTCATCTGTTAACATTATCTGCAAAAACCGAGAAGGCGTTGCAAGAGTTAGCCCAAAGTTATCATCACTTTTTAGCATCGAATTCTGATGTCTCTTTGGCGGATATTTGTTTTACTGCTAACACCGGACGTTCTCACTTTGACTATCGTTTAGCTGTTGTCGCCCAAACGCATCAGCAACTTAGTAAAAGCCTGACTGATTTTGTTGCCAAAAAAGAGAGGCCCGAACTATTTTCTCAACAAATTAAAAGTAAAAAACAGCCTAAAATAGCCTTTCTATTCACCGGACAAGGTTCACAATATGAAGGCATGGTGCTGCAACTGTATCAAACTCAGCCCACCTTCAGAAACGCCCTTAAT
Source organism: Lyngbya sp. (assembly GCA_035285085.1). Lineage (GTDB taxonomy): Bacteria > Cyanobacteriota > Cyanobacteriia > Cyanobacteriales > Microcoleaceae > Capilliphycus. The sequence goes on along the minus strand of JAYKHV010000054.1, from coordinate 599 downwards.
TACTGCGCTGAAATCCTCCAAAATCATTTAGATATCCCTTTATTAGACCTGCTTTATTCGCCTAATTTTCAACCCTTAATTCATCAAACGATATACACTCAAACCGCCTTATTTGCTGTTGAATATTCCTTGTTTAAACTGTGGAAATCTTGGGGAATTCAACCGGATATTCTCATCGGTCATAGTTTAGGAGAATATGTCGCCGCTTGTGTTGCGGGAGTCTTCAGTTTAGAAGATGGACTCCAACTCGTTGCCAGTCGCGCCCGTTTAATGCAGCAACTTCCGCAAAATGGCGAAATGGTTGTGGTTTTTGCCGACGAAGAAACGGTAAAAGCTTGTCTGGAATCACAGCCGAATCAGGTAGAAATAGCTGTCATTAATAGTCCCCAAAATACCGTTATTTCCGGTGAAATTGAAGCCGTTAACAAAGTCGTAGAATCTCTCAATCAACAGGGATACAAAACCCAAAAACTTCCGGTTTCCCATGCGTTTCATTCTCGTCTGGTTGAACCGATGTTAGCCGAGTTTAGGGAAGTCGCAGAAAAAATTCAGTATAATTTGCCGTCGATTGATATTGTTTCTAACGTTACGGGAACATT
>JAYKHV010000053.1:0-19394 GCA_035285085.1 Lyngbya sp. | reverse complement strand
AACTAACGGTGGGAATATTCGGGGGAAGATTTGGGGGTTCTTCAACAGTTAAATTAACAGTTGCAATATTAGAATTATCGGTTCCATCGTTAACTTGATAGGTGAAACTATCGCTTCCGCTAAATTCGGGATTGGGTGTATAACTAAATGTTCCATCCGAGTTAAAAGTTAAACTTCCGCTTTCAGGTTCATCAACTAAACTTGCGGTTAGTTTATCTCCATTTTCATCACTATCATTACTGAGAATACCGTTAGCTTGATTAACCGTTAAAACTGTTTCAAAGGAAGTGCTAAAATTATCATTATTCGCAACCGGGGGAGTATTGAGTTGAGTTGCTATATCGGCTAAAGTTAAAGTAAATTGACTCGCATTCGGATCGATACTATAAGCCTCATTATCAACCAAGAAAAAGGTTGTTTCCTCAACGCCAATATCATTATTACGGTTAAAACTAGGGTCATCAGGGGAGAGATCATCATCATCAAAAATAGGTAAGATAATAGTGGCTGTGTTGTCAAGAATTTTAAAATCTAACCCGCTATTGTCATCGTTTCCTCTAATAATTTGACCTCCAGTGACTTGTGGAGGAGGTATCAAAACATTAAAGTCACCCAAAGCGAAGGGAGTATCGTTATCGAGAGTGATGACAACTCCATCATCGGGAATTTCTCCCTCAACGTTGAAGGTAATGGTGGTTGCGGTTCCTTCGTCTTCAATTAAAATTGATGGGTCAGCCGTGATACCAATTGTAATAGCCATTTTTAAAATTCCGTTGCTTTATTGCATCAAACCTGTCACAATAGATCAGCTTTAGATGAGAATGAGTAGCAACAGTACAATAGCATGATTCAGAACGATTAAGTCAAGATCTTGAAAAAATTCCAATTTGGGGACACTTGAAATTCTCGCGTCAAGTATCCTATAAGTCTGCGTGTCTGAATTGACCTAAAAATTCGGTTTCAGACTGGAACTTCAACATTTTCTCCCTAAATTCTTAACAAAAAATTAAGTTATTTACTCCGGGATAAAGCCTAAACTTTTAATACATTAAATTTTAGTTTTTCTGTATAATAGAATGCTTTTACCGGGAAAAACTCTAGCTATAAATTTTAAAGGCTATTAATTTTATGCGAACGTTTACTATTCTTTGGTTTGGACAGTTGGTTTCGGCAATTGGTAGCACAATGACCTATTTTGGTTCTGTTATCTGGATGTGGTCATTGAGTGAATCCGCGACAACGTTATCTCTGGGTGGCTTTTTTGGAATCGCTACTAGCCTTGTATTGACGCTCTTTTCTGGAATTATTGTAGATCGGATCAACCGCAAACTGTTAATTTTAATTTCCGATTTGGTTGCGGGTTTATCAACGGTTGTGTTATTGATTTTAAGCTTAACCAATCACTTAGAAATTTGGCATCTTTATGTTGCGATCGCCATTAATACTCCCTTTAATCAAATTCAAATTCTAGCTTATCAAGCCTCGATTTCTCTGCTGGTTCCTCCCCAACATTATACTCGCGCTACCAGTATGGGAGCCGCTCTAAATTTTGGTTCGAGTATTCTCGCTCCCGCTTTAGCAGGAATTTGTTATCCTGTAATCGGATTAGTCGGAATTCTTGTTATTGATATTTTAACTTTTGGGGTGGCGATCATCACTTTATTACTCACACCTATTCCTCAACCGCAACCCTCTGATTCTGAAAAGCTATCTCAACAAACTTTATCTCAACAAACCATCTGGAAACAAATCACGTTTGGATTTTCCTATGTTTGGCCAAAATCGGGTTTATTAGCGTTATTAACCGTGACGACTCTATTTGGATTTGCTCACGATATTGGCGCCGCGATTTACGAACCGATGATATTAGCGCGTAGTGGCGGAGATAGCAATATATTAGGATTTGCGGCTTCTGCGGCCGGTGCGGGAGGGATTACGGGTGCCATAATTGTTAGTATTTGGGGGGGTACAAAACGCCGAATTAATGGGGTATTATCGGCGATGATGGGAGCGGGAATCAGTAAAATTATTTTTGGTTTGGGTCAAACTGCTTTTGTTTGGATTCCCGCACAATTTTGTTCATCGCTGAATTTTCCACTGATGGGAAGTTCAGATACTTCGATTTGGTTAACTCAAGTTTCACCGGATATTCAAGGGCGAATTTTAGCGATGCGATCACTAATGCGCCAAAGTGTTTCGGCGATTGCTTATTTAATTGCAGGTCCTTTAGCCGATTATATCTTTGAACCTGCAATGCAACCCGGAGGGGTTTTATCACCCTTTTTTAGTCCTCTATTTGGAACCGAAAAAGGCGCAGGAATCGCACTTTTATATGTTATGAGTTCGGTGGGTTTATTTATCATAGGGTTTTTGGGATTTCAGTCAAAAACGTTAAAAAATGTTGAAAAAAAGGTTAGCTCACTTTCACCAAACGGCTAACTTGATACTGTTCGATAGGTTTGGGTTTAACCTGTTCACCGGATCTGAGTAAACCGAGAGCTTTTCCGTTTACTTGAACTCTGGCTTCATAAGCACCCTGAACCTTATCATCAGGAGAACTATATTCAATTCTCACATCAAGCCAAGTTGCTTTTTGTTCGAGTCGTTTCCGCAAAAATTTAGCTTGAGGTAGAGGAATCAACCGAAGAATTTGTTTCAAAATATAGATTAAAATTCCGCCTTGATCCTGGCGAATAACCCGACCCGATTTTTGGTAATTTAACCAATTCCAACCTTCTTTTTTCCAGATTTCTCGTTCGGCAATTTGTTCAAATTTTCCCAATCCCGACCAACCGCGATAATAAGGTTTTAAATCGACTAAATTACCGTTTTTATTGATCAGTAAATCGAGAATATCTGACTCCAGATGACCCCAAAACCGACCCGAAGGAAAATCAATTAAAGTCGGGGCAAATTGATGACCGCCAAAATGGTTAGTTTGCCAAATTCTAAGCTTGTTTTTAGAAGAAGCAGCATATTTTTGACGCAATTCTAGATAAAGAGGATAACCAAACCGACCACAAGCGCGATCGACATCAGTATGGGTACAGACTAAAATTTCTCGAATATCTTGGGTTTTTTGGCGATATTCAGCAAACTTTTCTAACTGTTGGGGTTGAATTAAAAGCGCGTTAATTAGTGAACTCAGTTCGGCTTCGGGAACGAGATATTCCTGTTTTTCTAACTGAGAAAATAAGACGTTCAAACGAGAGTAATGAAAAACCCGCACAAAACCCGGTTTAGAATAGTCTTCATCGGGAACAACTAACAGGGGTCTCAGCATAATTTTAGGGTTCAATTGTTCCCATTGTTTCAACAGTTCAACCACAGGCTGAAGCAGAGGATGATTTTTCCAGGGGTTACTTGTCCAAGGTTGAGGAACTTCTACAATTAACCACTGTTCAACCGTCGGTGCAGTACCAATTGGATCGACCCCGTTTGCTTTGGAAAAAACATTACAATAGGTGCATTCGGTTTGATTTTCTACGAGTTCTGTTGTAATCATAAAAATGTTTAATTTTCTAAGTTGTAATGGGTTTGCAGTCCGTCAGAGGTTGAAACCTCCGCCTAATATCTAAAGTCCTCTGAAGTGGACTAAAATTAGTCGGTTAGTCTGGGACTTGAGTCTCAGATATGGTTTGATTGACTTTCAAAATGTAAATCGCTACAGTTGCAGCCAAACTATAAAGACTAACTAAAATTAAAATGGCAAATTCTTCAAACGGCCATTCAAAGTTTAATCCTTCTCCTAGCCAAAACGTACCCAACGCCATGAGTAAAATTCCGGCTCCGAGTTTAATTAAAACTTCGGGAAGTTTGAGTAAATATTGATGGAGTAATGTCACCAAACCGATGGATAAAATCAAAGCTAAAAAAGTAGCACTAATGGCTTCTTTCCAAGCCGCAGAAGCCAAGCCTAAAGTTGTCACAATAATGGCAACTTCTAACCCTTCTAAAGCGGCACTTTTTGCCATGATCATAAAGTTCAACGGACTGAAATTTTCCGGTTCCGTTTCAATCAAAATTCCTTCGGCTTCTAAAGGATCGTCGCTCATCCAACCGGCGCGTTTTCCTTTGGCTTGTCGCAAAACGGACTTTTTCACCCATCCCCAACCAAACCAAACGAGCAAACTACCGATAATAATTTGCAATAAATACAAGGGGATCAACTGCAAACTACTACCAAGAGCGATCGCCGCCACAGCCACCACCGTCAACCCGGCAACCGTTCCCCAAATGGCTTCGCGCCTGTAGCCGGAACGGGCGATCGCATAAGCAATAGCCGCAGTTTCCAAAAACTCAACGCTGGCACTCCCCGCCGCCGCTAAAAAGATACTCCAGTTCATCTTACTTGAGAGATATTCTCAACATTACCGTGCTATTATACAGGGAGGTCAGCAAAAAAACCAGGATTTCGCTGAACTTTCCTCAAATCTCTGTTTTTGAGAATTAATCTGTATAACAGTCTACAGTATAACAGTCTACAGTTAAAAATCTCTTGTGCTGAAACGGTTTTCATCTATAAAATTAAGTCGGATAAAATTAGGGGTAATAGCCCTCATGGTCGCCGCCATTGTGGTGGGGGTGACTAAATTACAATTCACCTCCAGCTATTACCATCCTCCGTTGCCGGAAAATACAGCCCTAGCGACTTCTGTTTATCCTCAACCTGTTTTCATCGAAAATATACAGGTTCGTAAGAATGTTGTCAACCTCACGAGTGAGGAAAAAACAGCCTTTGTTAATGCGCTTAAAACCCTAAAAAATACCTTTCCCGAAGGCAGTCAAATTAGTCTTTACGATCAATTTGTTTTGCAACACGTTTTAACGATGGGGTTTCGGAAAAAGTTGGGTGCAGAAGGTTTTGCTAAAGGCAACCCCGCCCACAGTCAACCCGCTTTTTTGCCTTGGCATCGTCAATTTTTGTGGGAATTTGAACAACAATTACAAAAAATAGATCCGAGTGTGACAATTCCCTATTGGGACTGGACCGATCCGCAAGCATTAACGATTATTTTAGATGAAAATTTTCTCGGCCCAAATGGAACGGGAGAAACGGTAGAAATTCCGGGTTTTGGTACCTTTACAGGCGGCCCCGTTACCTCGGGTTCTTTTGCGGATTGGACGCTGAATGAGAACATTCATTTTGACCCCATTAATATGACTTCGTTGGGGTCGAAACTGATTCGATTTGTGGGTTTACCGCCCTGTGAAAAATACCCCATTTCCAAAGCCGAAGTTGAACAATTAATGAGTTTTGATAACTACGAAGTGTTCAATGCGATTATTGAAGGGGCGTTAGTTTTAAAAACTGGAAAATATGTTCCGGGTTGGGCATTACACGCCTACGCTCATTCTATCATTGGCGGCAGTTTGGTGGATGAAATTCGCCCGAAAGATCGGGTTCCCCATCAAACTAAAATTCTCGGTACAATGGATAGCATTCCCAGTTCACCTTATGACCCCATTTTTTGGTTAAATCATGCTAATGTAGATCGATTATGGGCAGAATGGCAAGATAACGGACATACGGGCGAAAGCTTTTATCCGAGTGCAAAAATGCCTTCTGGACATAATCTAAATGATCCGATGTGGCCTTGGGATGGAGGATTATCAAAACCGGGAGATTATGGATTAGGAAATATTGTCTCTTTGCCGATAAATTTCCGGGGAGAAAAAACCGTTACTCCGGCCGATGTTTTGAACTATAGAAAACTCGGCTATACCTACGATACCACAGTTTTAAATTGATTTAAAAATGACAACAACACAAAACTTTAATACTTGGTTAACCTGTTCTGAACCGAACCCCGAAGCCAAATTACGCCTATTTTGTTTTCATTATGCCGGGGGAGGAGCGTTAATTTTTAGAAATTGGTCTTATTACTTTTCTTCGAGTATTGAACTGTGTGCAGTTGAACTTCCGGGGCGAGGAAAACGCTTGCGCGAACCGGCATATACAGCAATGAAACCCCTCATTCAAGCCTTAAGTTTAGCCCTTGATTCTTACTTAGATAAACCCTTTGTTTTTTTTGGTCATAGTATGGGGGGATTGGTGAGTTTTGAGTTGGCGCGTCAACTGCGTCGAGAATATGATCTTACTCCCCAACACTTGTTTGTTTCGGGGTGTCGTGCGCCGCAAATTCCCGATCCCGATCCGCCCATTCATCAGTTATCAAACTCCGAGTTTATCGAAGAGTTAAGGCGTTACAATGGAACCCCAGAAGCGATTTTACAAAATCAAGAATTGATGGATTTATTGTTACCCTGTTTGCGAGCAGATTTTGCCGTTTTAGAAACCTACAACTATCAGTCTGAACCTCCGTTAAATTGTGGAATTACAGCCTTGAGCGGTTCGGAAGATCAACAAGTGAGTCAAGCCGAGATGCAAGCTTGGGAAGACCAAACAACGGCTGATTTTTGCTTACAAACCCTTCCGGGCGATCATTTCTTTATCCATTCCCATCAAGCCCTTTTACTTCAGTTACTCAGTCAAGAGATGACCAATATTTTGAGGGCGTTAATTCGATTGACTTAGGCATTTTTTCCATTAAATTGAAATAAACGCTGTATATCAATTATGAATAAGGAGGGCGGGTTTATACAGTGAACAGTAACCAGTGACCCTCCGGGTTCAGCAGTTGCTCCTCGACGGAAACCGCCAAGTCCGCACTGCTTCACCAGTTATCAGTGGGTTTGTTGGTTTCAGGTGTCGGGTGTCAGGCGATCAGAAAAAGAACTGATAACTGTAAAAACTGGTGACTGGTGACTGGTGACTGGTGACTGGTGACTGGTGACTGTTTTAAGCACTTCTCAACGCAACAATGGGGTCAAGTTTTGCCGCTTGTTTTGCGGGAAATACCCCAAAAAACAACCCAATTCCACCGGAAACACTCACCGCCAACCCAATCGCAACAGGTGAAATTCCGGCTGATAAAGGCGTTAACATTCCGATAATAAATATACCACTCACTCCCACCGTCGTGCCGATTAATCCTCCCACGGCTGATAAAATTACAGCTTCGATCATAAACTGCATTAAAATATCCTGTTGAGAAGCACCAATGGCTTTTCGCAGTCCGATTTCTTGGGTTCGTTCGGTAACAGAAACTAACATAATATTCATAATTCCAATTCCGCCAACAAATAAAGAAATCGCTGCGGTTGCTGCGAGTAATAACGTCAGTGCATTGGTAATTTTACCGAGTCTTTCCATTAACTCTTTTTGGCTGCGAACCGTAAAATCATCTTCGTCAGTAATTTTATGTCGAAGTCGCAGTAAATTTTCAATCTGAAATTTTGCCGCATCCATTTTAGATTGATCTTCTACAGAAACGGAAATAAATGTCACTTGAATTCCATAAGGTGAGGTTTTTCCAACAATTCGGTTGGCCACTGTTGTCACGGGAATAAAAGCATTCATATCTTGATTATTCCCCATCGTTGAACCTTTGGGCTGCATCACTCCAACGACTTGTAACGTAATATCTTTGAGTCGCACCGACTTTCCTAAAGGGTCTTCATTCCCAAATAATTGTTCGGCAATTTCTGAACCTAAAGCGACAACTTGTTCATTTCTTTTTAAGTCTAAATCGCTAATAAATCGCCCCCTAGCCACGTCAAAACCCCGAACGGTTAAATACTCGGGAGTCGCCCCAACTAACGCCGCAGAAGCATTTTTTCCTCGGTAAGACATCAGTTCGCTTCCTGTTATCGAAGGGGCAACTTCTTTAACAGAGGGAACCTGTTCGGCGATCGCTGTCGCATCTTCTAATATTAATGTTTGAGGCGGATAAACCGGGCGACTTTGGGCTTCTGGACTTCCGGGAAGAACAAACAACACATTCGGCCCAAAAGAATTAACCTGTTGACTGACAAATTCTTGAGCGCCTTCTCCCACTCCAATCATTCCAATAACAGAAGCATTTCCGATAATAATTCCGAGCATTGTTAAGCTACTTCGCATTTTATGAGCGAGTAAGGTTTGGGTTGCCATTTTAACGTGTTCTAGGAGGTTCATTGGTAACGGATAGGTTTGGGTTGGGTTTTTTAGATTTTTGCTTTTTTAGCGGATGGGTTTGGGTTGGGTTTTTTGGGTTTTTGCTTTTTTAACGGATGGGTTGATTTTTACAGGTGTAAGGGAATAGGTTGTATTTTTTTACTTGATAATGTCTTCTAGGGTTTTATTTTCCGGGAGTTCGACAAATACGCGATCGCCTGTTTGTACGCCTTGAAGAATTTGAATTTGATTTCCTAACGTTGAACCAATTGTTACCGGGTGAAATTCCGGTTTATTTTCTTCATCTGGCATTAAAACCCCCGTTTCTCCTTGATGGGTGACAATTGCTACCGTCGGAACAACGAGAGCGTTTTTGAGTTTTTCCCCGATAAATTTCAGATCAACATTCATCCCGGACTGTAGTTTTTCTTTGCCTGAAATAATCTCTATTCTGGCTTGAAATAGGGTAACATCTTGTTCTTTTACTGCTTCCGGGGCGATGAGTTGAACCCGTCCTTGAAAAACTTGATCCGGGTAAGCATCGGCAACGATTTCGACTTTTTGATTGGGTTTTATTTGAGCAATATCCGCTTCGGGAACTTTGGCTAAAACTTCTAAATCTTTTGCCAATGCGACAATAGAAGTCGAAGTCGCAGAAGTGGCATCGGATGCCGAAGTTGCGGGGGTAACAAACGCCCCTTCTACTGCATAACGTTGGGCAATAATTCCCGCAAAAGGTGCGCGAACTTCCGTATCTTTTAGCTGTGTTTGATAATATTGTACGGAGGCTTCTGCTTCGGAAACTTCTGCTTGGGCACCCGCAATTTCTTCGGGTCTAGTTCCATTTAATAGTTCATTGAGTTGACTTTGGGCTTCGGCAACTTCGGCTTCAACTTGAGCAATTTCTTCGGGTCGCGCTCCATTTTGCAATTGTCTCAGGGCTTGACGTTCCATGTCAACGGTTGCTTCTAACTGTTCTATTTGAGTTTTTCGGCTTTGTTGAAGTTGTTCTAAACGTCTTTCGGCTTCCTCAACAATGGCATTGAGTCGGCGTTCATTTTGTCTAAATTCTTCCAATTCATCTTGAGAAATTGCGCCCTGTTCGCCCAAATTTTCATAGCGACTAACCCGTTCATTCGCGAGTTGTAATTCGGCTTTATTGGCTTCTATTCTTGCTCTCGCTTGAGCAATTTCTTCTTCGAGACTTCCCGATTTCGCATCGGCTAATCTGGCTCCTGCTTCGTTTAATTTCGCTCTGGCTTGGGCAATTTCTTCGGTCCGAGTTCCCGCTTTTAACTCAGCTAAACGGGCTTCTGTTTGATTTAATCTCGCTTGGGCTGCGGCAATTTCTTCGGGACGACTTCCGGTTTTGAGTTTTTCTAAGTTAGCTTTTGTTTGAATTAATTTCGCTTTTGCTTGCAATAATTGCGCCTCAATTTCGCCGCTTTCCATGCGGGCAATTAGCTGACCAACTTCCACGCGATCGCCCTGTTCAACGTATAATTGAGCCAAGCGTCCTTGTGTTTTTGGACTGAGATTAACTCGCCGTACAGGTTGAACAACACCACTGGCTGTAATTCGCACGGTGATTTCTTTGGCTTCAACAGAAACAGTCAGAGTTTCAATGTTATTAGATAGAATCTGCTTTTGTCGCTGCCAACTATAGAAAACAATCGAAATCGCCAGGACTCCCGCAATTAACATGAGTCCGAATAGCCAATAATAACGAAACTTTGATTGAACTTTGGGTTTAAACTTTGGGTGATCTTCCTGTTTATTTTCAGGTTGATTTCGGTCAAGTTGGTTTTTTTTTCTTTGTTCTTGCTCAAGATTAAATTTGGATACAGATTCAAAACTGGGTTCGGGTTCAGGATTAAATTCGGGTTGCGCTTTTGATTCAAGATTAGACATGATTCCTGAAATAAATTCAATATAATCAATTGGGTCATTGTCACTTTTTTATTAGCCTTAATCCTCCGATAGAAACGAACAGCAATCCCAAGATATTTGTCGCTTCAGGAACGGAAACAGGAGGTTGTTGGTCATCGGATCGCCAAATTGCAAATAACGGGTTACTAATATTATCTAAGTCTCTCGAATTAATTAATTCGATATAAATGATATTATCAGTTGGGGAATAAAACAAGTTTGAGCGATGAGCCAAGGTTAAACCTCGATGACCATACCATTGTCTGAGCGGACTTTCTAACGCCCCAATTCCCAAGCCATAAGCATCATAATTATCAGAATTAATTGGCTGTTCAAAAGTCAACATTTGCTGTAAAGTATCCTCTTTCAATAGCTGTCCACTTAGCAGACCGGAAATGAATCGTGCCATATCAATTGGGTTAGAAACCATCGCTCCTGCTGCCCAAGCCCAGGATAAATTTGCCCCAGAAACATCATTAAAACTGCCATCTCCATCAAAATCCCAATAGGCATTAACATATCCTCCCGGAATTTCTTCTTCTTCCGCAAAGAATGTATCGTTAAGTTCCAATGGTTCAAGGATTCTAGAACGAATTTCTGTCGCAATATTAGATTGAGTAACGGCTTCAATAATTAGCCCCAACAAAATCACATTGGTATTGGAATATTCCCAAGATTCACCGGGCGCAAAATAAGGTTCTTGATTGGCAATAAAAGTTAAAAGTTCTTCCGGTTGCCAGTCTTGCAAAAATACTCCTGGATTCGTTTGAGCTTGAAAAAACAACGGCAGAGTATAGTCTACAATTCCACTGGTATGATTTAACAATTGACGAATTGTAATCGTTTCAAAATTAGGAATATTTTCCAATACTTCAAGAGATAACTTGTCGGTTATGGGGTCATCTAGTCCAATTTTTCCTTCTTCAACTAATTGTAAAATGACTGTGGCGACAAAGGTTTTGGTAATACTGCCAATTTCAAACCGGTCTTCAAGAGTTAAGGGAGTTTCTGCTTGAAGATTAGAAACACCGCTTACTCCGACCCAGGTTCTTTCTGGATTAATAATTCCGATGAAAGCGCCGGGAATATCTTCGCGAACTTGATCGAGAGTTATTTGTAATTGTTCTGCTGTGGTATCACTGACTGTATTCTCAAGGGTATTGCTATCCAAAATATCTAGTAGAAATGGATTGTCAATAATACTCTCATCAAAGGAGACCGCACGAGCAGTTCCAGATAAGCCTAAAGAAATAATTAAGCTGGCAGAAGCAATAGTTGTGTAGAGTGACTTCACGATTTCTTCCTTTAAGATTAGCAAAGCAAGGCTAGGACAGCAATTCCAACGGTGTCCCCAACTCAGTTTTAGTTTGTGCTAACCAGAATATCATTGATCGGCTTGGTTGACAAAGAATGTCATTAAATCATAAGCTTTAGACTATTCTTCGATAGGGTGGCAACTGATGCTGATTATTCGTGGGTTGAGCAAGACCTATGCCAATGGAATCCAAGCGCTGCAAGAGGTTTCTCTGGAGATTGAACCCGGAATCTTCGGGCTACTTGGGCCAAACGGGGCGGGAAAGTCTAGTTTGATGCGAACCCTGGCAACCCTTCAAGACGCGGATTCCGGTTCTGTTGAACTCGATGGCGTGGACTTGCTGAATTCACTTCAAACCGCCCGAAAACTGTTAGGATATTTACCCCAGGATTTTGGCGTTTATCCCCATGTTTCTGCTGAAGAATTGTTGAATCAACTTGCTGTTTTTAAAGGATTTGTTAACCCTAAAGAACGGCGAGAAATGGTTGCCCAACAGCTACAATTGGTGAATCTTTACCCTCAGCGCCAACAGAAATTAGGAACGTTTTCGGGTGGAATGCGCCAACGATTTGGGATTGCCCAAGCCCTGTTAGGAGCGCCCAAACTTATTATAGTCGATGAACCGACAGCAGGGCTAGATCCGGCAGAACGAATTCGGTTTCAAAATTTATTGGCAGAAATCAGTCAAAATCGGGTGTTGTTACTTTCAACGCATATTGTCGAAGATGTGGCTGAATTGTGTCCCCAGATGGCAATTCTCAATAAAGGAAAAATTGTCCGTTCTGGCAGTCCAAAAGTTCTAACGAATGCGCTAAAAGGAAAAGTTTGGACAAAAGTAGTTGATAATTTTGAAGTCTCTAATTCATCGGATAATCAATCAAAGAACTGGAGATTAATAACCTCTAGGATGTCACGGGGATCGCGTTGTATTCGAGTGTTAAGCGATTCTCAACCGGATGCAGATTTTCAAATAGCTGAACCCGATCTAAACGATGTCTATTTTACCGCTTTGTTGGATGAATCTCAAGCTCAACCTGTTACTGTTTAGTGAAGTCTATGTCTCCTATTTTAAGTTTTGAATTGGTTTATCATCTCCGCCGCCCTACGTTTTGGTTGATTGCAATTTTGTTTTTTGGGATTGGATTAACAGATATTGTTTCTAAAGCCGAACAGGGAAATGCTTTTTTCTTTGTCAATAGCCCGTCACAGATTTTTCAAACCACAATTTGGTATACCATTTTTGGAATTTTAGCGGCTTCGGCTTTTGTTGCCGAAACTTTTGTGCGAGATTATCAGACTCGGATGGAGTCTTTAATTCTATCAACTCCAATTCGGAAATGGGATTACCTCGTTACTCGTTTTTTAGCCGCATTTACTGTGACACTCCTGGCTTTTTCTGGCTACTTATTGGGGATGATTTTGGGAACACTAATGCCGGGACTGAATCCCTTTGCAGTCGGGCCGTTGCGTCTGGATGCTTACGTTTTCAGCTATTTATTATTTGTTCTCCCCAACTTATTTTTAGTTTCCGCGATCGCATTTTCTCTGGCTTCAAAAACCCGCAGTATTGCAATTACCTATGCCGGGGCGATTATTCTCGTGATGCTGTATCTTGCCTCCTTAATTATGGTCGGGGTTGATGTGATCAATTTTGAGCAATATCAACTTTGGGCTATGTTAGATCCGTTTGGTTTTTATGCCTTTGAAGAACAAACCTTAGCCTGGACGGTCTATCAACATAATACACTGATGCCGCCTTTGAGTCAAACCTTAGTTTGGAATCGATTAATTTGGATTGGTATGGGTTTAGTTCTGTTTGTTGGGGGTTATCATAGCTACTCAATGAAACTGATGAATTCTACCCGTTCAAAATCCGTTAAGGGAGTTCAAAATCACAAGAGTTTTCAATCTCCAGTCACTACACAGACCAATCGAATTGACTTTTTTAACCGTTCTCAAACAAACCCGAAAAGCTTTAGATTAAAATCTTTAATTCGACAATGGCTTGAACGGAGTTTTTTTGAAATCAAATCAGTTTTACAAGGCAAAGCATTCTTACTCCTAACAGGCTTCGGTTTAATTAGCCTAATTCTATCTGCAATGGGAACCCGTTCCTATAATTATTCAAATCCCAGTACGGATATTTTAATTCATTCTGCCAACATTTACCTAGAGTATATCCTTTTCGCCATTATTATTATCTACTCGGCGGAACTGATGTGGCGCGATCGCAATTTTCGCTTACAATCAGTTTTAGATGCCACACCCATTTCCAATTCGGTTTTACTGTTATCAAAACTCACAACTCTGTTTGTCATCATTACCCTTAATTTACTGTTGGCAATGGCTGTAATGGTAATGTACCAAATTTTTACAGGATATCAAAATTTCGACTTTCCTCTGTACTTTCAAATGCTTTTTGTCGAACATGGACCGTCCTTTTATTTAACCGCTATTTTAGCATTATTTACCCAAGTCATAACGCGACATAAATATGCGGGAATGGCACTAGCCTTAGCAATCTCCCTATCTAAAATTCCCTTAGATGCTTTGGGTTGGTATCACAATCTTTATCGTTTTGCAGCCACAAACGACATTGATTATTCCCCGATGAATGGCTACGGTCATTTGTTTACAGGACATCTCTGGTACACCCTTTATTGGGGAATTTTTGGGATTATTTTAATGGTTATTGCCGCTATTTTTTGGCCGAGGGGAACGGTTGAGAAAGGACACTGGAAACGTTCGTGGCAACAGGCGGGAAACAGAACCAAACAACTATTAGCAGGATTAACCGTTGTGTTTGCAGGGGTGGGAGGATGGATTTTTTATAACACAAATATATTGAATGAATATCAACCTCCGGGGAAAGAAGAAACCGCAGCAGAAATAGAAAAGCAATTCAAACAATATGAAAGTTTACCCATGCCAGTGGTAACGGAAACTAAACTCAATATTGAACTTTATCCAGATGAGCGTTATTTTGTGGCAAAGGGTGAATATACGCTTGAAAATAAAACCCAAAAACCCATCAATGAAATCCACCTAATCACGTTTATTCACCTGAAGTTAGAAGACGTTACTTATCCCGGTTTAAAGCTGCGAGAAGCGCATCCAAAATGGGGATATTATATTTACGATCTCGAACAGCCTTTAATGCCGGGTGAACGTCAAACGATGCAATTTACAACTCTAACCTCGCGTCCTCAAGGCTTTGAAAATCACGTTAATAGTGACGATGTTTACATGATTTATCCCAACGATGTTGTTGGCAATGGAACCAACTTATACAGCCCTTTTATTGTGCCATTTGTGGGCTATACTAAAATGGTAGAACATAAAAAAGCGTGGCTGCGGGAACAATTTAATTTACCGCCCCTCGACGAACGGATGCGAGATCATAACGATCCCGTTGGACGTTCTCAAGGCTTGATGTTGACCCATTTAGGTTGGGGAAAAACAGAGATTATCATTGGAACTTCCGCCGAACAAACTGCGGTTACTGCGGGTAAATTGGTGAAGCAATGGCAATCAAACAATCGCAACTATTTTCAATATCAATCAACGACTTCCGATAAAGGTAAGTTTACCATTTATTCGGGTCGATATTCCATTTATCGGGATAATAATTATCGGGTTCCGATAGAAATTTACTATCATCCTCAGCACGAACAGAATGTAAAGTTAATTGCCGAACAGGTCGGAAAAGCTTTAGAATTATATGAAAAAATATTTGGAAATTATCCATTTGAACAAGTTCGGATTGTAGAATTTGTTTACTATGATGGTATGGTCTTTTCTGAGGCGGGAGTGATCGGAATTCCCGAAGTTTTGGTTTGGAAAAGTGAAGCCGAGGGATTGGGAAAAGAAAATATTATTGATTGGGTGACTTATCTTTTAGCTTATTCTTGGTGGGAAGATCAAATTATTTCCGCCGATGTTGCTGGAGGAATGACCATTCGAGAAGCGCTGAGTTCCTATGCGAGTTCTCTCTATCAACGTTCTCGTCGAACCCCAGAACAACAGCATCTTTCCCGACAACAACTAATGCGGGATTTCTTTCGTCAGTTAGGTAAAATAGACTTCCAAGAACCGCCTTTAATTGATGTTTATAATGAGTTACCGATTGCCCGTTTTAAAGGGGGAATGGTGCTAGAACAGGTTGAAAGTTTGATCGGACAAGATGCTTTACTAGCCGCAATCAAAGACTTTCTACAAACCTATCGTTACCGACCCGAACCTTACCCAACAATCCTAGATTTACAAGGTGCAATTCTCAAAAAAGCTTCTCCTGAAAATCAAGAAATTATTCGGGATTTGTTTGCAAATGTTGTCACTTATCAAGTTGGAGTTTCGGATGCGGTTTATGAAAGCTTACCCGATGGAAAGTACAGAGTAACACTTGAAATTGAAGCCCAAAAGTTGTATACTAAAAATTTGGGTCAGCAAGAATCAACAACCCTAGACTTTCCATTAACTCTTTCGCTGCTGAATCAGGATAAAGAACCAATATTTTCAAAACGGTATCAAATCTCAAGCCAACAAGCGACTCTTGAAATTATCTTAGATCAACTGCCAAGCTATGCAGCAGTCGATCCTGATTATATTTTACCTTCTGCATTTCTACAGGATAATATCAAGCGAATTCGTTCAAAATAGAAAACAGAAATGTAGAGAGGGTTTGACCTCTCCCCCTTCCCCTCTCCTACGAGGAGAGGGGTGTATTTTGAGGGGTTAATTAACCGAATGTTACATCGGGCGTTACCATGAACAATTCTTCGGTCAGTTCATCAGAACCAACACCTTGAAGAATTGCCAGAGTTTCTCCAGATTCGATAACGCTAATCATCGCACCCATATCACTGTCGGCGATCGCAATATCCTCAAACATTAATTCACCTTCGACCAAACCAATCATGTCTTCAGTAACATCAAAATCGGTAACTAAATCGGTACCATCTCCATTACCAAAGACAAACAGATCCGAACCACTTCCGCCAGAGAAGTCATCACCCGTAAGGGTATCGTTTCCGGTAACACCCATAATAGTGTCATCACCCGCGTCACCGAAGATTTCATCATCACCTTCGTCACCGCTGAGGAGGTCATTACCCGCTTTACCACCAATTTGGTCGTTACCGGCGCCGCCAGAGATAACATCATCCCCGCCAGAACCGCCGGGAGAACGGCTATTGGCATCGCCGCGCAGGACATCATCGCCATCGCCACCAAACACAGTATCATCGCCCAAACCGCCTGCAACGAGGTCCGAAGCACCCAACGCCTCAATCACGTCGTTCAACTCTTCACCCAACAGAGTTTCGCCGTCATCGCTGCCGACAATGGGCTGCCGCTCGGTAGTAAGGTTAAACTCAATTTCGTACTCACCGATATTGATACCAGACTGAGGTAGAACCCGACCGCTACCCGTACCCGCTTCAAAGGGGTCATAAGTGCGGTTGCCCAACTGAGCCACACCCACGTAGTAGGTTCCGGTTTCTTCGGCGGTAAACTCTAGGTAAGCATCCCGGTTAGCTGTAAAGATTTCATCGGGAGCAGGTGCGCCCGTGACTAACAGAAGTTCATTACCCTCAGCATCAAACAGGCGCAGTTCAGAGTCAAACCGTTGCGGTACGTCAGCAAATTCAGGGTCGTCTTCGAGGAAGTATTCGATGGAGTCCACATCGACTTGAATTGTTTCTCCTGCTACCAAGTCGAAGCTGTACATATCGACATCTTCGGAGGCATCAATCAGGTTGCGAGTGGCGCGAGTTGCCCCAATTTCTCCGGTAGTAGAGTAGTTGAGAGTGGCAACATTTAACCCCGTGTCAATGGCTGTATCAATCGTGTCATTGGGTTCAGCCGGAGGTGCATCGGGAGTTTCACCATCGCCGTCATCACCATCGCCATCATCGGGTAGGGGTACAGAATCCGGGTTATCAGCAATGGTAAAGCTGACCTCGCTGGCATCGGGGTCAATCGCATAACCAATTCCCGGTTGAATTGAGTAGGTAAATTCCTCAATGCCTTCGGTGGCAACTTCCGGGTCAATGTCGGGAATGCTGCTCTCATCAAAGGCAGACAGCGTAATGCTAGCCGTTTCTTCGAGGATTCGGAAGTAGAACCCGCTGGAACGGAAGTTCGGGGCGGGAATTGCACCTCCGGTAAACTCGGCGTTGAGAACATCAAGTTCTCCGAGATCGCCAAAGTTACCACTGGTGCTATCAACGTAAACCAAAACGCCTTCTTCTGGGGGCGCAACGCTTAGATTGAAGCTAATCGTGGTTTGATTGCCGACCGACTCGATCAATTCGGTTTCGCTGATGGAAACGCCAACTTCCGGCACTGTGGGCGCTTCTGGCACTTCTGCGAGGGTATCGTAGATCGTTCCCATCGTCATGCTACTGCCAACGGTATACCCGGCGCTATCTTCGAGGGTGAAGGTATACGGAACGGGTTCCGAGCCTGTGGGTTCCTCAAAGGTCTCAACGTTGAGGTTAATGATGGCAGTAGGTTCGTCGAGACGGAAGCGAATTCCAGAAGCGACGCCCGACTCATTGTAAACCGCACCGATGACTTCACCGCCGGGACTGAAGGGTTGTCCGCCAATCTCGAAATAGTCTCCGAGGTTGAGTCGAGAATCGAGAATGACTTCTAAGCCGCCAGAGGGAATTGCACCGTCAACGGTTAATCCCAATGTCAGAATTGAAGCGCCATCATCGAGGGACTGCACCAACGTACTGGCGAGTAAGTTGTCGTCTCCATCATAGGTTCCGGGTGTAGAAGCCAGAGATACGGTTGGGCCTTCACCCGTACCCGGTTCGATAACAGTGGGTTCGGCAACAATTTCGGTATTGAGGGAGAGATTGAGGTCGTACTCACCGCTGCTGCGTCCGGTACCGCTAGCCGGATCAAAGGGTTCGTAGGGATTGTTATCGAAACCAAACTCACCGTTGGGGAAGCTGCTAACGCCTACATAATAAGTGCCGTCGGCTTCTGCTGTGTATTCGAGGTAAGAGTCGGCTTCGGAAACAAAGGCTTCATCGGGAGCGCCATCATCATCGCTTTGGGCGAGGGAATTTCCGTCTGCATCAAACAACCGCAACACCGGATCGAGATCGGAACCGATTTGTTCGGCGTCAACGTCCAGACGAAGGGTGTCACCGGCTGACAATTGAACTTTGTAGAAGTCTACATCTTCGCTAAAGTCAACGTAGAGTCGGCCGTTTTCGGTTTCGTAGAAGTTGGCATTTTCGTAGTCGATACTGCTGCTGAAGCTGACGAACGGGTTGTCTGCACTTAAACCGGTTTCTAAAGCCAGTTCGATGGTATCGTTAGGTTCGCTGATTTCGGTTGGTGCCGGAACTTGTTCGGGAGTATCAACCAAAGTAAAGGTTGCGGTACCGGCTTCGGGGTTGACTTGATAGCCGTCTCCCGCTTCAACGGTGAAGGTGGCTTCTTCTAACCCTTCGCTTTCACCGTCTTCTGCAACGGGAAGGTTAATGGTTGCGGTTTGTTCGGTGAGTTTGAACTCGAAGCCGTCTAAGCCTTCATTAACGCTAACAATTTCTCCGCCCATGACTTCGATGCTATCCAAGTCAAATTCTGACAACATCGGAGCGCTAACAGATATGGTAATGCCTTCTTCTGGGGGAGGTGAACTTAAACTAAAGGTATGAACGCCGACGGTGCTTTCTGATTCAATTAGTGTTGCAGGTTCGATAGAATAGGAAACTTGAATCAAAGAGTCGGGGTTATCAGCGATCGTCAGATCAAATCCACTCGCTTCAGGATCGATAGTATAACCGGGACCTTCGACAATTTCAAAGCTAAACGCTTGAACGCCCTCGACAACGCCTTCGGTAATTTCCGGGTTGGTGGTTTCGTCGAAAGCGGGTAAAGTGATGGACGCACCGTCAGAGAGAATCTTGAAGTAGAAGCCGCTGGCTACAAAGTTGGGAAAAGGTACCGCACCCCCAGAGATTTCGGCGTTGAAGACATCAAATTCGCCCAACGCGGCGCGAGTATTGCTATTGACGTAAACTAAAACGCCATCAGAGGGAATATCACCGTCAACGTTAAAGGTGAGGGTGGTTGTGTTTCCTTCAGACTCAACTAATGCGGTTTCGCTAACGGTTAAGCTAACTTGGG
>JAYKHV010000052.1:0-14779 GCA_035285085.1 Lyngbya sp. | reverse complement strand
CTGCGGTACTTGGGAGACTTTTTACCGTCTTGAGATTTCCAAGGTTTGTCCGGTTTGAACTGCTCTTGGTAGCCGTGACCACTGAGCAGGATACCGTCTGACCAGGCAGTGTATCCTAAATGTTCTGAAGCTGTCTTAGCATCAATGCTTTTGCAGTTGACAGCTACCCAGTCGGGGTTTAACCCTCGTTTCTGAACTAACTCACGGTAATGTGTCGAGTTGAGTTCAGCTAATTGATTGACCTCTGAAGGTCTTGTTAAGGAGGCAACCATTAGCTATCACCTCTTTTGATTTGTAAAAAGTTTGCTGTATGGGGTTGTGTTGAGCTGTTTTTTGTGTTATTTTTCATTGCATAGCTGCAAAAATTTACGCCCCCACATTGTCTCCAGACTCCAAGTACAAGACGGTGGGGGTAAATTTTGCAACTATAATTAGGAGGCGCATGGAGTGAAGCTCATCGTCAATCGGAATGTTGCGATTCCCCTGACCTCGTTGGCTCTACACGTGAAAGGCTGTAATACCCTCCCCTTTCCCGATTAGCTCTAGTATTACTCAGCCTCTAGCTGCTTGGCCAGAAGCTTACCTGGTTTTTGCCAGTACGTCTCTAGAGTTTCAAGTGGGTTAATCGCTGTCGCCAGCGACTAAGGTTTCTCCCCTAATTATTTTTACATTTCTACTATCTGTACCTGATTTTTAGCTCATTGTCAAGCCGCAAGGCTCATAATCAGCCATATTCAATCTAGAGAAGCCTGTCAGGATTCCTGATGTAATAACCTGTATTGAGCTTGGCGTCGCCTGTAGAACTCAGTTAGCCGTTACAAGCGGTTGCTTACTCACGCCAGAACGGTCTATCAAGATGACTGGTTTTGGTCTACCCCAAATGTGAAGTTCTGCACGAACGAATCTAACATCGGCTACTGGAAAACTGCGGGGAAGTTTTCTAGACTCACCATAAATTTGTTTGGTGGGCGGAATTGTCGGGTAAGCTTCTGAAGCATTGGCGTTTTCTTTAAAGTTCATTTTTGCCGGATTAAATGTTTTATTTTGAATTGATAAAACTTTGGTGTAGAGGTTTTGTGCATCAACTTTATCTCTAAACGGCCCCCAAGTTTTTAACCCCGCCTCATTGTCAGTGTAGGAACAAATTACTTTACCCTTACGCCAAACATAGCCGTTGCTGGCGGCAAATTCAGCCTTGATTTTATTGGCGAGTGCTTTGGCTTTTGTTTCGTTAATTGTTTCATATGTTTCACCAATTACTCTCGCTTTTATCGTTCCATCTACAGGTGCAAAATTAGAATCAACATCTTCTAAATCTTCCATAAAATAGAGAAGTATTTGCGGTACAAATCGATGTGTTTCTTGATAAGCTATTGTTGGCATTCCATACACTTGTACTTCAGTTTTAACTGTTTTCATTTCATTCATCAGCAACATCATTAACTGTGTCGGTGTTCCGAGTAGACGCTTAGAATCATTCTCTACAGTCCTATCCGGCCAGAATTCAATGACCATAAATCCCTTTCTGCCTGCTTCTTTTTTGTCCATCAGGTTCTTTTTTTTGGGACGGTGTTTGACATCCTTCCCCCAAGGCTTCCACTGGGCTTTAGGTGGTCGATTCCGAGGTGGAATGGCATTGAGAAACTCATACTCAAAATAGGTAAACCACTCCTCAAAATCCAAGGTAAAGCCCAATCGCTGACCTAGAATATCGTGGTTAGCTTTAATCATTGATGATTGCTGCATTATCGACCATTCTGGGCCGGCAAGATAATAGCGTTTATCACCATCTAAACTTTTGTTCGGCGTGTACTCAAATACCTTGAAGTTGGGGTGTTCTTCTGGGGACAACTCCGGGTGTGCAGCACCCAAGTAAGTCACTTTGCGCTGTTCCTCAATCTTCTGTAAAATCTGCTGTTCCCAAGTTTTTTTGGTTGCCATTTTCAATGTCCTCAGTGATTAATAATTCGGCTTCTATGTAGACTAGCTGATACTGGCTGTTACCCCTGTTGCTGTAGTTGTTGGAGACTTCCAGTAAGTTGATAACGTTGGTACGGCCTAGAAAGTTAAAGAAAGCTATCCAGTTGTTGATCTCCTGTTCTGTTGCTGTTAATCGGATTTTAGCAGTCATTGCAATGTTTCCTAGATGTGGGTAAGTTATTGGCGATGGGATTGAGTTTGAGCAGTTCATCGTGGCTCTGAACATCACCCCAGTAGTAGTTATCTTCGATGAGGACAATCAAGTATTGAATGTTTAACTCGCCGTTGATGTCAGTGCTGATAACGTAGGAGTCAATTACCGCAAGTTGAATTTGATTGTCCCACTCAAATAAAATTTCTTGACCGATAGAAAAGACCGGGTAGCCTAGAGCGTCTGCTATGTGGTTTTCTACCCAGTCCATAAACTGCTGTTGTTTAGAACATAATGGGGTCATTGGGGTCATTATTTGCCTCTTCTGTTTCCCGTTTTTGAAGTTTTTCTTGATACTTTTTCAGCTTTTCAAATTTCTGAACAAGGTCTGAGAGGTTACTGATTGTCGTCTCGTGAGAATCAAAATTATTAAACTCTACAATTAGTCTTTCGGCTTCACTCAGACGCGGTTCTAGTTTGCGGAGTTGGTGCATCAATTCATCCAGTTGTTCTCGCTTATTTTGGTAACACTCCTGAGCTTCTTCAAGGGTTTTGAGAACTTCTTGGTTGTTTTTGTAGGTGGGAAGATTTTTAAGTAACCAGGGTCTAGCTCCGGACAATTCAATAACTTCTTTTTGCAAGCTGGCAAGGGCTTCCATGTAATCCTCTCCATCCTCTAACTCGGCTTTTAAGGATAACTTAGAGGATTGGTAGTCTCCCAGATTAACCGTTACTCCGAATTCAATCTCTTTAACTTTCATTGTTCAACCTCATCAATTTTTTGATTTGTCTTACATATAGATTTCAAAATGGCTGCCCACACGCTTAAAACTCAGTCCCACGCTTAAAACTCAGTCCCAGTTAAGAACAAATGTTTTCTGAGGCCTGCTGAAACAAGTTAGGGAAACAGGTTTTTAAGTAGTAGACATTGACGGCATCAGAACGTAAATTCTGACATCCAAACTCTTTGATTTCTCTTGCGGTTGGTTTTACAAGTTCCATTTTTCTGTGAAAAGGGGTCGTTTGACCCCTGGTAATGTTTAGTTGTTGTCGTGTTCGTCTATCAGCTTGGGTTCAATTACCTCTGAGAGAACGGGTGAGGTGTCCGTTACGGGTTCCGGTTTGACAGTCGGTTCCGGTTGACGGTTCCCCCTGTTGAAGAACTGCTCAATTTGGGTCAGCAGGTCATACTGTATCTCCTCTGTTTGAGAGGTTTCTTGAGCCGTGATAAAATCGGTCAGAATATTAATCTCTGAATCTACCCGTTGCCGTTCGCTGATGGCAATGGGTTTGTTTTTGTGGTTGGTGTCATAAGCCAAGACCGCACAACCAAGGGCGGTTGATGATGCCATTGTCTTCCAAAAAATGTCTACTTTCGGTGAAAGTGAAATGGCTGACAAAAGTGCCGTGCAAGCCAACCAAAAACTAACTTTTCTGTCTACCTTTTCAGGTATTGAGATTAAAGCCATGAGACGCTTACTCCTGTAATCGCTGCAAGCACTACAAAAGCAGTTTTGACTTGGTGAAAGCGTGACTTATTCGACTCGGCGTAGTAGATGAGCAACCCACCAATGATGACGGTTTTAACTAACACAATGGCAACCAATAGCCACTGCCACCAAATCAGATTGGGTTGAATCATTCTCGCCACCAATAAAGCCACGTTGAATGATGCCAAACCGAGAGCAATTAAGTCAGCGTATCGGGTACTAAGCATAGAGCGTTTCCTTTAGCTGGTTGACCTTTTCTCGCCGCAGTTGGAACCGTTCATCAATGCGTCCTATTAACGCTTCGCCTTTCTGTTGAGAAAGTGATAGCCGTTGGTTTTGTTCATGCAGTCCGGGCTTGAGTTTTCCGTTGAGATATTCTCCGGTTTTTATCTCGCCGTCCCGTGCATCTAGAATTTTTCCCAATCGCTGACGTTTGTGAGATTCTTCTGATTTGAAGATGCGTTTAACTGACTCCATTGAGTCGGTGTCTGCTGCAAACTTTCCCCGTTGTAAGGTGACTTGTTCTTTGAGTTCTTTGGCTTGCAGTTTGGCGGCTTCTACTTCCTCTGGGGTGAGTCGTTCAATTCCGCTAAAATCTCCCCGGTAATGTGAAGCCCAGTTGTACTGATTGTTGGAAATCGGAGGGGCTGTATTTGCGCTCTGGAGAATGCTTTCAGCTTCGCTCATGGACTGTGAACCGATGGAGTTGTTCTGCTTCTTGCGTAGTCCAAACATCTTAATCAATCTCCTTAACTATTGCGGATACTTTTGCAAAACTAACAGCTAGATTCTCATCCCAGATTTCCGTCTTAGAGTAGATTTGAGCTACTTTATCAATGTGCTGAGATGCTAGCTGATTAACCGGAATTGATGTGGCTTTTGCCCAGAGCCAGAGTAGAAGCATAAAGCCATTGCCGAGTAGAAAGTTGACCATTTTGTGTTGACCTCCTAAGAGTTAGCAAGGATAGCTTTCATTAACAGCTTTAACTCTCCGATCTTAAGAATGGAAACTTCTTCAGTCAGTACAGACAATTCGGGAGGTAATCCCGCGACATCAAGGGGTTTGCTGTTGAGTCGTAACGCACAAAGTAGTAAAAATTTATGCTTTTGTATGTACGTCAACTTCTCAAGAAACGACCCGCAAACTGTCTCAATAGTGGAGTTCTCAAGCCAATATCCTAACGGCTTAGGCACTCTCTTTCCCTCCAAACGAACGCTTGAGAATATCCTCAGCAGTTGTTGTGAAACTTTCAGCCAATGGAGCAAACATCCGGTTGGCTAACTCGGCACCAAACTGTTTGTTTTGAACTCCGACTTCATCAGCCATAATCCGCAGTTGAGATTTCAAATTATTGATGGTTTCAGAAGCACTGGGAACGGGAGAAAGTTCGACTTGGTAGGGTTCAACTGGGACTAAAGAAACGGGCTGTTCGTTCTCCCGACGGATTGAGCGTTGCCATTCCTCATAGGACATTGTGCCATCCTTGCCACAGCAACTTAGGTAGTCCAAAAGATAGCCGTACCCTTCCTCTGTTAACAATTCTTCACCTGAATCCTCGTCCTTGATGAACACGTTTGTCCACGTGATAGTCTCACGGATACGAACCAACGGACTGTTTCCATCCCGACGTCCCAGATGAGATTTGGAATAGCCAGTCATCTCGCATAACTCAGATAGAGTGTACATAGGACTCCTCTAGGGTTTTCAGTTTTCAATGTACAGTGTTCACGCCTTCGTGAACTGATGAACATATTAACTGACAGAGGAGTTAAATGTAAAACTATAAGAGTCATATGGCAGAAAAAAAGTCTAAACTTTCCGTAGCTCTGTCCGAGGAACTAGAGAAAATGGTTAACTTGGCTTGCAGTCTGTCGGGGCGTTCCCGAAACTCGGCTTGTGTTGACTGGATACTGAGGGGGGTACTTGAGGAACTGGAATCTTACAAAAAAGCAGGACTTATACCCCCGACTTATCAAACCCCTCTCCCTTCTCCCGAAGATAAGCCAGAGGAATAATTGCGATCGCACCTGCTAAAGTCAAAGTGTTGTCTAGCCTGATTTTGGGTAGAGACTCAAGAGCAAAAAGCAAAGCATAGACTGTGTAGATTGTTAGCCGCCCTGTTAATTGGGGCGGTTTTATTTTGGGGATTGTTCTAGCTATTTAAGTTATGGGTTTAGCTAGAACTATCAGCCAACCGTTCAATTGACCTGATCAACTTCCCTGCTGAGTTGGACGTGTACCCCCTCTCCTGTTTGAGTTTGGGGAGAGTGTTGGCCAACCAGTTTTCTAGCTGTATACATTTGTCATTACAGTTGTCATTACGCTGTACATACGTGTCATTACAGTTGTCATTACAGTTGTCATTACTTGTGTTTACACCTGTATTGACATTTTCCTGAGAGTCTCATTTTCGGCTTGAAGATCTTCCAGCTTTTTTTTCAAGCCGTGCCTCTATTTCAGCCATCCGTGTCTCAATCATTTCCTGTAATGACACTTGTATTGACGGCTGTACATACGTGTCAATACAGTTGTCATTACAGTTGTCATTACTTGTATTTACACCTGTATTGACATTTTCCTGAGAGTCTCATTTTCGGCTTGAAGATCTTCCAGCTTTTTTTCAAGACGTGCCTCTATTTCAGCCATCCGTGTCTCAATCATTTCCTGTAATGACACTTGTATTGACGGCTGTACATACGTGTCAATACAGTTGTCATTACAGTTGTCATTACAAGTGTACATACAAGTAATGACAACTGTAATGACAGATAGACTTTCCACCCGGATTCCTCCAGGGTTTTGGCTAGTGTCGCTCCCTGGAACCATTAGACGAACTCTCCGGGCTTTGCTCTGGCATCATATTCATAGAAGTCCATAAATATGTATAGACATTTCAAACACCAATCAAAACCATGTTAAAAGGTTTAAGTTACGCCTCATTCGGTTTGCTCGTTTTCATCCAAAAGCAGTTTAGCGATCATCGCCCCTTTATCCTCAAGGATGTTCTCAACCGGGGAGAGTCAGCCAGTTCAACCAAGAGACTTCTCAACGATTTGGTAAGAGAAGGGTTCCTCTCCTCCGGTCAACTCAGGCAAGTGGCAACCGGGTCATTCTCCATCTGTCAGTACCGACTGATTAACCCCTTGCCTCTTGCCTTCATGGATGAGGAGGTAACAGAGCAGTCAGCTAGTCAGCCCGTGCCAGTAGAGTTAAGTAAGTAGAGTACACGAGTTAAGCCACGGCTGTTAGCACCCTTCTGGAGAGAGGGGTGTTTTATTGTATGAAGACTTGAGTGAAGACTTAGTGTGTGAAGACTTAGTTGGAGACTGTGTGAAGACTTATGTGAAGACTAAAACTCCCTCTATATAAGGAGTGTGAAGACTATGTAGACTTTATCTAATTTGTAAGAAAAATGAAAAAGAGAAAAGTTGAGAGTCAAACAGAGAAGAGAAATAGTAAATGAAGCGAATTTAGGTTTCGCGTCAAATTCGCGTCAAATTCGCGTCAAACTGAGAGGAGAAGGTTGTGTTGTGGAGGGTTAAAAGAACGGAGAGGGAGGGATTCGAACCCTCGGAGACTTTCGCCTCACTCGATTTCAAGTCGAGCGCATTCGACCACTCTGCCACCTCTCCAATGAATATTCTGTTTTGAGCTAGATATTGGGGATTTGAGATCTTCTTTGCGATTTCCAAAGGTTCTCAATCGGTCTTCCCAATTTCAAAGCTAATGTAACATTATACCATAGATGCCGCTTCGACAACAAGCCGAGGTTGGCGATATAAAATTTCTTCTTCGGCAATGCGGAAATCCGGGTCAACCCAAACTAATTTCGCCTCGGACACCTGACCCCCTTCCAACGTAACGAGAGAAAAGTTTCGCAGTTTCTGGCTGTCTCGGTCTTCAATGCGGTTGACTCGGGCGGCATTTAGATAAACCGTCCCCTCCAAACCCACATCAATACACTTACGGCGACGAGTTTTGGTATGGCGGAGGTTATGGTGCATATGACCAAAGGTAACGAGAGGAATTTGTTTTCCTAAAGCACGAGTTTGGGCGATCGCACTGGCAAAATCCGGATCGCCGTAGTCTCCCCCGATGGGCTTCCAATCTTTCCCACAGGGGTCTTCTGGTGCGTCTCCCAACCCGGTTGGCCCCGTATGACCCAAGAAAATCACGGTCTTTTGAGTTGAACTTCCTGCCGCCTCTACCATACGACGGGTTGACGCTTCAAAACTGTTAACCCCAAACCATTTTTGATAAAATTCACCATCTCTCCACTCAGGCCCTCCCCAAGTAAAGGGACGACTTCCCACCACAGTCAGTCCAAATTCGGGAAAATCTCGCTTTCCGTAACCAACATGGGCTTCTCCCAACAGATCTATTTGCTGCTGTACCCAATTTTCCTTTTCCGGGTCATAGGGACAATGTTTGCGTCCCCAGTGGGTCATCGTATACCAGGCGTCATGGTTGCCAAATACCGCAGCTTTCGGCAAATCTAAATTCGCGATCGCCCGGACAACCTCAACCGCTTCGTTACCATAATCGCCCACAAACAGCACCAAATCAACCCCTAGCTGTTTCAGGGCGATGCTGTCTTCTTCTTCCCATTGGTTGTGTACATCGCCAACGACAGCAATCTTAATCGCTTGTTTACAACTTTGATTCATCTCTTACTCTCTTGCCTCTCCTGATCTAGGATAGGCAATTTCAGACCTTTTTTGAACTGTGGTGTCAATTGCAACAGACAAGCCCCCCCAATCTGCGCCATATTTTGGTGAAATCAACTATAATTAGAAGTTACGTTTTGTTAACTGATCTAACTGAAAGGACGCATTCATGTTTACAACCACAGTCTATCAACAAGCGAAACCCCAAACAACCCCGGATGATTTGTTTACGGCCATCAATGACCTCAAGCGGGAGTTAAAAGCGGTTGTCCTCGCCCACTACTACCAAGATCCCGATATTCAGGATGTTGCTGATTATATCGGAGATTCTCTCGGTTTGTCTCGCCAAGCTGCCAAAACCAACGCCGATGTGATCGTGTTTGCGGGGGTTCATTTTATGGCAGAAACCGCTAAAATTATTAACCCGGATAAATTAGTTTTATTACCAGATTTAGAAGCAGGATGTTCGCTGGCCGATACTTGCCCTCCCGACGAATTTGCCCGGTTTAAAGCGGCATATCCGAATCATTTAGTCGTGTCTTATATTAACTGTAGTGCGGCAATTAAAGCGATGAGCGATATTATCTGCACCAGTTCAAATGCGGTCGATATTGTTCGGCAAATTCCCGAACATCAACCGATTATTTTTGCACCGGATCGCAATTTGGGCCGTTATGTGATGGCGGAAACGGGGCGGGATTTAGTGCTTTGGGAAGGGGCTTGTATGGTGCATGAAAACTTTTCCGAGAAGAAGATTGTACAGCTAAAAATTGAATATCCGCAAGCCGAAGTCATCGCCCATCCCGAATGTGAGACTCCGGTTTTACGCCACGCGAATTATATTGGTTCAACGACTGCTTTGTTGAAATATGCCAAACAAAGCGACTGTTCAGAATTTATTGTGGCAACCGAACCGGGAATTATTCACCAAATGCAAAAAGAAGCGAGTAATAAACAGTTTATTCCCGCCCCACCGATGAATAGTTGTGCTTGCAATGAATGTCCGCATATGCGTTTGAATACCCTTGAAAAACTTTATCTGGCGATGAAAAATAGAACCCCGGAAATTACCCTTCCTGAAAATATTAGGGTCGCCGCATTAAAACCCATTCAGCGAATGTTAGAAATGAGTCGTTAAAATTGTAGGGGCGCATGGCAATGCGCCCTAACTTGCGCCCTAACTGGTCACTGTCAAAGGGCGGTTTAAACAGTGACCAGTGAACAGTTCTACAGTGACCAAGTACCGTGCAGTGATAACTGTAAAAACTGGTAACTGCATAACTGATAACTGCATAACTGATAACTGTAAACTGTAATCAAGCCCGCCCCTACAATATTGGTGATGAAAATATAATCTAAATGTAAAATTCACTTCAGTAATTGGTTCTCTGTAAAGATTAAGATGAGAACAGTGACAGCTAAGAGTTTGTCGCCGGAACAGTTACAGGAATTTTTAATGACTTATCAGCAGTCGAAACCCAACTCAAAAGCTAGCCGTTGCTTTTGTCAGTGGACTGTTACCCGCCAATTTCCGCAACAGAAAAACGAAGGCGAGAAAACTGATAAATTTGCACCGGTTCAAGTTTTTTCAACTTCAGAAAATAAGACGGGTATACCGGATAACTTGAAAGCGGGGATTGAATATCTTTGCGGTTTTTCTATCGATGATGTGAAAGTTCATTATAATTCTGCCAAACCTGCGGAATTACAAGCTTTAGCTTATACTCAAGATCGAGATATTTATATAGCACCCGGTCAAGAAGAACATTTACCCCACGAACTTTGGCACGTTGTTCAACAGATACAGGGTCGAGTTCAATCAACTTTGCAAGTTAATAATACATCAGTTAATGATAATAAAAACCTGGAAAAAGAAGCCGATAAAATGGGGAAACGTGCCGATCAATTCCGAATTAATTATAACTATCAATTGAGTTTTCCGAATCCGGCTAAAAATCCCCAGAATATTGTTCAAAGAAAAATCGGGATGGAAATCGAAGTTCCGATGGATTTACAAAAGGGAAACCTAAAACCTGAAAGCGAACAAAAAGAAGTTTCTCCCTTTAAAACAAAAAGCCGAGAATTACCTTTTATTCCAACTAACGACCGCTCTATTAAAAAGAGTAAAACCGCAATTATGAATGGTAACTCTTGGAAACTAACGCCGGATGGTTACGAGGATAGTTGGTATTGTGAATATATTACCGATCCGGTAAATGAGACGAAAAACCCGCAAGAATTAACCCGTATTGTCGAAGATCTTAAAAACTGGGTTAGTGAGAATTTAGTGAATTTGGCAACGGGAGAATATATTCAACTCCCGGAAGATTATGTTTTGGGATGGCATCCTTTTCAAAAGGGAAATGATATTTTAGGATCGTTTCATGTAACTGCGGGAGTCCGGCTTGATCGCATTTTTGAGATGTTAGAAAATCTGGCGAAATTCAACAAAATTTCTGAAGTCAAAACTGAGGAATGTTATCAGGGGTTAGTCATCGGACAAGCGGATAAAATTGTGATTAGTCAGGCGGTTAATGAAACCCAAACGTTGAATGAATCTTTAGAATATAAAGGTCTGGTTGCTTTGATGGGGAGTTATGTTGGGGGTCAGTATCGATTTATTAACCTTGAAAATCCTGAAATGAGTTTACACCCAAAAATCCGCACGGGTAAAATGTTAGTTCCTGTTTTAAGCCGAACAAATTTGGGAGAGATTCGACAGCAGGTAAAAATTAACAATCAAGCTGATTTTTTAAGTCATATCCTAAACGCCGCCGGACTGAGTTTAAAACTCGCCCATAAACCTCTTTTTCCTCACAGTTTGACGGCTGGAAAAGAGACGGGTCGGAGTATAGATGCTAATCCAGAAATGACGATTTCTGAGTGGGTTCTGGGCATATTTAACGGCGAAGATAAACGGTGGTCGGATGAAGATTTTTCGATGGAATCTGTTGGCCCGGAATGGAAAACAACTTCTCCTGAAGGGGTTTGTATGACTCACCGTAAGC
Source organism: Lyngbya sp. (assembly GCA_035285085.1). Lineage (GTDB taxonomy): Bacteria > Cyanobacteriota > Cyanobacteriia > Cyanobacteriales > Microcoleaceae > Capilliphycus. Next base: position 3,482 of record JAYKHV010000052.1, on the reverse strand, counting down.
AGGGTGCGGTTTTGGAAATTCGCAGTTTTGACTCTTATAAGCTTCCGGTCGAACAATGGGGAGACTTTACAACTGAGGTGGTTTTGTTGTTTACTAAATTGAATGAATTGCGTTAAGAGTAATTTGGATTTGATTTGGAATTAATGCAACATTTGATTATTTTTACTCGCTATCCCGAACCGGGAAAAACCAAAACCCGATTAATTCCGGCTTTGGGGACCGAAGGTGCGGCGGAATTTCATCGTCAAATGACTGAAAAAACGGTTAAATTGGTGAGAGAATTTGCCGCATTTTATCCGGTTTCTACTGAAATTTGCTATACAGGGGGAAATGGGGAATTGATGCGGGATTGGTTGGGGGCGGATTTGCGGTATAATTTGCAGGGAAGTGGGGATTTGGGCGATCGCCTGCGAGAGTCGTTTCAAGGGGCTTTTGAGTTGGGAAAAACCGCTGTTATGGCAATTGGAACAGACTGTCCGGATTTAAGTCTTGAAATCTTATTTCAGGCGTTTGAGAAGCTGAAAAAAGGGGATATTGTTCTTGGGCCTGCCGATGATGGCGGTTATTATTTAATCGGGTTAAGTCGGTTTATTCCCGAAGTCTTTATCGGGATTAATTGGGGAAGTTCGGAAGTGTTTCAACAGACGATAACGGTTTGTGAACGTCTAAATTTAGCGGTTGAGTTGTTACCGCAGTTAGCCGATATTGATCGCCCCGAAGATTTAAAGTAATCTCTCAAGTAATTTCTCATCCGATTCTCATCTAAATTTAGGATGTTTTTCAGGCGGATTTGTCACACTAGGAAACAGAAGCGTTAATCTTGGGTCTGAACTTCTTAATCGTTAAAATCACTAATGAATGAAGACAAAATTTCCATTATTATCCCCGTTTTAAATGAGAAACAAACACTCACATCTGTGCTATCACCCCTGCAAAATACTCCTCAAATTGAAATTATTATTGTAGATGGTGGCAGCGCAGATAATACAATAGAAATCGCCCAAACATTTGGGAAAAATGCAGATGTTGAAGTGCGAATTATCGAAACCCATCGGGGACGCGCCCATCAGATGAATATCGGCGCAAAATCAGCAACGGGAGAGATTTTACTGTTTTTACACGCGGACACACAATTACCCCTGAAATTTGAGAAGTGGGTGCGTCAGCTACTCGATGAACCCACAGTCGTTGCGGGGGCGTTTGAGTTGAAAATAACCGCATCTGTGGGGGGGTTACGTTGGGTTGAACGGGGGGTAAAATGGCGATCGCAATTTCTACAAATGCCCTACGGGGATCAGGCGATTTTTCTCAAAGCGAGTACCTTTTGGGATGGGGGCGGCTTCCCGGAACTGCCTTTTATGGAAGATTTTGAACTGGTGCGTCGGTTGCGGCGACGGGGAAAAATTGCCCTTGTCCCCCTGGCGGTGACGACTTCGGGCCGACGCTGGCAAAAGTTGGGGGTTTTGCGGACAACGTTAATCAATCAAATCATTATTATCGCCTATTTGTTGGGCGTTTCTCCCACAAGACTCGCGAATTGGTACAGAAGTAAACATTAATCAACAAATATGTGAACTTTTTTAACGCTCCTGTTGATTTGTGCGACTAGATGACGCATGGATGCGTAAAATATGAGCTTAAGTTTGCTTACGAATTGTCAAACATACAGGAGAAAATCAATATGAGTGCGGCTGACGAAGCCAGAGATTCAGGGTTTGCTCAACCTTATAAGGGCGATCCCTTCACCGGACATCTGTCTACACCCATCAGTGATTCCGATTTTACACGGACATTTATTGGCAATTTACCCGCTTATCGTCAAGGCCTTTCTCCCCTGATTCGGGGTTTAGAAATTGGCATGGCTCACGGCTATTTTATTATTGGCCCCTGGGTAAAATTTGGGCCATTACGGGATAGTGCCAGTGCCAACTTGGGCGGATTAATTTCAGGAATTGCTCTGATTTTAATTGCAACCGCTTGCCTATCCGCTTATGGGTTAGTTTCCTTCCGGAACAAAGCTGAAGGTGCTGATTTCCTACAAACTTCTGAAGGTTGGAGTCAATTTGCGGGTGGCTTCTTTATTGGTGGAATGGGTGGGGCATTTGTTGCCTTCTTCCTCTTGGAAAACTTCTCGGTTGTCGATGATATTTTCCGAGGAATTGTCAACAACTAATTCCCTTCTGAGTTGAATTTTCTAACTTGATAACCTTTAACACGGGTTAAAGCAACTCAGATCCAATCTCACTTACAATCTTGCTACTGTGAAATAGGAGAATTTAATATGACAGGTTCATACGCGGCTGCATATTTGCCTTGGATTTTGATTCCGATTGTTTGCTGGCTCATGCCCGTTGTCGTTATGGGTTTGCTGTTCATTTACATTGAAAGCGAAGCCTAAAACTCTCGCTTGAACCAACCGAAAAATCCTCCACCAAATTAACGGTTGGGGGATTTTTTCCCTCAAAACAGTTGTTGGGTGTATCAGACAAAGGATTTGATGTACCCTACATTAATTAAGCAATTCGTATTGACCCAAAAACTCTTGAATGGTTTGATTAATTTTGCTTTCTTCGGTTGCGTTAAATTGTCCGTGTCCGCCATTGGGAAGGGTTAATAATTGATTGGGAACACCTGCTTTGTCTAACGCTTGATGAAGTCGCACCGCATGGGAATAAGGAACAATTGGATCTCGATCTCCATGAATGGTTAAAATAGGCGGGAGGTTGGGTTGGATATAATTAAGCGGAGAAACGCGATCTGCAATTTCTAATTTATCCGGTTGATTTCCCAGCCAGGTAACAGCATAATCTCGGATATTTTCACCTGCAATTAAATCTCGCACGTCGGTAATTCCGTACCAATTAATAATCGCCGAAACTTTTAGTTTTTCTTCTCTCGGACAGGGTAAATTCCATTCGGTGAAAGCGGGAATGAGTCCGGTTGTTAACGCTAAATGACCTCCGGCTGATTCTCCGGCTAAGATAATTTTATCGGGGTTTAAGTTATATTTTTCCCCGTGACGAATCACCCAACCCAACGCACACAGACAGTCTTCTACCGCAGCGGGCGCCAGGGCTATATTGGCGAGTCGATACTCTATATTGACAACCGATAACCCCATTTCTAAATAAGGAATTAGTTTCCTGACTTGTAATTCTTTTTCGCCCCCTATCCATCCTCCCCCGTGAATAAAAATAACTGTCGGATGGGGTTGGGATGTTTTGCGTTGATAGATATCTAGTTTGAGAGGATAACCGTTAACGGTGAGGTAATTAATATTGACGTGGATGTTGTATCGGTTTGAGAGTTTTGTCATAAAAAAACGGATATTCTAACGGATGGGTTGTGGGTGTTTTGGTAACGGATGGGTTGATTGTGGGTGTTTTGGGTTGATGCTTTTTTAACGGATGGGTTGATTGTGGGTGTTTTGGGTTGATGCTTTTTTAACGGATGGGTTGATTGTGGGTGTTTTGGGTTGATGC
>JAYKHV010000051.1:0-7110 GCA_035285085.1 Lyngbya sp. | reverse complement strand
ACCGACCGCCTGGATTTAAGACTGGGTTTCCTACGATCATCAACCCAAAAAACCCAGCAACAATCCATCCGTTACCCACCTCCCCATCGGCATTTCAGAACTTTTTTTTCCAATTCCATGCATCATCAACCCAAAAAACCCAGCAACAATCCATCCGTTACCCACCTCCACCGATCACCCATCCGTTTCCATGCATCATCAACCCAAAAAAACCAGCAACAATCCATCCGTTACCCACCTCCCCATCGGCATTTCAGAACTTTTTTTTCCAAAGGGGTTGCACAAAAACCCCAAGTGTGTGTTATGCTAGCAAGCGTTGATGAAACAACAAACCGTATAGGGAACAAGGAGGTGATGCCCATGATTGATAGTAGTAAACGCATGGGTCACCTGATTGGAAAATGCCGGCTGCGTGCCGGGGCTGACTACTAGAGTCAGGCTAGATCCTAAACTAGAATACTCAGTATTTTAGTTAGAAGGACTGGCTGCTCTAAAGAGTTCTTCCGGCAGTCAGGTTCCAATTCAGATGACCCGCTAGACCGCTCTCATCCCCAAAATGCTTAGGCTTTCTGCTGAAGCAACTCCGGGTGAGAGCGGATAGTTATTTTAGGGAGGATGAACCTCAAAAGTTGAGTGAAAAGAGGTTGAATATGGCTGAAGTTTTAGACGAAACAGAAGTTCAACAAATGGCGGCGGAAGTTCCCGACTGGCAGGTTGAGGGAAAGGAATTAAAACAAGTAATGAAATTTAAGGATTTTGTTACCGCAATGGAGTTTGTCAATAAGTTGATTGAACCTGCTGAAGCTGCGGGACACCATCCGGATATTACCATTTCTTATAATAAAGTCACCATCAGTTTAACCACTCACGATGCGGGGGGTTTAACAGAAAAAGATTTTGCAATGGCGAAGCAAATTGACGGGTTGAAGTAAATCTTCCTCAAATAACTTTACAGAAAATTAGAATGGGGTGTTTTCTGATTTCGGTTAAAATTTGGAGAAGTAGAGATGTTGTCTGCAAGGTCTCTACATTTGCTCACAGATAACCGATAATGGTTTGAGAGTAGTGTTGCAGTCTGAGCAACTCGATCTGATGTGATGACCGCAGTTTGACACCTACGACCCCCTATGATTTTTCAGAATCCCGAATATTTAAAAGAGTTAGCCGAACAAGCAGAATTAATTGAAAAGCTATTAGATATCGGCGCCGCCTTGTCGAGTACCCAGAACTTGAGTACCCTGCTCAATTTGATTTTAGCCAAGAGTCGGGAAATTACTTGTAGTGATGCGGGTAGCGTGTATTTGGTCGATGCCAGCGACAATACACCCAAATTATTGTTTAAAGTCGCTCAAAACGTCTCCCTTCCCAACTTGTCGTTTCGCGAGTTTGCCATTCCCCTCACCGATAGAAGTTTGGCGGGTTATGTGGCGTTGACGGGTGAAACGTTGAATATCCCCGATGCTTACCAGTTACCCTCAGACAAACCTTATCGCCTCGATAGCAGTTTTGATCGCGATATTTGCTACCGGACTCGTTCGGTGTTGGTTCTTCCAATGCAAAACCGTCAGGGAGAAATGATCGGCGTGCTTCAGTTGATCAACCGCAAAGTTAGACCCGATGTAACCTTGGTGCCTGAAAATACCCTGGAAATGACCCAACCCTACGGGGAATGGGAAGAGCGGATTTTGCGAAGTCTGGCTTCTCAGGCGGCAATTTCCATTGAAAGAAATCACTTACAAGATAGTATTGAATCTCTTTTTGAAGGATTTGTCAAGGCTTCGGTACAAGTGATTGAACAGCGAGATCCCTGCACATTTGGTCATTCGGAACGGGTGGCCAAACTAACCGTTCGTTTGGCCGAAGAAATCAATACAATCACAACGGGTTCTTTGGCAGAAATTACCTTTAGCGATCGCCAAATTCAAGAAATTCGCTATGCTGCATTATTGCATGATTTTGGTAAAATTGGGATTCCCGAAGCAATTTTAACAAAGTCTAAAAAGTTGTATCCCCACCAGTTAGAAGTCATTCGTCAACGGTTTGCTTTGGCGAGGCGAACTTTAGAATGGGAATGCACCCAAGCCAAATATGAACTCTTGCTCAAAAATGCCAATCAAAAGCAGACAAAAACTGAAGATTCACCGCCTGACACCATTGAACAGTTAGACGCGAATTTAAACAAAGCGATTCAGCAGTTAAACGATTGCTGGAATTTACTTTTAGAAGCGAACGAACCGCAAGTTACGGAGGGAAAACCGTTAGATAAACTGTTTGAATTAACTCCGATAGTGTATCGGGATATTGACGGAGAAACTAAGCCTTTAATCACTCCAGAAGAAATGAATCAACTTTTGGTTAACCAGGGAAATCTCACCGCCGAGGAACGGTTAGTCATTGAGTCTCATGTCACCCATACTTATAAATTTTTGGAAAAAATTCCCTGGACAAAAGATTTAGAAGATGTTCCAAAAATTGCTCACGGACACCATGAAAAACTCGATGGAACTGGCTATCCTTTGAAGTTAAAACAAGCAGAAATTCCTGTGCAAGCCCAAATGATGGCTATTGCGGATATTTACGATGCGTTAACAGCAGGAGATAAGCCTTATCAACATGGTTTACCCACAATAACGGCTTTAAAAATATTACGAAAAGAAGCCGCTCAAAACAAAGTTAACCCCGATATTTTAGAAGTATTTGATCAACGTGAGGTTTACAAAGTGATTGGACATAGCTTGGATGTGGTGATGAAACTGGCTTAATATCTGGGTATAAAATCCAGTTAATATTTTATAATTATAATTCAGGGTGGAGATACTATGATGAAATAGAATTACTCGCTTTAAAAAATGAGGAGAGCAGGATGAAGGCGGAAACGGAAATCAAAGGACATCAAAGCCCTGTATTGTTTGGCAAATTAGCTCAATTTCTGCTAATCTTATGCTCATCTCCTATATTTTTAATCGGAAGTTCGAGTCGGGTTTTAGCTGAATCTTCAGATAATTATTCAGATAATATTACTCCTCAATCTACTTTACAACAACTCCAACGTTACAGTCAAGAAGGACGCAAAAACACTTCATTAAATCAAGTAACTTCTGTTTCTCAACTATCCGATGTTCAACCGACAGACTGGGCGTTTCAAGCGTTACAATCTTTGGTGGAACGGTTTGGCTGTATTGCGGGTTATCCTGATGGTACATTCCGGGGAAATCGTTCGTTAACCCGCTATGAATTTGCAGCCGGTTTAAATGCTTGTTTAGAACGAATTAACGAGTTATTAAATACCGCAGTTGAAGACAGTTTGACCGAAGATGAATTTATCGCCTTACAACGGTTACAAAATGAATTTGCAGCCGAATTAAGTTTACTTCGAGGTCAAATTAACGACTTAGAAGACCGGACAGAAGTTTTAGTCGCCAATCAGTTTTCAACGACAACAAAACTCACCGGAGAAGCGATTTTTGCAATAACACAAGCTTTTGGGGATGATATTGCTTTTCAAGGAACGGAAGACAACCGCAATCAAGTTGTTTTTCAAAACCGAGTTCGTCTCAATTTTAATACCAGTTTTACCGGGGAAGATTTACTCTTAACTCGCCTACAAATGGGAAACGCCGAACCGTTTAATTTGGGGTTTACTCGTCAAGGAACACAAACTTTTAATTTTCGCGGAGATACAGAAAGTCGAGTCGAATTAGAACGATTATATTATCAGTTTCCAATTAACAATCAACTCCAATTAACCTTAGCCGCAAAAGGCGTAACTTGGGATGATTTTGTCCCGACAATTAACCCCTATTTAGATGATAGAGATGGCGGAAATGGAAGTTTAAGTACCTTTGGTCAACGCAACCCCATTTATCGCCTGGGTGCGGGTCGCGGAATTGGTTTGCATTATCGGTTTAACGAACAATTTTTAAATGGAATTTTTGGGTCAACTTCTGTTTCTGTCGGCTATCTTTCTGCGAATGCGGGAGATGCGAGTCAGGGAAATGGTTTGTTTAATGGAGATTATGCAACTTTGGCGCAAATTACCGTTACACCGAAAGATAATTTACAGTTTGCTTTTACTTACAATCACGCCTATTCAACGCCGGGAAATTTTGGCTTTGATAACGGTTTAAGGAATGGTTTAGTGGTTGACCGTCAAACGGAAAATATTAATCAAAATGCGTTAAATGGAGTCACCGGGAGCGGAATTGCCAACTCAATTTTAGGCTTAAGTGAGGGAATTAATGCGGGAGGAATTGCGTCAGGAGTTGTTAGTAATTCCTACGGAGTGCAAGTTTCCTGGCGAATTAATCGCAAAATTGTTTTAAGTGGTTGGGGAGGATATACTGATGCGAGAGTGATTAATTTAGGTGATAGTCAAATTTGGAATTTTGCCGTAACATTGGCTTTACCGGATTTATTTAAAGAGGGAAGTTTGGGGGGAATTGTTATCGGTCGAGAACCTTATTTGAATGATATTGATGCGCCGGATGAGTTAAAGTTCGAGTTTCCCAACGACCAATCTTGGCATTTGGAGGCGTTCTATCGCTATCCGGTGAATGATAAAATTTCGATTACTCCGGGGATTATTTTTATTACCAATCCCAACCAAGATAGCCGCAATGATGATATCCTGATTGGGACTTTAAGAACAACGTTTTCTTTTTAGATAAATCAGCGGGACTTACTCCCACTGATTTTCAAGAGGCTAACCTCCATACCTCGGGTTAACTGATTTTACCAATTATGTGATGGGCGTTGGAACAAGGATCACTGGGGAGATCCAGGTGGCACTGAGATACACACCCTTACCCTGGTTAACAGCTTGCATTAATGCCAATTGTACTGATACATATGCTGCAACGATAGCAACTAACGGAGCTAGTGTCCCACCAGATGCAGCAATTAGGGAGCCACCATAAGCCATGAATGCAGCAACAACATCTGATACCTTCGAGAACTCTTTCATAACAGCTTCAGGGATGACAAAATGATAGCCCCACCAAAATGCGGCAGCAGTAATCTTTTCTTGCCCAGCAGCGACATTCAAGGTTTCACCCAGTCGGATATTCTCTGCCGTAGTTTCAATTGGCGGGGCTTCTAACCCGGCCTTTTCTAAACTGGCACAAATACCCTCAGCAAGCTTCTCACGAAACTTTAGATCCTGTTGCAACTTATTTTTAAATACTTGAGAGACAGCTTCAAAACCATTATCGAGATTCAATGCATTAGCCATAATCCTTGTCCTTTAATAAATAGAGTGTTTTGGGAAATGTAAGAAGGTTTAGCTTTTTTACTAACCCTTTTGCTCTTTCTTAATATCAATACTATCCTTTTAATTATGGATGTGTAATGAACAATTTTTAGGTGATTCTCGAAGTAATTATTAATTATTTTTAGGCGATTTTGATTTATTGATACCTATATGAACTCTAGTTTATTCAGTCACAATAAATGTATAAATGTGAAAAGTATCAATGTTAAAAAAATCATCAAAAAGCAGCAGCAAGTAACTGCCGAAACAATTACTTACTACTGCAATAATTCACAAATCGGTCAATCTACTTTTTTAGCGTCTGCGAGCAGTCTGATAATCAATATCGAGGCGTTGCAATTCACGGACAACTTCATCGAGTCCAACTTTGTTGATGTAAGACTTTAATACTTTACCATTTCCCGTGAAAGCAAAAGCGTGACCTCGTTGAACCGATTTTAAGATATGATGTCGATATCCAGCATCGCCATAAGCACATTTGATTCCATAGTTAAACAAGGCACAATTATTCCGGTCTAGAGAGCGTTCGGCACTTTTGATGTCTTCCGGTGACATATAAAACACGTCAGGTTTATCCGGATTGGCAATACTGTTTTGTGTGTTTTCTTGAGCTTGAGCGGGATGACTCGCAGTTAATACTATTCCTCCTAACATCGAAACCAAAACTGCACCACTAAATAAAGCACGGCGTAGATTGATTTTTTTTGTCGTGAAGTTCATCATGGTCTCCTTTACATACAGAAATGTATTGAATTTAAAGATTAGCAAATTTGCTAATACTTTGTTTCTTTCTTACTATCAATACTATCCTTTTCTAAGTAGATTGATAATTAACTATTTTTAGGTCTTCATAACTTTTTGAGAGATTATTCGCTCTATTCCTTCAGTTATGATCAATGTATCTTGTAAACTGAATTATTGTTCAACTTTCGAGATAAACTCCAGTTGAATTCAGAAATATCCGGACTCAAGCCTATTTTTTTGTAATGGATTGAGACTCAGGCTTCACCACGAGCCACCGACCCGTCTTGGGATCTCGATAGGTGGTAAAAGGATTAGTTTTTAAAGGCTTTTCGGGGCAATCTTGTTGCTGTCTTTTTCTCCAAGCTTGGGGAGTCTTGTTATGATAATTACGAAACTGAGAGTAAAAATGGTTGAGATTTTGATAACCGATTTTAAAAGCAATCTTTTCAATAGAATTATCTGTTTCTAATAGCAAGCGTCTTGCTTCTGCTATCCGGCGTTCGACAATCCAATTATTGACCGTTTTTCCGGTCAGTCTTCGCACTAAGTCGGTTAAGTAAGCCGAAGAATAACCAACGGCTTGAGCAACTTCTTTGAGTTTAATACTTTGATGATAATTCAATTCAATGAACTCGAAGATCTCACGCAGTCTGGGAATGGATGGAAATATAGACTGGGGAGTATTTGATTCTTGACTTTCGGTGGGAGTAGAGAATTCCTCATATGCTAGAGGACTATTATCACTTACTAAAATATTAGTCATTTTCTCTGCTGATATTTAAGATAAATTTGGGTTTGCTCTACTGTTTACTCGCTTACGAGCAACCCTCTTTATCTGAAATACGACAGAGTTGTAACAAAACTTTATAATAAGTCTACACAGTCCGTGCTTCTATAGCAATAAGAAATCATTTGTAAACGACTTTGCCCCCAAACCCCCAATTCTGCGCCCCCCCTTGCCCCCCAATTCTGGGCAGGGCTGTTTCATTCTCAGTAAAAAATTGCCGGGGGTGATGGGGTGATGGGGTGATGGGGTGGTGGGGAGAAGATTTTTTTCCGATGAAAAATAGCTTTTTGTTAATAAAAATTCCCCCCAT
>JAYKHV010000050.1:0-45265 GCA_035285085.1 Lyngbya sp. | reverse complement strand
ATAACTTCGTTCTACCATGTCTTTTGCTCAGTGGTAAATGTCAATTTCGGGGGCATCGAACCCCACTCAATTGACTTGGGGGATGTCCATGTATCCCAACGCCAAATCAAAGATTATGCCGTGGGACCCTTCACTTCGTTCGAGGGCAAGCTTATAGCCTCCCCCAAGCCCCCACCATCAGTTAATCACCGCCCCCAGATGTGAACCGAGTTTGGGTTGTCCACTATTCTGTTATGTTATATCAAGCTTGAGTTAAATCATCAGGTGAAAATCTTTTGGACTTGATGCTTGCGATCGCTAAACTCCCCTAAGCTTCAGCATTTCCCCAAAGCTTGAGAACAATCAATACACTCCAGCACCATTGCGTCTCTACTTTAACGCATTTGCTGCACAATCAATAACGAAAAATAAGATAATTGCAAATTAGGGCGATCGCTTAACCCCCTATAAATCTTTTGTTGGGGGAGCGTCGCCCATTCTACCACGCAGGCATTCTCTAACAAGTCTCGCCGGTGTAAAACCTGCCAAACTTGCGAATACACCGAACTCACTTTCATCAACACCACAACATCCGCCTGTTCCAGAGTCGTTTCTAACGCACTCATCGCGTACAACGCCGGTAACACGACTAAACGTTGATCTCGCACGGTTAGCGGAAGTCCAAGACTGGAAACCGCAGCCAGAGGAGAACATACTCCGGGTATTGTCTCCACTTTCACTTCAGGACGCAATTTTTGCAGGGTTTGTGCCAAGTAAGTAAAGGTACTGTAAAAACTAACATCTCCCTCACAAGCAAACGCCACATCCTGTCCTTGTTCCAAATATTCCCAAACCTGTTGGGCGGCGAGTTGCCAAGCTTCGGTTAAAATAGTCTCGTCTTGGACGTAGGGAAAGGTTAACGAGAGTTGAATTTGTTCAGAATTCAGCCAAGGTGCGATAATTGTTTCAGCAATGCCTGATTTCCCTCGAACTCCTGCCGGAAACGCCACAACTGGGGCGGTTTTGAGGATATTTAATCCTTTAAGTGTTATTAGTTCGGGATCTCCAGGCCCGACGCTAATACCATACAAAATACCAGATGATTGGGGTAAATCGTTCACAACAAATAATTATAACCGTGTGCGTTGGTGTGAGGTTAAAAACCCGGTTTCTTTGAGAAACCGGGTTTTTTCGTCTCTATTTTGGGCGCAAGCAATAGCACCCCTACAGAGGTTTTTCGAGTGCATCTTTCACCCGTTTAATTAACAGTTCCAAATGCGCTTCACAAAACCGTTCAGCCTCAGAAATACTCATTCCTTCTTGCAACAGAAACTCCTCAAAAGCATTATAAATCATTGCTTCGGAAATTTCCCTTTCTTCTTCTGTCACCGCCCAACGATGTTCGATACAACCCCAGGCGATCAAATTAGCGAGTTTAATCTGTTTTGTGAGTTTACTGAGTAACTGATCGATCTCCGAAGCCGACATAAAACGCCTCAACTCTCCTCTACAACACGCGCCCCTTGAGTATCAATTTGTAGCGATCGCACTTCTACTTTAACCCCAAATGGATGCCACGCCTCGGCCATTGCTAAAGCCACATCCGGCGCCGAAGTTGCATCACTCAGCGCTAACAATGTGGGTCCGGCGCCACTGATCACCAGTTGATAAGCCCCTGCATTGATCGCAGCCGAATGTACTGCATCATAGCCCATAATCAAAGATTGACGATAGGGTTGATGAATTTTATCTTGCATGGCGACTCGCAGCCATTTTCCCTTTCCGGTTTGCAAACCCTGCACTAATAAGCCAAAATGGGCAGTATTAAAAATGGCGTCGCTTCGACTATACTCTGTTGGTAAGACTCGACGGGCTTCAGCCGTAGACAGTTCAAAGTCGGGAATGGCAACAATGGGAATAATGCTATCATGCCAGGGAATTTGACAGATTTCCCAATCGGTTTCGGAAGCGGCCACCGAGAGTTGACAGTTTCCCAACAACGCCGGAACTACATTATCCGGGTGTCCTTCTATTGCGATCGCCAAGTTCATCACTTCGGTTTGACTCAGGGGTGAACTCGCAAAAGCGTTAGCGCCAACCAACCCCCCAACAATGGCTGTGGCTGAACTTCCCAACCCTCTGGCGAGGGGAAACCCCAAGTTAATCTCGATTTTAACCGGAGGCGGAGATTGACCCAAATGTTGATAAAGTCTGAGAAAGGCTTGATAGGCGAGATTATCTTGACCGGTTGATACGCGATCGCCATCTACACCTTGAACTGCGATCATCACCGGGTTAATGTTATCTCCAGTTTCGGAGGATTCCCATTGTGAGATCTTCAATGTATTATACAACGTTAACGCCGCACCAATACAATCAAAACCCGGCCCTAAATTCGCAGTTGTCGCCGGAACAGTAACAGTAACAGACTTGGACATTCTTCGTTTTCAGACTCTCAAAAATCAGCATCAGCTATTATCCCTCCATTACATTACCGCAAATTCTTGACTCCTGATATGATGTCCGCTTGAACAGTTATAAATAAACGACAGAGGAGGAGTCACCGAGTCAGGAGTCACCGAGTCAGGAGTCAGGAGTCACCGAGGAAATTTTGAAGAAGAAAGAGGAGGATTATGAGAAGGTTTTTTTTTCACTAATTATCCGGACATGATATGACAGCCTAACCGATGAGATCGGATTAAGAATTTGAATTCCCGTCCTGATCATCAAAGTCTTCGTTACCGATGTTGAGGTTCTTTTTAGAAGCTTTAAGCTGTTTCCAAAGTTCTTTTATCCTGTAATAGGCTTCTTCTGGCGTAATTTTGCCATTGGTTTCTAAACCACAAATATAATTAATCTTATGAGCAAACTCTTGGATATTAGAATTAAACACCAAGTTTTCCGGGGTGAATTCTCCACGATAACGGCTTTGAGGATATAAGAATTTATCTCGTTCGTTCATATCGATCTCCAAATGATACGGCTAAATTGACTTCTAAAATAGATCGGCTTGCCAAGTTTTACAGATTTAACTCGATGCAAAAACTGCTAAACTCTCAGTGACTTTACTTGCATTGAAGAAGGAGTCAGGAGTCACCGAGTCAGGAGTCAGGAGTCAGGAGGGAAAATTGCATGGGGATTCTAACCTCAAACAATTTTGATCACCGTGTAGACGGTGGGGTATTAAACCCATAAGAGAAATGATAAAAAATTCAATCCTTGTTTCTAACGCTAGCAAGTTTGACCTGATTTTGATGAAAATATTTTGTTTTTCCTTTTGACTATAGCATAGCTTTTATTTCTGTCAATCTTCTACTCCTTTATCTAATTTAACATTTCTCATAAACCCTTTCCTCAAGATGGTTTTTCAGACCCAATAAATTTTAAATAAACTGAAAATAAACGAGTTCAAAAGGTTGTGGTGTGGTTGTCTAGTTTTCGCGTCTGTCTACTGATTAAATTGCTTAAATTCGCTTAAATTTTCTCTGGGGATGATTTCTATCTTATGGCTTATTTCTCAAGACGAACTCAGACTTCGGGGATGGGGATTAATAGAAGAGTTGAGAGTATGACTAAATTGCTATATTTTCTGTATTCTTTGTTCTCTATCGTATCACAGCAAGTATTGACACCAAAAAATAACACTGAATCGTTGATCTTGTTAATGTTTACCGTTTTCTCGGAAAATTAATATCATGTCCGGATAATTAGCGATAAAAAAACTTTCTCATAATCCTCCTCTTTCTTCTTCTTTACTCCCAACTCCTGTCTCCTGTCTCCTGTCTCCTGTCTCCTGTCTGCTGACTCCTGTCTCCTGTCTGCTGAACCCGGTATCTCAAAGAAGCCGGGTTTTTCTATCTCTCTGTTTAACGTTCCATCTCCTCAATAGACTTAGGAACAGCAGCCGTTAAGACATGACAACCTTGGGGAGTTACTAACACATCATCCTCAATTCTCACCCCAATTCCTCGCCAACGTTCATCAACTTCTGGCTGTCCTTCAACGGGTTTAATTTCCGGTGAAATATAGATTCCCGGTTCAACCGTTAACACCTGTCCCGGTTGTAATTCTTGCGGGTTTTCTCCCCACTGATAAACCCCAACATCATGCACATCCAACCCCAACCAATGACCCGTTCGGTGCATATAAAAAGGCTTGTATTTTTCCTCTTTAATAATCTCCTCAATATCTCCCGTTAACAATCCCAAATCCATCAAACCTTCAACAATCACCCGCACCGCAGAATCGTGAACCTGTTTGTAAGGATTACCCGGTTTCACCTGTTCAATAGCTGCGAGTTGCGCCTTTAAAACAATCTCATAAATGGTCTTTTGTTCCGGTGTAAATTTACCGCTAACTGGGAATGTTCGAGTAATATCAGCGTTATAATATTGATAGGAACATCCCGCATCAATTAACAACAAATCTCCCGCTTGAAGTTGTCGATTATTTTCGATATAATGCAAAATACAAGCATTCTGCCCGGAAGCAATAATCGAAGGGTAAGCCGGAGTTCCGCCATTCAACCCAAAAATATGTTCCATTTCCGCTTGAATTTCGTATTCATAACGTCCGGGTTGGGCAAAATTGCGGGCGTGATTGTGCGCTTTAACGGAAATATTAGCCGCTTTTCGCATTAATTCTAATTCCGTTTCGCTCTTAATCAAACGCATCGAATGGAGAATAGTTCCCGCATCTTGTATTGCAATAGGTCCGGTGCCATGTTTGGGATAAACCCGCATTAATTTTTGCCAATGTTTGAGAACTTTATTATTAAAAGCTTCATCCTGTCCTAAACGGTAAAAAATGCGATCGGCTTTTTGCAAATATTTCGGTAATTTTTCATCAAGTTCGGCGATAGAATAAGCCTCATCCGCCCCATAAACTTCTTTGGCTTTTTCTACCCCGGTTCGATATCCCGTCCAGGTTTCTTTTTCCGGGTCTTTTGGCTGTACAAATAGCACAAATTTATGTTCTTCGTGATGGGGTGCAAAAACTGCAACGGCGTTGGGTTCGTTAAAGCCTGTCAGATAGAAAAAGTCACTGTCTTGACGAAAAGCATATTCAACATCATTGTGCATCACCGCCATCGGCGCACTTCTAAAAATTGCCGTACCGTTGCCGATTTTTTCCATTAACTGTTGGCGGCGTTGTTGATATTCTGCGGATGTGATCATTGAAACTGTTAACTCGGTAATCGTTGTTTAATTTTAGTCTGAAGCTGAGACTAATACTTGAGCAATCAATAAAAATAGTAGATTCAAAGCGAACTTATTGGGTCGGTCTAACCTGCTGTTTCTCAAGGTGCAGTTCCCGAAGCAGCAAAAACAAGGGCAACCCCAGAGAAACACCAACGGTAAGAGTACCCACTACAGGCAACCACCAGTTCTTTAGCTGTATTCGCTTACTTTCCACCCCAATAAAACCCAATAGGACAACGGCGGAAACCACAACATCTAACCAGGCAAAAGAACTAATTTTTGAAGATGAGGCTTCATCAAACAGCAGCACAACATTAAAACCCCGTTCAAAAATCCAAGGTACAAACGCCCCATAAGGAAGCGCTGTTCCCAGAAGGCATAAAAACCCGTAGAAATACTTCATCTGAGCTTTGCTTCATCACTTTATTTATTATGTTAGTTGATCGAGAGATTAAAATCCCCGTCTTCTTTAATACCCCTGCAAAGTGATGACTGTTTATTTGAAAGCTGCGTTCTTGGGAGGTAAGAGCCAAAAACCCGGTTTCTCCAAGAAACCGGGTTTTTAGTGGGGTGGGGGCGGGTTTATATTAGTTATCGGTGGGAAACATACATCTAGACCGAACCCGCCCCTACAACTAGAAATATCAAACAGACTTACATCACGGGAGTGAAGCGTTCTTTTTCAGGAACTTCTGTGTACTCAGCAACAATTTGCCGGAATTCATCGCCATCAATGGTTTCTTTCTCAATCAATAAATCAACCAAACGGTCAATCACAACACGATTTTCGCGAATAATTTGACAAGCATTTCGGTAACAGTGATCGGCGATCTCTTTAATTTGAGTATCGATGCGGGAAGCAATCCGATTAGAATAGTCGGTGCGGGTGGCAAAATCCCGACCTAAGAACACCTCGCCTTGCTGAGACTCCAGCGACAATGGCCCTAAGTCCGACATTCCGTAACGAGTCACCATCTGACGCGCCATTCCTGCAACCTGTTGTAAGTCGCCGCCGGCACCAGTTGTCACTTCCGCATCGCCAAAAATGACTTCTTCTGCGGCACGACCGCCCAAAGCGCCCGTAATGCGTGCGAGAATTTGCGCTCGTGAAATTAAACCTTGTTCTTCGTCGGGCATAAACCAGGTTAAACCGCGAGCTTGACCCCGAGGAATTAGGGTGACTTTTTGAACGGGATCGTGATGTTTGATCAAAGTTCCGACGATCGCGTGTCCGACTTCGTGATAAGCAATTAAGCGCTTGCTCTTACCATCAATTAACGGAGTTCCTTCCATTCCCGCCACAACGCGATCGACAGCATCATCAATTTCCGACATGGTGATCGCTTCTTTGCGGCGACGGGCGGTCAAAATAGCGGCTTCGTTGAGAAGGTTCGCCAGATCCGCCCCGGTAAAGCCGGGAGTCCGACGGGCGATCGCTTCTAAGGAAATATCTTCAGCCAGTTTTTTATTGCGGGCGTGAACTTCTAAGATTTCCAAACGGCCTTTAATATCGGGAGCATCAACCGTTACCTGGCGGTCAAACCGTCCGGGACGCAACAAAGCCGAGTCTAAGACATCGGGACGGTTGGTGGCGGCGATAATGATAATCCCGGTATTGCCTTCAAAGCCGTCCATTTCGGTGAGAAGCTGGTTGAGGGTTTGTTCCCGTTCGTCGTTTCCGCCACCAATGCCTGCGCCCCGTTGACGGCCTACGGCATCAATTTCATCAATAAAGATGATACAAGGGGCGGTTTCCTTTGCTTTTTTAAATAAGTCGCGGACCCGAGAGGCACCAACTCCGACAAACATTTCCACAAATTCCGAACCGGAAATGCTAAAGAAAGGAACTCCGGCTTCTCCGGCGATCGCTTTGGCGAGAAGGGTTTTCCCGGTTCCGGGAGGGCCGACTAACAGCACCCCTTTGGGAATGCGGGCGCCGACGGCGGTGAAGCGTTCGGGTTTTTTGAGGAAAGTAACAACTTCTTGGAGTTCTTCCTTGGCTTCTTCGACTCCGGCGACATCATCAAACAGGACTCCGGTTTTCGCTTCCATTTGGAACCGCGCTCTGGACTTGCCAAAGTTCATGGCTTGACCGGGGCCACCGGGAACGTTGTTAGAGCGGCGGAACAGGAAGAATAAACCCGCAATTAACAAAATGGGGAAAATGAGATTACCCAGTAAGCCCCAAATGGCGCCATCGTTGCGAGGAGGATGGGTATCGAAGCTAATTTCGGCATCTCGCAGGCGGGAGATGAGTTCAGGAGTGTTGTTGGGTAAGTCCACCCGCAGCCGTTGTACGCGATTATCGAGTTGGGGATCAACCGCTTCCACGATCGCGGTTCGACCCCCATCATAGAGGTCAACGCTGGTGACACGGCCTGCATTTAAGTAGTCTAAAAAGCGACCGTAACTCATGCGGGTGCTGGCGGTGTTGTTACCCATATCGGTAACAGAAGGGTTAAAAGCTCCCTGCCACAGGAAAAACCCGATGACTAATGCTGGTAATGTCCAAAGTAGTATCGTTCTCCAGGTTGTTTTCATAAACTGAGTTGCCTCTGATCTTGTTAAACCTATTTTGTCAAACAGCAGTGCGGGTGAACTGCTGAGGGGATTATTCATAATCTTAATTAAATTTAACGTAATGAGCGCTGATCGAGCAACAGTAGCGATTCATCCTTGTGGTAAAGTGACAGGCGTTGGGGACTAACACCAGGGACAAGGATGATGTCCAGTCCCGAGAAAAAATCTAGGGTTGAGGTATCCGATATCCCACAACAGCAACAAAGAAAACCCCAAATGGCAGCTCGTTGACTGACTCAGTTTAACTGGTTGCTGCGTTTGCCAAGGTTTGAGTCGGTTCGGAGTCATCAGCGATGCCCAAAATTTTCAACAGTCCGATCGGGTTTAACTTTAGGTTCTCCCTCTATGTGAAAATGTTAGGGGTGTAATGGTATAGAGATCGGGCATTATAATTTTGAGTCTGCGTGAGGTAATTAATTCTAATGCAAAGCAATAAACAGTCAGTCGGACAGCCAGCAGTCGGCCCTAACACGATTATGAACCGACAAACTACAACAACAACCAGTAGTCGCAGAACGATTCTGAGTGTGGACTTGGGACGAACATCAACCAAAGCCTGTGTCAGCCGCAACCCTAACGAAGTGGTGTTCATTCCCTCTAATGTGGTCAAGCTTACGGTTGAAAAAGCCCGAGGGGGTGGGTTTGAGTCGGAGAATGCCGATCCCCTACTCGATCTGTGGTTAGAATACCAGGGAGATGGTTATGCCGTTGGTCAACTGGCGGCGGATTTTGGGGCGAACCTGTTTGGTGGAGATGCCAGCAATAGTCCTTCCAAAGTTGATGGCGCTTTGATCAAGATTTTTGCTTGTGCGGGATATTTCAAGATGAAAGGCGATCTTGATATTATCTTGGGCTTGCCGTTCTACTCCCAAGAACAGTTTGAACGAGAAAAAGAACAGATTATCAGTCTGTTGATGGGGCCTCATGTTTTGCTGTTTAGAACTGAGCAAATTTCCATTGATATTAAGACTGTGCGAGTCATGCCCGAAGGTTATGGCAGTCTGATTTGGTGTGAAGCTCAAAAAAGCAAAGAAACTCCCAATTTTGCCGATTTATCGGTGGCAATTGTTGATGTCGGACATCAAACCACTGACTTTTTAGCGGTCGATAAATTTCGGTTTGCTCGTGGAGTTTCTCAGAGTGAAGTGTTTGCCATGAGCAAGTTTTATGAAGAAGTAGCCGCAAAAATTGAGGGGGCAGATAGTCAATCTCTATATTTGTTAGAAGCGGTTCATCGTCCTGCCGGTCAACGCTTCTATCGTCCTCGGGGTTCGGCTAAACCGGTGAATTTGGATGAAATTGTACCGGAGTTACGGAAAAAATTTGCCCAAGAACTCTCTTCTCGTTTGGTGGGATGGCTGCCGGAACGAGTCACAGATGTGGTACTCTCAGGAGGCGGCGGTGAGTTTTTCTGGGAAGATCTCCAACCTCTGCTCAAACAAGCTCAACTGAGAGCGCATTTAGCTCAACCCGCTCGCAAGGCAAATGCTTTAGGACAATTTGTCTACGGGGAAGCTCAACTGGTGAAGCGATAATTTTCTCGACTCAACCCGCCCTGTCTCAATTTCTCAGTTGACAACCGATCTGTGTTCTTCGCCTCTATCAATCTCAAATGTTGCCTGCTGGTTTTCTGGCGTGAATCTCCGATTTAACGACAATTTAACGACAGAGGATGTCAATGTGAGTTTGAGAACAAACCGGGCGGGCTGAATACCAGAATTCGTCAGGAATTCTGGTACACTGAAACCAGTTGCTTTGAGGCTTGTCAATTTATACAAAAGTGTTCAGTTAAGAGACCCTCGTAATCGTGCTGTATCTGGTGGCGGTCGAGTTCAAACCTCAAAGAGGACGCTAAAAGCCAATCTCCGAGGCAGAACAAGTGGGGTAAGAGTATCAAAAACTGGCAGTCTCTTAGTATCTTGCAAGCAGAAACTTTTAACTTGAATTATGTTCGGGCCGAAAAAACTAACCCAGTCAGTGACGTTTACAACAGAAGATGCTGCCGATGAAGCTTTATGGGAAGCGATAGAAAAAGAGCTATCTCTGACTAAATATCAAACGTTTAGTAACCTCTGCAAGCAAGCACTCTGGCAATTTTTATTTGTTTCCGAGTCGGCCGCTACGACCTCCACACCGACAATAACAACAAGTTCTTCTTCTTCGATATCTGCGACTCCAGACCATTCCCACAAGTTAGAAGAACAAGTCAGCCAACTGCAAAAGCAGCTTTCTCATTTGGAACAAAAAGTCTTAAGTGAGGAAGAAAATCGTTTTGAACGCCTCCAACGTCAACTCACTCAAATGACGACTCAGCTTGCTCAGTTACAAGTAGCCATCACCCTACAAGCCAGTTCACCTCCTCCCCAACCCGGGCTACCCACATCTTCATCCCCTTCCCCCCCACCAGTCCCCGAACTTGTTGTCGAACCCGAACCCGAAACAGCCCCCGAGCAACAGTCCGATCCCGTTTTACAGCGTTTGAGTTCGCTGATTGATGATTTTTAGCTGAGATCGGACGGTGTGAGTCTGTGGAAAAGTTCAGCTTATCGACCTTTAGCACCGGCTTTCTTTTTCGCGGCTTTCGCAGCTTTTTTAGCAGCTTTTTCGGCGGCAATTTTAGCTAAACGTTCCTGCTCTTTCTCTTCTTCAATTTTATCTAAATAATAGTGATAATCGCCCAAATAAGTGCGAAACTCACCCTCTCGAATTTCTACGATTTTGTTCGCCGCTTTTGAGATAAAATAGCGATCGTGAGACACGATAATCACCGTTCCATCATAGTTTTGTAGAGCCTCCTCTAGCATCTCCTTCGCCGGAATATCTAAGTGATTGGTCGGTTCGTCCAAAATCAGCAAATTAACGGGTTGTAAGAGCATTTTAGCCAATGCTAGTCGCGCTTTTTCTCCTCCACTTAAAGCACCGACTTTCTTCGCCACCGTTTCTCCACTAAACAAAAAACGACCTAAAAGCGTCCGCACTTCCTCGTTTTTCCAGTCGGGAACTTCATCATGGATCGTATCAAGAACCGTTTTCGTTAAGTCTAAGGCTTCCGCTTGATTCTGCTCAAAATAACCCGGAATGACATTATGTTGTCCCAGGCTAACCTTTCCTTCACTCGGTTGTTCCAATCCCATAATTAGACGCAAAAGCGTTGATTTTCCGCAACCATTCGGCCCTAAAAATGCAACGCGATCGCCCCGTTCTATCGATAAATCAGCGCCTAAAAACAGAATTTTATCATCATACATATGAACGAGATCTTTAATCTCAACCACCTCTCGACCGCTGCGGGGAGCTGGCGGAAATTGGAATTTTAACGTCTTTAAAGCCGCTGTTGGGGCTTCAACTCGTTCGATTTTTTCCAGTTGTTTTTCACGGCTTTTGGCTTGGGTGCTACGAGTCGCACTCGCCCGAAATCGGTCAACAAACGCCTGTTGTTTTTCCAGTTCTTTTTGTTGGCGTTCGTAGGTGGTGAGTTGAGCGACTTGGGCTTCGGCTTTTTGTTCGATATAAGCGGTATAATTCCCCAAATAAACCGTAGAAACTCCCCGTTCAGTTTCCACAATTTGCGTACAAAGACGATCTAAAAATTCTCGGTCATGGGAAACAATTACCATCGGCGTTGTTAACCCTTTCAGATAGGTTTCTAACCACTCAATGGTTTGTAAATCCAGATGGTTTGTCGGTTCGTCGAGGAGCAGTAAATCGGGATTTTGGAGCAGAATTTTTCCCAAACTCATCCGCATTTGCCAACCGCCACTAAATGCACTCACCAAGCGATCGCCATCTTCCGGTTCAAACCCCATCTCGGGTAAAATTTTCTCAATTTGTGCTTCTAAAGCATAGCCATGAATGGCTTCAAATTGGCGTTGAAGGCGATCGAGTTTAGTAATGAGACAATCCAGTTCTTCGGGACTGGCGGTTTCCATTTCCCGTTGTACTTTCGCCAGCGACTCTTGAATTTTATTGGCTTCTGTAAAAACGGTCCAAAATTCTTCCCGAACCGTGCGGGTGGGATCAACTTCAAATTCTTGAGTCAGATAAGCAATATTGAGACTCGCCGGACGAATCACTAGGCCAGATGTCGGTTCGATTTCACCTGCAATAATTTTCAGTTGGGTGGTCTTTCCTGCTCCGTTGACCCCTACCAATCCGATCCGCTCTCCGGGTTTGACTTCCCAGTTTACATCTTTGAGAATAACACCAGTCGGATAAATTTTACTAATATGTTCGAGTCGCAGCATCAGGTATTTTCCAAGACAGCAAGGTTTAAGTGCAGAGGATTTAGCCCCAAGAGAAGGGCATCATACATTGATTGAGTCAATCTTAACAAAAATTAACCCCATGTTACAGTCAACCCTGAACAGCAATAGGGAGTTGGGAAGACCGGAGTTGGGAGTCGGGTGTAGGGGAGATGGGGGAGATGGGGGAGTCGGGAGTCGGGAGTCGGGAGTCGTGATGTCAGGAGTCGTGATGTCAGGAGACAGCAACGGACGTTCCCAGAGGGTGACTGGTCACTGTAAACTGGTTTGGTAGACTTCCGCCGCCTGCTGCACAATTGCTCTCAAGTTTTCAGGGTCCCAAGGCTTAGTCACACATTTAAAAATTTGAGCCGCTTTAATGATTTCGGGGTCATCTTCTAGAGCATCTTCAGCATAACCTGTCAGAAGAATCCGAATCGTATTGGGAAAGCGAGCGCTAATTTTGCTCAAAAATTCAATCCCCGTCATTTCCGGCATACTTTGATCGGAAATGATAATAGCCATTTCCCCTTCGACATCTAGAATTTTCATGGCACTGGCGGGACTATCGGCAAGAAATATCGGAAAATGACGGCGAAAGGTTCTGTAGATCAGATCGAGGTTATCCTGCTCATCATCAACCACCATGAGCTTAAGTTTGGATTTAGGCATCTCTAGATTGGGAAGCGCACTGTTGAGCGTTTAGTTGCTGGCTGCTCTCAGGTACAGGTCTTGCTCGACTCGATCGCTTACGAAAAGTACAAAAGCCAAACCTGTACTCAATTATTGATTTGTCTTCTACTAACCTATCATATTTGACCTTGCTATCACGCTCTATCCGGCTCGACCCATCATCATTACCTTTTCAACGGCGATCGGGTGTTCCGAGGTCCAAAGGTAGTGAGGGTCAGTCCCCTGTTCTACCGATCCGCCCATTACCGCTGTTATGACTCTACCACATTTGGGTTTAGGCGGACGCTGCGGGGAGTGAAGAGCGCCCCGATTGCGCCCCCGGCTCATCCTAGACGAAAATGGACCGATGGTGCTACCATAGTCGTTAGTAATATTGAAATCTATCCTCAGAGGTGAGGGATAATCAGGTAAAATTAAAAATTAATGCTTAGGGGTCAATCTCTGCTGTCGGAGGAAAACTTCTAGATCCCCCTGAAAAACGAGACTCATCTACTCGTGGGGATAGAGAATCAGAAGTTGATGATCTCGACACCCAGATACAGGTAGGGCTTTGACTCAAACGAGCAGAAAACCGTAAATCTTGGCTCAAATGTGTTCGGGTTAGATTAAATAACTGAGCAACAATTCCCATCTCCTTGAGGGGAGCAGGAAAAAGCTAGGTAGAAAACTCTCTAAAGTATCTCCCGTTTTGTCTAGTAGAAATCTCAGAGTTTCTAGAAAAATACCGCTGGTGTAAACAGAAAAAATCAAGCTAACAGTGCAAACCCTATCAATAATCAGCTTTGAGGTTTCAAGTCGGAGTGCTGCTGGCAGCGAGCGGGCGTGAGCGGATAAAGATCTAGACTAGAGACGGGGAGTAACACCAAGTTAGGGAACAGGAGACAGAAAAGGGGAGACAGTAGCGGCCTGGCCGATTTGATCAACTGCTACCTGTAAGCTGTAAGCTGTAACCTAAAAGGTAGAGGCAACAGGAAACAGGAAACTCACCTGGTAAACAGCATCGAATCTGTCAGAACTGGAAACAAGTTGTCAGCGAGAGTATATCAAGTCATCCGGTGAAAGCAAGAGTAAAAAAAGCAGGTACAGGTTGCTGAGGCTGTTCCCAAGTAGACCCAACCGTAAGCTTAAGAAACTTTGCTCTTGTGATCATTAGGGAATCATTAACCTGATAGCTGTAGTTTCCGGTATAATCAGCTTCTTGAAGCTTAACTTGAATTGTTTCTGTACTTGCTGAGATCAGCACAATTCCTGAACAGATTGTCGTCAAGCCGTCCAAAATTCCTGACGAAAGTCTGACGATCGGTTTTCGAGTGCGACAAACGAATTGCTCAGATTTTCAGAGAACAGAAACATTTCTACTAAACTTCGCTAGAAGACTCGAACCTAATCGCACAACCATAGGTATTGAGAAAACTTTAGCACACAATTGATTGTCGTTTTAGAAGAGGAAGAAAAACAATGACCCAAGTGATCCTGGGTGAAAACGAACAACTCGAATCAGCACTGCGTCGCTTTAAGCGCGAAGTTTCAAAAGCGGGTATTTTAGCCGACGTCAGAAAGAAGCGTCACTTTGAAACCCCTCCCGAAAAACGTAAACGCAAAGCCATTGCCAACCAGCGTCAGAGACGGGCCATGCGTAAAAAGAGAATGTTCTAGAGAAAATCATTTCAACAACTTAATCTATATTTTGTCGTCCCCTCATCCTTCTCCTAGAGAAGAATGAGGGACGATCTGTGGTTGATTAAAAATCGGGGATTTCCGAAGAATCAACTTCAGCAGGAGAAGCACTTGTCGGACTCACCATTGTGCTGGGTTGAGTTGGAATAGAAGCAATAATCGCATCCAACACCTTACCCACCGGGATAATTTGCATTCCCAAATCCGCCGGATTTTGACCTTTGGGAATAATCGCCCGTTTAAAACCCAATTTCGCCGCTTCTCGTAGGCGTAATTCCAATTGAGACACGGGACGAACTTGACCCCCCAATCCCACTTCTCCCAATAAAATAGTACGCGGATCGACCATGCGATCGCGAAAACTGGCAACAATGGCGATCGCAATCCCCAAGTCCGCCGCAGGTTCATCCACTTTCAACCCCCCCACCGAAGCCACATAAGCATCTAACTTCGACAAGGGAATTCCCACCCGTTTCTCTAAAACCGCTAAAATTTGCAATAAACGACTGCTATCAACCCCGGTCGCCGCCCGACGTGCCGAACCAAAACTGGCCGGACTGACCAAAGCTTGTAATTCGACTACAATCGGACGAGTCCCTTCCATGGAAACAACGGTTGAAGTTCCGGGGGCAAATTCTTCGCGATTTCCCAAGAATAATTCCGAAGGGTTGGGAACTTCCATTAACCCATCGGCGACCATTTCAAACACGCCGATTTCGTGAGTCGCCCCGAAGCGATTTTTCATCGAACGAAGTAACCGATGAGAGGCAAATCGATCCCCCTCAAAATACAATACCGTATCGACTAAATGTTCTAAAACTCTCGGCCCTGCCAAACCCCCATCTTTGGTCACATGACCCACAACCAATAAGGTAATATTCTCCCGTTTGGCGACTTGCATCAAAGCCGAAGTACATTCTCTGACCTGAGCAACAGAACCGGGCGCTGAGGTTAAACTGGCAAAGAAAATGGTTTGAATACTATCAATAATCGCTAACTGAGGTTTGAGGGATTCTAACTCCCTTAAAATGGTTTCTAAATCCGTCTCGGGAAGCAAATACAATTCGGGTTCGGTTTCTTCCGGTTTCGGTTGAGACGGTTTGGGATGATGACCATTGGTTTTTTCAGCTTTGGAAGTGGGACTGGAGGGTTTTTTGGACGCCTGAGACTGTAATTGTTCGCTAAACGGAGAAGAGTTGGACTCAGAAGTTTCTGGGGGTTGGGACTCTTCATCTTCAGGATCGACATCTTCCCACCTTGGCCCAACTCCCAAACGCTGCGATCGCAATTTTACCTGTTGTCCGGATTCTTCTGCCGAAACATACAAAACCCGAGCCGTCCGAGATAAACTATTAGCAACCTGTAACAGTAAAGTTGACTTGCCAATTCCCGGTTCTCCGCCAATTAACACCAAAGAACCCGGTACAATCCCCCCACCCAAGACGCGATCGAGTTCGCCATAACCGGAAGACATCCGAGATTGAGTTTGATCGGCAATTTGAGAGAGTTTAAACGAAGATCTCGGTTGTCCGGTCGAGGCAGAATCAACAGACGATGGCCCTCCTTCTTCCATTAAGGTACTCCAACTAAATCGTTGCAGGGAAGTCGAGGTTTGGGGTTCGATTTGTTCTTCTAGGGAGTTCCAAGCGTGACAACTCGGACATCTGCCAAAATATTGGGGAAACTCAGCCCCACATTCGTGACAAATATATCGGATTCGCTGCTTTGGCATTGGTGTATAAAAAAATGGATTGATGTAGACAGATTGAAAATTGATGTTTAAAATAGATTTGCCGAATCAGCAAAGAAATCCTAGCTTGGCTATTTGTGATTCTTATGATTCGGAGACCGACAAGAAAAAACTCATCCACTAAGCTGAGTTCAAAAATTAAAAAAATGTAAAATTTCAGTCGCTTCTAATTTTACCGTGAAATCAAATTCTCTAGTCATTTATCCCTAAACTGCATGAGCGAATGGCATTTGTGCGAGCTTGATCCTTAACTGAAGAGCGCGTAAATCCCCTTCTCCTGTGAGGAGGGGATTTACGCTGTGATCGGAAGGTTCGCAACAATCTCTCGGTCTGTGCTAGAATCTTATCGTGTTGGTTTGAGATTGATAATGTTCAAAGCCTACAAGTTTAGAATATATCCAACCATCGAGCAAGAGATAGCCTTAGCAAAAAACTTTGGCTGTTGCAGATGGTATTGGAATTACGCTCTAAATTTGTGCCAGCAGACATATACAAAGACAGGGAAGGGATTATCAAGGAATGCGATTCAAGGGTTACTCCCCAGTTTGAAAAAAGAGTACCCCTGGCTAAAGGATGCCTATTCTCAGTGCCTTCAGTATGTGGCTTTGAATTTATCAACTGCCTATAAAAATTTCTTTGAGAAAAGGGCAAAGTACCCCCGATTCAAATCAAAGAAAGGGAAGCAATCTATAAGCTTCCCTCAAAATACCAAATTCAAGGGAGATTTGCTGAAGCTCCCTAAGATTGGGTGGGTTTATTGTCGTCGCCATAGAGAGTTTGAAGGAACGGTGAAGACAGTTACTATCTCCAAAAACCCAGATGGCAGATATTACGCATCTGTTTTAGTTGATGATGGTATTGAGTCTCCTGAACCGTCAGTAAAAGGGAAGGCAATCGGAATCGATTTAGGTCTGACTCATTTTGCAATTACGAGTGAAGGTTCTAAATATGATAACCCCAGGCATATAGCAAAACACTCAGCTAACCTTAAGCGAAAGCAGCAGAAGCTAGCCCGGAAGAGAGAAGGTAGCAATACTCGCAAAAAAGCCAAGCGGTTAGTTGCTAGAGTTCAGTCTAAAATTGCTAGATGTCGAGAGGATTTTCTACACAAATTATCTCGCAAGATAGTCAACGATAACCAAGTGATTGTCGTAGAAAATCTAGCTGTAAAAAACATGGTTAAAAACCACAATTTAGCTAAAGCGATAAGTGATTGTGGGTGGGAAATGTTTTGTACAATGCTCCGTTATAAAGCTGAGTGGGATGGAAAAATCTATCTTGAAGTTGATAGATTTTTTCCCAGTTCGCGCATTTCTCATCTAACAGGATATCGGTTTGAAGATTTGAAACTTTCAGACCGAATGCTGTACGACCCTATCGCTGAAAAATGGCTAGACCGTGATATCAATGCAGCAATAAACATTAGAAATGAAGGCTTGCGGATTCTGTCGTTGGGAACCAGCGACACTGCCATTCTGAGGGAAAATAAGACGGGTGGCAAAACTTCGGTTTTGTTAGACGCTTTTCCCGTCGAAGATGGAAGCCCCGTCTCCTGGCAGACGGGGTAGTTCACTGATAGGGTAAAAAAATAAACATATTTGTCAAATCAAGTGTGATTACCAGACAACCTGCTCTTTTATGGACTTGAGTTTCCGTTGTTGACGGCGAGAGAGTCCCAGTAGGGTTGTATCAAAAAAGTCGCTTAACGTAACAAAGGGATTGGTGAAGTCAATTGGAAAATCATAAGGAAAAAATACTGGTTGTTGATGATGAAGCAAGTATCCGTCGGATTCTGGAAACCCGCCTCTCCATGATTGGTTATGATGTGGTGACGGCAGCCGATGGAGAAGAGGCTTTAGACACCTTTCGCAAAACTGACCCTGATTTAGTGGTTTTGGATGTGATGATGCCGAAACTGGACGGTTATGGGGTCTGTCAGGAGTTACGGAAAGAATCGGATATCCCGATTATTATGTTGACCGCTTTGGGAGATGTTGCCGACCGGATTACCGGGTTAGAATTGGGAGCGGATGATTATGTGGTCAAACCCTTTTCTCCCAAGGAACTTGAAGCCCGAATTCGCTCGGTATTGCGTCGGATTGATAAAAACGGCGGCTCTGGGATTCCCAGTTCCGGGGTGATTCAAGTTGCGAGTATTAGAATAGATACCAACAAACGTCAAGTCTACAAGGGCGACGAACGGATTCGGCTGACGGGAATGGAATTTAGCCTGCTGGAGTTGTTGGTCAGTCGTTCGGGTGAACCGTTTTCTCGCTCGGAAATTTTACAGGAGGTTTGGGGCTATACTCCCGAACGTCATGTCGATACGCGGGTGGTGGATGTTCATATTTCCCGGTTGAGAGCTAAATTAGAAGATGACCCCAGTAACCCGGAGTTAATTTTGACGGCACGCGGCACAGGTTATCTGTTTCAACGTATCATAGAACCGGGAGAAGTTGGATAATCGCAGATAAATTACCATTACAATGGCCAAGTCTGACCCCAATCGAGTCTTAAGATTTCTGCCAATAGTCGCGGGCGGATTGGGAGGGACGTTATTACTGGTGAATCGTGTTCTCACCCCGCAGATATTGGACTCACAAGCCCGTTCAGATGCCTTAGGGGTGATTTTGAGTGCTGTCCTGATTTTAACGGGCTTGCTGTGGCAGCAAATTCAGCCCAAACCTCCCGATACGGTTGATTTGATTGGGGAAACGGGATTTGAGTTGAAACCGGATTTACCCGATGGGGTGAAAACAGAATTGGCTTGGGCTTCTCATCTACTGTTAACGAATACGGTCACTCGGTCGGTGGTTGTCTATTATCAAGGTCAAGTGTTGCTGCGACGGGGGGTTTTCGGGAAAAATCCCCAAGTTCAACCCGGGCCAATTGTCCAACGAGTCTTAGAGAAACAAAAGCCTGTTTATTTGGTAAATCTGGCTCTTTATCCGGGTCGGATAGAGTTTGATTATTTACCGGATAACACACAAGGAATTATTTGTCAACCTTTGGGAAATCAAGGGGTTTTGATTTTGGGGGCGAATGCACCTCGGAGTTATACCCAACAAGATGAAAAATGGGTCGAAGGAATTGCCGATAAACTGGAAAATACCCTCAGTCTATCCTTGAATCAAACATAAAAAAATAATTTGTTTAGTTGTTAAATTTCAATCCCAATGTTAATTTTATACTGGATTCTGGTTCTCGTAATGCTGGTGGGGATTATCGGTGCTGTAGTTCCCGGTATTCCCGGTTCGAGCTTGATTTTGGGTGCAATTTTAGTCTGGGGTCTGGTTAACGGCTTTACAGAATTGGGTTGGGCTTTAAGTACGGCGATCGCTGTATTATTACTGAGTGTAGGGGTTGATCTTCTCAGTGCCTATCTCGGTGCCCAACAAGCCGGTGCGAGTCGATGGGGCCAAATTGGAGCAATTATTGGCTTTATTTTCGGATTTTTTGGGTTTTTACCGGCTTTACCTTTTGGCGGTCCTCTTTTAGGAATTCTGATTGGGCCGTTACTGGGAGCGATGATTGGTGAGTTTCTCTATCGCAAAGATTTAGAATTTGAAGCGAGAATTAAGCTGGCATTTCGAGCAGCAATTGGAATTGTTGTGGGAACGTTTGTGGGTAATCTGATTCAAGGGTTGCTCGCACTTGCTTGTGTTGTTGTGTTTTTAGTAACAACCTGGCCGTTCTAATTCCTGAACTTTGATAATTCAGGATTGTTAACTTTAGACCCGCAAAATTTTACAGTTCAAAATGGATATTGTTGTCGAATCAACAGAGGTTTTTAAACAAGACCTCACGGCTTTTAGTGAAGCCGAACGGTCAATAATTTGGGAAGAGATTCAGCAGGGTATACCTCTAATTTTTGCAGAGCAAATTTTCCGAGAAAAACGACTTCATCAATTTTATTCTTTTCAGCTTCCTCATAATTATGGCTCAACTTTGTATTCTTTTATTGTGAATTATCGGATTCGAGTGATTCTGTGTATAGATGATGATCCGATTTTTGAACGAACATTAATTACCTTATTTCGTGTGGTTGATACTCAGAATGTTGCTGAAGTTTACCAACAAGTTGGTGAACGGATTTATCAGCCAATTTTGAATTCAAAAACTCTGAGTTTAGCGAGGTAATTTATCTACCATGATTCGTCACATTAATGTTCCTTCAATTGTTGATAGTTCTGGAATTATTCATCGAGCCTATAAAGCTTTACCGGATGAACTTAAGTTGCGTTTTCTGGCAATTTTAGCCGAACTCGAAAATCAAGACTGTTATCTGAAAAAACGCTTTCCTCAAGCTAATTTAAAGCGAGTTTTAGGAACTGAACTTCCCGTTTATACGGCAAATATTGATTCACTTGGAGAATGGAAAATCTATCTTTATTATGCAGAGGGAAAACTGTATTTAAAAGATTTAACCTGTTCTCAAGTTACTCAAGCCAAAGATAATTTATCCAAAATCGGGAATGTGAATGAATTTTAGATTTGTTTTCTGTTTTTGTTGGGTTTTCTCAACCCAACCTACAGGAGATTTTTGGGGTAGTTTCTGTTGGGTTTCGTTCCTCAACCCAACCTACAGGAGATTTTTGGGGTAATTTCTGTTGGGTTTCGTTCCTCAACCCAACCTACGGTTAAGAGATCTGAGCCTAGATTAAACAGTAATTCTAGGCCGATCAGATCAATTAATTAGGAAGCATAAACCTTGCGGTAATAGCTTTGATATTCTTCTGATAATAGAGGTTCCCACCAACTGCGATGGGTTAAAAACCAACCTACCGTTTGTCGTAAACCTTCTTCAACCGTTACCAAAGGCGCCCAACCCAACTCGGTTTTTATCTTGGTTGCATCAATCGCATAACGGCGGTCGTGTCCGGGTCTATCTTTAACAAAAGTAATTAACTGTTCGGAAGGTTTAACCGGTAAATGGGGTGCCAGTTCATCCATAATTCGGCACAACATCTTGACTAAATCGATGTTTTTAACCTCATTATTCCCGCCAATATTGTAAGTTTCTCCCGGTTTTCCTCGATGAATAACCGTATCTAAAGCCCGACAATGATCGAGAACATATAACCAATCGCGAATATTTTGCCCATCTCCATAAACGGGTAAGGGTTTTCCGAGCAAAATATTAATACACATCAACGGAATCAATTTTTCCGGGTAATGGTAAGGGCCGTAATTGTTAGAACAATTGGTAATAATTGTGGGAACATTGTAAGTATGATAGTAAGCTCTAGCTAAATGATCGCTTCCCGCTTTCGAGGCAGAATAGGGACTATTGGGAGCATAGGGAGTTGTTTCTGTAAAAGCCGGATCATCACTGCTGAGACTACCATAAACCTCATCAGTAGACACGTGAAGAAAACGATAATCAGCAGGACAACCTTGACTATTCCAATGTTGACGAAACGCATCCAGTAGTGTAAATGAACCAACTACATTGGTTTGAATAAAAGCATCGGGACCAAGAATAGAACGATCAACATGAGACTCCGCCGCAAAATGAGCCACTGTGTTAATTTCTTCTTCTTGAAGCAGTTTTTCAATTAAAGGGCGATCGCAAATATCACCCTGGACAAAGCCAAAGGTGGGTTTATCTTCTAAACTGGCTAAATTTTGCCGATTTCCCGCATAAGTCAACGCATCCAACACCACGACCCGATCTTCGGGGTAGGCGTGACACCAGTGATGGACAAAATTTGAGCCGATGAAACCTGCTCCCCCAGTCACTAACACTCGACGAGGCGAACGGATTTCACTGTTATCGTAACTGTACTGCATTGCCACAGTGATTTCCTCCCAAAAATCTGCTTGATTTACCGAAAACCGATCAACATAGAAATGCTCTAAACCCTGATACTATCTGCCGCGTGACTATTTTAACTGCTCCACTGTACAAAGCCAGAATTATCCGGGTTTGCCAGTAATCCCTTTTGAACCCCTCCATAAATTGCCACTCAACCGTATTATTGATACAGTCTGTTTTATTTGTCGGCGTGAGGAGAGTGAGTGTGAGTCAGCAAAACTTAATTAAGCTCGCCCAGCAGGGAGATGCCAGTGCGATCGCTACCTTAATTAATCAGGCGCTGCACTCTAAAGGAGTTCAGACAAAAGCCACTCGACGGGATAGCCACCTGTACATCTTACTGGAGTCCGAGCAACTGCCTAATGAATCATCTTGCATTCGAGTGATCCAGAATGGAATAGTCCGTCTGGGAACAACAGCAATTACACTGATTACAATTCGAGGCCAAAAAAGTAGTCAGCAATCTTTACATTGGACTCACACGATCGCACTCCAGACTTCTGTGGCATCTGCAAAACCTTGCGTGCCGACAAAGGAGAAAGAATCGACCTTTAAGTCGGCAAAATCGATTCCGGCTCCATCCCATTCTATACCCACATCTGCTCACCCACCAAGAAAAATTCAAAAAACGGCTTCTCGAAAAGTCAAACAACAGCTTCGCCCTCGTCAACCTCAACCCACTCAAGTTCAACTTCCCTTACTTCTACTTCCCCAACCGGTTAAACAATTGTTGATGGCGGGTTCAATTGGGTTGATGATGGCGCCGCTTTCGGGTTGGTTTTTTACGGTTCAGCAAGACCGAATTTCTGAGTTTTCTCGCACGGTTTCTCAAACCTTAGCTTCGGTTCCCACTCTACTCACTTCTGGGCTGCAAAATATCGAACCGCCTCGCCTTCCTGACCTTCCTGAATTCTCTTTTTCTCCAGGGGGTTCGACTGCTAATCCTCAACCGGTTAGTGAAGAAGAAACCCTGAAAAATCTCAACAAGTTTTCGGAGTTGACTCTGACTTCTCTGCAAAATCCGATTAGTCCGGATATGCGGATTAAAATTAAAGCGGTCGGCGATATTATTCCCGGAACTAATTATCCTTATAATAAACTTCCCGCCAGCAAAGATGCGTTATTTCAAGATGTTAAACCGGCTTTGCAAGGGGCGGATATTGTCTTTGGAAATTTTGAAAGTACCCTAACGAATTATCCCAGTAGTGCTAAAAGTGTCGGTCGGGGTTTGGTGTTTGCTTTTCGCACTCCTCCCGAATATACTTCGATTTTAAAAGATGCCGGTTTTGATGTTTTGAGCGTGGCAAATAATCATTCTTTTGATTTCTTTGAGGCGGGTTTTGATGACACGATTGAGAATATTAATAAACTGGGAATGAAAGCCGTCGGACGCAAAGATGAGATTGTTTACCACGAAGTTAAAGGGGTAAAGTTTGCTTTTATTGGGTTTAGTTATTTTTCGGTTCACAATAATATGTTAGATTTGGAAGCGTCTCAGGCGATTGTGAAAAAAGCAGAAGCCGAAGGTGCGGATGTGATTGTGATTTCTGTTCATGCGGGGGCGGAAGGAACTGCGGCTTTAAATACTTATAATAAAACCGAGTATTTCTATGGCGAAAATCGGGGGAATAAGGTGTTATTTGCTCGAACTTTAATCGACGCAGGGGCGGATTTGGTGTTGGGTCATGGGCCTCACGTTCCCCGGGCTTTAGAACTTTATAAGGGGAAATTAATTGCTTATTCTTTGGGCAATTTTATGGGGTATCGGACGTTATCAACTCAAGCACAATTGGGCTATTCTTTGGTATTGGAAGCCGATCTCGATCCGGTGGGAAATTTTAAGGGCGGGAAAATTATTCCTATTCATCTTGATAGCAAAGGGGTTCCCTATCGTGATAATAGTTTTCGCAGTGTCGGGTTAATTCGTAGCTTGACTCAAAGCAATTTTCCCGAAACGCCTTTGGAAATTGATAGTCAAGGTCAGATTTTGGTTAAATCCGATTAAAAAAAAGCAATTGCACGAAAGGGCTAGCACGGTTTATACTGAAAGTTAACATTTTGTAAACTTTGGCATTTAACCGGCACTTATGTACTCTGAATCTTCGGTCATTCCTCCCATCTATAGCCTGATTGTGGCTACCACAGTTTTTGCGATTATGTTTGGGATCATCTTTAAAGATATGTTAGAATATCAGGTTGCTTTGTGGACGGCAAATCCCGACACTAAATCCAAAATTAATTACAAAACAAGTAACATTGTTGTGGCTTACAGTTTGACCAGTTTATTTGTTTTGTTTTCGGTTGCTTTGAGTTTAACTGTATTTTTGCAGATTTTTGAGTTAGCCGCTATTATCGCCGTTTTTGTTGTAATTCCGACGGCTTTACTGATGTGGTTTCAACTCGGTTCAATGTTACAATTGTGGTCTGATAAGGGAATAGAAGCCGTTGACTTGGACTTTTTCGCCGTCAATCAACCTTCAGAAAAATCAACGGAGCCGTTATCAACTCAAGGCAAGTAAAACTTGACAAAATCTGCATAACTTGAGATAATGACAGATTGTGTGTCTAATTCCTGCTCGGATCAGGTTGAGACATCAGCAAATGTTGGCATTGTGTTTTTTGGTTGATGGGGTTTAACCTCAAACATCCGAGAGTAGGGTTTTTGAAATCCAGTCAACAGAAAAACACGGCCAGCTACCTGTACGGCCAAATTTAATCATAATCTCATGAGTTACGCGATTATTGAAACGGGCGGTAAGCAAGTACGAGTTGAACCCGGTCGGTTTTACGATATTGAACTGCTTCCGGTTGAAGCTGACGAAAAAGTGACCATCGATAAAGTTCTGTTGGTCAAGCACGAAGATGATATTCACATCGGTCAACCTTGGGTCGAAGGTGCGACGGTAGAGGGTACGGTTTTACGTCATTTTCGCGGACGCAAGGTGATCGTTTACAAGATGCGTCCCAAGAAGAAAACCCGGAAAAAACGGGGACACCGCCAAGAGATCACTCGTTTGATGATCACGGCGATCGCCTTGAATGGTTCTATAATTGCAGAAAGCAGCGATTTCCAAAAGGAGACTCCCGTACTCGTTTCTGAGTCCGCCCCCGAACCGGCGGTAGAAACTGAACCTGCGGTTGAGGAGGCGACAACTGCGGTAGCCACAGCCCCCACTGTAGCTGAGAGTGAACCGGAAGTAACAGAAGAACCTTAAGCTGTTAGCGAACCGGAAACCGTTGAGGAGACTTCTCCCCAACTCGTAACCGAAACCGAACCCGAAACGGTAGAGGACACATCCGAGGAATAACTGCAAGCCGAGTCAGGAATAACATCGGAATCACAAAGCCGATCATAATAATAGTAAAGTCAACTGTTGCAGAGGAAATCATGGCTCATAAGAAAGGTACAGGAAGCACCCGTAACGGTCGCGACTCAAACGCCCAACGGTTGGGAGTCAAGCGTTATGGCGGTCAAGTTGTTCGTGCGGGTAATATTTTAGTTCGTCAACGCGGTTGTAAATATCACCCCGGTAACAATGTCGGTATCGGTGGAGATG
The DNA here is from genome assembly GCA_035285085.1 of Lyngbya sp. GTDB lineage: Bacteria > Cyanobacteriota > Cyanobacteriia > Cyanobacteriales > Microcoleaceae > Capilliphycus. The sequence continues at coordinate 19,769 of JAYKHV010000050.1, read as the reverse complement.
ACACCCTGTTTGCGAAAATTGACGGGATTGTTACCTTTGAACGCAAAGGAAAAAGCCGCAAGAAAATTAGTGTCTATCCCGTCCCCGAAACTGAACCCGTAGCAGCAACAGCTAGTGCTTCCTAGTCAAGTTGTACTGAAGGTAAACCACTGGGGACTTATCCCCGGTGGTTTTTCAATAATTACCGAATTTGAGCGAAAAGCCCCGTCTTTTAAAGGCGGGGATGGATAGCGAATATTAAGAATGTTATCCGATACTTTTTGTGGTAAGATTATCACATGATAGTTAGAGAAGCCAAGTTATTAAACGGTTCCAAGTCTCAATATGCAAGACTTGATCAAGCTATAAGGACTGCTCAGTTCATTAGAAACAAGGCAGTAGTCTGCGAGATGAACGGGATGTGGATAAATCTCGAATTTCTCGTCTGTGTAAAGAGTTAGCGCTCATAATTTCCTTTTGCTAAAAAACTTAACTCAATGGCGCGTCAAGCTTCCGGTGAAAGAGCTTGGAACTCAATATCTAGCTTCTATCGTCGCTGTCACGAGGGTAGCCAGAAAAAAGGTTATCCTCAGTTCAAAAAACACTGTCGTTCGGTTGAGTACAAAACGACAGGCTGGAAACTATCGACTGACTGTAAATCGATTAATTTCACCGATGGTTTTAAGGCGGGGAAATTTTCTCTATTCTGCAATAAAGAAGTTCGAGAAGATTTATTCACATTAAAAATCAATCGGGTTAGAGTTGTCAGAAGAGCCGATGGTTATTCTGCTCAATTTTGCTTTGACGCCAATCGCTCTGAACCGGGAGATTATACTGGAAACGTAGTTGGATTAGATCTTGGTTTAAACTTTTTCTACAAAGACACCAACGACAATGCAGTTATCTATCCGAAGTATTTGAGAAGGGCCTATAAGCGAATTAGAAAGCTACAGCGACGACTATCTAGAAAGTTTGTCAAGGGAGCTAAACCCCAATCAAACAACTACCATAAAGCAAGAAAAAAACTTGGAAAAGCACATTTGAAGGTTCAACGCCAACGTAAAGACTGGGCTGTAAAATTAGCTCGGTGCGTGGTGGCATCTAACGATGTCGTGGTGTACGAAGACCTGAAGATACAAAATATGGTCAAGAACCATCATTTAGCCAAGTCAATTTCTGATGCGGGTTGGTATCAATTCACTCAATGGTTAGACTATTTTGGGAAAGTGTGGGACAAAGCAGTAGTTTCTGTCAGTCCAAATTTCACATCTCAAGATTGTTCTAACTGCGGATTTCGAGTGAAAAAATCGCTTTCCACCCGGACTCATAAATGTCCTAAATGCAAGATGGAAATCTGTCGGGATACCAATGCGGCACTTAATATTCTGAAAAAAGGCATGAGCATTTTAGGAAGCGAGTATAACAACAGTACCCAAGGGCATTGGGAAACTGCCTCTTATGAGGGAACGCGAAGGCGTGACTTCCACCTCTATTGATAAGGAGAAATCCAAATCAACAAGTGGTGTCAACGAGCCAAGAATTAGCAATAGCTAAGAATCCCCCGAGATTTATCCGGGGGAGTATGTCAATTTCGACCGCCCACTTTTTCTTTAACCCCCTTAACTTTTGCATCCCGAGTCCGAACAATAGAAGACTTGGGTTTTCGCATTTCTCGCCAATCTTCCATTAACCGAACCAATGCGGGGACAACCGTTGGCGTTAATAGCGTTGATAGGGCTAACCCGCCTGTGAGGGCAATCCCCAGACCTTGATACAACTCCGCCCCTTTACCCGGAAAAACCGCAAGCGGTAACATCCCCAATACACTCGTACCGGCAGACATAAAAATCGGTCGCAGGCGATCGCTGACCGCCAGATAAAGAGCATCATCCCAAATTAAAGACTGTTCTTGACGCAATTGTAAGGTCCGGTCTAACAAAAGAATAGCATTGTTCACCACAACCCCCGTTAAAATCACAAACCCCAACCCCGTCATCATATCCAAAGGAACGTTAACACCGGGAATGGCGTTGGCAATGACCAAACTCAACACCGCCCCGGCAATCCCCATCGGTACGGTGATCATAATAATAACGGGATATCGGAAAGAACGATACAGCGCAACCAACAACAAATAAGTAATCACCAGAGACAGCACAAAACTTGACCCCAGTTGAAACAGAGTATCCGAAAGAATATCAGCCGAACCCGCCAACTCCACTCGAAAACCGGGCGGTAGCGTTTCCCGCAGGGGAATCAAAACCTGTTCTTGGGCTAATTGAATGGTCGCACCGAGAGACGCCGTTTGTTCTAAACTAACCGTGAGGGTAATCGAACGTTCCAAGTCCACATGGTTAATCGCATCCGGCCCCGTCGTTTCCACCACTTCAGCAACATCTGTCAGTTGAACCTGACGGCCATCTCCGGCATATATCGCCAGTTGACGCAAATCTTCAGGCGTATCGACAAAGGTATCTTTGAGTTCCACCGTTACATCGAGTTCCCGCTTCCCATCGACAAATTTAGAAGCCCGTAACCCGCCCAAAGCCGCTTCGACAACCCGTCCTAATTCCGCTTCCGATAAACCGACTTCTGCTAACCGTTCTCGGTTGGGAATGACTTGTAGTTCCGGCGCCCCATTCACGAAGTCAGGACGAACATTCTGAACTCCGGGCAATTTCCGCAACTGACCCATCAAATCTTGGTGAATTTGATCGAGTTGGTTCAAGTCTTGACCCACCAGTTGAATTTCAAATTCCTTTCCCGGAAAGCGGAAAATCGAAACCCGACGGGGAACTAGGAAGCGATACCCCGGATAATTCCCACTGACAGAACGAAGATTATCTACCAGCGCGTTAAGATTTTTGCTGGTCGATTTCATCGGGTCGAGGAAAACCGCCATTAAACGTCGGCCCGGACGATGCACGTACAGAACCCTAATCACGTTCGGTTGTTCCCGGGCAAACAGTCGGGGTTCTTCTGAAAGTTCAATCGCTTCGGGAATGCTGGTTCCCGGAAAGGGTTCAGCCAGCCACAGAACTAAATTGCGATTTCCTTCCGGCAAATAATCGGCAGGCGGTAACAGCACAAAACTCACCACCAACATGATCAACGGAATCGCCACAACCGTTAATCGCCGACCCGTATGACATGACCCCATCGACCACCGCACCGTACTTAACAAAAACTGTTCTAATTTCCCCTGCCAAACTCGAAACAGGGCTGAAACGTGAAAAATAGAGCGTTCGATGCGCTGTTGGAAACTGTTACGCTTCGGTTGAGAGTTTCCATTTTCATTCCGGTCGTCTACGGCAGTATTACCCATTCCCGCTAACATTTGTTGGGCTTCGTGGTGATTGAGGAACAAACCCGATAACATCGGTACCAACGTCAGCGCCGCAAACAGCGAGAACAACACCGAAGCAGAAAGACCAATTCCAATATCAAAAAATAACTGTCCCGCTTCTCCTTCGACCAAAATAATCGGTGCAAATACCGCAATAGTTGTTAGAGTAGAAGCCAACATCGCCCCGCCCACTTCTTCGGTTCCCTCAATCGCCGCTTGTACCGGAGACTTACCCTGTTGCATATGGGTAAACAGGTTTTCTAACACCACAATGGCGTTATCTACGACCATCCCCACCGCAAACGCCAAACTCGCCAAACTGATCACGTTCAACGAACGATCCAACAGCTTAAAGACCATAAAAACGGTAATTAATGTGGTTGGAATGGTAATCGCAATCACCGCCACCGTTCGCAGCGAACCCAAGAACAACAGCAACACCAGCGCCGCCAGAATTGCCCCCATGATTAAATTACCCTGTACAAAGGCGATCGATTGGTTGATATAATCGTTCTCGTCGTAGGGAATATCAAACGTGATGCCTTCTCCTTCGCGGTCAAAGCGTTCTTCGAGTTCGACCAAAGCCTCTCGAATTCCTTTAGAAATCGTCGGGACGTTGGCGTTGGTCTGACGAATAATTCCGACCGCCACCGCAGGTTCATTATCTCGAATTAAAGCCCGATCTTGAATTTGCCGACCCATACGGGCTTCCGCCACATCCGACAGGTAAACCGTTCCGGCTTGATCTCGCCTTAATACTAGATTTTCTAACTGTTTGACATCGGTAGCCCGACTCACCGTCCGAACTCGATATTCTCGCCGACCCACCACCAACGGCCCGCCCCGCACGTCTCTGTTATTGTTTCGCAAAGCTGCAACCACATCGGCAATCGTTAAATTGCGACTGGCTAAGGCTTTCGGGTCAACGATCACTTCCACTTCCCGGCCACGCCCCCCAGATTCGAGGAACTGTCCAACCCCTTCGACTTGCCGAAACCGGGGAATTATCACATCGTCCATCAAATCCCGATAGCGGTTGTCATCCCCAGTAAAGCCTTCTTTGGGCATCATCAACACCCACATCATCGGGCTACTGCTACCGCTGACCAATTCTACCTCGGACTCACCCGCCTCTGGGGGTAACGCTTCCACCTGTTGCAGTTTGTTCAAAACATCCAACAACCGGGAGTTGATATCGCTTTCCCAGTTAAACTCCAAACTGATAGAACTGCGCCCCAAGGCGCTGGTACTGGTAATCTCCTGCACCCCCTGTACTTGTTCCATCATCTCCTCAATGGGGCGGGTAATTACTTCTTCGACTTCTGTCGGACTGGCGCCCAAGTAAGGCGTTGTAATGGTAATTTCGGGGCGATCGCCTCCCGGTTGCAATTCTAGAGGTAAACTTAACAGGGCTAATGTTCCGAATAGTGCCAAAATACAAAACAGAACAAAGGTTCCGTGTCGCCAACGAACAGCCGTTTTAATCAGGTTCATAGAAATTAAGAATTAGGGTTTTGTTAACGGTGGAATCAAACGCAAAAACAAAAAAAAGTAATTGGGTTTTTGATTTTTTAACTCTAAATCTGAATGCGTAATTCGAGCTATATTCTTTCTATTCCCTATTCTTAGTTCTCCGTTCTTTGTTATAAATACTTGAGGGTTTTTGTGGGAGTTTAGAACTCCGAACGGATGATCACAAAATATAGGAATCTTAATTAATTGGTGTAGAAAACCTTATCGACAAAGAGAACAACAGAACAATCATAAAGCGTTCAGAAGTTGCTGTGTTCAGGAGTTGCTATGTTCAGGAGATAGTGAACAGTCAACAGAAACCAGTGAACAATCAAGAGTAAACACTGATAACTGGTAACTGTAAACTGTCAAACTGCCTCTTCCCTTTTCCCTTCTGCCATCTGCCATCTGCCTTCTGCCTTCTGCACTGTAGTACCTCACGACTTATGAAAACTGCTATATATGGTTTTTTTAACTGCCTTCAACAACTTTGATAATACTGCCATTTTGTAGCCCATCTCCACCTTTGAGAACAATGGTTTGATTGGCTTGCAACTGTTCGTTTGCGATCGCCATTTCTTCTCCGAGATCGGCTAAAACTTCCACCGTTACCGATTGAACTTTATTGTCGGCTACGGTAAACAGCAACCATTCATTCCCCCGACGCACCAAAGCATCACGAGGAACCACAAAGCTGTCTGAATTGTTCGTCATTTCTAAAGGAACCTCCAAGTCAGCCTGAATTGCCATTCCCGGTAACAGTCCGACGGGAGGATTCTCCAAACTCACTCTCACCAATTGCCGACGAGAAGTGCTATCGGTCGCCGGAACTACCGCATCAATTCGGGCAGTTTGCGTCCATCCATCCATTGCCCGGGCGGTTAAATTTACGGGCAATCCCACGCTCACCGCACCGCTAAGGGATTCTGGCACTTCCAAGAAAATATCGACCTGTTCCTCGCTCACTAAAGTCAGAATGGGATCGCTACTCTCGACATAATCACTCCCATTCACCGCACGCGATCGCACGACACCCGCACTGGGAGACTTGATTTCAGTCCGTTGCAGGTTAACTCTAGCTTGATTAACTGCGGCTTCTGCGGCTTTGACAAGACTTTGTTGGGCGGCGATTTCTTCCGGTCTTGGCCCGGCTTGGGCTTCGGCCAGTTCTGCTTCCACCCGCAGTTTTTCCTCGATGGCTGCATCCAAAGCGGCTTGGGCTGCGGCAATATTGCGCTGATTTTCCGTTTCTACGGTTGCCAGCACCGCTTCGGCTTCCAAACGCTCTCCCACTGCCGTGTCAATATTCGCTTGGGCGGAAATTAAATCCTGTTGGGTTTCATTTTCCATCGCCGTTAAAGCCGCAGAAGCCGCTAACCGTTCGGCGACAGCCCGATCCACTGCTGACTGGGCTTCGACTAAAACCCGCTGAGACTGTACCCCGCTTTCGACTAAGCTAGAAATACGTTCTAAGTTATCTTTGGCCTCTTGTTCTCTAGCAACTGCCGACTGTAACTCAGCCTGTCGTTGAGCAATTTGTTTGGGGGCGAGTTCTTGAGCGGGTCTTAAATTACTCCGGGCTTCCTGTTCCCGAGCGATCGCCGCCTGTAGTTCCGCTTGTCGCTGCGCCAGTAATTTGGGAGCGAGTTCCTGGGTGCGTCTGAGGTAATCTCTGGCTTCCTGTTCCCGAGTCAAAGCCGATCGCAGTTGGGCCTGTCGTTGGCTGAGAATCTCCGAACGGGTTCCGGCTTGCAGTTCGGCCAATCGACTGAGTTCGCCAGCTAAACGGGCTTCGGCTTCCCGCAGTGCAAGCTGTTGATCGGTATTATCCAAAATGGCGACGGTTGTACCGGGGGTAATGCGATCGCCAACTTTTACCAGAACGTCTTGGACTGTCCCATCGACTTGAGAACGAATGGTCGCCTGTTCGCTGGCTTCGACCTGACCAATCAGTTGGAGTTTCTGAACTGGGCTTCCGGCTTGCAGGCGAGTTATCGTTACCGGACGTGGGGGAGGGGTTTGGGCGTTGGATAGGGCGGGTTGAGATTCTGAACTTTTAACCAGATTCCAGACGGTTAAGCCACTACCGAACACCATAACTAAACAAAATAGCCCCAACCAACGCCGAGGGTTGCCAGGGGTAGAGGTTTCCTCAACAGATTGTAGATTGGGAATGCTTTCGAGGTCTTGGGCTGAGAAATACTCCGGCTTCGACTGATTCAGAAGTTGTGAATCAGAGGAGACAGGCGAGGTTTGACTCATGATCGCTTTCTTCCTCCGGTAGATAGGGCAGATAGGGGAAACAGCTCATTTTGTTTACTTTCTCGTTTCCGCCTGAAGTCAGGATGAAATTTTTATTAAAATATTCTAAGAAATTTTTCGGATTTTTGAGATATGGCATCACCCTACCTCAATTTAGCTTCGGATATCATCGGGTCGGCGGGCTTTAGGTCGAGGGGACAGGCTTGAGTGAGTGTTAACGGCTCGATCTTTTTGGCCAAAGTTAATGATCATGTTGCTGACCGTTGTCTGATCGCCGAAGTGGAGGTTGCATAAAGCTTCTGTAAAGGCAATCAATTGTGTTGAAAAATCATTCAAGAATTGTCCGGCTGTATCTTGGAGAAATGTCATCAAATTACAACATAATCCCGGAGAAAATTTGCCAAACTCCCTTGATCATTTTGGAAAAATGTTATAGATTTAACAGTATGAAGATTTCAACTGCTCTAAAGTTAATAGATTCTAGGATAAAGAGAAAATTATATGATCAATAATTTTTTCTAAACATTCCAGAACAATTAAGAGCATAACTTCACTCCAGAGGTTTATCGTTATTCTGATAAACTTAAATCCCCCTTCACTAACTTCATGTTCGGATATTTCATTGTTTTCCATCGATTTCGCCCATGTAAAGACCACCCAAGATCGCTAACATTTTGAAACAACAATCACTTTAGTGAACAGATGCTATTTGCACTCAAGCCTCTAGCGAATAACATCAGACCCAGTAAAATTCATTCTTCGTTGAGTTCTTTGTAAAACCAGAGATAGAGATGTAGCTCAAGTTCCCAAAAAGCTACTCCATTATTGTCAGTTTGTATTTGATCTATAGAAGGAAAACTTAACCCATGAAAAGCACTGCAAAAGACTACCGTCATATCCAATTCTGTGATGATCGCGCCCAAGTTGATATCGAACAGCTACAAACCTTATTTAAACTCGCTGCATTTTGGGCGCGTGAACGATGCACAGAAGATCTAGAAATTGCAGTCGCCAATAGTAATCCCATTGTTACCGCTTGGGATGGAGACCAAATGATCGGTTTTGCGCGAGCGACATCGGATGGTATTTATCGGGCGACCATTTGGGATGTTGTCATTCACCCGGACTATCAAGGCGGTGGACTCGGACGAAAACTCGTACAAACCCTTATCAGCCATCCGTTAATGTGTCGGGTTGAACGAGTTTATTTAATGACCACCTATCAACAAAAATTTTACGAACGGATTGGTTTTGAGTACAACGAAAGTACCACAATGGTACTCTACAATCAACCGTTAGAAAGCTTACCCCGAACCGAAGAAATACCAGCCGAACAAACCGCAAACGCCGTGAGTGTAGGCCGATAAGTTCTCTCGATCTCAAATCATTTTTGGGTTGAAAAAAATCAAGCTAAAGGAAGTGAACATTGAGTGCGAGTAAAATTATAATCCTCGCCCTCGGTGGGAATAGCAACCACCTCTAAAGATCCGTTCATCAATGCGATCAGAGTTTGATTCATCAACAACCGCATTCCCGGCGATAATTGATGAGCTTCAGTTCGAGAAACCGAAGTCAAAGCCGTTTCCAAAGGCGACTTTTCAAAAGTAGACTGAAGTAAATCCCAAGACTCGCTCCAACCACTAACCGGACGTTGATCGTCAACCCAAATATAAACCAATTTAGACTCAAGAACCACATCGCAAGAAACGATCACACTCCCTTCTTCCATGTTGGCGATCGCCGTATCAACCAAACTCATCAAAACTTGTCGAAGTCGGGGTTTATCCGCCAAAACTCGAACTTGAGAATCAGGCTTTTGAAACTTCAGACGAATACTGTGGTTAGCCGCTTGTAAATGAGTTAACTTCTCAACCTCCTCAAACATCTCCGCCAAAGACAGAGGTTGAATATTCATCTTTTCGGTGCCATGATCGGTTTTGGCGACTTTGATAATCTCATCGAGACGTTCAACCAACTTCAAAGCCGAAGTATAAGCCTGTTGGATAAACTCTTTTTCTTCCTCGGGACTCTCGCACAAATCCGACAAAATTAACTGAAGCGTACCAATAATACTATTAATCGGCGATCGCAACTCATGGGAAGTTCTCGCCAGAAACCCCGCCTTAAACTGACTCATCTCCAACGCCATCCGATAAGCCAGTTGAGTGTGCTTCAACTCATCGGAAATTCGGGATAACTGTTCTGAAGGTGTGGTTGGTTCGGGTTGGGCGTGTAATTTTGAAGGTTTTCCCGCCTTCTTCGGTAACATTTCCTTGACTCCCCAACCCAAACCCAGCCCAACGGCCAAATACAGAAATTCACTCCAACCCATGAGCCTAGTATCTCTTGCTAAGTTTTATTGAAATTTTAACCTGACTGCCCCTTGTCGCAAGACTTTCCAAGTCCCCTGTTGATTCCACTTTATCACCGTTGAAGGAACACGATCCGCCACCCGGGTAACTTTCAACTCCCCCGGATGAAGCGTCAACACCTGGGGAAACTCAGCGTCAATATCAGCCATAGTCAGTAAAGGCGGCTGACCCGATAAATTGGCGCTGGTTGTTGCTAACGGCCCGGTTCGTTGCAGAATAGTACGAGAGATCTCAGCGTTGGGTACTCGCAAACCAATTGTAGTCGGATCGTTCGGGTTCATCGCTTGGGGAACCTTTTCACTCGCAGGTAAAACCAGTGTTAAGGCTCCCGGCCAATACTGACGAGCCATTTGACTCCAAATTTCCAACTCCTCAACCGTCCCCTCCACAAACGGCCAAAGGGACTCGGCACTAGCACCCATGAGAATTAAAGGTTTATCAGGCGATCGCTGTTTGAGTTGAAAAATTAACTCGGCTTGTTGGGGTTGAACCGCCAAGGCGGGGACGGTATCGGTGGGAAAACTCACCACCCGATCTCCCAAAATTGCCGCTTGAACCAGAGTATCCAAAGTAACTTGTGTCATAGGTAAGGAGTCAGGAGTCACCGAGTCAGGAGGTGGGGATGGGTAACGGATGGGTTGTTGGTGGGTTTTTTGGGTTAATGATGCATGGAAACGGATGGGTTATCGGTGGGGAGGTGAGGAGAAACTGTTTACTGACAACTGAAAACACTGGTCACTCTCTTACAAACTTTGCTACGATCGCGAACTGTGCTTCTGGCGGTTTCCGCCGGGCCGCAAGGAAAGCGCTACCGACTATTCCGCCGGGTCGCAAGGAGCGCGCTGGTTACTGTAAAACTGTTCACTGTAAAGACTGGTGACTGGTGACTGTTTACAACCGTTTAGCGAGGACAAATCGTTCAATTCCTGCTAAATCGGGAATCAGCTCAATATCAGTGTAACAGCCTTCCTCGTTCAGCATCTCAACCACTTGTTCTCCTTGTCCGGCCATCATTTCCACCAGCCAAACCCCTCCAGAATGCAAATAGACAGGCGCAGTTTGAACTAAATGTTGAATACAGCCTAAACCCGACTTTCCCCCGTCTAAGGCTAAATGAGGTTCGTGTAGAGAAACTTCCGGTTGTAAGGTCGAAAGCATCTCGGTGGGAATATAAGGCGGGTTAGAGACCATCCCACTGACCTTCCCCCGCAAACCCTCTAACGGTTCCCACCAAGACCCGTGATAGAACTGAATACGGTCAGCAAAACCCAAATCTTCAGCATTTTTTTGAGCGATCGCCAAGGCTTCTCGACTACAATCAACCGCGTGAATGGAAGCTTCTGTTAACACTTCCGCGAGTCCCAGTGCGATCGCCCCGCTCCCCGTTCCCAAGTCTACCCAATGTCCCTGTTTCAGATTTGGGGAAGTCAGAGATTGAGATTGTCGCTCAATCAATGCTACGACAATCTCAACAATTAATTCCGTTTCCGGCCGGGGAATGAGAACCGCAGGGGAAACGGTTAAGCCAAAATGACGCCAACAAGCCACCCCAGTTAGATATTGCAGGGGAACTCGTTGCTTTAGGCGTCGTTCCCACAACTGCAAAAATTCCGGCCAAGGAAGGGATAAGTTCACCTGAGGCTGGTCTTTAAACGACCCCAAGCGAAGGGTGAGGCGATCTAAACCCGCCCATTGTTGCAGCAACCAATCGACTTCACAAGGAGGAATATCGACCGCCATTGCTTCGGCTTTCGCCTGTTGTGACCATTCCCAGAGTTGTTGACCGGAGATCGTCGCGTCCATACTAAGTTTTTGAGTAGCTATCGACCCGAACCCGAAGACTGCCGTTGTTGTTGGATAAATTCTACAGTTTCCCGAGGCGGAATCAAAATCACCAAGTCTAAAAATTGGTCGCTATCGGTGCGAAACGCTTCCAACAAGACTTCTAATGGCACCACCTCAATTTTGACCGTAGAAATCAAATCCGGCTGTTGGGTTTTGAACTGGTCAAGCATTCCCTGTAGGTCTTCTTTGGTAAAAAAGAACGGAATTGCCTGTTTATCGCCCTGTTGTACCGTGATCACGCGATCATCTGCTCCCGCTCTTGCCAAAAATAAGGGGACTCCTCGAAACTGATTAACGTCTTGACCGTTGGCTTCTAAAACAGCCTTTGCAGAGTTTAACTGTTGTTGAGTCGGTACAAAAGCAAACATCAACCGTTCGGGGTTGTTTTGGTTTTGTTGGCCAATTTCATAGATTTTTCCCAGAGGAACCGGTGTCACTTGAACCGAAGACGCCAATTGAGGATTTTCGGTTTTCAACTCGTTAATAAAATTTTGGGCATCCTGACGGCTAATGTAAACTTCAACAACCGAAGCAGTCCCTCCTTGAGTTTCTGCGGTTCCAACTAGGGGAGATCCGTCCGAGTCGGTAATGGTAAATACAGGGACGGCACGCAACTTTTCTACAATTTGGTCAGGTGTAAGTGCCAATGCAGGTTGAATTCCTATTGGTAAAAACCCAGGTAGGCGGGGGGGTAAGCCAGGGTTAATCAGCAAATGACCACCGATGATTCCCAATACCAAACTTAAACGAGCCAGTAATTTCATCATTTTTCCCGGTTTTGATTTTAGAAGAACATTAAATCAATGGTTAGAGCTATTGTTAAATTTCAGTGTTACATCAAGCCGTTTGATTTAACCGACTGTCTATTTTTTTTCGGTATTTTCAAGGTCTGCTAAACACTGTTTAAATCACTCCTGCTTGTGAGAATTGATCTTCTCTCAAGTGCTACCCTGGCTTATTTGCCAGTTCACTGGCTGCAATCTGAGCCGTTAACGAGAGCAGGTTTGAGTGCTGTTATCTATCGGGTTTAGTGCTAGATATACTAACATTTAAGTTTTTACCCGCTCGGACTCAAAAGTTTCTATCTTTTTGGCGACGGCTTCGCACCAAATTGACAGTAGAAGCTTAAAGCCTCTTAGAAAAGGCTGCCGTTTCTGTTGACACTGATACAGCTTCATCGACGACCCAACCCCCGGTTTTTCTCCCCAAAACGCCCTTGAATTTTTTGATTATGGATTATTTAACCATAGTTTTTACTCATCCTACCATAATCCCCTCTAACCGATTGAGCAAGCGATCAACTCTTTCCGGTCTAGAACCCGTGAAGCTTGAGAGCCAGACCCAACTGTTGTCGAGCGTTGTCGAGCGCAGTCGTTGCTTAACCCTCTTTCAAGATTTAGATTAAAAATCGGGATGACAGGATTTGAACCTGCGACATCCTGCTCCCAAAGCAGGCGCGCTACCAAGCTGCGCTACATCCCGGAAAATGCGCTTTAAACGCACACATATCTAGTCTACACCAAGTTGGTTAAAAATAGCAAAATTTTTTTGGGCAACAGCTCATGTGGCAGTTATCAGTTATCAGTTATCAGTGATCAGTGTTTACTCTTGATTGTTGACTGGTCAGGTGATAACTGGTCACTGGTCAGGTGAAAACTGGTCAGGTGTTCCCTATTCCCTCAGTCTGGATACCAGAACATTCCTTTAATCCCTTCGGGGTCAGGTATAAAGCCCAAATTTCGATAAAAATCTACAACATGGGGGTCGGCAAATAAAGTAATGTTGCTGATATCATCGCTACGGAGCTTTTTAATAATAAACTTCATCAGAGCTTTACCCAAACCCTTATTCTGGAAATCTGGATGAACGACCACATCCCAGAGGGTAGCATTGAAAGCATGGTCAGAAGTTGCTCTAGCAAACCCAATCAGCCGCCGTTGCTTGCCTTGGACTTGCCACATCGAAACCACCAAAAAGCTATGTTGGATAGCCTTTTTGACTTTTCGTAATGGGCGACGAGACCAACCCACCGCACTGCAAAGTTCTTCTAGCTCATAGAGATCTATATCACGATCTGTACTAAAAAAAATGCGACCATTACTATTAGTCGATGTGCGAACTGCCTGGGGAGCAGCATTGCTGTCCCCGTTATTATGAACCTCGTAATCTGCTGTCGAGGAACTCGAAGTGGAATTCATACCGCTAAACAAGTTTTTCCAGAAACCCATGCAGGTGTGGTTAAGGTAGTAGACGTTGAATGACCGTACTAGATAGTATATCTCCCGTACCTTCTCCTCAATTATGGCTTTGGGCTTAAAATCATCAACACTAGAACTGCTCAAACGCTTCAATCGAGCGTTTCCCCAGTTTTATGAGCAATTTGTCAGTAGTGAGATTCAACTGCAAAATCTCAAGCTCGCCTATCAAATTTACAAAACTAAACAAGCGGTGATTGAGATCAAACCCGAGGGAAGCAGAAGTGCCTTACACTTTGCCTACCGCAATCAGTCTTTTCTTCTGAGCGATATTTTTGGTGTATTGGCCGCCTATGGTTTAACGATCCATAATCTCAGTCTATATGGACAAATTTACCCTCCGATGTTGGTCTTTATCAAGTTAGTGGTTTCCCGAGGGGGTAAAGCACTCACCGATAAGACCGCTGATAATGTCTGTCGAGCTATCCGAGAAGCTCTCGCTGGACATTTTGAAGTTGAGGAGATGCTGGCTGTAGAATTTAATTTGGACGCAGGTCTCGAAGATGTAGCCACCGAATTTTATGTTGATCCGGTGTTTCACCTTCCAGCTTTGTTAATTGAAGCCGATAACCAACCTGGTCTATTTTACAAGGTCATGTATGCGATTTGGCAAGAAGATTTGTTGGTGGTCAACGCTAACCTGTTGGTCTGGCGGGGTCGAACTCGTCTAATTCTCTACTTGCTTGGCCCCAACGAAAGTTTAATTCCCGACTATCTTGGCCAAAAAATCGCCGAAGGAATGCGTCAACGACTCATGGGAGAACGATTTTAAACAGGGAACAGGGAATAGGGAACAGGGAACAGGGAACAGGGAACGGGGAACAGGCAATAGTCGGGAGTCGGGAGTTAGCGAGTCGGGAGTCGGGAAAAACTGATAACTGATAACTGGTTACTGATAACTGGTCACTGATAACTGACTAACTGTTCACTGAAAAGACTGGTTTGGGGTAGGATGAAGGTATGAAAACTATCGAAATTCAGGGTGTCAAACATACTTACGAGTTGACCCCTTTCACCCCCCAACGAGGTTCTGTAATTGTTTTTATTCACGGCTGGTTGTTGAGCCGTCGCTATTGGCTACCCCTCATCGAACAGTTACAATCTCATTACCAATGTTTGTCCTATGACTTGCGGGGGTTTGGAGATTCTCAACTCTCTGGTGAGTCTGTTAACGCAGGTTTAGGCTATTCTCCGGCTTCCTACGCTGCTGATTTGGCTTTACTATTAAAACATCTCAATATTGAGCAAGCGTGGCTTGTAGGGCATTCTCTCGGGGGTACGATAGCCTTATTAGCCGCTGACCAACTTCCTCAACAGGTGAAAGGGGTTATCTGTGTTAACGCAGGAGGCGGTATTTACCTCAAAGAAGAATTTGAGAAATTTCGTTCAGCCGGAAAACAAATCGTTCAGTTTCGTCCCAGGTGGTTAAGGATGATTCCCCTGTTAGATGTTTTGTTTTCTCGGACTCAGGTAGCCCGTCCCATCGCCCGACAATGGGGACGCCAACGAGTAATTGATTTTGTTACTGCTAATCCAGAAGCGGCAATAGGAGCCTTATTAGATTCTACAACAGAGGCCGAAGTTCATCGCCTCCCCCAAGTTGTTGCTCGCCTCAAACAACCTGTTTATTTTATCGCGGGAACCGAAGATCAAGTTATGGCGCCGCAATATGTCCGATATCTGGCGAGTTTTCACTCAATGTTTAAACAGGGAGACGGTAACGTGATCGAAATTCCCAACTGCGGACATCTGGCAATGCTCGAACATACCGAAGCGATCGCCTCTCATATTTTAACTCTTGTTCAACAGGGAACAGGGAACAGGAAACAGGGAACAGGGAACAGGGATTAGGTAATTCTAAACTCCTGAACTTCTGAGGAGGTGACTGTAAACCTGTTTTTGTGATAACTACCATACAACACAATTGCTGAGGAGTTGAGTACAGTTAACAGTTAAGACCTCAACTGGTGTTAACACTATGGTATTTTTTCTCAATGATGGAGGATTTGGTGTCATCAACTTTGGGGGAATTAATCCGCCTTCTCGGGAAACTGTCCTCAACAGTATTGTTGTTCCTCCCATTGTACCCAACGTTCCTTTTGCTGGAGAAGAAGTATTTTTTGAGCCGGAAGAAAACGCTTTAACACTCACTCCCATTATACCTGCAACGGGTAATCCTGAAGGGATTGGGATTTCAGATTTTGAACCTTTTGAAATTAATCCGGTTACGGGAGAAATCATTTCTACCGGTGAGGTAACTTTTAGTACGTTTCCCCTGTTTCAATATGGAGGAAACAACAATAATAATTTCAATTCTATTAATCTAAACAACTCCGACAATATTTCAAATTCCTATCAAAGTCACGATGTTTTATTGGGAACTCCCGACAATGATAGTTTAAATGGTGGCGGAGGAAATGATTATTTAAGCGGGGCTTTGGGAAATGATACGCTCAACGGAGATAGTGAAAATGATACTTTGTTTGGCGGTCAAGGGAATGATTTGTTGAATGGGGGTGCGGGGAACGATATTTTAAGCGGAGATAGAGGTCAAGATATTCTCACTGGGGGTTTAAATTCTGATATTTTTATTCTCTCTAATTCGTCTGCAACGCCTGATTTTACTCAAGCTGATATTATCACCGATTTTCAAGTGGGAGAAGACAACATCGGTTTAACTGAGGGATTAAGTGCTATGAATCTTAATTTAATTCCCTTTAATTTATTTGGCAGTCCCGGCACTCTCATTGTTAACATTAATTCCAATCAAGCGTTAGGTTTTGTTAGCAATATTTCCGCCAATACCCTTTGGAATAGTTTTATATCTGTTTGATCTGAAGATCTGAATTTCAGCTTGACTATCAGTAATTACTCGCCCATTAATCAAATTTAGGAAAACTTAAAATAACTTATCAAAAATGAGTATACATCCAATTTAGGTATTGATAGAATGAATCAAAATTGAAGCCAGGATACCATGACTCAAACATTGTTATGCCCACTGGATCAAAATCCTTTACGGAAGTGGCTTTCTGTTCCGGGAGATCGCAGAAAGCCGAACGAAAAAACATCTTACCAACTCTATTGGTGCGAAACCTGTCAGTATGGTATTCTACATCCTCGTCCAACTGAGTATGAGGAGGTTAGGGAGTTTTACAATGTTAAAGATTACTATACCCATTTCGATAAAGCTCAAGAAAAAAACACCTCAAACAAGAGGAAATTTTTCGATAAACTACTGGTTCATCTCGCCTGGAGATTTGACCAAGGTACAGAAATAACGGCTTCTCTACTGCAAAAATTCATTGATCGCCAAGGCACTATCTGCGATATTGGTTGTGGTTCTGGACGTTTACTTTCAGCTTGTCAGCAACTTGGCTATCGTGTTTATGGACTTGAACCCGATGCAGAAGCAAGGGCTGTGGCCCTCTCAAAAGGTTTGCAAGTCAAACAAGGCACTGCGGAAGATTTATCCAATCATTTTCCAGAGCAATCTTTCGATGCTATTGTAATGACACACGTTCTAGAACATTGCCTTGATCCAATGTTAGCCTTGACAAACGTGAAAAAAGTGCTTAAACCCAAAGGTATATTTATCTGTGAAGTACCGAATAACTATTCTATTGGCACTCAATGGTCAGGAGCTTCTTGGAGTCACTTGGATGTTCCTCGTCATCTTCATTTTTTCACAGAAAAAAGCCTAGTGTCTTCTATTGAAAAAGCAGGATTCCAAATTCTTTCCACTCAATTTCGAGGATATTGCCGACAATTTATTCCAGAAAATACACAGGTAGAACAACAAGCCTATAATTTGTTTTCCCAGCGGAATGGGAAAGAATCTTTACCCGTGAAACCCTGTGCTAGAACCAGGTGGATGATGTTGGCATCCTCTGCGTTGGCTTCGGCATCCCGCAAGTATGATTCTGTACGTGTAATCAGTTGTCTTCGAGATTAATGCCCGGATAAAGCTGCATGACCTCCTCGATTTTGAGCCGTGAAGCCGCTCCTAACGTTAAAGATGAGGAATGACCCCGATTGAGATGATCGCAGGCTGCACAGGCAATCATGGCGGCGTTATCGGTACAAAATTTTAGGGGGGGAAACAAAACTTGGATGTTATGCGGACTGGCGGCTTGTTGTAAATGTTGGCGTAAACTGCTATTAGCCGCAACTCCCCCACCAACCGCAATAGTTTTGAGTCCGTAGTCTAACGCGCAGGCGATCGCCCGTTTGGTTAAACTGTTGACAACGGTTTGCTGAAAACTGGCTGCAATATCGTTAATGGGCAATTCTGGACTCGGTTCGAGTTTTTGCACCAGACGCAACACGGCAGTTTTCAGGCCGCTAAAACTGGAGTCGTAGGGATGATATCCGCCGTCAGGTCGAGAGATTTTACCTTCTGGGAGTGTGAAAGCCTGGGAATTTCCCTCTTTTGCCAGTTTATCAATAATCGGGCCGCCCGGATAACCTAAATTGAGCAATCTGGCGACTTTATCAAAAGCTTCCCCTGCGGCGTCGTCTCGGGTTTGACCGAGGGTTTCGTATGTTCCGCAGTCTAACACCCGAATTAAACTGGTATGACCTCCCGAGACTAATAAACACAAAAAAGGCGGTTGTAAGTCCGTTTGGGTTAAATAGGTCGCATAAATGTGACCTTCGAGGTGATGAACGCCTAAAAACGGTTTTTGGTGTACAATTGCCAGGGTTTTGGCTGCGGTAATCCCTATTAACAACGCACCCACCAACCCGGGGGCGCAGGTGGCGGCGATACCATCAATATCTGTCCAGGTGAGGTGTGCTTGGTCTAAAGCTTGGTCAATGAGAAGATTAATCGCTTCGAGGTGTTGGCGGGAAGCAATTTCGGGGACAACACCGCCATAGGGTTGATGAACAGCAATTTGAGACGCGACAACATTGCTGCAAACTTTACGATTTTTTACAATTGCCACGCCGGTTTCGTCACAACTTGTTTCAATTGCTAAAACTGTCGCCATTGACTGATAAATTCTTTAAGAAATGATCGGAGCTATGTTGAGTAGCTTCATCATTTAGGGTACACCGTAACTTATGGGATATCCTTAACTCCAACCTCTGGAAAAAGAAACTCCCGGAAAACCTACAACTTGGGTCAACGGGAGTGGATCACGAGGATGTCTTGTCCTTGCTCGGAAGAATTCAGATGGTTTCTTAACGAGCCTTCTGAAACAATTGTACATAAAACTTATTGTTTTGTAACAAAAGGAAACCTTTCTATGCGACGATTGTTGGCTATAGTCTTGGCTTTTGGTCTGTGGATCAGTGTTGTTCCCAGTGCATCGGCGTACAACTTAACCCCTTGCTCAGAATCAGCAGCATTTCAGCAACGGGCGAAAATTTCCGTCGCGAACAGTCCTAGCCCAGATCTGGCTAAAGCACGGTTTGAGCGGTATTCTCAAGCGTTATGTGGGGAAGATGGTCTACCTCACTTAATCGTAGATGGTAGCCTTGCTCATGCGGGTGAATTCTTGATTCCCAGTATTTTGTTCCTGTATATTGCGGGATGGATTGGCTGGGTTGGTCGGACTTATTTACAATACACAAAAACCACCAAAGATCCCACCGAAAAAGAGATTATTATCGACGTTCCGAAAGCAGTCAGCATCATGCTAAGTGGTTTTATTTGGCCTTTAGCAGCACTCAAAGAAGCCACCTCGGGCGAAATGTTTGCCAAAAATACTGAAATTACGGTTTCACCCCGCTAGCTTGGGCTTGAATCGAAAGACCGTTCTGTTTGAATACCTTTCAAAAGGAGATATCATTCCATGAAATATTTTCTCACCTATCTTTCAACCGCACCGGTATTAGCAGCCGTGTGGTTTGTGATTACTGCCGGAATCTTAATTGAATTCAATCGTTTCTTCCCCGACCTTCTGTTTCACCCGTTATAAACAGTAATCGGGTCTAGGAACAATTGGGGGGACTGATGAGGGCAAAGGAAATCAAAATTAATCCTCAACTGAGAATACAAATCTTGTTTATCCTGTCACTGGGATACATCCGAATTTCTCAAGTGCCACTGTTAGTCCCCCCGATGGCAGGGCTGTTTCATTCTCAGTTAAAAATTGCCGGGGGTTCGGGGGGTGATGGGGGGATGGGGAGGTGGGGAGAGGACTTTTTTCCGATGAAAAATAGCTTTTTGTTAATAAAAATTCCCCCCAT
>JAYKHV010000049.1:0-29536 GCA_035285085.1 Lyngbya sp. | reverse complement strand
CCTCCGTGTCACCGTGTCTCCGTGTCAGCTTGGCACGGAGTCTGGGAGTCCCGTTGTGCGCTTGTCCGGGGGGGGGGTGGTGGGGTGGTGGGGTGGTGGGGTGGTGGGGTGGTGGGGAGGTGGGGAGGTGGGGAGGTGGGGAGTCAGAAGTCAGAAGTCAGAAGTCAAAAGTCAGAAGTTACTGAAAACTGACAACTGAAAAAACTGGTGACTGGTCACTGGTCACTGTTCACTGTAAAACTGGTGACGTCTTCCCTCCCATCTCTAGTTATATATTCCTAATTGTCGGAATGGCTAATCTTTTAAGTCTTTTGTATCAGTATTCAACTGTTTTTTGAGGCAGTCAATGGTATTATATCGATGACACCACTTGTAGATAGGATAACAATGCAATGGCATCAGTGTCTGTATCTCCCGTTGTACTCATCATTCTAGACGGCTGGGGCTATCGTGAACAGACGGACGGAAATGCCATAGCGGTAAGTAACACGCCTGTCATGGATAGTCTATGGACTGCTTATCCGAGAACATTAATTCGAGCCTCTGGAAAAGCTGTCGGCTTGCCAGAAGGTCAGATGGGAAATTCTGAAGTTGGTCATCTCAATATAGGAGCGGGGCGCGTTGTTCCCCAGGAATTGGTTAGAATTACCGATGCCGTAGAAGACGGTACTCTGCTTGAGAATCAAGCACTAACTCGGGTCTGCCAGGATGTGCGAGAACGAGACGGAAAATTACATTTGGTCGGTTTATGTTCCGATGGGGGGGTTCACTCCCATCTCCAACATTTACTCGGATTATTAGATCTCGCCCAACAAAAAGGCGTTTCTCAAGTTTGTATTCATGCGATCACAGATGGTCGTGATACCAATCCCAAAGA
The DNA here is from genome assembly GCA_035285085.1 of Lyngbya sp. GTDB lineage: Bacteria > Cyanobacteriota > Cyanobacteriia > Cyanobacteriales > Microcoleaceae > Capilliphycus. The sequence goes on along the minus strand of JAYKHV010000049.1, from coordinate 28,659 downwards.
TGGCATCAAAGCCCTTGGGCAAATACAAGACCATATCGATAAAATCGGTTTAGGTCGCATTGTCACCCTCAGTGGTCGTTACTATGCGATGGATCGCGATAATCGCTGGGATCGCACTCAAAAAGCCTATCTCAACATGACCGTTGAGGGCGAAGCAACCGAACTCTCCGCCGTTGAGGTTTTACAGCGTTCCTACGATGATGGCATCACCGATGAGTTTGTCCTTCCCACTCGGTTAGCACCCGGAACCGTTGCACCCGGAGATGGAGTAATTTTCTTTAATTTCCGTCCCGACCGGGCGCGACAACTCACTCAAGCCTTTGTCGATCCCGATTTTAACGGATTTGAACGAGAACAAATTCAACCCCTGAGTTTTGCCACCTTTACCCAATACGATGCCAGCTTTCCCGTCTTAGTTGCTTTTCAACCTCAAAACCTCAATAATATTTTGGGAGAGGTAATCGCCGCTCACGGGTTGAAGCAGTTCCGCACCGCTGAAACTGAAAAATATGCCCATGTCACCTACTTTTTTAATGGCGGTTTAGAACAACCCTTTGAAGGGGAAGATCGAGAATTAATCCCTTCTCCGGCGGTGGCGACCTATGACCAAGCCCCAGAAATGTCCGCCGAAGAAGTGACGGAAGTGGCAATAGAAGCCGTCGAAAAAGGCATTTATTCCCTGATTGTGATAAACTACGCCAACCCCGATATGGTCGGTCATACGGGGATGGAGGATGCAGCGATCATAGCCATAGAAACCGTTGATGACTGTTTGGGACGTTTGATCGAAAGCATCAACAAAGCCGGGGGAACCGCTATTATTATCGCCGATCACGGCAATGCTGAATATATGCGCGATGAACAGGGTAATCCTTGGACGGCTCACACGATTAACCCCGTGCCGTTTATCTTGGTAGAAGGGGAAAAGCGGAAAATTCCCGGACATGGCACCGATGTTCACCTGCGAACCGATGGCTGTTTAGCCGATATCGCTCCCACAATTCTCCAAATTCTCAAACTCCCTCAACCCGAAGAAATGACCGGACGTTCGATGATTTTACCTGCGGGTTTTGAAGTCAAAGAAAGTCGCACACCGGTTCGGGTTCGGGTGTAGAGAGTGCTAAACTGTCTTAATGACAATCAATCACGGACGACCAACTGTAAACCATGACTGTTACTGATATCTTACAAGCCATTTGGGCATTGTCGGCTTTGGGTTTAACCATTTTGGTTTTATTACACAGTCCTAAAGGAGATGGACTCGGCGGAATTGGCGGACAAGCTCAACTGTTTACCAGTACCAAAAGTGCAGAAACCACTCTCAATCGTGTTACCTGGATGTTAGCCATTACCTTTATTGGCTTAACGATTATTTTAAGCGCGGGTTGGATCGGTTAGAGAAAATCGCGGTACGGTTTCAACGAATGCGATCATTCTACCGACGGCTGATTTTTCTGGGCTTGACTGTCGCTGTTGTCTGTTTCAGCCTGATGCTTTCTCAAGCTACACCTGCGGTTGAAGAGGGGATTCCCGTTAAACCGCACCCTTTACCGACTGCCCTCGCCCAATGGCAAGATCTAACCCAGAGTGGTGACTACTTCGATCAAATTGAAGCCCCAAAGGTGGGTTATTTGATTTGGTCTGAATTTCCCATAAAAGTTTATATCGAACAACCGGGGGACAATCAAGCCTTAAGCTGGTATGGGGAAGTTGCGTCTGCGGTCGAAGAATGGAACACATATTTACCGCTACAGATCATAGAAGAGTCTAACTTAGCAGATATTCAAATCTTTCGCCGTCGTCCGCCCCTCGAACCCGGAAATTTGCGAGCCAGTTCGGCTGAAACTCGTTATCAAGTGTTTGCGCGTCAGTTAGAAGACGGCACTCAGATGTTATCCCATCGATTTATCATTGAGCTGAGTCCGACTCAAACGGGAAAATACATCCCATCGGCCGCCCGTCACGAATTGGGTCATGCCCTCGGAATTTGGGGTCATAGTCCCACTCAAACCGATGTCATGTATTTTGCTCAAGTGCGAGAACCGCCGCCGATTTCTTCTAGAGATATTAATACCTTAAAACGGATTTATTCCCAACCCACCCGTTTGGGTTGGCGAGTCGTTTTATCTACCCAAAAGTCCGATTTTCCCTGAATTCTATTATCTCCAATTCATTAATAATTATGATGATAGCACTACTTGCCATGAAGTACATCCCAAACATCCCAAAAACCCGGTTTCTCAATAGAAACCGGGTTTTTAATTTCACAGTGCCTCTCGGTTATCCAGTTATCTGTTACCAGTTTTTACAGTTATCAATTATCCGTGTTTTCAGCGATCGCCTGTTCACTATTCACTATTCACTATTCATTTGACAATTTGGGGGGTTTTCGCTAAGATCGAAAGTGAACTGAAAACATTCACCTGAACAGACTTTTGATTAAAAAATCAATCTCGACAATTTTTCATCGGGGAAGTTTGACAATTGGGGGGATTTTTGTTAGACTGGGAGGTGAACTGGAGGCTCTAACACGGGCATACGCTTGATTATTTAATCAAAAAAGCAAAAAACCCGATTTTCCCTCAGTGAAGGGGCAAGAGTTAGGGTTTAGGAGAGGTTAGGGTTTAGCCGATCTGACTCCGCCTAATCGCCTGCACCCTACTCTGTTGCCTAGATTTCAACTTTTCAGAGCCGTTTCCATCAGGATTTGATGAGCGCTCAATTCTTTATCAGAACAACGACGGCGAACATATTCACCATCAGCTTTTAAATCCCAAGCTTGACGATTATCAGAGAGCATAATTCCCAAGATTTCTTGTAAATCTTTAGCAATTTCTGCATCTTCAATGGGAGTAATTGCTTCTACCCGTCGATCCAAATTGCGAGGCATCCAGTCCGCCGAACCAATATAAACCTCCTCCTGACCGCGATTATAAAAGTAGAAAATCCGAGAATGTTCGAGGAAACGTCCGACAATACTAATCACCTTAATATTATCGCTAACTCCCTCCACACCCGGACGCAAACAACAAATTCCCCGCACAATTAAATCAATAGAAACTCCGGCGCGAGACGCTTCATATAAAGTTGAAATAATCGTCGGATCAACTAAAGAATTCATCTTCGCGACAATCCGACCCGTTTCTCCACTTTGAGCGTGTTCGATCTCCCGACGAATAAACGTCAAAAAGCGATCGCGCATATTCACCGGAGCAACCAACAGTTTACGATAAGATTGTTGGCGAGAATGTCCGGTGAGGAAATTAAACAAATCAGTCAGATCGGCACCCAAATCATCACGACAACTCAAAAGACCAATATCGGTGTAAAGTTTTGCCGTTTTCGGGTTGTAGTTTCCAGTCCCAATGTGAACATAGCGGCGAATTTTCCCTTCTTCTTGACGCACCACCATGACAATTTTGGTATGGGTTTTTAGACCGACAACCCCATAAACAACGTGAACGCCACTACTTTCGAGTTTACGCGCCCATTGGATGTTATTCTCCTCATCAAAACGGGCTTTGAGTTCAACTAAAGCCGCAACTTGTTTACCGTTTTCGGCAGCAGAAATGAGAGCATTAACAATAGGAGAATCTCCCGAAGTGCGATAAAGGGTCATTTTAATTGCTAACACATCGGGATCATGGGCGGCTTGTTCGATAAAGCGTTGCACGGTGGCGGAGAAAGATTGATAGGGATGATGAACAAAAACATCTTTTTGACGCAGGGTGGAAAAAATGTCTTTGGCTTCCTCGCCATTTCCACAAGCATCGGTGACATTTTCGCTGTGTTGGAGCCAACGGGGTAAAACCGGACTCCAAGGGGGATCTTTTAACTCGGGTAAAGGCAGTGACATAAACGACATCAGATCCTTTAAACCCAGTAGTCCCTCAACGGTGTAAATGTCTTCCGCTTCTAACTCCATTTCTTCGTAAAGCATTTCTTTAATTGGGGTTGGCATGGTTGGATTAATTTCCATTCGCACCACTGAACCACCAACCCGACGCTTGCGGAGTTCTTGCTCAATAACTAACAGCAAGTCATCCCCTTCGTCTTCCTGAACCGATAAGTCAGCATCACGGGTAATGCGGAAAGGGTGATATTCTAGGATATCCATTCCTGGAAACAAAGATTCCAGGTTATGGGCGATCACTTGTTCGAGGGGAACTCCTGTCCAAACGCTTACTTCCTCGTCTTTGATGATGCGAAGGTTTTCCGGAAGGGGAATAAACCGAGGGAGTAGTTTGGGGACTTTGACGCGAGCGAGTAAGTCTTCTTTGGTTTCTGGGTTTTTCAGGACAACGGCTAAGTTGAGGCTGAGGTTGGAAATATAAGGGAAGGGATGACTGCGGTCAATGGCTAAAGGAGTCAGAACCGGAAAAATTTGTTCCTCGAAATAACGTTGCAGGTAAGTTCGCTGTTCTTGGTTGAGATCGATATAGTTCAGGAAGTAAACCCCATGTTTGACTAATTCCGGTTTGAGGGTTTTCTCAAAATACTTGTGTTGCTCAGACACCATTGGTAGCAGTTTTTGATGAATTTCGTTGAGCTGTTGTTGCGGTGTGCGACCATCGGGGGTTAACTTGTTAACGTTCGCTTCTTTTTGTCGCTTCAAACCCGCTACCCGCACCATGAAGAATTCATCAAGGTTTGAGCTATAAATGGCTAAGAATTTTAGGCGTTCTATCAGGGGGGTACGAGAGTCTAGGGCTTCTGCTAACACCCGACGGTTGAACTCTAACCAACTTAATTCTCGATTAAAGAAATATTTGGGATCGCGTAAGTTGATGTCCTCAGATGGTTTTGTTTTGGTTTTTTCTGTTTTTGCCATTGTCTTAATTTTCAGGAGGTTGTCAGAGCGCTACTGCCATTGCAGCGGTTTAGGGGAGAAAGTCCAGAATTCTGCTAATGATCAGCAGTGTAGCACTGGTACGCAAGCCAGTCGTTAATAAAATGTTAAACTTTCAATCCTGTACTCAATCGGTGTTAAGTACGTTTATTCCAATTTTCGGGTCTATTTACAATTCCTGTTCTTCTAAAACTGTAATATTATATAAACCCTTTGAAAAGACAAGAAAATTACAGCTAATCCCATTTCTTAAAAACCCCTCCGTGTTTTCACGGAGACCGAACCGAATTTAAGCACTTCCAAGAAAATTAAAGTTCCGTAATTTCCTCATTGATATCTAAATTTTTTAAAGTTAATCTAGAATCAACAGACTTAGAAAAACTTAATACCCTCCCCATCTAGGAGACAACACTATGAGCTTGGGCAAGGCACATTATAGCCGTTTCAACACTGACGTGGCAACTCAGACGGAAATTTTTGCAGGTATCGCATTAACAGGTATTGCTGGCGGTGGCTATCTTGCCGACTCCGACTTCAACGTATTAACGACTTTAATAGGCGGTTAGGCAAGATGCAAACAACACTCAAAAAGACTGAAACCAACAACCATTCTAACGCGATAAATTATCCCTTTTTATTGGTAACGCACATGGTTTGTGCTGACCAACAAATTCACAGCGAAGAATCAAAAGCGCTTCACGAACTGGCGACTCAAATTGAAGTCGGACAGCGAACCCTGGAGGAAATGGAAAAGATTCTCGCCCAAGATGATGATCAATTATCTGTAGAAGAAATTGCGAGGCGAGTACCCAGCAGTCAAAAAAATGAGGCAATGTGTCAAATTTTAGCAATTGCTTATGTAGACGGGTTTTGTTCGGTGTTAGAACGGAAGATGGCCGAACGAATTGCACAGATTTGGAACTGGCCGAAAGGAGAAATACAGAAAAAAATTGAAGAAGCCGGAGCCTTTTCTGATACGGGATTTCTTGATGAGTCCAATCAACAAAAACTTTCTGTTAGTGCGCGTTTGCTTCAGAAAGCCGATTCGATTTTATCCCAGGCTTTGGTTAATAAATTAGCCAATTTAACGGGAGCAGAAGAAAAAGTTGAGCAACTGCGGCGAGAAATTTTGTTATCGGGGCCAGAATATGATGAAGCAATTCGTGAGTGTGCCGTTATTGCTAAGGAAGATTACCAATTTGCGGAGTTGGCCCTGAAAAGCGCCTATTCGACACTTTACTATTTGGGAAAAAATCTGCAAAAATCGATTTATGAAATTCAGTCAAAAACCAACAGTAAAGGTCAGGCAAACACGGCTAAAGAAGTTGCAAAACAACTCGAATTAACTGAAAAATCGCTTTCTGCTGAAATTATCAAAGAAATTGAGGATGTGCGGGAATCCCTCCGTTCAAAAGAACGCGCTCTCAATCACTTTAGCATTGCCTTTATGGGCAGAACGAAAGCGGGAAAAAGCACACTTCACGCCATTGTTACTAACGATGGATGGGAAGCGATAGGAGTTGGAAAACAGCGAACGACTCGTTACAACCGAGTTTATGAATGGAAAAATATTCGGATTATTGACACGCCTGGGATTGGCGCTCCCGGCGGAAAAAGTGATGAAGAAATAGCAGAAAGTGTGATTGAGGAGTCGGATGTTATCTGTTATGTGGTGACAAACGACAGCATTCAAGCAACAGAATTTGAGTTTTTACACCTGCTGAAAAAGAAAGCAAAACCGCTCATTGTTCTTTTGAATGTTAAGAAAAATCTGCGCGATCCGCGTCGATTGGAACATTTTCTAAAAAATCCCGATAAAGCCTTTGAAATGGAAGGTCAAAGCGGTTTGGGCGGACATATTGAACGCATTCGCCGCTATGCAAAAGAGCATTATGCAAACGATTACTTTCCCATTGTTCCGGTGATGCTTTTGGCGGCTCAACTTTCCCGCGAACCCGAACATGAAAATCGCCAAGAGGAATTGTTCAAAGCCAGTCGAATGCAAGATTTTTTAGATTCTATTCGCGAGTCTTTGATTCAATACGGAACTATTCGGCGATCGCAAACTCTACTCGGTTCGACAGTCGGCTCCATTAATACACCCTATGACTGGGTTGCAGGACAAGCTCAAATTTATAGACAGTTAGCAGAAACAATTCAAAGCAAACGGGCGGAAATCCGAAAGAAAATTGAGATCGCATTTAAAGATAGCCGCAGCAACTTACAAACAGAAATCGAAACGATATTTCAAGAGGCGATTAATGCTGTTCCATCGTTTGCTGAGGAACATTGGAATTCAAACGAGTTGGGATTGAAACTCGGCTGGGAGAAAACATTAAACTCTCTCAATTTTGAACAGCGTTTAAAGTCTGCTTTTCACGAAGCGGGTGAACAGTTTAAGCGTGAAGTTCAAGAGGTCTTAGAAGAAATCGGCCATGAATTACAGTTAGTTGCTGAACTCGGCGGTGGTAACTTTAAGTTTACACAGCAAGATTCTGGGGATGAGCAAAATTGGGTAAGAATTGCAGGTAGTATCCTAGTAGTGACTGGAGCAGTTCTTGCATTCTTTGCACCTCCTGTTGGAATGGTTGTAGGAATTGTTGCTGGCGTTGTCGGGAATCTTACTGGTTTATTCAAATCCAAAGATCAAAAACGTCGCGAGGCGGCTCACAAAATTTCAGAGGATTTGTACGAGCAACTGAATACCCAAAAACAGGAAACGCTGGAAAAAGCCCGAAGTGAATTTTCAAATTCCTGTGCTTTTGTAATTATGAATATCGAATCCTATTTCAAGGAACTCGCTTCTGGGCTAGAAAGTTTTTCTTTTACACTGGAGGAAGCACAGAAAAAATTCTCGGGATTTGCTAACTATCTTAACCGTTTTTATGCCAAGCGAATTCTTGATTGGAGTCAGGAAAAATATGAACCCTTAACTGAAGAAGGAGCCAGAAAAACAGTTGCTAAGGTTCAACGGAAGTTCGGACACCAAATGACAATTATCACTCGCTCTGAACTCACCCTCAAAAAATCAATGGATGAACTGAAAAACGTTCTCCAAGAAGACATTTCAATTCAATCTCACAAATCTGTTAAATAGGAGAAACAAGCCATGACTGCAAATAATCAGGATTTCCTCGCCGCCAAAATTGGTTCTGCATTCAAAAAAAATCTCGTTAGTTTTGATAAGCTACTAGAACAGGAAAATAAACCCGAACTCACAGCAATTCGGAAAAAAATGCGTGAGGAATTAAAAACCTATCGGGAACAAGGAGCAATTGGCGTTGCTTTTGTCGGACAATATAGTGCGGGAAAATCAACAATTATCTCTGCACTGACCGGAAAACGAGATATCAAAATTGATGCGGATATCGCCACCGATAAAACCAGCACCTACAACTGGAATGGTATTCAAGTTCTTGACACGCCGGGACTCTTTACAGAACGCAAAGATCACGATGAAATTACCTACGACGCGATTAACAAAGCGGATTTATTGGTATTTTGTCTGACCTATATGCTGTTCGACTCCGTTACCGTTGAGAACTTCAAAAAGTTAGCCTATGAAAAAGGTTATCGCTGGAAAATGATGCTCGTCATCAATAAAATGTCTGATGAAGCGGGAGAAGAAGAACAGAAAATACTAAACTACAAACACAGTTTAGCAGAAGCCTTGAAACCTTACAGCCTGGATGAATTTCCGGTTTGCTTTATCGATGCAAAAGACTACTGTGAGGGTGTTGATGAAAAGGATGATTTTCTCATGGAAATTAGCCGTTTTCAGACGTTTATTGATGCCCTCAACGAGTTTGTTAACAAACGTGCGGCATTAGCAAAATTTGATACTCCCGTCCGAATTGCACTCAGTTGTCTGGAAGAAGCACAGCTAAGTTTTACCCGCAACTCTACGAATGATTCAGCATTCCTCGAAATTTTAAATCGTTTGTCTCGTGTTGTCCGAAAAGAACGGAGTCGCATCCGAACTAAAGTTCAAAGTATTGGCTTGAAAATGTCTTCAGAAATTGCTAAAGAAGGTTATATTCTGGCTTCAGCAGTCGGAAATGAAGACATAGAAATTTTGAATAAACAGGCTGAAATAAACGTTCAGAAACATTACGAAAAAGCCGAAACAGACCTGCAATCTGTAATTGATGCTGCGGTTGAACATATACGCCAAGAAGTCGAAGAAGTTTTTGATAGCGACTTGGTAAAGGCCTTTGTTGCTTGTGTCGATAAAAACATAAATATATCGGCTAATAAGACCGCAGCTTCAGCGAATACAGAACAATTTAAAGTGCAACTCGGACTACTAGCTTCAATTGGAAACACAGCAGGAGTAAAAATAGGATCACAAATAACAAAACTAGCAACTCGTGGCTTTGTTAAAACAGCAATGAAACAAGGATTGTTACGTCCTGGGGATGTAGTCGGAAGCGGATTACATATAGCTGTTGTTGGAGTTGGCAAGTTGGTAGGATTTAAGTTTAAATTTGGGCAAGCTGTTGGTATTGCTAAAAATCTTGGTAACGCAGCTAAGTTTATAGGGCCAGCAATGGCTGTTGTTTCAGTTGGAGCGGATTTGTTGACCATGCACCAAGAAAATGAGCGTCAAAAGGAAATGGCAAATATTCGCCAAGATATTACCAGCCAATTTCAGAAAATTGGTAAAGACCTCGAAAATCAAATTGAATTACAGGTTTTTGAATTTGAACAACAGGTTTATGGAGAAATTGAGAAACAAATCTCAGTTGCTCGTCGCAGTGAAGAAGAATCTATCGCCGCTTCTAATACTTGGATGAAAGAACTGATGAACATTCGGGAGAAGTTTGAGTTAATTCTCAAATTCATCACAAAAGCTACAGAAAAACCAGTGGCTTAAAACCGAAATCATTCATTTCTCAACCCCATTCAACTTGAAAACGATTCTATACCAGTCGATTGAGGAATTGAGAAGCTAGGGTAGGTGAAAATTGATCGATATTTTCCTCAAAATTTGATCAATAAACCTACCCGGTTAGTGATTCAGAAACCCTAGTTTTAATGATTTTAAGTTCGTTAATTTTATCATTTTTTAAGTTAATCTTTCAATCGCTAATTAAACCACTTTCTTTGGAAAGTCGTCATCAATCAGAGTTTCCTAATTAAATTTTTCAGACCCTTTCTTAAATTGAACGCTTCATCGCTTCTAATAAAATACTCAAAGCCCGATCTTCTTCGGGGTTGACTCGACGATCTAATAAAGCAATTCCCACTGCTTTTTCTAGAGCGATCGCCGCCACATCCGGTTCTAACCCTTCGACTAATAAATCCAAAGATTGTGGAATTTTCAAAGCCGATCGAATTCCCGCGACCAACTCCGGAGCCAGTTCAAGACTTTCTAAAAGCGGTAAAATCCGATCCCAATCCATTTCCGAGTCCGGTTGCTCGACTTGAATCATATAAGCCAGCAAGCGTTGTAATTTAATCTGTTGTTTGGGAGAAATTTGCTCGTAAGTTAACCCATTGGTAGCATTGGTTGAGGGAATATTTGCCTCATTGCCAATATTATCGATAATTTTTTGCCAGTCTGTGACATCACAACTCTGGGGTTTTTTCACCCGTAAAGCCACTTGAATTTGATCGCAATTACTCTCCAGTTGAGTTACCTGTGCTTCTACACCCAGATAACTCAACCATCGCCCAATTGTTTGAACTAGGGTTTGACGAGTGCTGCTGGAGTTGGCTAACAGACGAATTTGAGTGCGAACTAGGGGACGAACAATTTCTGTAAGCATTCAAAAACCCGAATTCATTGCAAAGTTGATCTCTTAGATGATACCAACCCTCAACCCCGTTCCCTAAATTCGATCACATCTTCTTTAATTGTGACATCGTAGCGGCCAAAGAAATCCTGCCCCAACAGTCCCAGATCTAACGCCGGAGCGATCGCTACAGGAAGATTTAATTGTTTTGCACCCCCGACGCTAACAGACTGAACTAAACCAATATCAAATTCCACATTTTTTTGACTCGGGGTGTCCGCTCTCCCTTTCCCGGTCGGGATCACGCCTAAAACTTCAGCCATCGCCGGTGTGATCGCCGTACCGCTGGCTCCCGTATCAACCAGCATCCGAAACGTTTGGTTTTCATTAAAAACCACTTCAATCACCGGTATTCCCCCTCGACGCTCAATAATTTGGGCTTGATAAACTCCGGGTGTGGCGCTCGCACTCGAAGAAGGATCAAACTGGGCTTCGGGAAAAACACAGATACTATTCAAACGCACATAGTTTCCCGCTTTATTTCTCAGAAAACAGCCCGGAAGTTCTTGAGCGATCGCCCCGACTCCATTGAGCATCGTCCCGGCGTTCACAGAGAGTAAAATTGCCAGCCACGCCAGGGGTTTAACAAGATTGCTCTGAGAAACTTTAGCCTCACCGAGTTGGGGTGTTAAGTTGTTATTCATCGAACCGACCTCAGTTGTTGTTGAACACTACAAAACTCAAACGATGCAATTCTGAAGAAAGGATAAAGGGGCTTGAGAAGCGATAGGCGCAAATGTAGCGACAAGAAACAACCCGTAAGCCGATCGGCTTGACCCCAATTGAGGGTTTATTTTTATTTTATCAAGACGTTTAAGTAGCTTGTATAGCGTCACTTGAGAAGATCGAGACTCACCGGGATGAACGGGGAGACTCCATCAAGCTTTGGTCAAATCATCACAACAAACTATCTGTAAGAACACATTTCTTTGCCGTTGGGTTTGGGATAATCTACTATGATCACTTCAGTTGAAGGTCGAAGAAGTCCATGTCGCTTGTTTCTGCTCAAAGCGCCCTACTCGTTCTCGCCGATGGCACGACTTATCGAGGTTGGTCTTTTGGTGCATCGGGAACGGTTGTCGGAGAAGTTGTGTTTAATACGGGGATGACTGGGTATCAGGAAGTGTTGACCGATCCCAGTTATCTCGGCCAAATTGTCACGTTTACTTACCCCGAGTTGGGAAATACCGGGGTGAACCCGGAAGATGAAGAATCTCAGCGTCCTCAAGTGCGGGGGGCGATCGCTCGTAATATTTGTACTCGTCCGAGTAACTGGCGTTCGACTCAATCTCTGTCGGACTACCTCAAACAGCATCATATTCCCGGAATTTATGGGATTGATACTCGCGCTTTAACCCGCAAAATTCGCACGGTTGGGGCGATGAATGGGGCAATTTCTACCGAAATTCTCGATCCGGCTGAATTGCGAAGTCTCGTCGAACAAGCTCCCAGTATGGCGGGGTTAAATTTGGTTAAGGAAGTGACCACAAAAACAATCTATGAATGGTCGGAACCCACAGATCGGGTGTGGGAGTTTAGTCCTTCTTTGTCTTCTGGAGAGGCGGTAGAACCCCGTTATACGGTGGTGGCGATTGATTTTGGGATTAAACGCAATATTTTGCGCCGTTTAGCCAGTTATGGCTGTCGGGTGATTGTGGTTCCGGCTGATACCAGCGCTGAAGAGATTCTCAAGTACAATCCGGATGGGATTTTTCTGTCTAATGGCCCCGGAGATCCGTCAACGGTGACAGAAGGGATTACCACCACTCGCCAACTGCTCAATTCTAATAAGCCCGTGTTTGGCATCTGTATGGGACATCAAATTTTGGGCTTGTCTCTGGGGGCAGAAACGTTTAAACTCAAGTTTGGTCATCGGGGTTTAAACCAACCCGCTGGCTTGCAACGACAGGTGGAAATTACCAGCCAAAATCACGGATTTGCTATCGATCCTGATACGCTTAGTGATGGGGTAGAAATTACTCATTTCAATCTCAACGATCGCACCGTTGCCGGATTGAAACACAAGAATTTGCCCTTGTTCTCCGTACAATATCACCCCGAAGCTAGCCCCGGTCCTCACGATGCGGACTATTTGTTTGAACAGTTTATTGGTCAAATGGAAAAAGCAAAGAGTCAGTCATCGAGTCGCTGAAAACTCTAGACAATTTGACAAAAAGAAACTATACTGGATCGGCAATGTACGCACTACAGTTAGGAGGATGCCATTCCTGAGCAATTAAACTTGACCGTAAGCCTAAGGGGCAATCGCGATGTCAAAGAGAAAGAAAATTATCAGTTGTTCCGTCTGACGGGCTTACTCGATGCCTTTTCGGAAGCTACTTTCCGCAAGGTAGTCAGTAAGTGCATCGAAGGCGGGCCGAAAAACATCGTATTGGACTTGTCATCTATCGATTTTGTGGATAGCTCTGGGCTAGGCGCACTTGTACAGCTTGTCAAGAAGGCTCAGACCGAGGGAGGGACTTTACAAATCGTAACCAACCCTCGTGTGACCCAGACCGTCAAGCTGGTTCGCTTGGAAAAGTTTCTCTCCTTACAGTCTTCAGTGGAAGCTGCGGTCGAGAATATAGACAAAAAATCCTGAGAGTGAACCGAGGGAGCTATCTATTCATACAAGAGACTCAAACATCGGCCAGCTCGCTGTCTGGCTGATATTTTATGGCAATGGATCATTCCCCGCTCAAATCTGAACAAGTTCAACAACTGTCGCCCGCATCTTGGGCTTATCTGGGAGATGCAGTCTATGAGTTGTATATCCGTCACTTTTATCTGATCCCTCCCAAGCGATCGCAACTTTATCATCAGCTTGTCGTCTCTCAGGTGAGGGCAGAAAGTCAAGCCCGTCACTTGCGATCGCTCGAACCCCATCTCTCAACCGTAGAATTAGAAGTGGTTCGTCGGGGACGAAATGCAGCAGTTAGATGTCCAAAACGCATTGATCCCCAAACCTATCAACAGGCAACCAGTCTAGAGACATTAGTGGGATATCTCTACCTAACCGATCCCGAACGTTTGTCTCAATTGCTCGCCCAGTTAGACTTGGAAACTGAAGTCAAATCAACAGATTATAAATGATGAATTATAAATTATAATTTATGCAGGGGGGACATAAAGATTTGGGTTAAAATTATGAATGATGAATTAAACATTATGAATTCAGCATTCAGCATTCGTCATTCAGCAATCAGAATTGATTTTAAAATAGAGAATTCATAATTGATAATTTAGTTAACTTAGAAAGCCTGTGGAAGCGATCGCAGGGGGATAAGAAAAATGAATAAAGACTCCCAACGTCCGCAACCCAAGTCAAAGGGTCAGCACAATCGGCCAAAACTTCAAACCACCCCAAAGCGATCGCCAGCCCCTCAATTTTCCTCGACTCAATCCGGGTCAGACACAGAGAATAGAGAGGACGGAGAAACGGACTTGATTTATGGACGTCATACGGTTCTGGCGGCGCTGGAAAATCAACGATCGCTCAATCGCATTTGGATAATTCCCCAACTCCAATCCGATAATCGGTTTCAAAAAGGGTTGTCTATTGCCAAGGCAAATGGTACGCTTATCGATAGGGTGAGCAATCAACGTCTCGATCAAATTGCACCGGGAACCAATCATCAAGGTATTGTTGCTCAAGTCTCACCTTATGAGTATCAGGAACTCTCAGAATTAATCGATCTGGCTCAGGCGGCAAGTTCCCAACCTGTAATCGTGATGGCGGAGGGGTTAAGCGATCCCCATAACTTAGGCGCGATTATCCGGACATCAGAAGCTATGGGTGTTCAGGGACTAATTTTACCCCAACGTCGGGCCGTAGGAATTACCTCGACGGTGATGAAAGTAGCCGCAGGAGCCTTAGAAACCTTTCCCGTTGCTCGGGTTGTCAATCTCAATCGCGCTCTCGAAGAACTCAAACAAGCAGGTTTTTGGATTTACGGGACCTCGGCAAAGGCTGAACAAGCTTTATATACAGTTGAGTTTAGCGGACCGGTGGTGTTAGTGGTTGGAAGTGAAGGTCAGGGTTTGAGTCGGTTGATCGAGGCCAGTTGTGATGTTTTGGTTTCAATTCCGTTAGTCGGACAGACCCCCAGCCTGAACGTTTCAGTAGCTACAGGAATGGCACTTTATGAAATTTATCGTCAGCGTTGGTCTGCTGAATAATCCTTGAACTTGCGCTTCGTCAAACCGTATCAATGGCTTCTGTTTGAGAGCAAAAGATTAAGATAAAGTAACAAAACTGGATATTGGGGTCAGGAGGGACTGAGGCACTGAATCAGGGTGTCTGTGGGGAAAGTTGGAAACGTCGCCAGTCGCATCGAAGCGATTGAAAAAAGAAATGTAACAGAGTATAACAAAGTCTGAAGACTGATATCCAGTTGAACTAGACAGAAGACCATCACCGATTTCGTCGGATGCTCACAGATTTTATCCTGTTGCGAACAAACCTTTCTAACATTTGAGACACGGAAAAACAGACATGAAAGAACTTTTGATTAACTTACTCAATTTCTTCGGATTGGCGTTTTGGGTACAAATTATTACAGAAGACCCAAACTGTACTTATTACTTCGGCCCGTTTTTGACTAGACAGGAAGCCCAGGCTGCTAAAGTTGGTTATGTAGAAGATATTGAAAGTGAAGGCGCAAGTACCTACAGCGTTTCTGTAAGACGGTGTAAACCCTCTCGCCTAACTGTAGCTGAAGATCTGGAAAAAACAACCATCGATTATCCGATTATCCCAGCTTTTAATCCTCAATCTTAGTTTGGGGAATAGGGGACACCGGGACAGGTTTTAGTTAGAGTTTTAGTTAGAGAACATGAGTATTCAGCCAGTTTTCAATATCGCCTCGAACCTGTTCCGGAATTTCCCAAGGAAAAAGATGAGCAGTTTGAGGATAACAATAAAACTGAGCATTGGGGAGATGTTGAGCGGTGGCTTGACTTGATGCTGCGGTAATATGGCGATCGCGATCACCTGCTAACACCAGACTTGGAGATTGTATCCGATTGAGATCCCCTTGACGATTATATCTGGCTCTGAGGGCTTGAGTCAAGGCTTGGGTTGCATAGCGAGAAGTTTGCAGATAGGCGCTTAAGGCTTCACGGGCGAGGTATTTGTAAGCGGTGGGTGTATGCTGTTGAATGAGATATCTAAACAGCGATCGCTTTCCAAAGGTGTTAATATTCCATTGCCAACCGGGAACCAACCCGTTAATAATTCCGGCTAAACCCGTATAAAAATAGTCAACCCAAGTAATAGGAGGATGGTTTCCTAGAGGGTAAGCCGCAGTCGCAACTAAGATTAACCCTGTTACCCGTTGGGGAAATTTTAGCGCCAATTCCAGGGCGAGAATTCCGCCTAAAGACCATCCTAAAATTAAACACTGCTGAATATTAAGTTGATCGAGTAAGTTCTCCAGATCAACTAAATGATCCTGCATTTGAAACGGTTGAGAAGTGCGACTTTGACCATATCCCCGTAAGTCCGGCGCTACAGTTTGAAAGCGAAGGGATAAAAAATCGGTAAACACAGACATACATTGGCTGGAACCGGGATGACCATGAAGACAAAGAATCGGAAATCCTTCGCCTTTGATTTGAGTATTTAAGGGTAAAGGTTCCATAGTTGGAAATAATCGTTACAAACGAGATTTAAAGATGACCGTTTTGAATAATATGATTGGCAATTTTCGAGATAGCTTTTCGGATTTCAGGGATATTTCCTGTATTATTGTCAATCACCGTAATAATATAACGCTCTCCATCAATACTAACGGCTAAAGTTGTACCGACCACCCGAGAATTTTGACCCGTTTTTTCGCCCAACCATTGCGCTTCTAAATCCTCTAAAGCCGCGTAACCAATAGCGCGATCGTACTGACGGTTAAGAGCTTCTATTAAAGCTTCAGCGCCCGGATATTCATAATTATAGGTTTTCACCATCATTTCCGTCAATTCCGCACTGGTCAGGCGGTTACGACCGCTTCCGGGACGTTTGGGCATGATCCGATCGCCCATTAATTTGAATTTAACTTTCGTTTCTTTGAAGCCTTGTTTTTCCAGAGTTTTATTAATATAATCTTGACCCAAATAATCAATCAGTTGGTTGGTGGCAATATTGCTACTATGATCGATCATTTCTCCCATTAATTTTTTCAGAGAATAGCTGGTTCTCGCTCGAATTTCCGAAGCATCTTCGGTGAAGTTTCCGCCATCGACATAAACTTGTTCTTCGAGGCTAATATTTTCTTTGGCAAGCTTATCTAAAAGTGCGACGGCAATCGGAACTTTGATCAAACTTGCCGGACTAGCTGGCGGTTGTTCGCCACGCAGATGAGCGCAATCTCGGTTGAGATTACAAACACTGATCATTGCCGTTTTTGATAAGTCACTTTCGTCCCGAATATTTTCTAAAAATGTGGTTTGAGCCAGTTGGATTTCTTTGGTTATGCTCATTAAGCTAACTTGATATTGTTTGGATTTATCAGAAGCTTGATGAGCAATTAATGAATTTTCAGGAATTTCGTTTAAATTGCCAATGGCTTGTTTCCAAAGTTGCTGACTTTGCTTTTTAATCGCCAAAGAATCTGAAGAATTCGACTCGTCAGTACGAATCGCTTGTGTTGCCAAACGAATCGCTTGTTTCCAGTTATCATTGGCTCGCTGTTCAATTATAATTTGAACTTCCACCTCTTTTAACTGTTTAAACAACTCGCGATCGCGATAGAAAGAGGGGGTTTCTGATAACACCGAATTTAAAAAACCGGGTTCGGAAGCGTCCTGAACCGGAGTTTCTAACTCCTCAATAATTTGATCGCGCAGGGTAATTAATTCGTTTAAGGAACGAGCGCCATAGAGATCAGTCGATGATCCCAACATGGGTAACATTTGAGTTAATCCCACACCCACTGCGATCGCAAAACTACTGGTCAAAGTAGTGGCCCAACGTAACAGTCGCGGCATCTCGTTCTCCTGACACAACCCACACACAACACCGTTATTAAACATCACTTTGTAGGTTTCTGTAAATGAGGTGGGGAAATATTGGGTTGGCGTAATAGTTTTCAACCCGGAAAGAAGCAACAGTTGTGAGATACTATTGAACTAGAGAGAGTCAGCGAAGGCAGTTGCGGACTCATAGCCTGAGTCTGAGGAAAGTCCGGACTCCCAAAAGACTGAACCTGCTGGGTAACGCCCAGTGCGAGCGATCGTGAGGATAGTGCCACAGAAAGATACCGCCTTTTCAGTGAACACCTGACCAGTGACCAGTACGATGCTACTGATAGCTGATAACTGATAACTGATAACTGATAACTGAAAGGGTAAGGGTGCAAAGGTGCGGTAAGAGCGCACCAGCAACGTCGAGAGGCGTTGGCTCGGTAAACCCCAGGTGGGAGCAAGGTCGGAGGAACTATGGTTAGTCTTTTTCCGGTTCCAATACATGGAGGTACCGCTTGAGGTGTTTGGTAACAGACATCCCAGATAGATAACTGCCCTCTTGATTGTATACAGTTGAGAGAACAGAATCCGGCTTATGTCTGGCTCTCTCTTTTTCGGAAAACTCCGAACTGATGATACTTGAGAAAAGTACAATGAAAATCGGCTATCCAAACCGCCAACGTCAGTTGCAAAAGCTGGTTGAACGTTTGGGACTGTCGGAACAAGAGGCCATCAAGTGGCATTTGTTAGACTTGGCCCTGACCCATCCTTCGATCTCAGCAGAAGCTAACTACGAGCAGTTAGAATTTGTCGGAGATGCTGTTGTGCGACTGGCGGCTTCTGAGTTTTTATGGGAAACTTATCCTAAGCAACCCGTTGGAGAGTTTAGCGCCATTCGCTCGGTGTTGGTCAGCGATCGCTTTTTGGCAGAAATTGCCGAAAGTTATGGCATTGGTCGATATTTGCTCATTGGCGGAAGTGCGGCGCAAGATCGCATGGGTGAACAGTCCCGTCTGGCGGACTGTTTGGAAGCGATATTGGCGGCTTTTTATTTGAGTACCCAAAATTTACAGCTAATTCGCCCCTGGCTGGAACCTCACTTCCAAAAGGGCGCCGCTCAAATTCTACGCGATCCGGCTCGTCAAAACTACAAAGCGGCACTGCAAGAGTGGACGCAAAGTCATTACAAAGTTTTACCCGAATATACGGTAACTGAAAGTGGACCGATGGGCGATCAGCAGCGGTTCACGGCGCAAGTTTGGTTTCAGGGTCAAGCTGTCGGTCAAGGTCGGGGTCGTTCGATCAAGGCAGCAGAACAAGCTGCGGCTCAACAAGCTTATCAGGCTTTGGTGATTTCGGCAGAGAATACCAATCAAGATTAATTCAAGATTAATTAAGTTTATGACAAATCCGATCAAAATTGCGATTTTTGGAGCGGGTCGTTGGGGAACCCATTTGATCCGCAATTTTTATCACCATCCCCAGGCGCAGGTGGTGGTGATCGCCGATCCTCATTTCCCCCGACTTCAGACCGTCAAAGAACGCTTAAAGTTAGATGATCGGGTTAAATTAGAGACGGATTGGTTAAAGGTGATTAATGATTATGAACTGGATGCCGTTGTCATTGCTACTCCCGCCTCAACCCACTACACCCTTATTTCTGAGGCTTTAAGGCGGGGTTATCATGTTTTTGCCGAAAAACCTCTCACGCTCAAACTTTCGGAGTCACAGAGCCTTTGTAGCTTGGCTAAACAGCATAATCGTCAACTGTTCATCGATCATACTTATTTGTTTCATCCGGCGGTGACAACAGGTCAAGGGGTGATTGCCCAAGGACGCCTGGGAGAGTTGCGTTATGGGTATGCGACGCGGACTCACCTGGAACCCGTGCGACAGGATGTTGATGCGCTGTGGGATTTGGCAATTCACGATATTGGGATTTTTAATACTTGGTTAGGACAAAAGCCTGTTCAAGTCCAAGCAACGGGAACGGTTTGGCTACAACCAGACCGCAGTTTTGATCTTGATAGTCCGAGTTTTCCGATTTCTCGTCCGATTCAGGGATTATCTGATTTGGTGATGGCAACGATTACTTATGAGTCGGGTTTTCAAGCGTTTTTACATTTTTGTTGGTTAAATCCCGATAAACAACGACGTTTGGCGGTGGTTGGCAGTGAAGGAACGTTGATTTTTGATGAGTTGTTAAAAGACCAACCGTTAACGCTGCAACGGGGATATTTAGAAACTGTTGGGGAAGGGTTTAAAGCCGCAGGTGTTGAGTCTGAAAAAATAGAAGTTGAACCGGCTGAACCTTTGGCTAAAGTTTGCGATCGCTTTTTACATTGTGTTCGTCACAATCAAGTGTGTTCGATTTCTTCGGGAGGAATAGGGACTGATTTAGTGCGGGTACTTTGTGCTTTGAGTGAATCTCTCATCCAGGGCGGAAAACCGATTCAATTTTAAAGCGTTTTAGATCTATTACTCTACAAGACTATCTTTGTCTAATGCCTAATTTTTTTATAACATTGCTATTTATTCAGTTTGTAATTGCTGAGTTAATGTGTTATGAAAGTGACGAATGCGAGATTCTTGATACTTTCCTAAAGTAATGCCTGTTTTTGCTGAGGTTTTTAGCCCCTTTTGAATGCGATAGAGGTTGGAAGTATCTTGATCTAAAACCCCTCCAAGTCCCCCGAGTTCGGGTGCATCAGCCCATTTTTGTTCAGAAGTTAACCAACGAGTTGGGGCGGCGGTCGGGCGGTTTCCTTCTACAAAAGGTCGTAAAAGTAGTATATCCATGATTGAAGCATCAGGATTGTTACCATAGGGACGAAAACGAAATTGTAGAGGGGAACCCACCCCCGGCCAACTCATAAAATTGGGGAAAATAAAGTAAGAAATGGCATCTAACATTTCCGCGTCAGAAACCTCTGTATAATCAACCCCGGTTAACTGTTGAAATGCTTGTCGTGAAACCTCAGCCGCAAAGGGACGAGAACTCCCATTTTCAGGAAAATTGATAGTATTGATATCTGTCCCTCCAAATGCTAAAAATGCTTTGGCAGCAGAGAGGGGATCGGATGATTTTCCTAAATGGGGGCTAGTGACTGCAAAGGGGGTGATCATACGATTATGACGACCATAGATATCATATTGAGAGTTAGCATCTCCGGTAAATTTAAGAATTTGGGGGTGGGTTGTGATGCTATGATAAGCTTCTAGAAATGCACCCAAAACCACTTTCCAATTAGCGGGCATAACTTTAACAGCATGGGCGGCAATAAATCGATTTTTTAGGGCAAATTGTTGGAAATGTTCGGGAATATTTTCCAGATAACTTTCCAAGGATTCACTATTGGGATCAAAGTTAATAAAAACAAATTCTTGCCAGGTTTCGACTTTCACTTCCGGCAATTTAAAGACTTGATTATCGACCTGTTCAAAGTCCCATTCACAAGGAATATGAGACAGGGTTCCATCTAGTTTCCATGTCCAACCATGAAAGGGACAACGTAGAGCTAAAGCATGACCTTGATCCACACATAACTGAGTGCCACGATGAAGACAGGAATTATAGAAGCCACGAATTTTATAATCGGTTCCTCGGACAAGAATAACGGACAAATCAGCAATTTCATAAGTTATATAATCCCCAACATTGGCTAAGTTTTCTTCTCTGCAAACCCACTGCCAGACTTTTTTCCAGAGCTTTTCAACTTCTAGATTATGAGCATCCTGAGAGAAAAAGATGTCGTTAGGGATGTTAGCGTTTCCTAAGTTTTTTGAAGTGGTTTCTAGCAACACAGAGGGTACTTTTCGAGTATCGGCTTTGAGGAAAGATTGAACGGTCTCCATACTATTATCAGTCAATTTTTGTGTAGTCATTAGCTAAGTCAAGGGAAGGTTTAAAATTAAGTGTAAGCTTAGGAATTGATTAGCAAGCGGTGGATAAAAATAATTAACCCACTTAACTATACCATAGAAAGAGAACGCTTGAAAAGTGAGAGCATAAAATTACTCTGGTTGTCCCACCCACCTGTGAATTTATTATTCTATCAAATCCACAGGGGTTTGTGTCACGACCCGTTGCTAAAGCCTTTGTCTATTCAATTAGAAATTTGAATAGAACTTACTATTCGTCTGAGAAGGAGATGAAGCAACAGGTAAGGTAAGCGTGACGGTTGTTCCTTGATTTTCCCCTTTGCTGTAAAGGTCTATAGAACCGCCCATCATATTCATTAAACTTTGAGAAATCGTTAATCCTAAGCCAATTCCGCCAAATTCACGGGTGGTGGAACCATCAACAACAACAAAGGGTTGAAAGAGTTTATCTTGTTTATCCAAAGCGACACCAATTCCCGTATCTTGTACGATTATTCTGGCTTGAAATTTCTCCTCGCAGGATTCATAAGTAATTTGATCGCATTGTACGATGGGTTGAATTTCAGCAATAACAGTAATGCTACCTTTTTTCGTGAATTTTACGGCATTACTCAAAATATTCAGAAAAACCTGTTTGAGTTTATCGGGGTCAGCCCAGACTTTTATGGGTTGTTTAAATTTGACTTTTAAAGATAAACCTTTTTGATGAATCTCTAAGCTTTGAATGGCAACGGCTTCTTGAATGATTTTAACTAAGTCTACCGTTTTTTGAGTGATAGATAATTTTCCTTCTTGAATTAGAGACAAATCTAAAATATCATTCACAATAGCGTACAAATGCACAGCAGATTCATTTGCCATCTCTAAATATTCTTGTTCTTCCTCGGGAGTATCGCACAAATCATCTCGGAGAAATTGTAGAGAGTTAATAATACCATTAAGCGGGGTTCTCAGTTCGTGAGAAATGACCCGCAAAAATTCATCTTTGAGTTGATTGGCGATTTGGGCTTCTTTGGTGGCGAGTTCTAATGCTGCGGCTCTTGATTGTAGCCGTTCAACCATAATACTAATGGCTTGTCCGAGTTGAATAAATTCTCGAATTCTCAAGTTTTGAGGAACAGATCGGGGTGATTTTCGACTATTAACGGTTAAGGCATAATCTCTCAATCGTTCCAAAGGACGAGCTAAATCCCGAGATAAATAAAGTGCTGCAATAATACTTGCAGTAATTAAACTGACCGTTAAATAAAATAAAACCGAGTTAATTTCTTTTAAACCCGAAAGTGCATCATCTAAACTGGTAACGGCTAAAATTACCCATCGACTCCCTTTTTCCTGAGAAATGGGACTGTCAACAGGACCGTATCCAGCAAGTAATTCATTGCCATTTTTATCAAAGGAAAAGAGATGTACAAAATCTTTCTCTCCGGATAAGGCACTATTAATAATATTTTGCAGTCGGGGGCCATCCGCTTCTTGATTAATATTCACTCCGACTCGTTGAGGTTCGGGATGGGCAATAATTCGACCGGCTTCATCGATAATAACAGTAAAACCCGTTAAGGATTTGGGTCTATCTTTCCAAGATAAGGGTAAATAAGATTCTAAAATTAAGACGTATTGTAGTTGATTTAATCCCGGGTTTTCTGTTACATAAACGGGGGCTATAAAAATTAGCTGAATTCGATTTCTCCAGGGCGGAAGATCTGTTAATTGTTCGGGTATTACAACTTGATTATATTGGGAACTAAATATTCGATTTTGGATATAAACACTCGTCGGACTCAAGACATCTTCGGAAGGTTTTTCTAGGGGCCATAGGTTGGGGGGGATGGAAGTAATTGCTTTATTTCCACAACTACTCGCTTGAATTTGATTGGTTTGAATATCAACCAGTTGTAGACAGTTGACTTGAGTGGGAAGTTGTTGTTCAAGCTGTTTGATAAATTGTTGATAATTTTTGGCTTGTTCCGATTGTAAGATTGTGCTTTGTGTTGCTAAAATCAGATTAGAACGGAGAGATTTTACCCAGTCGTCAATATCTTGTGCCATCTCGACTGCACTTTCTGTTAAATTGAGACGAGCAGTTTCAAGTAAACCTGACCTAGCCTTTCGATAGGTGACATATTCCCCAGCCAGGAGAACCGGAACACTCAGCAGTAAAATCCGGGACAGCAGTATACGACGAAACGAGGATTGACCGACTTTAGGCATAGTTCATTCTAAACTGTTTGAACTGAAAGTACAGGATCAAGGAGTAACTTGATCGAAATTAAACGAGGACTAGAGTAACAAAAAGGGAGATGTGAATTTTAAATGTTGAGTCGGTAGGCGAACGAGTGAACTGACTCGGCGGTGAGATTGCAAACCCGATCCGGTGAGATTAGAGGTTCTAATTATATGATAAGTGATCTTTGAGGTTTCTCTTTACATCGTAACCCTTATTAACCTCGATGGCATCCCTACTATATATTAGTTGTGATAAAATCCGGTTGATTGGGTCTAATTCCTCTCAGAAACACAATTTTGATAGTCCTATAATTATTTGAGAAAAAGTATCCTCCCTTGACAACCGATCTTTTTAGAGGCTTTAATAGAATTTAAAAGCAGAAGTCAAAATCCAACTAACTGATTCAACATGAAAATTTTAATGCAACACCGTCACTCCGAACAGGAAATCAGTGGCGTATCCACTTATATTCAAGCTTTAAGTCCTGTTCTTCAAAATAAAGGACATGAGGTTCGAGTTGTTTCTACAAAAGAAGACGATCTCCAAAAGTGGATTAAAGCGATTCAATGGTCGGATATTGTTCACATGAACTCCAATCATTTATTATTCGCCACCTTGAGTAAATTACTTGGAAAAAAGGCGATTATCAAATATCACTATCCTTTTTATCAATCCACTCATTTTGAATATACAAAGACAGATTTCCCCCGAAGATTAAAACAAGAAATAATTCACTTATTGCAAAAAAAAAACTACCCCTTAAAATGGAAGCTGTACACGGCCGTTAAATTCTCCAGACTAATCACTCGTTTAAGCACTGCATTTTTATCAGATCGACACATTGCTTGCAGCCAATTTTTAGCAGAATCCTACTCTTTCCCTCTAAAAATAGATACGGTCTATAATCCGATTGTAATTGATCGAGAATCTGTGGTCTTAAAAACCCGAGATGATTTACACCAACCCTTGCTATTTGTTTTTGTAGGTCGATTACAAAATGATAAAGGTGTAGATGTTCTTTTAAAAGCTGTAAAAATATTGAAATCTGAAAGCCGAGAGTTTAAAGTATGGATTATCGGAGATGGAAGTGAACGAAATAACCTGGAAAAACTAGCTTCTGATTTAGAGATTTCTGACTCTGTTAAATTTTTAGGAAAGCGTCCTAATTCTGAGGTAAAATCTATCATGGGATTAGCTTTAGCTGTGGTTGCTCCTTCTCGGTGGCAAGAACCGGCCGCATATATTGTTGTTGAAGCTTCAAGTATGCAAACCTGTTCTATTGTTTCTCAAGTCGGTGGATTACCTGAATTAGTTGGAACTCACGGCTTTCTATTTAATAATGAAGATGTAGTTGGGTTAGCAGATTGGATGAAATATTGTTTAGATCATCCAGAGGAAGCTTTACAAAAAGGATGGCAAGCATACCAATATGCGGCTGAAAATTTTTCTCCCAGTTTAATCGCCGATCAATTTCTGCAAATCTGTACTGAATTAACCAATCTCTCGACTGAAACGGTCTAGAAAGATTTTTTGAAAATTATTACGAGTTTTTGTATCAATTTCAGGAACCCAGTTAAATGACAGTTGGTATTTGGATTTTAGGAGATCAGCTTTGGAGTCAACAAGCTGCATTACAAAGTTGTCACTCTCATCGGGAAACCCCAATTATTTTGATTGAATCCCTAGAATTTGTGCGAGTTAGACCTTATCATCGCCAAAAATTGGTATTAGTTTGGTCGGGGATGCGACATTTGGCGGCTGAGTTGCGAGATGCAGGTTGGTCTGTCACTTATATTATTACGGAGGAACCTGTAGAAATTCCCCTGAAAAAATGGATTGAAGAGCATCAAATTACTCAACTCCGAGTCATGACTCCCAATGATAGACCCTTTCAACAGATGATCGAAAAGTTGAAGTTATCTTGTCAAATTGATTGGCTGGAAAATAATCACTTCCTTTGGACTGCAACTGAATTCAAACAATGGTCAACAGGTCGTAAGCGTTTATTGATGGAGGATTTTTATCGAGAAGGACGCAAACGATTTAATATTTTGATGGAGGGTAAACAACCCATTGGGAATCGCTGGAATTTTGATTCGGAAAATCGCAAACCTCCCAAAGGGAAATTAAATCCTCCTCATCCTCTTTGGTTTAAACCCGATGAAATCACTCGCGGAGTCATTGAGCAGGTTAATCAACTTTCGCTTCCATTATACGGAAAAATAGAACCGTTTGGTTGGGCGGTGACTCGTCAACAAGCTCTAGAAGTTCTGCACTATTTTATTGAGCAACGCCTTGCTGATTTTGGGTCTTATCAAGATGCAATGGTCACGGGGGAACAAACGTTATGGCACGCTTTACTGTCTCCCTATTTGAATTTGGGATTATTGCATCCGTTAGAAGTGATTCAAGCGGCGGAAATGGCTTATTATCAGAAAAATTTACCTTTAAATTCTGTGGAAGGTTTTATTCGTCAAGTTCTCGGTTGGCGAGAATATATGCACGGAGTTTACCAATTGATGGATGCTGATTATTCTCAACACAACTGGTTCAACCATACTCAACCTTTACCGGAGTTTTTTTGGGATGCTGAAAAAACCGATATCAACTGTTTATCTCAAGTGTTGTCTCAAGTGGAAACAACCGGATATGCTCATCACATTCAACGGTTAATGATTTTGAGTAATTTTGCTTTAATTGCTGGTCTTTCTCCCCAAGAGGTTGAAAACTGGTTTCATGCGGTTTTTATTGATGCCTATGACTGGGTGATGCAAACCAATGTGATTGGGATGGGGTTATTTGCCGATGGCGGAATTTTGGCGTCTAAACCCTATGCGGCTTCGGCGAATTATGTGAATAAAATGAGCGATTACTGCAAAGCTTGTGTTTATAATCCCCGCAGTCGCACCGGGGAAAAAGCTTGTCCTTTGAATATCTTTTATTGGAATTTTCTCGACAGACATCGGGAAAAGTTACAGTCTCAAGGACGGATGAATTTGGTTCTTGCTCATCTCGATAAAATGTCTGAAAATGAACTTCAAGTTATTCGTCAACAGGCTGAAGATTGGCGAAATCGATTTTAAACGGTTTCAATTTTTAGATGATTTGTCTATTAGTCAGTAAGGGGTTAAGGTTCGTTTTCCTTTGATGTTGACTTCGCCTTGCTTTTCCAGTATGTATTGCTCCTTCAAATGTTCGTAGGTAGCGGTAGAAACTTGGATAAAATCTTCTATTCAAGATGATTCCATTCGAGAAGCAAGATTAACTGTATCTCCCCAGAAGTCATAGCTAAATTTTTTTAGACCAATGACACCCACAACCACTCCACTGATATGAATGCCGATTCTAATTTTTCAAGATTCGGTTTGCTGTAAATTCATAATTTATAATTCAGAATTCTGTTAAAGTTCGGGAATCGTTAAACCTTTTAGCTGAATCGGCTTTTCTGTTGTCAAACCTTTACTCTGAACTAAAACTCCAAATTTGCCCAAACCCATCGGAGCAATTAGAGAATGTAAGGCTTCCCGTCTTCGCAAAACTTCGGATAAATTTTGTCCCTGAGTTTGAGAGACAGCCGCGATGCGATCGCCGAGTCCTAATGCCATTAAAAACAGGGCTTGTTGGGTAAATCCGATGACTTTTAATCCCGATAATTCGCCTTGTTTTTCTAAGGCTGTAAAATTAACATGAGCGGTTATATCTTGTTTGCCAATATGCAGGTAAGGATTATTATGATGGCGATGTTGATAATAACATTGTAACGTTCCACTCGAACGAGTTGGGCTATAATATCTTTCAGCAGAGTAGCCGTAATCAATGGTTAATACAAATCCTTGCTGTAATTTGTTGCCAACTGTTGTTATCCAATCCAGTGCAGCCAAGTTAATTTCAGTTCGATAACCCTCGGGATAAATATCCGATAATAGGTCAATTTTTAGCGTTTCAAAATAGGTTTGAAGTTGGGGGGTTGACAAATTTGCCTCAATTTCGCTAAAATAAGCATTACTGCTAGAGTTGCCCATCCCGTAGCTGTTTAGGGTAACATAGATTTCTCGGAGTTGGCGATCGCGAACAATAACCTGATGTACGGGTAAGGCGTCTACGAGTTCGTTGGAGAAGAAACAGCCTGTAATCGAAGCGTCAGGAATTTCATCCCATTCACACCAACGCACCGAGACAGTAGAACCAATTGTATCCTTGAGTTTCTGCTGTTGTTCTGCTTTGAGAGAGGGAGACTTTTCGATAATGATATAGTCTACAGCCTCAAAGCAACGGGGATACTGTCGCTGAATGTATTGTAAGATATCAGCCGCCAGAATGCCTTGTCCGGCACCCATCTCCACGAGGGTAAACGGGTGAGGTTGATCTAAAATCTCCCACATCTCCACCAACTGTTCCGCGAGTAATTCTCCGAAGTCAGTACCCAGGTGAGGCGCTGTAAAAAAGTCTCCAAAGGCGCCGATGCGAGTGCCAGGACTGGCGTAATATCCCTGTTGGGGATGATAAAGAACCCAATTCATATATTCAGCGAAGGAGATGCGCTGATTTGGGCTTTGGTTAATTTGCTCAGTAATGAACTCCCGCAGAATTAAATTAGCCTGGTCACGGTTACTTTCAGGTTGAACGGTCATTGTTAGGGTCGATTACAGGATGCACCCAAAGTTTAACAAAGGTTACAGCCTGCAAAAAGAACTCCTGATTAATTTAGCATATTCCCGCCAATAGTGGGGTTGAGAGTTTTAGCCCTGGCTACAGCGGCAGGGCTGTTTCATTCTCAGTTAAAAATTGCCGGGGTTGATGGGGTGAAAGGGTTCCGGGGGTGGACCGGGAGAGGATTTTTTTGAGATGAAAAATAACTTTTTATTAATAAAAATCCTCCCGACCTCCCTACCTCCGGTCCTCCCCACCTCCCCACAAATCAAGTTTTCGGGCTAGAACGCGCA
>JAYKHV010000048.1:0-38956 GCA_035285085.1 Lyngbya sp. | reverse complement strand
GGGAAAGGGGAAAGGCAATCATGCAAGAGGTAAGAGGCAATTCTGACCTCAAGACTTGACTTGTGACCTCACGACTTCTTTCTCCCCACCTCCCCAGGTGACAGTGACCAGTTTGACAGCGTTAACCTCGAAACCCAACCGTCAACCCATCCGTGACAATCGCGCGTTAACCTCGAAACCCAACCGTCAACCCATCCGTTTACCACCTCCCCACCTCCCCACCTCCCTACCTCCTGACTCCCAACTTCTATTGCTTGTACTCAACAGAGATAGACGACTATGGAATTATTTAAAACACTCGTCCCCACCGGACACGAACAAGTTTTGTTCTGCAACGACCAAGCTTCTGGACTCAAGGCAATTATTGCCATTCACGATAGCCGACTCGGTGCGGCTATGGGTGCAACTCGCCTCTGGCCTTATGAAAGTGAGGTTGCTGCTTTAACTGATGCTCTGCGTCTGAGCCGAGGAATGACTTATAAAGCCGCCTGTGCTAACATTCCGATGGGCGGAGGTAAAGCGGTAATTATTGCCAAGCCCGAGCAGAAAACCTGTGAGTTGTTACAGGCTTACGGCAGGTTTATTGACCGTCTTAACGGTCGATTTATCACGGGTCAAGATATTAATCTCACGCCGCAAGATGTTCGACAAATTAACCGCCAGACTCAGTATGTTGTCGGGACTCAAGAAAAGTCAGGCGGACCTGCTCCGGTTACGGCAATTGGGGTTTTGTTGGGAATGAAAGCTGCGGCTAAATATCGTTTTGGTTCGGACAGTTTGGACGGGTTAAAAGTTGCCGTTCAAGGTTTAGGAAATGTCGGACAGCATCTTTGTGATTGGCTACATAAAAATGGAGTCAAGCTGTTTGTTAGTGATATTAATCAAGCCAAAGTCTCTAAAGTGGCACGGTTATACGGCGCGACTGCGGTTGAACCCGAGCAAATTTATGGACTGGATGTTGATATTTTTGCGCCCTGTGCAATGGGAGCAATTCTTAATAGTCAAACCATTCCGATGATTAAAGCTCCGATTATTGCAGGTTCGGCGAATAATCAGCTTGAAGACGAACAATTGCATGGGGAAATGCTTACGGCTAAAGACATTTTGTACTGCCCAGATTATGTTATTAATGCGGGTGGTTTGATTAATGTTTACCATGAGTTGATTGGCTATAACGAGAAGAAAGCCATTGGCCACGTTCATAGTATTTATGATACGTTGCTGGAACTATTCAACAAAGCCAAAACTGCCGAAATTACCACCCATGAAGCCTCTAAACAGCTTGCGGAAGAACGCATTGCTAAGGCTCAATCGGCTCAAATGGAAGAAATGTTGGTGAGTGCATAGCAGCTTGTCAACTGAGAATTTGTAGAAATAGATGCTAATAAGAAAACGGATTAACGGTCTGGCAAGAAGTATAGATTTATGCGTCTGCGAGTCAAATTAATCCGTTCCATTCGCTCACTATTCGTTTGTAATCAGAGGAAATCATGGAAGAAAATACTTTTGCCACGTCTGCTTATATTGCTGTTGATACCGATACCGCTTTTGACTATCTTTGTAGTCTGAAAAATTTGGACGACTGGACGCTGTTTAGCCGCATGATCGAACAAGTTGATGAAGATACTTGGTTGGGAACGGCTTCAGGCTATCAACATAATTTGTATTATCATGTCAAAAGAATTGACAATGGTTTTTTTAAGGGAATTGAGTGGCATTGCGGGATTAAATACAAAGAGTATTTTCAGGTTTATCCGGTGATGTTGTTTCCGCCTGATTATATTGAGCCAGGAACGGATGAGTCGGGGGTTTATTTTCATTGGTTGAGTTTTGTTGATCCGAAGCGACGGACACCGATGATTATGCAGGGGATTGAGACAGTACATACTTCTGAATGTCGTTCGTTGAAAGCGATTTTAGAGCGCAATTCAGGGCGAACTGAAGCCGCTCGGGGTCGCTATAAAATTGTCACCGATACCATGTTTATTCATGCGCCAATAGAGATGGGATATGAATATCTGAGTGACTTGCGGACGATGGATGAATGGGCGCATTTACTAAGACCTGCGGGTGAAATTGGCTCGAATTCGGGTGAGTTTTTAGATGAGTATAATCAAAAGGTTCAGGTAGAATTGCGATCGCATACTCTCAGTAAATACTACCTGATTGAGCAGGATTTCTATTACCCCGAGCATAATTTTATTCAACGCAGTCCTTCGATTATTATCCCCTGTTCCTATGCGTTTGCCGATCCCGATGCGGAAGGTTTTATTCAACATCGGATCACGTTCTGGCCTGTTGATGAGCAACTGCGTCACGGGAAACTGCAAATTCAAGATTTTGGGGCTGAGAGTATGAACATTAAACGGTTCTTAGAAGGGAAAGCGGGGAATCTAGAAAGTTTTGCCCAAGGGATGAGTTATCAGCCGAAAAAAGCACTAGCCAAAGTTTAAATTGTAGTTGGAGTTAGGAGGAAAAAACTATTCGCTCAAACTTAGACTTTAGGAAAATTGATTGCTTAAATCTAGCTCTAGCCACAGGCACGTATCGCGAGACTTTCTGACAATTTAGAATCGAGAAATCTGCTAAAAAGCTTTGGATTTATTGGAGGGTGAATCTATTTTTATTGATTCTTCCCCTCCATTTTTTATGGTGCTACACTCCAAAAACCCGGTGCGCGATCAAGTTACCGGGTTTTTAATCTCCTCAAAGATGATGGGGGAGGATGTTAATCGAGAATGTACTTTCCGTATTTCATATTACACTCCAAAAACCCGGTTTCTTTGAGAAACCGGGTTTTTTAATCGGTTTTTAATCGTTTCTTACAAACCGTTGAAACCTTCAAAATCTGAGAAGTTGACAATGGAGGCGGGTCCGTTGAACACTTGCAGGTCATCGCTGTCAAAGGTGTCATCAGCGCTAATATACCAACCGCCCTCGCCATCTTGAACCAGATATTCGTCGCCGATCGCCGCGATCACACCAGGCTCACCCGAACCTGAGCCGACAGAATCAATAAAATTGTCAATGGCTTCAATATCGGGCGGGTTGCCGATCGAGCCACCAAAAACGAGCAGGTCATCGCTGTCAAAGGTGTCGTCAGAGCTAATGTACCAACCGCCCTCGCCATCGCGAACCAGATATTCGTCGCCGATCGCGGTGATCACACCGGGCTGATCTGAATCTTCGGCTAAAGAATCAATAAAATTGTTCAGGCCTTCAGCATTGGGGGGACCGCTAATAACGCCATCGAAAACGAGCAGGTCATCGCTGTCAAAGGCGTCGTCAGCGCTAATGTACCAACCGCCCTCGCCATCGCGAACCAGATATTCGTCGCCGATCGCGGCGACCGCACCGGGCTGATCTGAACCTTCGCCCAGAGAATCAATGAAATTCTTAATTGTCGTTTCCGTAGACTCAATAAAATTGTCGATATTAAACCCAATTTCACCTGTAAGGCTGTCAGTTTGACTAACAGGATTATTAGAACCCTCGGGCGTTTCGGTTTCACCAAAGGGATTGCTAGAACCGGAAGGCGTTTCGGTTTCACTGAAGGGATTATTACTAGAACCGGAAGGATTTTCTGTACTAGGTTCGTCTCCTTCGACAAAAGGATTGCCATCGGTAAGCGGGTCCCAGTTAGCAAAGGGATTACCGTTACCTACACCACCGCCACCGAAGGAACTGTCACCGCCACCAGCGCCGCCTGCTGCACCGCCACCGACATTACCAAAAATATCTTCAACGCCATCGACGCCTTCAATATCTAACAAACGACCAAAAGGACTGTTTCGCAGTTGGTCTAAAAGGGCGGAATCATCGGAACTCATATCGCTCATATCGCTGTCAGAGTTGCCTTGATCCATAGTGGACATATCCAAGCCGGACTCAGACATTTCACTCGTAGCGCTTTCGCTGGCAGACTGTTCAATCATCTCGCCGAAATTGGGGTCAGTAACCTCATCTACTTCTGATTCTTCAGACAGTTCACTCGTGGCGCTTTGGTTGGCAGACTGTTCAATCATCTCGCCGAAATTCGGGTTACTCACCTCGTCTAGATCGGGCGTCTCGCTGCTGGCACTAATATTTTCAGCAGTAAATGTCTCAGTGACCGGTGTAGAGTTAGTCACTTCATCGGAGTCGCTATCTGTTGAGGACTGAGCCATCACACCAGTAAAATCTACATCAGCGGTGTTGGTCTCTTCGGAGTCACTACCCTCCAGACCGCTAAAGTCGAAAGTGTAGTTCGGATCGCTAGCTGACTGATCACTAACGAGCGTAGTATTGCCGTCGCTATCGGTTTGGAAATAGCGATCGCCGTTTCCGTAGATGTCTACATTATCCTCTGAGGTGCTGACTCGGTTGCCTGTAATGGTGGTACCACTACCGGTGGGGCGATTGCCGTTGCCGTTAATGGTGTTTCCACTGCCGCTCGGACGGTTGCCGCTGCCTGTAATATTGTTGTTATCTCCGAAACTCCAGTTACCATTACCTTCGATGGTGTTGTCGCTGCCGAAATTCCAGTTGCCGTTACCGTCTGTTTGATTGTTGCTGCCGAAATTCCAGTTACCGTTGCCGTCTGTTTGATTGTTGCTACTTCCTTCTAAATCTTCAAGATCAACCGGTACGCCACCTTCTGGTGCAGGCGTACCACCACCTGCAAAGACGGGATTGTTACCCCCAATTCCTCCAAGATCGATGGGAACATCGCTTCCGCCTTCAGGCATCTCTAATGGATTTTCTTGACCTTCAAAGATTTCATTAAAACCTTCGCCACCTGATCCAAAGGAACGGTTGCCGTTGCCTTCTGTTTGGTTGTTGCTGCCGAAGTTGGTGTTACCGTTGCCGTTGGTAGAGTTGCCATCCCCAAAAGCCGAGTTACCGGTGCCTGAATTTTCGTTATTTTCGCCAGTATCGATGTTACCACCGGAGAAAGAATTACCGCCTCCGAAGGAATTACCACCCCCGAAGGAATTACCGCCTCCAAAACCACCAGCGCCGCCTTGGGAGTTACCACCCGCGAAGGGATTATCATTACCGATGGGGCCTGCACCGTCTCCGATGCCGCCATCGGGTTCAACGGGCATGGGGGTGTCATCACCAGAATCAACGGGTGTTTCCGAACCTTCGTCCATGTCGTCCATAGCACCCGCACCGCCTCCGAAGGGGTTGCCGCCGCCAGCGCCGCCAGCGCCGCCCCCGGTGGGATTGCCGCCTCCGAAAGGGTTATCTTCTGGATTTACATCTCCAAAGATGTCACCGAGGTTATCAATACCGGGAAGCCCAATTAACGGATCGAAGGGAGTGCTAGGAGTCTGTGAATCGCCTGAATCGTCGTTAAAGCTACTAAAGTCATACTCGTAGCCTTCTGCGGGGGCTTGGGGATTGCCAAAAGGCATTCCACCGCCAGCAGTCTGACTTGACATATTCATCTCTTCAGTTGATGTATTTTCAGATGTTGCCATGAGATACCTCTAAATACAGATGCATAGATGGGATAAAAAGCTTAAAATTCTGTCGCGATATTTTCTCCGTGTTTTCAGTCACGTTAACGAGAAAAAATCGTTCAGCACTTGCTAAATCATTGGGTTGGTTTTCCCATTATGCTGTCAAGTGCAAAGGCTTTTTTAAGCGAAAGCAAACGTCTTCAAGACGTTTTACAAGCGCCCATGCACATAGATTAAAAAGATTAACTAATATTGGCTATGAATATTCTTTTGAATATCCCACAGATCTTTAGAAATCTGCTAACTCGGGCTGCTGCACCTGGGTTTTATACTGATCAACCCTAAAAACCCGGTTTCTTTGAGAAACCGGGTTTATCTATATTATGAGTTACCGGGTTGATCTATACACTGAAAACTGCTATATATATCTTGAGAGAGATGAACTACTTTTGTTGACAAGATTTTTGTTTATTTTTAATCTTAGTAGCCACCGCTCCTATGCCTAAAAAGCTGAGGCTAATTAAGAAAGAAGGTTCGGGAACGCTGGCAAATTTTTCGATTAATTTTTCACCATTAAGAAGAGTGTCAGTCAGGTTTACTCCCACAAAGTTCACTCCTGTTAGGTTAACTCCCGTGAGATTAGCTTCACTCAGGTTAACTCCAATAAAATCTACTTCAGCCAGGTTAACTCCGGTGAGGTTAGCTTGACTCAAATTAACTCCAATAAAATCAGCTTCAGCCAGGTTAACACCGATGAAATCAGCATCAATAAGATTAACTCCCAGGAAATTTGCATCGCTCAAGTTAACTCCAATAAAGTCAGTATCATTGAGGTTAACTCCCAGAAAATTAGCTCCTACAAGGTCAACGCCCAGGAAATTTGCACTGCTTACATTAACTCCCGCGAAGTTAGTATCAGTGAGGTTAACACCCAAAAAATTGGCTCCTATCAGGTCAGTTCCCAAGAAATTAGCATTGCTGAGGTTAACTCCAGCGAAATTCGTTTCGCTGATATTTGTTCCCCGGAAAGTAGCTCCTATCAGGTCAGTTCCCCGAAAATTAGCGTTACTTAAATTAACTCCTGTGAAGTTCGTTTCAGTTAGGTTAGTTCCCTGGAAATTGGAGTTACTGAGGTTAACTCCTGTGAAGTCAATGTTCGCGAGATTGACTCCCGTGAAGTTGGCACCACTCAGGTCACAACCCGTACAGTCATCACCGTTTAATACTCGATCTAAATCAACTTGATTAAAAGCATGAGCAGGAGCAATAACTCCACAAATAACGAGAGAAAAGAACGGGACTGATGTTGTTAGTGTTTTTGACAGTTTCATTGTCTTTATGTTTAAAAGAAAACAGGGAATAGTCAAAAGGCAAGAAGCAAGAGGCGCTCAGAAGTCTGGTGACTGTAATGTATCACTATTAGGAAACATTTAAGTATTTTATTTCATATAATACGATGAGAATTAGCTTCGATATTTCTGTCTTTTGGTAGATGACTAAGTGAGAGAGGTAGCATAATCGCTTTTGTTGTTAACTAATTCTTGTTGTTCTGTGAAATTCTCTGCTTGTTCGCCAAAAATTTGCTTGAGGATGAGTTGAGTAATTTGTGTAGGTAAGAGAGGCTTTTCTTCGGGAATTTCGGCTTGTTGAGTGATCAAAACAGGATAATCACAAACATTAGGCGGAATACAACCGTGAGAACCTTTAACGAGGTTGGCATCTAGGGGAATAACATCTAGTAAATAACGAAAACCGAGTTGCTTGCGTAATAACTTCCAGGCTATTTTGAGTTGAGGAAAAGGGATTTTTGGATCGATAAAAAGTTCAACGGGGTCATAACCCGGTTTCCGGTGAATATCCACAGTTCGGGCAAAATCTGGAGCGAATTTATCATCCAACCAATAATAATAAGTAAACCAAGCATGAGGATGAGCGATGGCAATTAAATCACCCGCTCTGCTATGATTGAGATGAAATTGTTTTTTACCTTCCTCATCTAAAATATGAGCAATACCCTCAACATTTTCGAGGATTGATCGCACCTTAGAAAGATTAGCCTCAGATCGCACATAAATGTGAGCAATTTGATGATCGGCAACAGCAAAAGCATCGCTAGCCCCCGTATCTAGCAATTCTAAACCTAATTCTTCTCGTACAGACAATAAACCCTTTTCTCTAAATAATCGATTCAAATGTATAGGTTGATCAACTGGAGTAATGCCGTATTCTGACAACACAACAATCTTGGCATTTTTGGCTGTATAATAATCAATTAAATCAGCACAAACATCATCAATTTCCTGTAAATCTTTTGGAATTTCTGCCGCTTGAGTTCCAACACTTTGTAGACAGTAATCTAGATGAGGAAGATAGATCAGTGTTAAGGTCGGATTTTGACGAATATCAACCCATTTAGCCGAATCTGCTATCCATTGACTAGAAGCAATTGAAGTGGCTGGCCCCCAAAATTTAAACAGGGGAAATTGACCTAAATCCGATTGAATTTGCGAGCGAAAATCACCGGGTTGAGTGTAAATATCGGGAATTTTTCGACCATCAGCCGGATACATTGGCCGAGGAGTAATCCCATAGTCTACCGAAGAGTTCATATTGTACCACCAAAACAGATTTGCGGTCGTACAATTGGGGTTAATTTGTCTAGCCATCTCCCAAATTTTAGGAGCTTGTACCAAACGGTTAGACTGTCGCCAAAACTTAATTTCGTTTTCGTCTCGAAAATACCAACCATTACCAACAATACCATGTTCGCTCGGCCATTTTCCCGTTAAATAGGTGGTTTGAGCCGAACAAGTTACCGCAGGTAATACGGGTTCAATTGTATTAACTTTTTTTGCCCATTTAGACAGTTTTGGCATTGCTTTTAACAAAGCAGAAGTCAAACCTACAACATTAATTACAACTGTTTTTTGCATTGATTTTTTCCCGATCAACTAATTTTTAGTAAAGGTTTTTTGAATTCCGATGAATAAAAATTACAGTCATCTCGATAATAATGTTGAATTACCCAGTCATATTCTCTTTGAATAGAAGTGAGTAAATCAGTTTTGAGGTTGTCCGGAAGAACCTGAAACGTGTAAGTTTCAATCTCTAAATGTTCACAAGGATAACGTTTCAACAGATTTAATACTGTTAAAATATCGTCTTGGGTAGACTGTAAAATGCCATAGGTTTCGTTAAAAATGGGAATGTGAAAATGAGTTCGCCACTCTTGAGCGGTTGTTTCTTTTAAATCTTGAAGTGCTTCGGGTAAATCAATATAAGATTGTAAACTCCCATCAGCATAAGCAGCAACAACTTGATGTAAATAAGTTGACTCGGCAAATTTCTGTAAGTATTCAGCGAGGTTAACCCGTTCAGATTGTTCTTGGGGGAGTTTGTTTTTAATCGCTGCACTAATTTGAATTTTGCCAATTGAAATCCCCGCTTGTTTAAACTGACGAAATACTTGAACCGGATTTTCATAAACAACGGAAAAATGGCAAGTATCGTAACAGATTGAAATGTGTTCTCGCAGGAGTGTTTCTGCTGCGGTTAAAGAAAGACCTAGCGTGTTTACCAGATATTTTCCACCGACAGGTAACAGCCAGTTTTCAAAAAAATCAATCACTTCTGCTGAATTTTCAATTAATCCATTCGGTTCGGGTTCTAGGTCGATGTGAATAAATTTCCCTGTGGTTTGATGCAGATGAACCAGTTCAAGAACAACTTCGACGAGGTTGAGCGTACTTTGTTTAAAGACCTGATTAATATCAGATGAACGGTTAAACCAAGGCTTGTAAGAAAGGGGCAGAGTTGAAATACTTCCCTTAACCCCTTCTGGTAACAATGCTGCTAAGATATGGGCGAGGTTTTTGGTGTAATTGGTTCGTTCTGGCGTTGTCCAGTCTGGTGCATAAACCTTGTCTTTTACCACCTCGTTATGAAAGCCACCATAGGGAAATCCATTCAGGGTAAAAACATAAAGACCCCGTTCAACTAACCAAGCCTTAAACTCAGCAATTTCTGAGGTTTGAAGTTGGGTTGTTGCCCGATGAGAAAGCCGTAAACCGATGCCGAAATCTTCAGCCGGAAAGCGACTTTTCAAAGCCGGAAGATACTGTTTTAAATTCCTAAAAACTTCCGGCCAAGATTCACCCGGATGAATATTGGTGCAGTAGGTTAGATGAGTGCCGTTTTCACTTAGCTGCATTGTAAATTTTCCTCTTCTAGTATCATAATTGCTAGGCGGTATTTGTCTAAATCGACTTCGTGAACTTCTAAACCTTGACCAATTGTAGTTAATAGCATTAAAGTGAGTTCACCGCCTAAATGTTCTTGAAATTCGTTTAATCCTCGAAAGATTGAACGGGGATGTTCGGGTTGATTGAAATAAGAAGAAAGTTCGGCGTTATACAAGCTAAATCCTAAAGCTTTAAATAGACTTAGAATTTCTTGCCATTCTCCCTTTGTAATCAAACCCGATAAATAGGAATAAGTCGTGTCAAGACAGATACCAATTGCAACCGCTTCTCCGTGATAAAGACGATAATTGCTGAGATATTCTAAACGATGTGCTGCCCAGTGACCAAAATCTAAAGGGCGAGAACTTCCCATTTCAAAAGGATCTCCGCCTGCAATATGATCGAGATGCAACTTCGCACAACGGTAAATAATTTGCTGCATTGCATCTAAATTTCTGTCAGCCAACGCTTCCGTTCTATTTGCGATAAAATCGAAGAAAGCAGCATCTTTTATCAGTGCAACTTTCACCGCTTCAGCTATACCTGAACGCCAATTTCTATCATCTAATGTTGTTAAAAAGTTGGCATCGTTAAAAACCAGAGTTGGCGGTGCAAATGTTCCTAAAAAGTTCTTTTTCCCAAACGCATTAATCCCATTTTTAACCCCAACTCCCGAGTCACATTGTCCTAAAACTGTTGTCGGTACCCGAATTAATCGAATTCCTCGATGGGCTGTTGCTGCGGCGTAGCCAACTAAATCTAACATCGCACCGCCACCCACAGCAATAACATAGGAATGACGACAAAGTTCGGCGTCTGAAATTAGTTTTTGCAAGTTTTCAACGAGTTGAGGATTATTTTTTGCCGCTTCTCCTCCCGCTATTAAAGTTGAACCGGCTTTGAGGTTTAACGCCTGGGGATGACAGTCACTATAGGCTTGAATTTTTGCCAGAATTTCTGATGCTTGGGGGAGTCCACTATCAACAAAGGCGATGGCTTTTTTAACGCCTTCTCGGGTGGCGAGTAACACTTTTGCTAATAAAGGATTGTTAGGATTAAATAAATCCCGTGTAAAGTGTACATCGTAGTTAAACGTGACTTTTACCTCTTGTTTTAGCGGGGCATAGTCAACAGATGAATCGTTTAAAAGAGTTGGTTTAGAAAGTGTAAAAGTCATGGAGGTTAATCACTAAGTTTGAAGATAAGCCGTTTAAAAAGCTTTGAACATCTTCCCCTTTTTTCAGGGGGGCTGGGGGGCTAAATATTGTATTACGTCATCGCAAATAAACGCGATAATCCCATTGATAAAGGCAACAATGCCAACACCAACAAACCGTAAATTCCGCCAGCAAAACAAGCAGCGAGGGTTGCGTTAACAACAACTAAAGATAAAATTCCTGCTTTGACAGCACCCCGAATATTGTCAGGTTTGGGGTTAGCAGCAGCTTCAACAAAAGGGGGAAAAATTCGCCAAGTTAGCAACCCAACAAATAATAGAGCGCTAAAATGAGCAGATGTAATCGCACATCCTAACAATATAGCAATTACAACAGTCATTAATATAACAGATATCTGTCCTGTTTTACGACTTCCCCCGTAAACTTCACCTTGACTAATTGCGGTAATTGCACCAATGTAAAAAATGGGAATTATTGCCAGGTAGGTGGGATGAAGCCCTGAAAAATTACTTAAATTAATGCTGCTAAATGCGGTTGGTAAAACGCTAATCCCGAGTAATAAATTACCCGCCCGACAAAATCCCATTGTTAACGGTCCGAACAATGAATGATGTTTGGTTGTACTATCGTAAATGATCGTTGCAACAGCAATCAAACTCGCCAATATTAAACTAACAACTGAAACCTGACTGGCTGCAACAACTCCAACAGTTAATAAAAAACCGCCTAATATTGTTGCTTCTTGACGTGAAACGGCACCGCTAGGAATAGGTCTTTCCGGGCGTTCTTGTGCATCAAGTTCGGCATCAAATACATCATTAAAAACTACTCCTCCCCCATAAAGTCCGGTAGTTGCTAACAGTAACCACAATAAAGAACTAATAGAAGAATTAGCACCTGCAATGGCATATCCGGCTAAAATATCCGCCCAAGCTGTGGGAATATTGGGGGGTCGCATGAGTTGAAAATAGCCTGTTGTTCGAGTGTTTAGAATTGTTGTATTCAAATCGATTACCTGTGTACTGGAACCAATAAATTTTTGAGTGTTAAGGGTTTTATTCTGCCTTTTTTATCCCCCCTAGCCCCCCTTGGAAAGGGCAGGGCCGTGCGCGTTCTAGCCCTAAAACTTGATTGGTGGGGAGGTGGGGAGGTAGGGAGGTAGGGAGGTAGGGAGGATTTTTATTAATAAAAAGTTATTTTTCATCTCAACAAAATCCTCTCCCGGTCCACCCCCGGAACCCTTTCACCCCATCAACCCCGGCAATTTTTAACTGAGAATGAAACAGCCCTGCTTTCTAAGGGGGATTTAGGGGGATTCTTGCAAGGGGGATTTAGGGGGATAAACTCCCCTTTTACCCCCATTACCCCCAGAAATACCCCCATCATTGGGGGTCACGGGGGCGGGGGTCACGGGGGCTGGAAATTTAGGGGGCTGGAAATTTAGGGGGATTTCAACCCAAAAAATCCAACCAATCTCTACTGAATTAAAACGGAATCCCGCAGAGTTTGTGCGTCTGGATTTTGCCCTCTCAATACACTATTGCCATTAAATAATTCAGTGTTATCAACAGTTTTGGGTGTCAGCCAATCACTTTCATTAAATTGACCACTTTGACTGTAAGCTGTGA
The DNA here is from genome assembly GCA_035285085.1 of Lyngbya sp. Classification (GTDB taxonomy): domain Bacteria; phylum Cyanobacteriota; class Cyanobacteriia; order Cyanobacteriales; family Microcoleaceae; genus Capilliphycus. The sequence continues at coordinate 26,462 of JAYKHV010000048.1, read as the reverse complement.
GCGCATTTTCATAACAAACCGTTCGCACATCGGCTTCAGAAATACCTTCTTTAATCATCAGTTGAGCGGTTTTCGGTACCGCTAACGGATCGCTTAATCCCCAATCAGCGCTACTATCAACAATGATGCGATTTGTGCCGTATTTTTTAACAATTTCTACCATACGAACATTGCCCATTTTTGTCATTGGATAAATGGTAAATGCCGCCCAAAATCCTCGCTCTAGAACTTCTTCAACGGTTTCTTCGTTGTTATGATCGATAATCACTTGAGACGGATCAAGACCATGTTCAATACAGCGATCCATGCTGCGACTTGTACCTGCTTTTTTGTTGCGATGGGGCGTATGAATCAGAACCAACGTATCAAGTTCTTTGGCTAAAGCAAGCTGATCTTGAAAATATTTATCTTCGGTTTCTGTCATGTCATCGTAGCCAATTTCACCAATTGCAACCACGCCTTCTTTACAGGCAAATATTGGCAACAAATCCATTACGGGTTCAGCAACAGCAGGATTATTTGCTTCTTTTGGGTTCAAACCAATTGTACAATAATGAGCAATGCCAAACTGAGATGCCCTAAACCGTTCCCAACCTACCAGGCTGCTAAAATAATCTTTAAAACTGCCGGGGTTTGTGCGAGGTTGACCTAACCAAAATGAAGGTTCAATGACAGCAACAATCCCATATTCTCGCATTACGAGATAATCATAGGTTGTCCGGGCTGTCATGTGAATATGCGGATCGATAAACATGAGATCTGTAGAATTCATCGTGATCAATGTGTAAGGATTTGTTTCTAATTTGCTGTATTCCTGTGATTGGAATAAAGATGATTTTGTGTCCAACTTTCCCAAGTTTGTTGTTGGGAAACTGCTTTTAACTCAGGGCGAGAGGCTAACAACGACTGTATTTTTTCAGAATTAGAATTAGCACAGGCGATCGCACCCGCTTCTCGTTGCATTGGATCGGGATGATCCAATACTTTTGTTAAATCTTCTGCCATATTATCGGTGGTAAAAGCACCCATCGCCCGCCAAAGTTCGGGGGTAACAGTGCGATTTGCTGCCCAACGTTCGTGGGCGTAGTCGATCAACATTTGTGACAAATTGGGGTTGCTTCGACGATCCAAACCGATAATTTTGTGGAGAGGACTATCAATAAAAATGGCTTTTAAAACCATTTGATTCCAAGCAAGTTCGCTCAGATAATTCGCCGGATAAGGGTTATGAAGTGCCACCGCATTAAACACAACGGACATATTTGTGCGTATTCCTTCGGCTGCACGATGTTGGTATTTTTCGGGCGTTGGCAGTAGCGGTAACGCTTGATAAAGGGCAACCAATTCATCAATATCGGCAGCAGAAAAAAGTTGATCAAGAATGTTTTGATACTCTTCAGGATTGCCTTGAATTAAGGATAAAATTAACAAGGTTCGAGCTAACCCGTCAACCCGCCAGTGTTGAGGTTGCCAACCCGGACAAATTTCTGTTGCTGTTTTCAAATCTTCATCGCTAAATATCCAATTGACTTTACCCAAACGACGGGGAACCAAGCTAAATGCAATGAAAAAAGATCTTGGTGTTGCTCCTCCATTTAACAACTCAAATCGCTTTTGAGACAGCCAAGCCAGTTGTTCTTCTCGTAGGGGCGGGTTCTGTCGAGAGGTCTGTTGGTTAGAGATCACCTGTGTAAACCCGCCAGAGGAAAGCCAATTAAAGATTACATTTACAGTGCGATCGATGTGAGTTGATTTATTAATAGATGCAATAACCATGTTGCTCATTTATTAAGCTGTTCAACTTTTTAGTTACTCGTGAGCGTAGGGGCGGATTCTTTACAGTTGTCAGTTATCTGTTACTAGAGATTTCAGTTATCAATTACCAGTTCACTATTCCCTGTACTGTTCTCTGGTCAGGTGTTTACTGTTCACTGTTGTCAACCCGCCCCTAACAGGGATGATTAACGAGTCGTTTGACGTTTTTTGAGCAGCTTCGCCGCAATAAAACCGCCAGCGACTAATGCGAATACCGAAGTCGGTTCGGGTACTTTTGCAGCATCATCGTGATAATTAATGCTAAGAACTTGAACGCGACCTTGGAAGAAATCTCCGACATAGAGTTTGTCATCATCAATTCCGGTGCCACCTGTCCAGTTAAATACACCCGGTCGCAGATCAAGCGGCATCCCAAAAGGCGGTTCACCGAGCATCGGCGGAGGTACAATTTCACCATCGGGTGTACGCGCAGGTTCGCCAAATGTTGTTAAGAAGTTACCTTCTTTATCAAAAACTTGTACCCGACTGTTAATTGAATCAGCAACAAAAATATTTTCTTCCTCGTCTACTTCTAAGCCAATTGGCTGCAAGAATTGACCGGGTTCTGTGCCTTCTGTACCAAAGACGAGAAGAGGATTTCCTTCGGGATCTAATACCTGAACCCGGTTGTTGAACTGGTCGGCGACGTAGATGTTACCGCTAACCGGGGAAATGCGGATACCCGCAGGGCCTTGAAACTGTCCCGGTTCAGTTCCCGCAGTGCCGATGGTGTCAATAATTTCGCCTGCTTCGTTGATCTTCAGAATTCTGTCGTTACTGAAGTCGCCAACATAAACATTATTATCCTCGTCGAAGGTAATCCCAGAGGGGCCGAAGAAAGCGCGACCGGGAATTAGTCCCCCAAACTCACCATCTGCAAGGGTTTGAATATAGTTACCGTTCGGATCGTAAACGTTGACGCGGTTGTTAAACACATCACCCACGTAGAGATTACCCGTTTTCGGGCTAAACTCCAATGCTGAGGGTTCATCAAACTCGCCAGGACCGGTACCGCCAGATCCGACTGCACCAATATATTCACCCGTCGGACTAAAAATTGAAACTTCATTACCCACTTCAAAATTTGGGGTACCGTCAGGGTTCAATCCTCGACCATTCCCAACGTAAATATTGCCCGTGCTATCTTGAACGGAGACACCTTGAGGCACAAATAATTCGCCAGGACCGAAACCCGGAGAACCAATTTGGCTATCAAATTCGAGAGTAATCGCTTGGGCTTCAGTCGCGATCGCACCCAAACCGATCAACGATCCTGCCAGTAGGGGCGCAAGGCTTGCGCCCGATGCCAAAACATTTGCGCCCGATGCCAAAACGTTTGCGCCTATTGATAATTTTTTAACGATCATAAGAATACTTCCCCAGTTATTGTAATGGTTATTCAATCTGCCTTGGTGACAATTAAGCTGCCGTCTGCCTTCGTTTAAAGACGAAATAACCCGTTCCCAAAAGACCCCAAATTAAAACAACCGGGGCAGAATTAGGTTCAGGGACATCAACAGCGTCACCCTCTGGATCAATTTGGAAAATCGTTGAGTCAGGGCCATTGCCTCGACCCGCAACATAAACCAAGCCATCTGTTCCGACGGTTAAGTTCACTAACAACTCAACCCCGTCTACCTCGTTCCCGTCTAAAATGGTGCTAACTTTGCCATCGGTATCGATCTCAACAACTTTGCCGCGATCGCCCCCCAATACTAAAGATTCAGTTGCCAAAACAGTTGCGTAAGCCTTACCATTAGGCGCAAATGCAACATCGGTAAGCTGAATCAGACCCGATGCAAAAGTTGTTTGTTGACCGTTAGCATCAATTTGAGTAATTTCCGACTTCCCCTCGGGAAACGGAAACCCGCCAAACTCAGCCACATAAAGATTGCCATCACCCCCAACTGCAACGCCTGTCGGGACGTATTGCAAAGCAAAGGTGGGTTCTTCCGTCTCCGGCGCTTGGGTGGGATCATTCGGTGCAGCCGGGGGCGGCCCTAACCCTTCTGGAAACTCCAGACTATTGAAAGGAACAATTTCCGGTTCAAAAATAGCCTCAAGCCTTAACTGGTTTTCCCGACTGCTGTAGGCAAACAAATTATTGGCGCCCGAGTCGGTAATGTAAACCGTATCGCCATTGATAGCGAGGCTATTGGGGTTGCTGTCAATATCACCTCCAATAGGGTTGTTTTGCAGTTCATAGGCTGCTAAGTCAGCTAAGGGGGTGAGTTCACCCGTTGTCAAATTGGCTTGATAGAGACTGCCGAACTCCGACGTACCTAAAACCTCATTAGCTGAATAAGGATTACCTGCCAAGGCGTTGAGGCTTTGATCGCGCCTCGCCGGATCAGCCACCGATCCATAGAGAACGTAGGGGGTACCGAAAGCATCAAAGGCGATATCTTGCGGCCCAACTGCGTTGCTACCATCGGCCAAAGCAAGGGAACTCAAGCCAGTCAACACAGGTGTAACGATGCCATCTCCAGAAATTTTACTGATCGCGCCCGTATTGCCCAGATACAGGTCAAAACCCGGCATATTGGGCGAAGGAATAGAATTTGGTGAAGTCGTTCCTCCCCCCGTTCCGGCTTCAGCAACGTAGAGTTCACCATCGGGGCCGAAAGCGAGTCCACGAGCGTTATTGAGGCCGGAAGCAAAGGTCGTAAAGGTTGCCGCTTGAGCGGTGTTGGCAATTGAAAAGAATAAACAGGTGAGTGTAAAGGAGCGAACCGAGTGCAAGATGTTCATTTCTAGGGTTTGGCGTCGAGACTGTAGGTCGTGGAGGTTGGCAGCAGGATGGGATTGTATTGCGATCGCATCCCAACTGTCTCTATTCAGCTTTTTTTACCCTGAACTCGCTTACCCTTTAGACCGAAAAGGGTGGCACCGCCAAAGAACAGCAGACCAAAGATAGTGCCGGGTTCCGGTACGGACTCAACATCGTCAAGCCTGATGATCGAACCATTTGTACCGATCGCATTATTGGCAACGTAAATGCCGCCATCGGGGCCGACTTGGATGCCTGCTGCGGAGAAGATCCCTTCTGAGGCAATTGTTGTGCGAATGCCCTCGGGGGTGACTTTGATGACGGAACCGGGTAAATCTTTTAAGCTACCATTGACGCTGTTTTTCCACTGGGCTTCGTCGGCAAATTGCAGCACTAACAGATTGCCCTCTTCATCGAAGTCGATATCTGTAATTTGGGTAAAACCGTCTGCGAAGACTTCCGGTTCTCCGGTTTCGGGATTGATGCGGAATACTCGTGCTTCTCCTTCGGGATAAGGATAGCCTGTTAGTTCACCGTAATATACGGCTCCGTCTGGGCCTTTGGTGATTCCAGTCGGTACCGATTGTAACTCGAACGGGCCATCAGGAATCTCAAAGGAGGGCATTTCCGGTTCTTCGCCTTCGGGAGGAAGTTGGCTGGGGTCGCCACCCATAATCGGGGTTTCATCCGAATTTTGAGGCGGTTCAAACGGAGAAGCGTCTGGAAATTCTACGTCTTCAACGATCTGAGTCGGGGATGCAAAAGCACTAAGAAATTCGCCATCCAAGCCGATATTGTAGATGGTGTTAGCACCCGCATCAACTACATAGGCCGAATCATCTTGAATGGCGATCGCAAAGGGGTTGCTAATATAGTCGCCACCGTCAAAGTTGTTTAACTGTTCGGAGAGGGCAAAGTCATACAGTTCGGTGACTTCTTCTGTTGCCAAATCTATTTTGAACAGTTTGCCCAAGTCGGGTGTATTTAATAACTCGCTGGGATCTTCGGCCGGAGGTGCAATTAAGTCCTGTTCCGGGGGGAGATCGGCTCCTTGGGCGATTTCAAACAGTCCTAAGTCTCGGTTGCCGGGATATCCGGCGTAACCCGTGACGAGATAAGCATTTCCCAAAAAGTCAAAGGCAATTTCTTGGGGGCCTGCACCTTGTTCTAGAGTCGGCTGAAGGGCTAAAGAGTCAAAGCCGTTGAATATTCTGGTCTGAGTGCCAGTGGCGAGATCGACTTTGGTGATCGATCCGGTTTTACCTGCACAAATCTCTGCGAAAGCTGCACTGGGAGAGGGCTGACAGTTTCCGTCTCCACCGGTACCTGTTTCGCCAACATAGAGGGTGCCATCGGGGCCGAAGGTAATCCCACTGGGATTATTTAGTCCGCTGGCTACTGTTGTAAAAGTTGCTGCCTCCGCAGGCAAGGCTCCACCGAATATGGCGGCGATAGTCAATAGTGAATAACCAACTTGCTTAAGTTTCATTGTTCCCGTGAAATAAATAGTCGTAGCTTGCAACGCAGGAGAAGAAAACAGAAAAGGTCGTCGAAAGCTAGTGAGCGACTGATGATTTACCAGTCCTCGGCATTCAGTGCGAAACAGATAGAAAAGTATGAATCAATCAGAATGAATACTTTGAAGCCATACTTAGTCGGCAGAGTGACATTTGTCGATCTCCACCATTAGTCCTTCAGACTATCTATTGCAATAACTTCTGTCTCTGTTAAACCTCTAAACCAGTCGAAACAACCTCTCCGACTTCGTTTTCTTCTGTGACACCCAGATGACTGATAGATAAGCTAACACAGTGTTCCAGATGAAAAGATGTCTTTTTTTTCGTAAAGATTTGACTTTTTTTACGGAAATTTACTGAGGAGCAATGAAAATTTGTGATCGGTGTAATTACTGAGTAGCGTTGCTTAAAGGAGCAGTTCTATACATAATAAATGATAACCTGTCATCTTCACAAGGGTAGAGAAAACTCTAAGTACCAAGACATAAATAAACCAAGCTGTGTCAAAAACTGTAAAAATAGCCTAGATCTAAATCTCTGATTTGGGAGATCTAGATCTATGAATTCCTAGCTTTCCCTAATGAGCTACACAAATGAGCTACACAATGTTTCGCTTACCCTTGAGACCCATAATGGTGGCACCGCCAAAGAACAGCAGACCCAAGATGGTACCGGGTTCGGGTACGGATTTAGTATTGTCGAACCGGATGACGGAACCATCGGTACCGATCGAATTGTTGGAAACGTAGATGCCTCCGTCGGGGCCGACTTGGATGCCTGCTGCCGAGAAGATGCCTTCTGAAGCGATCGTCTTGCGCTTACCGTCACCGGGCCGAACTTTGATCACCGAACCGGGCAGATCTTTTAAGCTACCATTGACGCTGTTTTTCCACTGGGCTTCATCGGCAAATTGCAGCACCAACAGGTTGCCATCTTCATCGAAGGCGATGTCTGTAATTTGGGTAAAACCGTCTGCGAAGACTTCGGGTTCTCCGGTTTCGGGGTTAATGCGGAAAACTCGCGCTTCGCCTTCGGGAAAGGGATAGCCGGTTAGTTCCGCGTAATAAACCGCACCGTCGGGGCCTTTGGTGATTCCGGTGGGTACCGATTGCAACTCATACGGGCCATCGGGAAGCGGAAAATTGGGGGCAGATTCTACGTCCTCAACGATCTGAGTGGGGGCGGCAAAGGCGTTAAGAAATTCGCCATCTAAGCCGATATTGTAGATCACGTTGGCCCCCGCATCGGAAACATAAGCCGAATCATCTTGAATGGCGATCGCAAAGGGGTTGGTAATGTAGTCGCCACCGTCAACGTTGTTGAACAGCTCGTATTTGGCAAAGTCAAACAGTTCGGTGAGTTCTTGAGTAGCCAAATCTATTTTAAACAGTTTGCCCAGGTCGGGTACGTTTAATAACTCGCTGGGATTTTCTTTGGGGGGCGCAAACACCACCTGAGCGGGGGGTAAATTCAGCTCAACATCTTGAGCCAGCTCAAAAATCTCCAGGTCTCGGTTGCCGGGATATCCGGCGTAGCCGGTGACGAGGTAAGCATTGCCTTCGGAGTCAAAGGCGATCTCCTGGGGGCCTGCGCCCTGCTCCAGAGTCACCTCAATTGCCAGAGAGTCAAAGTTGCTGACCACTCTTGTTTGAGTACCGCTAGCCAAATCGACTTTCGTGACCGATCCGGTTTTGCCTGCACAAATAAGCGATTCGGGGGCGCTCGGAGAGGGCTGACAGTTGCCATCGCCACCGGTACCTGTTTCCCCGACATAAAGACTGCCGTCGGGACCAAAAGTGATTCCGCTGGGATTGTTCAGCCCGCTGGCTACGGTGGTAAAACTTGCGGCTTCGGCGGACATGGGGGAAGCGAATAGGGCACCCAAAGTCAGAAGCGAATAACCAACTTGCTTGAGTTTCATTTTTCTTCTGTGGAATGAGTATTTGTAGGTTGAAAAACATCGGAAGAAGACAGAAAAGGTTGACCGACCGCCGTTGAGCGACTGACGACTTACTCGTTCTCTGAAAGCTTGGTACTAAACAAAGACAAACCTACGAATCCGTAACGATGAAAACTTTGAAGTCACACTTAGCAAGCCGAGTGACAAAAGTCGGTTCCCACGTGAAATAATCAGACTATTTATCGCAATAAAGTCTGTCTCTGTCAAAGTTTTAAACCAGTCAAAACTACCTCTGCGACACAGTAGTTCTTTTCTTTGACTCTTTGACACCTAGATAGGCTAACACGGTGATCCAGATGAAAGATGTCATTTTTTTGGTTAAAGTTTGACTTTTTTAAGGTAATATCAAATACGGAAGCACCGATGCTACACATCTTTCTCCCCACCTTCTCACCTCCCCCAACGGGATAGCCATTCCCCTCAACGCGCTTGTTCCCGCGCACGGGGGTGGACTCACCACCTCCCGATCAATCAGAGGAAGTCAATGTAGATCGGAAATTTTTGAAAAGCTTGTCGGTTCAAAGCCAATTTTTGGCGATCGCTCTTTTGGGTTCTCAATCCTAATTTTGAGGAAAAATTATTCCCAACTCATTGACCATTGACTGTTATTAATTTCTGCTAAAATATCATCGGGATAAAGAATTTTATTGTTTGTTTTTTCGGCGAGAACATGAATTTCTAACCCTTCTGTTGGTTCTAAACTTTTCAATGAAGATTCTGTTGCTAACCGCATCGGTACAAAAAATTGATCGCCCGAATCTAACGCCGCATCAACATAACGCATAAAATTCATTTCCACAACCGGATCGCAAAGTAAAATTAACACTCTCACCAACGGAGTCGAATTCTCTCCATTATCCCCATTTTCAACCAACTGAGTTTTCACTTGAAACTGGGTCATTTTTTCATCAAACCACACTTGATAATCATCACCCGGTCCCCATTGCGGATAATCACAGACCAGATCGCTGACACCATATCCTTTAATCTGATGGGGATGAACCCACAAACGATTAAATAAGCGATACATCGGAACTTTTTTATAGACTTCTTTGAGTAAAACTTTAGAATTCATTATAAAAATAAAAGAATCAAGAGGTTGAGTTAAACTATTTTTGGACGAACCGCAGAAAAAACATTTAATAGATTAGCAGCAATTTCCAACCGAGAAAACTGCAAAATCTGAAAGCTTTTCCGCTAAACTGAGTGAAGTAGGAGCGATCCGACCGGATTTTAACTCAACTGCAATCACCCCGTTGCCTTCCACTGGAATATTGAATCACAAATGACAGGTAAGGTAAACTCAAATTGGATTTTAACGTTATGACTGGAACACCGCAAAACAACCCAAACCCACAACCCTCTAATGAAAGCGGGAATTTGGAAGAATTGTTACAATTACTCCGTCGCAAACAAGGAACTTGGGTAGACTGGGGACAAGCCTGTGCGACGCTACAAAAATCGGGCTACAACTCTCAACAACTGTTTGAAGAAACCGGCTTTGAACCCGTTCAACAAAATCAGGTAATTGTTGCTTCTCAAGTGTACAACTCTTTGGTGACGGGCGACGCCTCGGAAGGCGTGCGATCGCATTTTCTGCAAAAAGGAAGCGATATTCTCTATGAGTATCGCATTTTGACGCAACCGCAACGCATAGAAGCCGCAGAGTTTAGTATATCCCAAAATATCGACGCAGACGAAGCCAAGGAACTCGCCAAGGCGATCAAAGATATGTCTCGGATTAGCAGTTTACCGGAGGGGTTTACCCAAAGTCCGGGGGATGCGATCGCCTACCAGTGTTGGAAAGCGGCGAGACAGTATAGCGATCTCCAACAGCGATCGCGTTTAATTGCTAAAGCGCTAAGATTTGTTCAGTCTTCCGGCGCCCGAGAACAGGTGGAAAAACTGTTAACTGATTTTTCGGTTGTGTCGAGTCGTCCGGCGCCGCGTTTGCCGGTTTATCGGTTAGAATCGGATGAGGATTTACCCCGTATTCTTCCGGTTGTCGGCGAATTTCCATTAACGTTAGAAGATTTAAAAGCGGTTCCCATTAGCGACGAAGAAAAACCCTTTGGGATGATTAAATTTGCGGGTCAGGGGGCGTGGATACCGCTTCCGGGTTGGCAGGTAATTACGAATGCAGAAGATCCGGTTGTTATTATTGGAAAAAGCGACAGTTTACCGACTCCTTTACCGGGAAAAGTTGAACCGGTTTTGGTGGTGATTGACCGTTCACAACGGAATTGGGAAGCGGATCGTTATTTTTTGGTCGAACGGGATAATCAACTAGAATTGCAGTGGTTTGATGAAGATACAGAGGTGCCGTTGTTAGGACAATTGATTTTAATTATGCGTCCGAAAAAGGTGTTGGATGAAAGTCAAATTTGGAATTTGATGCAATTTGAGGATTAATTTGACCTCTCCCCCGACCTCTCTCGACCTCTCCCTAACCCTCTCCTACGAGGAGAGGGAAACGGATAATTCTTCCCTCCTTTTAGGGGGGACAAAGGGGGGCGGGGAACTTTATTCAAAATCCTAATTCTATGTCGAAAGCTGCAATAATTCGGTTAACTGTATTATTTATAATGTTGGTGGGTTTGGGTTGGTGGATGAGACAGTTAACCTCTGGTTCTTCCGTCGAACAACTGAACCAACAAGCCCGTATTTTAGAAGCGATTTACACCCAAGGAAATTATATCGAAGCGGGAATTTGGGGTGTATTTGCAGTGGGGTTTGCAGTTGCAGCTTTCAAAAATAGCGGATGGGTTAGAGTTCACCGGATGATGGCGGCGATCACTTTTTTTCTATTTGGATTATCCGATATTGTTGAAGTACAAACCGGGGGTTGGTGGCGTCCTTGGTGGTTGTTTGTGTGGAAAAGTTTCTGCGTTATTTCAATGGTTATTTTGTTAGCAATCTATTTAAAAAACCGTTCGACCCCACGATAACTTTCTAAAAACCCCAAAAACCCGGTTTCTTTGAGAAACCGGGTTTTTATCCGCAACAACTAATTTTTATCCTGCAAGAAGGGGCGAGTATTTAACAGTGGGATGCGTTAATGTAGGGTAACTTTTTCAGATGTGGAATTGGGTGATATTGGATCGAAATGTAATACCATGATTTGTTCTGGACGCAAACCAACTGATTCATAAGTGTATCCATTTCGGTCAGTAAATTCTACCTCAAAAGCCCTACCATCAGCCAATATTTCAACGACAGTACCCACTTGACCACGCAACAAGTTATATTCGGGAATATCGACCGTTAGAGCAATAATATCGATCAATTTAATAGTATTTTGAGTCATAATTCTGAATCATATTTAATTTACAAAACCCCCAACCGTAGGGGCGTATTGCATACGCCCTAAACCCGACAAAAACAAACCCTAAACCTAACAAAAAAAACCCCAAAACCCGACAAAAAACCCCAACTTACCGAGGTCGCCACAATTTAATCGTATTATCAGAACTTCCACTGGCTAACGTGTTACCATCGGGGCTAAATACAACAGATTTAACCCAATCTGAATGTCCTTTTAATGTGGTAATTTCAGTTTGAGTTTTCACATCCCACAATTTAACAGTTTTGTCAGAACTTCCACTGGCTAAAATTTGACCATCAGGGCTAAATGCAACAGACCAGACTGAATCTGAATGCGTTAAATAGGCTATTTGCTGATGGGTCTGCACATCCCATAATTTAATCGTTTTGTCAGAACTTCCACTGGCTAAAATACGACCATCGGGACTAAATGCAACAGACCTTACCCAATGTGAATGTCCTTTTAAAGTGGTAATTTCAGTTTGAGTTTTCACATCCCATAATTTAATTGTATTATCATCACTTCCACTTGCTAAAATGTGACCATCTTGATTGAATGCTACAGAATTTACAGAATATGGATTTCCTATTAGGGTAGCAATTTGCATACGAGTTGAAACATCCCATAATTTGATAGTGTTGTTAGAACTACCACTGGCTAAAATGGAACCATCCTGGTTAAATGCTACAGACAAGATCAGACTTAAATGTCCTCTTAAGGTAACAATTTCCCTACGAGTTGAAACATCCCACAATTTGATAGTTTTGTCATCACTTCCACTCGCTAAAATTCGACCATCGGGACTGAAAGCAACAGACCTGACAAGATTTGAATGTCCTGTTAAAGTTCCAACACAGGTTGCATTTTCCCAAGAAACAGGTGAAGCAAAGGTTTGAGAAGCTTTAGGAATTTGATAACTTGTTGTAGAATGCGATCGCAAAGCTGTTAAAATATCAGAAACAGACTGATAACGTTGCCGAACATCTTTTTGCAGTAACTTAGTTAGAACTTCCTTGAATTCCTGACTAACTGATTGCTTGAGATGCTGTTCCCAGTTGCGAGTCCAGCCATAACCTTCTTCCAAAAACAAATGATAGGGATGAACTTGAGTTAACAGATAAAAACAAGTTACTCCCAAACTAAATAAATCACTCGCCGGATAAGCTTCCCCGCCTTGCATTTGTTCGATAGAAGCAAAACCATCCGAACCAATACGAGTCCCAACTTTTGTTTGTAAAACCGTTGTAGATAACTGTTTGGCAACCCCAAAATCAATTAACACAAAACATTCATCGCCCCGACGTTGAATAATATTATCCGGCTTGATATCCCGATGAATAACCTTTTGTTCGTGAACAAAGTTCAGAACGGGTAACAAATCCTCTAACAGTTGTTTAACCTGCGATTCCGTCCAAATTCCCCGCTTTTCTATTAACTGCGATAACGTCTCGCCTTCGATATATTCCTGAACTAAAAATAACTGTTTCCCTTCCTCAAAATAGGCGTACAATGTGGGAATTTGAGAATGTTTACCGAGTTGCTGAAGTTGTCTGGCTTCCTGTTCAAAAAGTTGTGTCGCTTTGTTTAACGCCCCCGTTCCCTGAACGTTTGCGGTGAATTGTTTGACCACACAATATTCATTCAATCTATCAATATCTTCCGCGAGATACGTTCGACCAAAACCCCCTTCCCCCAACAGTTTTATAACCCGATAATGACCTCTCAAAATGGGAATTAATTCGGTGCCGCAAGCTTGACAATAACGGTTTACGTCCGGGTTGTTGGGTTGGGGACAGTAGGGGTTTAAACAGCACGTCATACGGTATGAGATAGTTGGGGATCTTATCTCTATTTTCTCTTAAATTCACCCCAAACGTAAACGTTGATTGTGACCTCTCCCCTAATTTATATTCTAATTAACCTCTCCTACCTCTGGCTAACCCTCTCGACCTCTCCCCCAACCCCTCTCCTACGAGGAGAGGGGAGTATTAATTAAATCATATAAAAGTCTCCCCCTTACCTTGCAGGGAAGGGGGTTGGGGGGTTAGGTCAAATTAAACCAACGACGTTTAATGATGGTGATGATAATAACGGTAACTTTACGAAGCTATAATCATAATTAACTATCATCCGGTAAAACTGTTAATTTTTAATTAAAACCATGAATAAATCTGAGATTATTAACCAATTACAAGACACTTCTATTGAGGAACGTATTGCAATCATTGAAGCCATTTTACAAACGGTTAAAAATGATATGCGTTCAATCTCCTCACAAAAGCTTACCTCTGAACATCGCCCCCTGCGAGGAAAACTCATTTCCTACGAAGAACCTTATGAACCCGTAGCGATAGAAGATTGGGAGGCTTTGACATGATTATCCTAGACACTCATATCTGGATTTGGTGGGTTGATGAAAACCCGAAATTGTCTTCCCAAAACCGTGAGATTATTCAATCAAATCAAGCAAGCGGGTTGGGTATCAGTATTATTTCTTGCTGGGAAGTTGCCAAATTAGTTGAAAAAAATAGACTGGCTTTTGAGTGTTCAGTAGAATAATGGCTCGAACTTGCTCTAAAATATCCTGGTATTCAACTGTTAGAATTAACCCTTCCCATTATCCTTGAATCAACACGGCTTTCTGGATTTCATGCCGACCCAGCAGATCAGATTATTGTGGCAACGGCTAAAATTCACAGTTCATTATTAATTACTCAAGATGAAAAAATTCTGAATTACTTGAAGAATCAAACACCAGATTAACCTCTCCCCCAACCCCTCTCCTACGAGGAGAGGAGAGAAGAATTGTTAATATTAAATCTCTCTCAAACTTCCTCGACCTCTCCCCCAACCCCTCTCCTACGAGGAGAGGGGAGTATTAATTAAATCATATAAAAGTCTCCCCCTTCCAAATAAAAAACTTTCTTCCTTTTCCCTCTCCTAAAAGGAGAGGGTTAGGGAGAGGTAGGGAAGGGGGTTGGGGGGTTAGGTCAAATTAAACCAACGACGTTTAATGATGGTGATGATAATAACGGTAACTTTACGAAGCTATAATCATAATTAACTATCATCCTGTAAAACCGTTAATTTTTAATTAAAACCATGAATAAATCGGAAATTATTAACCAATTACAAGACACTTCTATTGAGGAACGTATTGCAATCAATGTAGGGGCGCAAGGCTTGCGCCCTCTCTCCTTTGTGATTTTCACTCTTAATTATTTCTCTTTTAGGAGTAGGGTGGGTGACTTCGATAAAAATTGGTGATCTCCACTGAAAATTAATTGTCACCCACCCTACAATTTTGAAAAACCCGGTGCGCGATAAAGTTACCGGGTTTTTATCAAGTTTAATGGTGGTGGTGGTGATGACCGTGACTGTGACCGTGGTCGTGGTCGTGGTGGTGATGATGGTGGCTGTGTTCGTGGTTGTGAACTTCTTTGGCTTGAACCGACGCCAACTGTGGATTAACCGCTAAAGCTGTTTCATTTAACAGCGCTTCTATGTGCGGATTTGCCCATTCTGCCGCCATTTTCATAAACTGAGGATGATCGTTTGCACAGGGCATTTGTACATAGGTAATCTCGGGATGTTTGCCCCGCAACGCTTCGATAATATGTTCAACATCCAACAGCGTTTCGTGGTTTTCTGTTGCAAATCCAATCGGCATAAATACAACAGAAGTCGCCCCCAATTCTATTAAGTTTTGAGCGGCTAATTTAACGTTGGGTTGCGTCCACTCAATTAACGGGGTGTCGTGGTTCAACCAACCAATTGAAATCAACGGATAACGGTGAATTAAACGCTCGCGAATCAGTTCGTACATCGCCTGACTTTCATCAATTCCTGATGTAAATCCTTTGGCTTTGTGAGGACAGCCGTGATTCATTAATACTATCCCGGTTTGTGAGGGCAAATGGGCGACGGCTAATTCATTTTTAATCTTTTCTTCAACCATATTCGCCATTAAATCTAAATAGGCGGGTTCGTTAAAGAACGACGGGATATAACGCTGACCTTTAACCCAATGTTCGCTACCGTCTGCCAAGTTTGCCAAAGCTTTATTCACCTGTTCGACGGCGATTCCGCTGGTAAAAATCGAATCAACCACCAACAGAGGATAGATTAAAATCTTATCAAATCCTTCCGCTTTGATTTGTTCTAAAACCTGTTCGGGGAGGAACGGTTTACAGAAGTTATACGCTTTGAACACTTTAATTTTGTCGCCCCATTTGTGCTTGAGTTCGTGTTCAATTCCCGCCCGTTGCTGTTCAAAAATGGCGTTGTGAGGGGAAATAAAATTCCCGTGTTGGTGACTCCATTCGTGCAAGTCAAACACCGCCAACAACTTCGCCAAAGGCGGATAAATCCAAGTGGGAACGGGGGCGAATTTGGCCGTTAACAAGTTCAACGCTTGTTCGTTATAATTGGCAAAATCTTCATAACTTTCGACTTCGCCGTATCCCATCAACAAAACAGCAACTCGATCTTGACTTTGACTGTCGGATACTGAAATATTGTCTCGTGTTTTTTCCGGTGTTGCGACCACTTTGTTATCCTCAAAAATAGCTGTTATTTACGGTTGGGAGTGTTTGGGACTCTGTGAATCCTTTTCACTCCCCTTTTTTAGCTTATCATCCCCCTGGGGGGGATAGCTTGATCTACAGTATAAAAGAAGTTGAACCGAATTTGGGTTATGGCGGTTGTTATTATTGGGGGTATTCACGATCCGAAGTTGACAGAATCCTTTGTCAGTCTGCTTTTCAGCGATTGGCGGGATCGGTGTCAGTCGGGGAATTTGTTAATTTTTCCGACCCAGGATTATCCGGCTTATTCGGGTATTGACATTTTTAACTATTTATGCAGTGTAGCTCAAACTCCCGCCCCTTCTCCTCCTCCTAGAGGCGGTTTTGAACAAAATCAGGCTAAATTACCGATTATCTTAATTTGTTTTAGTGCGGGGGTTGTGGGGGCGATCGCGGCGGCTTGGATGTGGCAACAGGCGGGGGGCGAAGTCAAAGCGTTCATCGCCTTGGACGGTTGGGGCGTCCCTCTGGGGGGCAATTTTCCGATTTACCGAATGAGTCACGATCGCTTTACTCACTGGAGTTCGGCGCTGTTGGGGGCTGGAATGGAAAGCTTTTACGCCGATCCGCCTGTCGAACATCTGAACTTGTGGAGTTCCCCGCAAAGCGCGAAAGGATGGTGGTTGCATCGAAATTCAACGGGGGTTGAGACGGCCTCTCCAACAACAGCAAAGACGGTTGTATCTTATTGGTTAAAGACTCACGGAGAATGATAGTAATATTAATCGATTTATCAGAAGTCTATCAATCTAAGCCGCCAGATTTTGGGGTTTGGGGGCAATGTAGTTTACAACTTATTCAGTGATTGCTATAGGAGAATAACCAATGGAACCGACAACAAAACCAAGGGTTAAAATTTGTTGTATTGGCAGTGTTGAAGAAGCAAAAATGGCGATAAAAGCGGGGGCTGCGGCGTTGGGTTTGGTTTCGGCGATGCCTTCCGGTCCGGGAGTTATTTCTGAAGATTTAATTGCTGAAATTGCCGCAACAATACCGCCCGGAGTCGCTTCTTTTTTGTTAACGAGTCAACAGGATGTTTCGGCTATTATTGAACAACAAAAACGTTGTCGGGTGAATACGATTCAACTTTGTGATGGCTTGGCAATGGAGAGTTATTCACTGTTGCGGGATGCCATGCCGGGGGTGGCGTTGGTGCAGGTGATTCATGTTACGGGAGAAGCGTCTATTGAGGAGGCGGCGAGGGTTGCGCCCGAGGTTAATGCTATTTTACTGGATTCCGGAAATCCGACGTTAAGGGTGAAACAGTTGGGGGGAACTGGCCGGGTGCATGATTGGCAAATTAGTCGTAAAATTCGGGAATTGGTGAATGTTCCTGTATTTTTAGCTGGGGGGTTGAATCCTGATAATGTGGCTTCATCGGTTCAAACTGTAGGCCCGTTTGGGCTGGATGTGTGTAATGGTGTCAGAACCGAGGGTCGATTAGATGAAGATAAGTTAGCTGAGTTTTTTAGTCAAATTTAAAAATTTGCTGGAAATCTAAGAGATCTATTATACTTGAGAGAAAAAACTTCAACAGTTCTAGGGGTGAATTGCTCAAATGCAGTTGGATTTAAAAAGTTCCTATATTAATATCAACGGCGTTCAACATTATTATGAATGGATCAAAGCACCAGGTCAGGAACAGAAAAAACCTGTGATGGTGTTTTTGCATGGTTGGGGCGGTTCGGGTCGCTATTGGATGAGTACCGCCCAAGCGTTATCGGATGGTTTTGATTGTTTGATTTATGATTTGCGGGGGTTTGGTCGTTCAAAAGCTAGGGCAATTGAGGGGTCGGATTTTCCGGTTTTGAGTTATGAATTGGTTGATTATGCTCACGAACTGAAGCAGTTATTGGATGCTTTAAATTTAGACAAAGTTTATTTGAATGCTCACTCGATGGGCGGGTCAATTGCGGCTTTATTTATTAATCTTTATCCCGAACGGGTGGAACGGGCTATTTTAACCTGTAGCGGCATTTTTGAATACGATGAAAAGACCTTTACCACGTTTCATAAGTTTAGCCGGTATGTGGTTTTATTTCGTCCGAAATGGTTGGCAAAGATTCCGTTGGTTGATAAAGTTTTTATGGCAAGATTTTTATATCGTTCTTTACCGACTTCTATTAGTCGAGCTTTTTTAGAAGATTTTTTACTCGCGGATTTTGACGCGGCTTACGGTACCGTGTTAACCTCGGTGAGTAAAGAAGCAACAGAGTGGCTTCCCCAACAATTTGCTCAGTTTAAGGTTCCTACGCTATTAGTTGCGGGAGAATACGATCAAATCATTCCCGCAGAAATGGGGCGACAAGCGGCAGCATTGAATGATAATGTTGAATTGGCTATCTTAGAGAATACGGCTCATTTTCCGATGTTGGAGGATGCACCAACATACCTCGAACGGGTGCGCGAATTTATCAACCGATCATAGGGTTGTTCAATGGGATTAAATACACGAAATAGAGGGAGATATCGGAGAGGGTAGAATGGTCTTTTCTTTGATGTAAATAGCTTTCTACTCACTCAATTACACCCCTAAATTTAGGCGGATTAGATTATTTTAACACCCCAAACAGGTATAAATCTGATGACAATTCCTCCTTATCTTTATCCTCTAGCCGCTCCGCTTTTGATTCCGGTTGCGCGTCAACTGGGTAGACAGTTAATGTCAGTAATGAATGGTCAGCGGTCGTCTCAATCTTCGGAATTAGATCTTCCTTCTATTCCAGACAAGGTGAAAAAAGATCCCCGTTATATTGAGGCTTTGGTTGAATATTCACAGCGCAAAGAAAGCCGACTTCAAGAGTTTAATTCTTTGGCAATTACTCAAGAAGAACGTCGCCTAGAAATTCGTCAGCAAGAAATTAACGATCGCCGAGAAATAAGTCGTTTACAACGGGAACTTCTACGGGAGTTACAAGCCAATGAAATCCAGCTAAAACTGCACGAATTAGATGCGATTTGGAATCGAGAAAAATGGTTTTCTAATCTCAGTCGTCAGGAAACCGAACGCATTTTATTAGAAGGACAAGAACAGCATCGATTATTAATGTTTATCGCCCCCCCAGATATTAGCGAAGATTGTCCGTTAGGGATGCGAAGACATCTTAAAAAAGATATTGGTAATGGTTTAAGACGGTTTTTGAACCAACATTATCCCCAAACCAGCAACAGACGTCCGGTTGAGTTTTATGCTGACTATTTTACTCGACCGTTGGGGGATATTGAAGTGCGAAAATTGCAGATGGTATTATCCCCCGTACCGACATTTATTTTGTACAGTGATATTAATGATTATGAAGTGCATTTTCATGTGGGTTTTTGGGGTCTACAAAATCAAAATGTTTCTCTAATTCCCATACAACCTTGGAACTGGGAAAAAGCACAGGAAGAACTGATTGCTCAAGGATTAAGTCCGGCTTTGGCGATTCGTCAAGTGCGGCAATTAATTGTAACAATTCATCAGCTTTTAGCGACTTTTTTAATTGATTGGTATTATCTCAGTATCGATCCTCACTATCAACCCCATCTGTATAAATTAAGTGCAGAATTTCCGCGAATGTGGGTGAAGCCTTATCTTTCGGTTTTGAAAGATTTACAACAGCAACGTCGGGAAGTTTATCGTCAAGAATTACAAATTATTGTCAAGCATGATAGTGAACAACAACAGATCAAAGCCAAACAAAACCCTCAAAATTGGAATGGAGTTCTCACTTTAACCGGACATTCTGATGTGGTGAACGTGATTGCGATCAGTCCAAATAATCAGTTTATTGTCAGTGGCGGTTGGGACCAGAAAATTAAGCTGTGGTCAGTTCAAAGTGGACAACTCATCCGAACGTTAAAAGGTCATTCTAATTCGATTACGGCATTGGCAATTACGTCGGATGGTCAATACATTATTAGTGGAAGTGTTGATAGTACAATTAAAATTTGGTCTGGACAAACCGGACAATTATTGCAAACTTTAATCGGTCATTCTTATTCAGTCAGTGCATTAGCCGTCACTCCAGACAATAGATTTATCATCAGTGGAAGTTGGGATAATACAATTAAAATTTGGTTGCTCGAAACGGGAGAATTGCAAACAACACTCACCGGACATACCAATTCTGTCAATGCGATTACCGTTGATGCTGATTCTGAACTGATTTATAGTGGTAGTGTTGATAATAGCATTAAAGTTTGGTCACTAGAAACCGGAAAAATAGAACATACTTTTGAACCCTTTCAAACCTATAAAACGGTGGTGATTAGTTCAGATTCTCGATTTGTGATTAGTGGAAGTTGGGAGAATACAATAGAGGTTTGGTCTCTCAAAGATGGAGAATTAATTCATACTTTACCGGGACATGATGATGAGATTTTAGATTTAGCCGTTAGTCCGGATTCTAAGTTTATTGCGAGTGGAAGTTCCGATCAAACGATAAAAATTTGGTCGCTGGAAACGGGATATTTACTTCGCACCTTAACGGGTCATTTTAATAGTGTGAATACGCTGACTTTTAGTTCAGATGGATTGTTTTTGGTGAGTGGGAGTAGTAATGGAATGATTATGGTTTGGCGATGTCATTAGAGAGAATTAATGGCTAATTTAACTAAATAAATCCAGGGGAAAATGCCCGTAGGTGCCGTTAATTCCGGTATCATCTGTAGATTGACAAGACACCAATACACCCCGATATTTTTCGGTGTAGGGACTGGCGTAGTAAGACTGACTGCGACCATTAAATTTAACAAAAACTGAACCCTCGATCGCTTCTACGGCATTGCGATCTAGAGTAATATTATAGTTGAGTCCGTGCAAATATTGTTCGAGAGCGTTCCAGGCTGCATCTAAAGAATCTGCACAAATTCCGAGCATTTGATATTCAGAATTTTCGACGACAAGTGTCAGCGCCGAACAAATGCGATCGGGATTTTCTATGGGATTAATAGATTGAATATCGGCACAGGTAAAGGCTTCTAGAATTTGTTGAGCGGTTTCTAAAGAAAGGTGAGCAGGTTGTGAAGATGACATATAAATTGCAGATTTAACCCCGTGAGAATTTAAAACTGTGGTTATTGTAGAGGATTGAGGGGTGTTTATTCAAGGGGTAGGGTGCGTCAATTTCACTGAGATTGCTAAACTTGAGAAGGATTTTACCATTTGACGCACCCGACGGGATTTTAATGGGGATAAAGGGGTGTTTATTCAAGGGGAAAGTTTTAATTAAAGCTAGATGTGAAGCGGGGTTTTTTATAATTTGGAGAAGATGCTGAACGCCAATCAATTGAGGTGAAATCATGGGTTAAGAGGGCAAATTAGGAGGGCGGTCAAACGCCGCCCTACGCCCTGTGTGGATCAAGCAAGAGTTAATTCTCCTGAACGCTCGCCATGATTAGAAAAGAAGGATGGGGAGTTTTTCTCCCTCGACCTTCGAGGTAATTCGGAGTCTGTTGTTTGTTCGACTTCGTGTTTTGAGACTAACATTGAGTCGGTTGAACGAACGGTCATTTCACCTTGAGAAAGAGCGACACGCCATTGACGACCTGTTTTCCAGGCGTGAAATTTAACGGCATTCCAACGGGGATTAACGGGATATCCAGCAAATCCAGAACGTAATGCGGGAATGCAAGCATCATCGAAGGCTGTAAGCACCAATACTCCTTCGGTGAGTTGAACTGTCTTGAACTTGTTTTGCTGTTGCTTCAACACAGACGTCACCTCCTTTAAGTTTTGTATAGATCTGACTTAATATACAGTGTATCCGTGCAATTCACAAATTACCAGCGTAATTACACGGAAAAAGTAGAGACTTTCTATTTGTCTCTACCGAGAAAATGTCAGTGCTGTCCGGAAAATTACTACAATTGACTAGGCTGTTACTTGAGTAATCTCCTGCTGGCGTTGATGCCAGAGTTGCATCACGGTTTGGCTTTCGGGTAAGTCCTCAAACTGCTGGGTTTGCACTTTGATCTCCGGTGCGAGCCGTTCTAAGGACTCCAGAGTGCTACAGTAGCGCAGAACTTGTCGCCAACCGTCTTGCCATTGCTGACAGGCTTCCTGACGTTCCCGTAGGGGTTTGAGCCGTTCTTCGTCTGTTCTCAGTTGCTTGGCTTTTTCACTCCAAGCTGAACGCCATTGTTCTATGGCTTGGGGGTGATAGTGGGGGCGATAGCGTTTAACTTCGCGACTGAAGATTTCCCCGAGTTCGTTAAGACGATCGCGAGTTGGACACTGAGAGATTGCCTCTAAGCCCTGTTCGATCCAAAGCGGCAGGGAGCGATAACTGACGAAGATTGCTCCTGACCCTACTATTTTAACCCAGATTTGGTGCTGCCACAATTCTAAATGTTCAATTTGTCGGGGGGCGATACCGAGCCATGCTGAGACTTCTAACCAAACTCGCGCCAATGGCCATTGAGCCGGAACGATAATTCCCGCTGTGATTAAGTTCTTAGACATAATAGATTACACCTAGATTCTGGACTTTTTTGTTGTCCCGAAGCTTCTATATATAGTGTTTTCGGGGATAGTCTGTTTATCTTAACTCTATATCCAGCGTTTCGTCTAGTTTATTTTGAACTTACGGCGATTCAGTGATCGATTGAGTGAGTTTGAGTTAAACCAGTCTTTTATCTGATCAGATCTAGTTTTATTTGGCAATCGCGATCGGGAATAGGGGAAAGGGGAAAGGGGAAAGGGGAAAGGGGAAAGAGGGACTAGGGGAAAGGGGAAAGGGGAACGGGGAAAGAGGGAATAGGGGCAAGGGGAACGGGGAAAGGGGAAAGGGGCAATAGAGGTACAGCCCAAAAACCCGGTTTCTAAGAGAAACCGGGTTTTTTAGTGGTTACTATAGAACTGGTCACTGATAACTGGTCACTGTTAACTGTTCACTGTTTCCTGACACCTAAACTATGAAACCGAGTCGAATTCATCATGTTGCGATTATTTGTTCGGATTACGAGAAATCCAAAGATTTTTATGTGAATACTTTGGGGTTTTCAATTATTGAAGAAACCTATAGAGCGCCTCGAAATTCCTATAAACTGGATTTGAGAGTGGGCGATCGCGATCAAATTGAGTTATTTTCCTTTGAAAATCCGCCGGAACGTCCGAACCGTCCCGAAGCTTGCGGCTTGAGACATTTGGCGTTTGAGGTGGAAAATTTAGATGAATCCGTCGCGTTACTGCAATCAAAAGGCGTTGAAACCGAACCCATTAGAACCGATGAAATCACGGGTAAACGGTTTACTTTCTTTAAAGATCCCGATAATTTACCCTTAGAAATCTACGAATATTAATCGTCAAAAACAACAGGAGTCAGAACAAATCTGACTCCTAAATTGTTTATTTTAAGCTTGAGATTAAGCTGTAGATTTTAACTGTCGCGATCTTATACAGTGGCCAACTCGGGAGTCGGACGCTTGCTGTTGCGAATTCCGGTAATCGCTTCGGCGTAATCAGACGCTTTAAACACGGCAGAACCCGCTACAATAGCATTAGCACCTGCTTCTAAAACCTGCCAAGTGTTGTTGGCTTTCAAACCGCCATCAACTTCAATCCAGGGGTCTAAGCCGCGTTCATCGCACATTTGACGCAACTTTTGAATTTTGGGGACGACACCGGGAATAAAGCTTTGACCGCCAAAACCGGGGTTAACGCTCATAATTAGCACTAAATCACAAAGATCTAAAGTGTATTCAATCAACTCTAAAGGAGTCCCCGGATTAAGAACAACACCCGCTTGCTTACCGAGTTCTTTAATTTGACCTAAAGTCCGGTGGAGATGAGGAGAGGCGTTGTGTTCGGCGTGAACCGAGATAATATCAGCACCCGCCTTGGCAAAATCCTCAACATACTTTTCGGGTTCAACAATCATCAAGTGAACGTCGAGGGGTTTGCTGGTGACGGGTCGGAGTGCATCTACGATTAACGGGCCAATGGTAATATTAGGAACAAAACGACCGTCCATCACATCAACGTGAATCCAATCGGCGCCGGCTTCATCGACTGCGCGAACTTCGTCTCCCAAGCGACTAAAATCGGCAGATAATATAGATGGAGAGATAACAGTTTGTTTTGTGGACTGGGTCATGGTGTAATATGTTCTCCTACATCGGGGGTTGTATTCAGTGTATCAGAATTTGTTCTGCGGTATGGACAGCAACTTACGAGTTGCGGATATCTAACCATCAGGGATCAAAATTTTTGTAGGAAACACCAACGATCGCACGGCCGAAATTCCCTCGTATTTATTGTAGGCGTAAAGCAGCTACAGGAGGTTGTATGAATCAAACCGATCCCCTAGAATATCCGGACGATAAACTTGTTCGACTGTTTGTTTATTTGGTTCCAGTGATTGGAGTCTTTCCGGCGCTTTGGACTTTGTATCGCCGCCAGGGAACACCCCAACATCAACTCACCAGTCGCTTGGCGGTAACACTCGCTTTCGGTTGGTTACTGGGACATTTGGCATTAGAGGCAGGCTCGGGTACAACGGAATTTTTAAAGATGCCTCTGTTGTTAAGTAGTGGCATCTTGACAACAAGTTATTTTATAGTCTGTTTTGGATTAATGGTTCGCCTTTGGCAACGTCAGCCGTTGTGGTTGCCCGGAATTAGTCAACTGGCGGAACGAGTGCTGGGGAAGCATCTCTCTTAAGTCTGAAAAGGGTTTTTCCCGGTTTTCAGATTCATAAAAAAACGTTATTTTGTGTGTGAGGAAGCCTGTGTCTGCTCGTAGAAATCATAATCATCTATTGCGTCAATCTAAAACTGCTCAACCTGTTTTCAAAAAACTCACCCAATCTGGCCCCGGACGCTGGTTAGGATTGGCATTGGGCTTAACCGGAGTGGCGACGATATCGGCAACCGCAGGGGCGTTACTCGCCGTTTCCCTTTCCACTACGCCGTTGATGCAGCAAAAGCTAACACCCGAAGAAGCGGCTGTTTTTTCTAAGGGTCAAATGGCCAGGGGAAATTTGCGTTTTCCCCAGTTAACTCGCCCGGTTAATATTCTGGTTTTGGGCGTTAAGGTTCTCACCTCGGACTTGGAAGACGAGGAATTCTTCGACGAACAAGAAGACTTGGGATATCACGCCCTGGTAGACTCATTTAAAGGCTTGTCCGATACTATGCTTTTGGTTCGGTTTGATCCGGCTGAAAAGAAGCTGAAAGTTTTGTCAATTCCCCGCGATACTCGCACTTATGTTGAGGGAATGGGGATGACTAAAATTAATCATGCTAACTATGAAGGTGGCCCCGCTTTGAGTGCAAAAGCGACGAGTGAATTGTTGGGGGGCGTGGGGATCGATCGCTATGTTCGCGTTAATGTTCAGGGGGTTGAAAAACTGATTGATGCTTTGGGCGGTTTAGAGATTTATGTTCCCAAAGATATGAAATATAGCGACGATAGCCAACATTTGTATATCAATTTGGATCAGGGTCAACATCATCTGAATGGCTCTCAAGTGTTGCAATTTTTGCGCTTTCGTCAGGATAGTTTGGGCGATATTGGTCGGGTTCAACGCCAGCAAATTTTGATGCGATCTTTTATGGAACAGGCGTTAAATGTGGGGACGATTTCCCGACTTCCCAAGCTGGTTTCGATTATTCAGTCTCATATTGACACCAATTTAAGTTTAGAGGAATTGGTCGCTTTGGTGAATTTTGCCACTCATGTTAATCGAGAAAATATTGAGATGTTAATGGTTCCGGGAGAGTTTAGCGATCCGAAAGAATATGATGCGAGTTATTGGCTACCCGACTACAGTCGCTTAGATGTGATTTTGGCTAAACATTTTGATTTTGGTTATGATTCTTGGCGCTTTGAAAATGTCGATAGTCGAGATTTGAGAATTGCCATTCAAGATAGTACAGATAGTTGGGATGCGGTTGATGGTTTGGTGATTGAACTTAACGAAGATGGCTTCTGGAATGTTAAGGTTTCTAAGCCTTGGACTCAACCTCTAGACGTGACTCGAATTGTCGCTCAAGATGGCGATACGGAGGGCGCAGAAGCCATTCAAAAAGCTCTAGGTTTTGGAACTGTGGTGGTTGAAAGTACCGGGTTTTTAGAGTCTGATGTCACGATTCAGTTAGGTCGAGATTGGCTCGAAAAATACGAGAAACAACAGCAATTAGAAGGAACGGAAATGGAAACGGAAACGGAAACGGAAACGGACAGAGAATTCCGTGAAGATTCTGAATCGATCAGAATTGAGAGCTTTAATTAAAAGATTTCTCGATTTAGGTGCATCATACTAATTTTATCTATCAATATAGGAATTATATGAAATCCAAGAAAGAATGCTATAAAAAGTAACAGTTTTGTAGGGTGGTCGGGTTTTAAATGTATGTCTTTCCAGAAATAAACGCGCTTGAAGAAGGAGTCAGGAGGACCGAGTCAGGAGTCAGGAGGGAAAATTGCATGGGGATTCGCGCCCCCAAACAATTTTGATCACCGTGTAGACGGTGGGGTATTAAACCCATAAGAGAAATGATAAAC
>JAYKHV010000047.1:0-12255 GCA_035285085.1 Lyngbya sp. | reverse complement strand
TTAAAAACTGCAAGCTTTTAGGTCAGTAGGGTTCAAAAATTTAGTATTTTGGGGAGACAAAGACAGAAAAATTGAGGAACAATTCTTACTCCTACCTTCTCTAAATTCCCCATTCCTCCTGACTCCTAACTCCTAACTCCTACCCCTACTAAAAGACTTTTTCAGCAAACCCTAAATAAACTTTCCCCCTCCATCAGGGTTCGCAACCGTTGGCTGACGCCCAATTCTTTCAACAGTGCTACAACGGAAATCGGATCGGTCGCCGAGAGACTCGTCCGCACCAACAGGGCGATCGCTATGGGAATCCCCGCAAACCAAGTTAACCCGTAAGCGATCCCGACAACGGATAATGATCACCCGGATACCCGCAAACAAAGTCTTGGGGTTATTAAAGTTTTGATTAACTTTTATTAATCGTTAAGATTTCCTATGATTCCAACTGAGGGATGTTATTATATAACTTAGTATAAAATAAAAAGTGCGCCGTCAAGATGTTTTAAACCTATTCAGTCAATTGCAAACAATACAAGTGAATTTTTGAAAATTAAAACCTATGGAAAATTCAGTCGTTCTATCAGTTATTACTCCAACTCGTGGTAATTTTTCAGAATTTTGGCTGCAACAACTATTCAACATTCAAGGCTCAGTTGAATTTATCTTAGTTTATCCACCTCAAGAGACACCAAAGGTAATAGAAGATCCTCGATTAAAAATTATTTCTAGTCCTTATAAGGGTGAAGTCATTCAACGAGGTACTGGACTTGTGAATGCTACTGGCCAATATATTATTGCTCTCGATGATGATGACTATCTTCATCCTAATACCGTAGATTTACTTCTAGATTATTTTCATCACTATCCTGAGAGTTGGTGTCTTCGCTTGAAAAAAAACAAATTTTACTATGATGATGAGGTAAATATCAAACGGGACTGGGATACTTTACCTCAGATTAAAAGTATGACAGTTGTATCTAAATGCAGAGATGAGCATGATAAGAATAAAATTCTTCAAGAACTACCTATTGCACCTTTAGATAATCACTTTAAACTCATTTCACTGTGGTTTAATACTCATCGTACCGATCATCATGGTGCTCACATTGAGAATTTCAACAATATCATTTGGAAGTCAAGTTTAGTAAAGTCTGCAATCACCGATCTTTTTCAAGGTACTCAATTTTATGGGCCTCTAACTTGGATGCCTTTTTGGAGTCTTGATCGACTACTGGGCTTGTACATACAGGCCAAATTTTTTCGAGACAGTTTGATTGTCGGACATTGGTTACGAGGAGATTCTGAACAAGTGCGATATATAACTCGTCCCAGTAGCATGAAAGAAGTCCGCACGATGTTTCCGGCTGATATGTTATTAGCCTTACGATTTCCTAAATATGGTTACTTTTGGAATTTATTCTTTGATGAGTTTTGGATTGCAGTAAAAACGACTTTACGAACCCAAGTTAGAAAGAAATAAATCAAGCATAGTGGTTAGATCCAAAAATAGAATATCAGTTTAACCAAGCGGAAAAATCTCGATCCAGATAATCTTGTAACTTGAGAACATCTTCGCGATAATAGTCTAACAAAACCTGACGTTCTTCGGGAGAAAGAGAAACAGATTGCTTAGATTTGGAGTTTTTAGAAATCAGCCAAGAACGAATGGCTTGACGTTTTTCTTGGGGTAATAACGTTCCTACAGTTAAACGAAAAACGGTTTTTAAGGGGTTTGGTTTTCGGAGTAAACGATTGATCGAACTATTTTTAGGGATTGATGCGGTTTGATATTTCTGAGAGGTGTCCGGTTCAAAACCCGTCGAAACTCCAATAAATTCGTATATACTTTACTTGACCTATAATTGAGTTCTTTTCTATTCTGTTACTTTTTCTTTCTCCTGCCCTTCAAACACTTCCCAAAGCAGGGGAGAAAGGTTGCTATCGAGACGACCCGAACGAATTAACTGTGCATAGGTATCGGCTTCGATATCGACCATTTCCTCTAATAATAACTTTAAGCTGAGTTCTTGTAAAGAGGGATGTTCGGCTTGCATTTTATCGATTTTTTCTTGAATTTGTTTTAACTCAAGATTGACTAAATCGGCTTGATATCGATAAAACTCCGGGTCGGTTTCTTGTCGGCGAATCACGTCTGATAAATGATTTTGCACTCGGTTTAACGCCACCCGACGGGCGATTAATTCTAAATATTCTTGACGCAAAGGTTGATCGCCAATTAACCCCAATTTGTCGAGTAACGGTTGGGTTGTTAAACCTTGAACTAATAAAGTAAACAAGACCACGCCAAAAACAGTCGCGATAATTTCATCCCGCTGTTGTAAAGCGATGGGTACACTCAACGCCAACGCGATCGAAACCGAACCCCTCAATCCTCCCCACCACAAAATCGTTTGAATTTTGAAATCAATTTCAGATTTTGCCAACCCATTACTAATCGCACTTAACCCGTAGGTGCTAATCGCTCTCGTCACAATCATTCCGCCAATTGTAATTAAAATGGGTTGAATATTGGCGGCTAAATTGGGAAATTGAATCTGATCGCCGATTAACAGAAAAACAATTGAATTGACAAAAAACGCGAGAAACTCCCAAAATTCACTAACAATAATTCTCGTGCGGGGATTCATCCCAATCCGAGAACCAAAATTCCCCAAAATCACACCAACGGTAACAACACCAATCACACCGGAACCGCCCAACTCCTCGGTTACGACATAAGTTCCGTAAGCGGAAACCAGGGTTAAAGATTGTTCAACTAAAGGAGAATCAAACCGTTGAGTGAGATAGGAAATTCCGAAGCCAATTAAACTCCCAACTCCTACACCAATTCCCACAAAGGTAAAAAATTGTAATAAAGTTTGGGAAACCGAAAATTCAGTCGTTCCCATCGGTATCCCGACTAACAAACTAAAAGCAACAACCGCCACCCCATCGTTAAATAAACTTTCTCCCTCCATCAGGGTTCGTAAACGTTGGCTGGCGCCCAATTCTTTCAGCAACGCGACAACAGAAATGGGATCGGTTGCTGATAGACTCGCTCCCACTAATAAAGCGATCGCAATGGGAATTCCTGCAAACCAATTTAACCCAAAAGCAATCCCGACAACCGAAATAATCACCCCGACAACTGCAAACAAGGTAACGGGAACTAAATCTCGTTTCAACTCCCGCCATTTCATATTCCAACCCGCCTCAAACAGTAACGGGGGGAGAAAAATTTCTAAAATCAGTTCCGGGGAAAGGTTGACCAGGCGAATGTCCTCAAACGCCAGAATCGATCCGACAATCACCAACAGCAGGGTGAAGGGAATGCGACGAAACCACACAAACAGACGGGAGACGGTGGCTACACTCAGCGAAACCAGGAGAACTAATAAAAATTGCTCTAGGTTTTGCTTGATGGCGATTTCAGTTAGGGCAGTTTCTGGGGTCATGGGATAAATCGATGCTCGGTTGCCAAAAACACTCAATAGAGCAGGGAACGGGGAACGGGGAACGGTGGCGGAAACATTTCACCGTCTAGGATTGGTGAATCAGTCTATGTCAACACCACCCCTTCAACTGCTTTATCATACCAAGCTCTGGGGATTGTACCCCAACGAAAAACCGACCATCCTCTAAAAATGAGAGAACAGTCGGCGTTGATCTTATGGGTCGCTCTTCGCCTTATTTGCTCATAAAGCCTTGAACTTGTCTGAGGGCGGCGGCTCCAATATTAAACACAGCCCAGCCTCCGGCGATCGCGATCGGGAGTAAAACCACCAGTAGACGAAAATCGAAATCCATTTGCTCTCCTCCAGTTTCTTAAAAAAATTCTCATAACTTTATTTTTATCTCATTTTTCCCAATTGCTCAATTAAAAATGTTTATAGGTTGTCGGGAAGAGGGAAGACAGTGACCAGTCAACAGTGACCAGTGACCAGTTTCTCCCCCGTAACCCCATCTCCCCCGTAACCCCATTCCCTATTCCCTGTTCCCTGTTCCCTGTTCCCGATTCCCCATTCCCTTTTTTGCGTGAACCGAGGCTAACTTCTGATACTGTTGGGCGTGTTCGATCAAGTGGTCTGCTTCGGCTTGTGACACCTCT
Organism: Lyngbya sp.; assembly: GCA_035285085.1. Classification (GTDB taxonomy): domain Bacteria; phylum Cyanobacteriota; class Cyanobacteriia; order Cyanobacteriales; family Microcoleaceae; genus Capilliphycus. The sequence goes on along the minus strand of JAYKHV010000047.1, from coordinate 8,153 downwards.
CGTAGGGGTTTGGCGGGAACACCGGCCACCAGGGTTCGGGGAGGAACATCTTTGGTAACAACGGCGCCTGCCCCGACAATACTACCGCTACCGACTCGGACGCCGTTCAAAATTACCGCCCCAATGCCGATCAAGCTTCCCCGTTCGATGTGGGCCGAATGCACCACCGCTCGATGTCCGACGGTAACAAAATCTTCCAAAACGGTAATCTGACCCGGATCGCCGTGTAAAATTGCCCCATCTTGAATATTGGTATTCGCTCCGATGATAATCCGTTCGAGATCTCCTCGGACGACTGCTGAGTACCAAATGCTAACCCCAACGGCTACTTCTACCCGTCCGATAACAACGGCGTTAGGGGCGATAAAAGTTGCCGGTGAAAGATCGGGAGTCGGCCAGTCTATGGCATCGTTACAGACAAAATGATTGGCTTGGTTACTCATTGCTTAATTATAAATTTATACCTAATTCGGCAAATATTCCCCGAAAGGGAGGAATCACCCCCGCTATAATAGAGTCTACAAGCTAGCAGTGCGAAACTGATTTCAGCATGAATTCTGCCTTGCAGTATCCTATATTTGGCCCGGAAATTCGCTGTCCTCACTGTCGTCAAAAGATTCCCGCCTTGACGTTGACAGATACTTATTTGTGTCCCCGTCATGGGGCTTTTGAAGCCGATCCTAAAACGAGTGAATTAGTTCATCTTCAGTCGGGACGGCATTGGCGTCAGTGGAATGGGGAGTGGTATCGACAACACACCCATCCGGATGGCATTCGATTTGAAATTCACGAGGCGTTAGATCGCCTTTATACTCAAGGTTATCGTGCCACTCGCGTGATTATTGCTCAACGTTATCGAGAGTTGATTAGTTCCTATCTCGAACGCAGTACCCCCTGGCGAGGACAGTCGGATACCGCTCAACCTAAACTCTATGGTTTACCTGTAGAATTTAGTCCCGATCCCAAAGATGAACCTTGCTGGGATGTGATTAATTTTGATTTGGAAAAAGAACAAGGTGTGCCGATTCGGTATCCTTATTTTCGCTTGTTTGAATAGTTGATTTCATCGGCGTAAACTTTAACCGTTTCTCTGGGAATTAATCGCTGTTTCTCAAGTTAATTTGTCTATGCACCATGCCTCTATTCGCACGGCTAACATCCATCGAGCGATCGCGTTTTATGAAATTCTTGGTTTTCAAGTTGGCGAACGCTTTACGACAGGTTACACTCTGGCTTGTTGGATGGAAGGTTTAAATGGGCGAATTGAATTAATTCAAATTCCTCAGCCCAAACCCGCACCGGATGCTTTTGGCGATGAACATTATGTGGGATATTATCATCTTTCTTTTGATTTGACGGATGCGACGCCCAATTTACCGCAATGGTTAAATCATCTCCAAGAACAGTTTGAGAAGGCAACTCAAGCCCAACCGGATTTATACCAACCGTTGAAAGTTTTACTCGAACCGACTCAGCAAATGATAGGGAATTCGGTTTATGAAGTCACTTTTATTGCCGATACGGATGGTTTACCGTTAGAGTTTATTCGCTTACAAAATCCGGGGTAAAAAGAGTTGAAGAGAATAGATTAAGACTGGTGAGTTGGGGGACGAGTTCGAGTAGCATTAAAGATAAATTCGCTATAATCTGCTAACTCATCCAACCCCAGAAGATTCAGTAAGATTTCTATGATTAGCCAAATTAATATTCTAATCCAAAGTTGCTGTATAATCATTATACTGTTCTCCTTGGTCGGATGAAACTAGAAAAGGGATAAATTCTCTGATATTTTGAATCGAAGTTACTCATCCACCGGGTTTTTTAGCCCGGTTAACTTTTGGTAATTTTTTAGTCATTGGGTTTCTCGATATTCTGTTGATGCTGCTGTTTGTCTAGTTTTTTGTCCAGCCAAGAAAGCAATCGCTGAGAAAGTTTAAAATGTCCGTTGAGAATTTCATCGGAAATGGCGATCGCCAGTAGTAAAATACACAATTCAATAGGTTCCATTTGATTTACCCTCCCGTTCAATTTCCAACCTTTTCTAGAGTTTTACAGGTAATTTCGGCTAGAGTAGACTGTGAATGTTCAGTATTTACTACGGTAAAGGCAAAACTCGAATTTGTCGTTACAGAAAATCTCTGAACTTTAATTAAAGTGAGAATTCTCAACTGAAGTGATTCTCAGGTTTTCTCAGGTTTTCTCAGGCGCATATAAATTGAAGTGGATGGGAAAAACCCGATCTCTCAATCGAAACCGGGTTTTTGTTCTCTAAATGTTAACCGACGAAATTTTAGGGAGTGGGGAAAATTCCCCCATTTCTCAGGTGACTATTCACCGAGTTTACGCCAAGTTTCTTTACCAACAATACCGTCAACTTTTAACCCTTCACGGCGTTGGAAAGCTTTAACCGCTTCGAGAGTTTTTGACCCAAAAATGCCATCAATGAACAAAAAGAAACCGTTGTCATACAGGCGCAACTGGAGACATTCAACCGCATCACCTACAGAACCCTGATAAAGTTCAGGCATATTAACATTGTAGGGATATTTGGTAATTTTAAACGGAAAATAGAAAGTCCAACCTAAGCGAGAAGATTCTTGATCGCACAGCGCACGCCAGGTATTTTCTCCGATAATTCCATCAACAACTAAGCCACCATAATAAACTTGAAAATGCTCAACAGCAGCTTTCATTTGAGGACCAAATTGTCCGTTGAAACCAATCCGATATCCGTAAGCGATTAAACGTTGTTGTGCGAAACGAACTGCTTCACCTGCTACACCTAAACTTAAAACAGGTAGGTCAATTCCGCTCGATTGAACCGCAGTAGATTGAACAGGTACAGAAGCGGGGATAGCAGCAGCACTAACAGTTGCTTGTCCGTTAGTTTCGATGTTAGTCATTGCACTCATGGTTGATCTCCTCGATTGATAAACAAGAGTTAATTGTGTTTTCTCTTGTTTGCTTTACAACTCTAATATAACCACTATACTTGCCAAGTAAAAAGTCGCTTTTTTGTGTTACTTTAGGTTGGCTATTAAAGGAGGTATAAGCGAATTAATTCATATGAACTACAAAAACAAAATGAAAATGAAAGTTAAATATAAACTCAATAAACTGGAATTAATTGTGTGTTTTAACCGAGGCTGCCATACAGAAACCCGCTTCCTCTTAGAAAGCGGGTTTTTAAGGTGTGTTCCGTTCAAAGAATTGCCATGAGCGGGGGGTTTACCCCCATGTTTGAGGTGATTATTCGCCCAGCTTACGCCAAGTTTGACCACCAACAATACCGTCAACTTTTAACCCTTCACGGCGTTGGAAAGCTTCAACAGCCCCGCGAGTTCTTGAGCCAAAATCTCCATCAATGAACAGCGAGAAACCGTTGTCATAGAGACGCAATTGGAGACATTCAACCGCATCACCTACATGACCTTGCTTGAGTTCAGGCATATGAACATTGTAGGCATATTTTGTAGTTTGGATAGGAGAACGGAAAGTCCAACCTAAGCGAGAAATTTCTTGATCGCACAGCGCACGCCAGGTTGTTTCTCCGATGATTCCATCAACAACTAAGCCACCATAATAAGCTTGAAAATGCTCAACAGCAGCTTTCATTTGAGGACCAAATTGTCCGTTGAAACCAATCCGATATCCGTAAGCGATTAAACGTTGTTGTGCGAAACGAACCGCTTCACCTGCTACACCTAAACTTAAAACGGGTAGGTCAATTCCGCTCGATTGAACCGCAGCATATTGAACAGGTGCAGAAGCGGGGATAGCAGCAGCAGTAAAAGTTGCTTGTCCGTTGGTTTCGATGTTAGTCATTGCACTCATGGTTATTCTCCTAGATTGATAAACAAGAGTGAAGTTTGTTTTCTCTTGTTTGCTTTACAACTCTAATCTTATCGCTAGGATAGAAGTGCGAACAGTCGCTTTTTTGTGTGACTTTTTAGTTGTTGGTGAGTGAAAAAATTGCAAATTCACTCATTTAAGTGACAAAAATATAATCAGTTGGGTTGGTGCGAAATATCTGCCAAATCTAATATCTAGGCTTTTCCTGCATTGTTTTTTGAGTGGTTGCGGTTGGGGTTTTCATTGTCAAGCTGGAAATCACAAAAGTTTGAAAATTCACTTTTTTATGTGACATGAATGGAGTCAGTTGAGTGGAAACGAAGTAGCGGTGTGCGAGCATCGCATCAGGTACATCCGAAAAACTCGGTATAGCGCTACTTGAATCGGGAATAGGGAACACCGGATCTGGGAACAGTAGACGGTGAAGGGGTTTTAGGATTTAGAAATGTCAAACACGTATTCGCGTACTGCTATAACTCATAAGAAACCGGGTTTTTCATCGAACTGTGCCTCATTCAAGTAAAAACCGCTATATCGATGTGACATTAAGGACTCGCCTAGCTGAGTGACGGACGTCACCACCGTTTACCTATCGAGTTCACACCATTTCCACCGTTATTCTCACTCAAGGGCGACTAAACGAGTCACTTCGCGAATTGGAAAAACAGGAGATTATAAAAACATCGAGTTCAACGTTTACCCCATGCCTCAAGTTAACTTACTTCCCGGAGCCATCAACGAAATTATCGCCTCTGTCGCTGACAGCCGAAGCCTGACCCAAACTGACCGTTACGGGTTAATGGCGGCGATGCTTGATGAGTCTTTGAGCGAAGACGAACGTCGTTCAATAGATAGACTGTTACGCTCTGTGGTCAGAGGTCGGGTACAAATTCAAAGTTAAACTGTTGCCACCAACTTAGTCTACTAAACCCCTGCACTATGAACTCGATACTAATAGTGCGGGGGTTATTATTTTTGATTTAAAAATCCGAGTAAATTTCTTTTTACCAAAAAATTCAGTGTTAGAAACCGGGTTTCTTGCGATTTCGTTGAGTTTTGATGGAATTAAACCCCGACATTTTAAACGGTGAAAAAACTCCCGACCACCCCATAATACACACAAGCACCCGCACCCAAAAGGTAAACAAACCAAGTCAGGAAAAAACCAATAGCACGACCAATTGAAGGGCCGTAAGTCGCCACAACTCCCCAAGCATGGGCAATTCGTCCGAGGGTTAATGCAGTACCCAACACCCAAAGTAAACCACTGGGGGCGGCCATTAACTCCAATGCCAAGATAAATAATAGCGCCAAAGGAACATATTCGATAAAGTTTCCATGAGCGCGAATTTGGCGTTGTAAAATGCCGTCACCTGCATCTTTGGTCCTGATTAATTTTTGAGTAAATTTTTCAATTAATGCAGCCCAGGCGTTAGGATTTTCGAGATAATTGGGTTGGGTTTTGACTTCAGATTTTGATGCTCCATGCCAAATGCGGGTGCGAGTTCGCTCCATCACCACTTGGTAGGAAAGTACAAAAGCAATCAATCCCTGAATACCTATAAATAATGTTGAAATCGGAATCGACATAAGGAGTAGTGATGCTGAGAAAAGCGCTTCAGCTTTTAAAATTAAACTTTAGCAATCAACGGAGAAGCTGTCAACTGACTTAAATGGGATATCGTTTATGCTTTTCAGAACGGAACCTGCCGTGAGAATATTGGAGTGGCTCGGCTTGCTCGTGCTACTGTTAATAAAGTTAGTCATTGGTTGTCTGATCTGATCCGACGGAATGCAGTCTATCTAAATATAGATATCAGCCGACCCATTGATTGCTTACAATGCTAGAGATGGTTAAAAATGGATGAGATTTGCGAGTTGAGAGAATGTCTAGATTGCCAGATGATCGCCGGATCGCGCATCGGCTTCAAAGATAATTTTCTGCTCAAATCTCTAACCTTCTAATTTACCTTAATTCGTGAAATAAACATGGAAACTTACGATGTAATTATTATTGGGGCTGGTCACAATGGTTTAACTTGTGCGGCTTATTTATTAAAAGCGGGATATAGTGTTCTGCTATTAGAAAAACGTTCGGTTCCGGGCGGTGCAGCGACGACGGAGGAAGTCATCCCGAAAGAAGCACCGGGCTTTAAATTTAACCTCTGTGCGATCGATCACGAGTTTATTCATCTGAGTCCGGTTGTTCAAGAACTCGAATTACATAAATATGGTTTAGAGTATCTATTTTGCGATCCGATTGTCTTTTGCCCCCACCCGGATGGTAAATATTTTTATGCTCACAAATCTGTTGAACAAACCTGTGCAGAAATTGCCCGTTATTCTCCAGAAGATGCCGAACGCTATCGAAATTTTGTGGATTTTTGGCATCGGTTTATTAGCGCAGCAATTCCGATGTTTAATGCGCCCCCAAAATCTATTATTGATATTGCCCGAAATTACGACGGTCACAAGTTTAAAGACTTATGGTCGATCATTAATTCAGTTGAAAAAAGCTTGGATTTTGTTCGCACGATGTTAAGCAGCGCTGAGGATGTTTTAAATGAGTGGTTTGACTCGGAATTTGTTAAAGCACCTCTGGCGCGTTTGGCTTCAGAATTGGGCGCTCCTCCGTCTCAAAAAAATCTGGCTGTCGGTGCGATGATGATGACGATGCGACACGATCCGGGTATGGCTAGACCTAAAGGGGGAACGGGTGCTTTAGTTGATGCTTTGGTGAATTTGGTTCGGGCGAAAGGCGGTACAATTTTAACGGAACAATCTGTTAAAAGGGTATTGGTTGATAATGGCCGTGCGGTCGGTGTTCAGGTACAAAATGGTACGGAATATCGCGCCACAAGAGGGGTTATTTCTAATATTGATGCTAAACGTTTGTTTCTGCAATGTATGGATGAAGCGGATGTGGATGCTGCCGATCCAAACTTGCGTCAACGTCTAGAACGTCGTATCATTAATAATAACGAAACCATTCTCAAAATTGATTGCGCTTTATCGGAAGCACCCCGCTTTGAACATCACAATCATCAGGATGAATATTTAATTGGTTCGCTGTTAATTGCGGATTCGTTTAAACAGGTTGAAATTGCCCATCACGACTGTTCTTTGGGTAGAATTCCTGATTCCGACCCGTCGATGTATGCGGTGGTTCCAACGATGCTTGATCCGACGATGGCACCGGATGGAAAACATACCCTTTGGATCGAATTTTTCGCGCCTTATCAAGTAGAAGGGGCGGAAGGAACCGGTTTAAATGGGACGGGATGGACGGACGATCTGAAAAATAAAGTTGCGGATCGGGTGTTAGATAAATTAGCCGATTATTGTCCGAATCTCAAGCGTTCAATTATCGCTCGAAGAGTCGAAAGTCCGGCTGAACTTGGGGAACGTTTGGGCGCTTATAAGGGGAATTACTATCATATTGATATGACCTTAGAACAGATGATTTTCTTCCGTCCTTTACCCGAATTAGCCAATTATCGCACCCCCATTAAAGGATTATATCTCAGTGGGGCGGGAACTCATCCGGGCGGTTCAATATCGGGAATGCCAGGAAGAAATTGTGCGCGAGTGTTCATTTCTTCTCAACAACCGTTCTATCACATCTTAACTGAAGCCGGACAGTCTGTTCAATCTTTGACTAAAGCGGTTTTAGGAATTATTTAGTTGCAGAAAAACCCGGTAACTTTATCGAAACCGGGTTTTTGTAGTGGTTTTTTGAACTGTTTATTTCGGAATACAAACATTCCGTAAAACTGCAAACGGGGCGGGTTCCCGTAGGGGCGCTCTTGCTTGCGCCCTTGAGGTGAACTTGCGCCCTTGAGATGAACTTGCAAACGGGAAGAGTTTTGTTAAATTAATTCTGGGTTCTTCAAGAGAGTCAAACGGTGAATGGGGCGGGTTTTGTTAAATTAATTATGAGATATTCAAGATTGTTTATAACCCGCCCCAACAGAATCAGAATTGATCGATTTCGGGATACAAACATTGCATAACACTTCACAAACATCTTGCAGAAAAACCCGGTAACTTTATCGAAACCGGGTTTTTGAACTGTTTATTTCGGGATAGAAATATTGTGTAAAACTTCACAAACATTTTGAAGTAAACCCCGGTTTTTTCAAAAAACCGGGGTTTTGTAGTGGGTTTTTGAACTGTTTATCATTTCTCTTATGGGTTTAATACCCCACCGTCTACACGGTGATCAAAATTGTTTGGGGGCGCGAATCCCCATGCAATTTTCCCTCCTGACTCCTGACTCGGTCCTCCTGACTCCTTCTTCA
>JAYKHV010000046.1:0-24339 GCA_035285085.1 Lyngbya sp. | reverse complement strand
ATACAACTGACGAGAAAAATAAGTCCCGCAGTTGTGCAGTTTGTTTGATTCGCCGCACAGAAATTCAAGAATTCCTCGCAGTTGTGGGCTTGCATTAATTAGAGTTTGCTGACATCCGAACATTGTTTGACCTCCTATACAATATTATGCAGCCCAAAGTTATCTAATGCAATATGAAATTCAAATCAAACAATAATATTGTCTATAGCGTTTCTCGGACTTATGAGGTACAGTAACAACAATGGGTGAACCAATTGCGAATATCTTGTTGAGTGACTTTTAACATAGCATCAAAAATCCCATTAATTAAATCTTTATAGGTTCTTGCTTTAAGTTTTCTCAAGATAGCTTTCACTTTTGACCAAAAATTTTCAATTGGAGAAAATTCAGGAGAATAGGGAGGTAGATAAATTACTTTTGCTCCGGCTTGTTCAATAGCTTCTTTGACCATATCTCCCAAATGAATTCTAGCATTGTCCAAAACTACACAGGCATTTTCCCACAATTTAGGCACTAATTGATTAATAATAAAGGCTTCAAATGTCAGCCCATTTACCGAACCATAAATATTGCTGGATACCAGAACTTTGTCGAGGGATATTGCACTGATTATCGAGATATTTTTGCCTCTTTTTTGTGGTTTTTTCCCTCTGGCTCTTTTTCCTTTTATAGCTCTAGCATAGAGTCTTACCAGAGCTAAATTTACTCCTGATTCATCAATAAAAATCAAATCTTCGACCCTAACTTCTCGAATCTTTTTCCAGAAATTAATTCTTTTTAACTGAATTTCTTCTTTTTCTTTTTCCGCAGCATGGAGTGTTTTTTTTTGAATGTATAATCTAAATTCTGACTAATTCTCCCCATCGTTGCTCTACTAATTTTAATCCCGGTTTGCTCTTCAAGTCATTCACATAATTCATCAATAGTCGCATCATTATTATTTTCAATAATTTCTGTCAAAGTTACTAGATCCGCTCCTTGGACTTTTGGCTGTGAATTTCCTCCTTGACGTTTGGGTTTGATCTGTCCGGTTTGTTTATATTGTTTTAATAATTTTTGAACGAAGCTACTAGCGACTCGAAAACGTTTGGCTAATTTCCGAATTGAAATTTTTTCTTCTTCATAGACTTCTATAATTTTTTGTCTAAAATCAATTGAATAAGGTTTCATTTACTAATTTTATAGCTTAGGGCTTTTCCTCTATCATTGTACTTACTTTTTTCTTCAGATAACCGAAGATGTTTTTTTGAGGATAACTCCTCAAAGCAAGATTTGGCTTTGAAGTGACCTGTTTATTTTAGTTGCTTTTTTGATGAACACCTCAAACGTTTCACCCCGTCAGCTACGAACTAGAGCGTTTGCGATCACGGTAGTCGCGATCGATGAACGTGATCGCCATTCGGGTACACCCATCGTTTGGCGATCGCGCGATCGCCTTTAGTGTACCTCATGAGTCCGAGAAATGCTATAGTTGCTTCCTCCTGCGGTCGGTCGCCGCGCTATCCTTCCCCATGTCTGAAGCCAGGGGCTTGCCGCGCTTCCTGGTCAGTCGGGGTTTGATGCAGTTAGAAGAGCAACCTCCGCCCTAGAATAATATTATTCGTCTGAGGTCTGAGAATCTTCTTGTTGCTCAATCAACAGGTTTTCTAAAAGCGATCGCAAGGAAGCGCGGGGAATATAAGGCCAGCCTCCATAAGTTTCCACCTCTTTGAGTAAAGCATAGAGAGCCTGACGGTTATCGGGTAAAGCCTCTCGAAACCAGCCTTCTCGAATTTCTCGATGCAAAACTTCTAAAGTGCGTAAGATCGCCAAAAGTGCTACAGTATTGCCCTCTGCTTGCTGGCTCATCGAGCGAACCATCAGCGTGAGCGATTCTAACTGAGACTGAAAGGGTTCGGATTCAAAGTCGGTTTGGTATTCCATGAGGGATGCTGCTTGCTCTATTCTTTCTCAATTCTCAGGTTTTTGTAGAGGATCTGGCAAGTTCGAGCGGCTTGCCCGGTCAGATTGGCGTTCTCAGAAGTCCTAAGCAAATCCACCTAAGTAGTTTAGCTTAGGTTGCCAGAAATTCATACTCTAGGCAACAAAAAAAGTCACAAGCCATGTACAATTCTCTATTGGGCGATCTATTGAAAGTCCCGATTGCACAAGAGATTAAAGTCTGTGATCCGATTCCCATTTGTCTGGGAAAAATTGCCAACAGCAGACACCAGAAGTTGATGGTAACGGCGACAGATTACTCAAAATATGTCACATATCGATTGGGGATATAGAGGTTAAAAATGAGATATCGTGCTTTAGTTGCTACACTTTTAGCCCTGTGCTTGAGTGTACTAACAGCTTGCTCATCCGGGCCAGAAACAAAAAGTCCAGAATTACTGACCTATGATGACATCGTTAATACAGGTTTAGCAGTTAATTGTCCAAATTTACCGGAAACGGCTCGGGGTTCCATTGCACTTGATGCCAACACATCCTATGAAATTTCGGGTTTGTGTTTGCAGCCAACCACTTATTTTGTCAAGGAAGAACCCACCACCAAACGCAGAGAAGCGGAATTTGTTCCGGGTAGATTGTTAACTCGATTTACTTATAGTCTCGACCAAGTTGGTGGCTCGTTAAAATTTGATGAAAACGGGGTTCTCACCTTTGTAGAAAAATACGGCATTGATTTTCAGCCGATTACGGTTCAACTTCCCGGCGGCGAACAAGTTCCTTTCTTGTTTACAATCAAAGGATTAGTTGCTCAAAGTCAACCCGGTTTGTCCAGTATTAACACTTCGACTGACCTGGAAGGGGTGTTTGATGTTCCTTCCTATCGCGGTTCTACCTTCCTCGATCCCAAGGGTCGCGGTTTAGCAACAGGTTATGATAATGCTGTGGCTCTCCCCGCAACCGCAGATGAGGAAACCTTCGCTGAAGCAAATATCAAGCTAGCAGATACCCAAGTTAATGCGGGTAAGATTTCTCTGCAAGTGTCTAAGGTTGATGGAGATACAGGGGAAATTGCCGGAATTTTTGAAAGCCAACAACCTTCAGATTCAGATTTAGGCGCGAAAGAAGCGGTTGATGTCCGGATTCGCGGTTTGTTTTATGCTCGTGTAGAACCGACTAAATCCTAATCAGAGGGGTTTTGGAGCGCAGGAGAACAGCTTCATTTTCCGGGTTTGAAAGTCTGCTGTTCCATTCTAAGACAATTAGATTCAAGCTTTGGAGGGGCAAGTTGTCCCTCTTTTTAATGGCAGTTTCTAGCTTTTAATTCTTCATTATAGAGAGTTGAAACTATTGTTTCCGGTCTGACTGATACCGGATTGAGTTTGATAAACTTCACTTCAAATTCGACTGATAAAAACGGCTTGAATCCTAATAAAATCGTTCAACTTAGCATTTTTTTAGGTCTAACCAAAATTTTTATCCTTTTAGTCAACTTCGGTTAACCCTTGTCTTTCAAGGAGGTTTAGGTTATACTTGGCACTGGAGGAATCAATAGATCTTCCGTTTTACAACAGTTGTATATAAACACTGTAATACTTACGTAAATTTAGGGATTTTTCTAATTTTTAGAAAGTCATATCCGTAAATTTACGGAATAGCAAAAAACAATAGAAATGCAAATCAACCTGACCACAAGGTTGAAATGATCTCAAAACTCTACCAAAAGCCTGCTCTACCAACGAGAGGATTGACCTATGTTAGCCAAAGCCACCAACATCATCAAGTGCGAAACTCTAGAACTATTGCGTCAGTACCAGTGTTCTCCCTCAAAAGAACTCCGGAATCAGCTTGTACAGCTTAATATCGGACTCGTTCGCAAAGAAGTCCATCATTGGATTAACCAATGCACCGAAAGCTATGATGACCTGCTGCAAGTCGGTTGTATTGGGCTGATACGCGCCATTGAACGGTTTGACTTGTCCAAGGGTCACGCCTTTAGTTCTTTTGCGATTCCGTATATTCGCGGAGAAATCCAACATTACCTTAGAGATAAAAGTCTCCCCCTACGAGTTCCCCGCCATTGGGTGACTCTCCAACGTCAGGCGATGAAACTGACTCAACAATTGCAAGTGGAACTGAAGCGACAGCCCACTGATGCGGAAATTGCAGCCCGGTTGGGTATCTCAGAAGCCGAATGGGGTCAGGTGAAACTCGCAGGTTATAATCGCTCTCTGTTGAGTTTAGATGCTCCGGTTCAAGATGAAAACGAAGGAACCACCTGTCTGGGAGAATTGGTTCCTGATACCCGTTACCGCAGCTTTCAACTCGCCCAAGAAGACCAAATTCGTTTACAACAAGCTTTAGCCAAGTTAGAAGAAGGGACTCGTAAGGTTCTAGAGTTTGTCTTCCTCTACGACTTAACCCAGAAGGAAACCGCCGAACGCATGGGTATTAGTGCTGTTACCGTTTCTCGGCGTGTTAAGAAGGGCCTCAATTCACTTCAGCGAATTATGGTAGGCTCAGAAGACGAATAATTGTAAGGTGCGTAATTATCTACCTCGTAGGGTGGGTCAGATAATTAGCCTCACAATTTAACCGATAACTTTGTTGTCTGACCCACCCTACCTTTTTTTGATGATTTGCTGAGTAACCGTGTTTTCTCAGGAATGTTGTCTAGATTATCTTATAGACTGCTAATTTCTACAACCGCTTCTCCTTGTTGCAGTTTTTCTAAGGCATCGGGAAAAGTAGCCGTTAGAAGTCGTTTCAAGTTTTGATTGGTCACATTACCGCAAGTTAACCAAAGAATTTGGGGAGGCGTTCCCAATCGACAAACTAAATCAACAAAATCACTATCCTTTGTTACAATAACTGCATTTGCTACTCGTGCCGCCTCAAAAATGTCTAAGTCTTTGGCATCTCTTAATCCCAAATCTCGTAATGTTGTCGCCTCTACAGGAAAAGTTTCATTCAGCCAGTTTGCTAGGGCGGGAGGTAACTGAGCATCAATCCAAAAATTCATGCTGTTAATCGGGGAAAATCTGTTCGTTTTGCAGCAAACAGCAAACAAGCTTGAATATCCTGGAGTTCTAAGTCAGGAAAATCTTCTAATATTTCTGCTATTGTAACATTCTCAGCTAACATTTCTAAAATATCACTAACACGAATTCTCATCCCTCGAATACAAGGACGGCCTCCACATTGTCCGGGTATCTGGGTAATGCGAGTTAATAAGTTAGAAGCTTGACTCATCTGGTTTTGGGCAATTGAATTCAATCTCTTGCTTTTAGTATACAAGCAAGGGTAGATTACTGATTCAAAAAGTAAAGCTATCCGATCAAGTCTGGAGATACAAACTCATATCATGTCCGGTTGAACAGTTATAAATAAACGACGGAGGAGTCACCGAGACAGGAGACAGGAGTCACCGAGTCACCGAGTAAAGAGTCACCGAGTCACCGAGTAAATAGTCACCGAGTAAATAGTCACCGAGTAAAGAAGAAGAAAGAGGAGGAGAAGGAGAAAGTTTTTTGATCACTAATTATCCGGACATGATATCAGTATTTGTACGGAGAATGACCTCCTAGCTTTAAACTTGAACCTTCCTAAAAGTTCAGTAATTCTCCTCTTGACCATCAAATATTTAAAGTCTAATCTTGATAGTAGAGGTAGCAATTAAGCTGATGTCAGTTGCTACTTCATTAGTCATAGGAGTTACCAAGAAATGAGTGGTTCAGCTTTTGACGGTTTAGACGAGAATAGTTTCTTTGATAGAGTTCAAGCCAAGTTTTCTGAGAAAGCACCCGATTTATCTAAGACTTTGAATATTGCTTTTATTGGGAAAGTTAGCTCGGGAAAAAGTTCTTTAATCAATGCTTTATTACAACACAGCCGAAGGCAAGCTTTAGAAATGGCAAAAGTGGGAGCAATTTCAGGAGTTACAAAAGGTTTAACCATCTTAAAACTTGATGAAAAAGTCTGTCTGATTGATTCACCAGGACTTGATGATGTGCGTGCGGAAAATAGCGATGTAACTCGAAATTTTCTCAAACATATCGATGTAGGAGTTTTTGTCGTCACAGGATCATCAGATGCTTCTCAGAAAAAAAATCTAGATGATTTGAGAAAACATTGTGATTCAATCTTTGTAGTTCTCAATAAGATTGATGAGTGGGATGACCTCGATCCAACGGTTCTTGATGAGGTAATAAATCAGTGGAAAAATGACTTGAAAGTTGATAAAATATATCCAACTTGTGCAAAAGGTTATGACCCTAAAAGTCGCCTCCCAAAAATGGATATTAGAAAGGTTTATTGGCTTCGTAAGGATATTGAGGAGTTCCTCCAAAAAAAGGGAAAGGACTTATTGCTCGCAAGACACATGGCTGAGAAAACTCCTTATGCTGTTGGAATAATTGTAGCAGCATTAGTAGCAGTAGCGGCTGAAGCATTCCTTCCGGGTAGTGCTGCTTTTATAACAGCAACGCAGGCAGTGACAATTGCATCTTTGTATTATCTATATACGGGTAATATTCTCCCTAAAACGGCAGCTATTGCAATTATTCCTACATTTTTGTCTCAGACTGTGGGTTTAAGTTTATTTTTGTTTGTCGAGTCGTTTCTTCCCCCAACAGGAATTATCGATGTAGCTGCGGCAAGTGTAGCAGTTGTTATTACTTTGGCTATGTTAGCAACTGTTAATTCTATACTTTCTAAGGGTGCTAAACTTGAACAAGAAGAACTATTACGGTCAAAATTCAAAACCTATCATAAGCAGGCTCAAACACTTTTTAAAGATTTGGCATTGACCGATATAAATAATTTGCAGAGTTTGACAGGAATAGTTACCAAATTTCTTTCTTAATTTTTGCATAAGTCAGATTAAAATAGTAGGGTGGGTCAGATAATTAACAGAGCAGTTAAACCGATAAATTTGTTGTTAGTAGTCGTAGGGTGGGTCAGAAGATTAACCTTTGGGTTCAACCGATAACTTTGTTGTCTGACCCACCCTACCCTGTAAGCTTGGGTCGGTCAGAATAATTCACCTTTGAGTTCAACCGATAACTTTTTTCTCTGACGCACCCTACAATGTAAGTGGCACTTTTGCAAGGACTAAAACAGGTGACTACTGCTATTGAAACACAATTGCTCGATCGCATCAAAACCCATCGCGATCGCGTAGACTATCTGGAAATTCGCCTCCAACAAAGCGAAACCACATCTATTTCTTTTCGGGGTTCTCGCTTAGACGCCGTGAACCGTAGTTTTTCCCTAGCGGGGGGTATTCGCGCCTGTCACAAAGGGGGTTGGAGTTTTGTCACGTTTAACGGTTTGTCTGAACTTGACGATCGCATTACCGAAGCTATTTCTCAAGCCTATTTAGTCGGACATGAAACCACCCAACTGGCTGAAATTGAAGCGATAGAAGATCAGGTTTCGGTGAAATTAGGTCGCGATCCGCGAGGAATTTCCCTGCAAGAAAAACGTCAACTCATCGAACATTATAACAAACTTCTGTTAGATTTTGACTCTCGCATTCAAACCACAGCCGTGAGTTATACAGACCGTTTTAGCACGACCTATTTTGTCAATTCTCAAGGCAGTTGTATCACTCAAGAACGTCTGGATGTTAACGGGCGTTTTGGGGCAATTGCTACTAATAATGGTACAGTCAGACAGGGATATGAATCGATTAATTCTCGCTCTGATTATAATGTTTTAATCGGGATTGAAGATCGGGTTCAAAGTGCAGCAGAACGGGCGATCCGTCAGTTAGAAGCTGAGTCTGTCAAAGGCGGTCAATATACGGTGGTTCTCGATCCTTATTTGGCGGGTGTGTTTATTCACGAAGCGTTTGGTCATCTGTCTGAAGCCGATTTTGTTTATGAAAATCCGCGAATGCAGGAGTTATTACAACTGGGTAAACCGATGGCTATTGAACAGCTTAATGTGATTGATGATGCCACAATTCCTGATTTACCCGGTTCGATTTTATATGATGATGAAGGGGTTCCGGCTCAACGCAAATATTTGATTCAAAATGGAGTTTTAACTCAACGCTTGCATAATCGGGAAACCGCAGGTAAACTGAAAGAATCTCCAACCGGAAATGCTCGCGCTTTGAATGCGACTTATCCGCCTATTGTCCGCATGACCAATACTGCTATCGAAGCCGGCGATCGCTCGTTTGAGGAGATGATTGCAGATATCGATGAAGGGGTTTATGCGGTGCGAATGTTGGGTGGTCAGACGAACGGCGAAATGTTTACCTTTGCAGCGGCGGAAGGCTATATGATTCGTAACGGTCAGATTGCAGAACCGGTCAGCGATGTAACCTTGACGGGGAATGTCTTTCAAACGCTGAAGGATATTGAAGCGATCGGCAATGATTTAACCTATACCAATGGCGGTTGTGGGAAAAGCGGTCAGATGCCTCTCCCGGTGAGTGTCGGGGGGCCGCACGTTCGGATGAAGGATGTTGTGGTTGGCGGTCGATAACGGCATTGAAAACATGAAAGCGGGTTTTCTATGAACCCGCCTGCTGTGTGTTGTCAGAGGAGTTGTTGTTTCTCTGCTTCTAGAAGCCGGACTAACTCTTGATCTCCTTTGGCTCTGGCAACTTCGAGACGGTGTTCTAGACGTTTTTGAATGTTGGCCCGATGAGTTTGAGCCAGTTCGTTGGAGTGTTTGTTGGAGTTTTTGTTCATAGTGGACAGTTTTTGTTGTTTTGTTGTGTTTTTCCATTATTTTTAGTATAGCCTTTCTGGTTGGTGATGGCAGGATAGCGGATGAAAAACTTCAGATTTTGTAACTTAAGCTACAGCTTCTAGATATGATTTGTTATAAAAAAAGCCCCCAAATTGTGCGGGGGCGGGTTGAATGTAGACTTAAACAGTTCGACTTAGAGATTAGAAGGAACAGGGACTTCTAAACCCAAGCGTTTCATAAAGCTTTCGAGATCGAAATGCTCGGCTATCAGTTGGGTGATACACTCAACCTTACTGGGTTCGTGAACTCGCACCTGACCGAAAGCGCGATCGATAATTTCGACTGTCGTTAGGGTATCGAGATCGACACTTAACACCGGAACTTCCAGATCTTCGGCACGGGTTAACACCAGCGGATCGGGAGTGATTTGTCCAGTTAAAATCAAACAATGGGTTGATTTTTCTAAAGCAGCAAGCTGAATATCGGTGCGATCGCCCCCGGTAACAACGGCCATATTGCGACTGCGATCGAAGTATTTCATCGCCGCACTGACATTCATCGCCCCGACACTGAGACTTTCAACCATCATGTTTAAATGATCGCCACCGCAAAGCACTTGCGCCTGAAGTTGTTTAACCAGATCTTCAACCGTCACACTTCGCAACAGATCATTTCGAGGTAAAATCCCCAATAGGGGAATGCCTTCGCGCTGGAGAAACGGTCGAATAAAATTCGTCATAATTTCCTGACGTTCTGGGGGCAAATCATTAACTAAAATACCCATCAGGCGATCGCCGAGTTGGGCTTTAGCGACGAGAAAGCCATCGATAGCTGCCGAAGACTCCAACCGTTCAACAAGCATCACCGAAGCATCCAGTACACGCGCCATCTGCGATAAAGACAGATCAAATAAACTGCCTTGTTGTAGGGTTCCCGGCCCCTCTAACAAAATTAAATCGCCCTTTAACGCTTGTAAATAGGAAGCGAGAACCTGACTATAGTTGGTGGTATCTTCTGTTTGTAATCTGCTGTGTATCGTGTTGTCCGTTAGCATCAGCACGGGTGAACCCACCTGATCGGCTGACAGTCCTAAGGTCGTCGCCACGAACTGGACATCGGCATCAAAAGGTTCTACGGCATTACCGATTTCGGTTCCAAGCGGTTTACCATAGGCAACTTGAAGATTATGCGATCGCAACTGACGGGCTAGCCCCAGTGCAATTGCCGATTTCCCACTGAAAGGCTGCGTTGACCCAATTAACAGGCACTTGGCGGATTTAGCCACGTCACTGACTCCTCTATACGCTCAATTTCACTTTTCCCCTTGACTCAAGCCGGAGGGAATTTCACAACTTCCGATCAGTCAAAAATCCCCCTCACAAACCGGACAAGCCTGAAAGCTGACTTTTTGCTTCATCCCACTGGTTGATTGGAAAACCGATACTGACGGGAAAAACGGACTCGACCAATACAGGGAAGTATATATTAGGGCTTCCTTGAATCAACGCCCATCCGTTGCTCCGGGTCGGTATCTGTTTTGATTCTCTCACCATCGGGTCAACTTTGCTGCGGCTTGTAATCAGCCTCAGGGGATGTTAAGCCCTACCCCGATGGATCTTAGAGTCTTGTGGTTTTTTTGGCTTTTTTTATTGTATTTCATTGCGGAAGACCTCCGCACGAGTGGCGTTCCCTCTTGATTCAAATCAACAAAGCCCCCACGCTACTGAGTTGAATCTTGTGTAATTGGGATTATGATACAGCAATGGCTGGAACAACTGTTAGATGAGATACCAGTTTGGAGTCAGAGGTTAATCAACATAATGGAGTAAGCGCTTGTAGAACTCTTGAGAAAAATCAATGGTGCGATTGCGACCAAAGTTTTGCAACACATCGATTAAATAGCGGATAAATTCATAGTTCGACATGGTGACTTCATAGCTAAGATCCGCATTCCCATCAAACTGTACCCGACAACGGGTCAGATCGGCCGGTAGTAAAGAAACATTCCAGGTGGCGACAAACGGAATATCCTCACCGCTATCTATTTTACGCGCCCCTTCCAAACTTTTTTCTTTGTAAAGGCTAATCGAGAGCGGTAAATATCTGCGGCTTTTCTCGTCGTAATAAGGTTGATAGACAATAACTTCTCGCTTGTCGGCGGGTTTAAGTTGAGCGATGACTGTGGCGGAGTTTGACATTCTCACAATTCCTGCAAAAACCGATCATTTCCAATTTAGCCGACATTTGACCCTCTGCTGTAACGATTTCCGCCTAAACCTGAGGCGATCGGTAAGACAGGCATTTGAGTAGATACTGAAAAACAACTCAGGGGTCGGTTGACAACACCAGAGATTGAAGGAAACTCAGATGACGTGTAGAGTGGTTTACGCTACTGTTTAAATGAGGGATCGCAGATGCAATTATCACCTAGCTAGGGACAATGATCTAACACTGTACGGCTTTGAGCGAGATCCCGATTGCTGATTATTCTGACATTAAACACCGAGCAACGACCATGATGCCAAACGATTTGCTGACCACTGACCAGTCCGACTCCAATCTCCAAAATCCGGATAAGCCCGAAGAAGCTTGTGGTGTTTTCGGTATCTATGCACCCGGTCAAGATGTTGCCAAACTGACCTATTTTGGATTGTATGCCCTCCAACACCGAGGTCAAGAATCAGCAGGAATTGCCACTTTCGAGTCAGAAAAGCTGTATTTGTACAAAGACATGGGATTAGTTTCTCAAGTCTTTAATGAATCCATCCTCAGCGAGTTAAAGGGAAATCTAGCAGTCGGTCACACCCGTTATTCTACGACCGGATCGAGCCGTGTGGTGAATGCTCAACCCGCGATCGCCAATAGCCGCCTCGGATCGGTAGCTGTGGCTCATAATGGTAATTTGGTGAATACTCCTCAACTGCGGGAGGAAATGACCCGACGCCAATATAGTTTTATCACCACCACAGATACAGAGTTAATCGCCCTGGCGATCGCTTCAGAAGTGGATTCGGGTAAAAACTGGGTAGAGGCTTGTATCAGCGCCTTTAAGATGTGCCAAGGTGCATTTAGTGTAACGATTGGTACGCCGGTCGGATTAATCGGCGCCCGCGATCCTCATGGGATTCGCCCTTTGGTGATCGGGACTTTAGAGACCAACCCGACTCGATATGTTTTGGCATCTGAAACCTGTGGCTTAGATATTATCGGTGCCGAATTTTTACGAGAAGTCAAACCGGGGGAAATGGTTTGGATTACCGAAGACGGGTTACAGTCTATTGAGTGGGAACAACAAGCTTCTCGGAAACTGTGTGTATTTGAAATGATCTATTTTGCCAGACCCGATAGCCTCATGGAAGGGGAAAGTCTCTACAGCTATCGAATGCGAATTGGTCGGGTTTTAGCAAAGGAGTCTTCGGTTGAGGCGGATTTGGTGATTGGGGTTCCGGACTCGGGTATTCCGGCGGCGATTGGGTTTTCTCAACAATCGAATATTCCCTACATGGAAGGATTGATCAAAAATCGCTATGTGGGTCGGACTTTTATCCAACCGACTCAGGGAATGCGAGAAGCGGGGATTCGCATGAAACTGAATCCCTTAAAAGATGTTTTGGAAGGGAAACGGGTGATCATGGTGGATGATTCGATTGTTCGAGGCACAACGAGCGGTAAGATTGTTAAGGCGTTGCGAGATGCAGGTGCAACGGAAGTACACATGAGAATTTCATCTCCTCCTGTGACTCATCCCTGTTTCTACGGAATTGATACCGATAACCAAGATCAATTAATTGCCGCCAAGAAGTCCGTTGAAGAAATTGCTCAACATATTGGGGTGGACTCTTTGGCTTATCTGAGTTGGGAAGGAATGCTACAAGCCACCCACGAGGACCCTCAGAGCTTCTGTTCGGCTTGTTTTACCGGGAAATATCCGATTGATGTTCCAGAACCCATCAAGCGCTCAAAATTGATGTTAGAGGAACCTGCAAAGGTCTAAGACAGTTATCAGTAAACAGTGACCAGTAAACAGTGACCAGTGAATAGGGTACAGAGTACAGTGGACAGGGGTGCAGGGGAAGAAACTGTTTACTGACAACTGAAAACACTGGTGACTGGTGACTGGTGACTGGTGACTGTTTACTCCGCCTCCTGTTGCAAAAACCACTAATCAATGATGGTTGTTTGATAAGAATTTTCTATCACTCTCGGATTCACTCCGGAATTCTTTGCAGAACTTGGATAGATCGATTAACGTTCCGGATGTGATGAGAGAGGAGGATGCCACCAAAAGCTCATCTAGAACCCCACTTAACGACTGAAGACCTAAAAGCCCGTTACCGACAGGCTCGGGATACCACCGAAGCTCGTCGATGGCACCTTCTTCAGCTTGTTGCAGGCGGTTGGACTATTAAACGAGCCGCCGAAGTAGTGGGTTTAAACTACGACTATTCTAAGGAAATCATTCGCCGCTATAACCGTGAAGGCCCCGGTTCTGTCAGGAACCGCAGCCGCGATCGCCAACCGCCTGTTGCTCGCTCCTTGTTAACCTTGGCGCAACAGCAGGAACTCAAAGAGGCGTTACAAGGCCCTGCTCCTGACGGAGGTGCCTGGTCTGGTCCGAAGGTGGCCGAATGGATTGCCCAAAAAACAGGTCGCCAACACGTCTGGCCCCAACGGGGTTGGGACTATCTCAAGCGACTGGGAATCAATTGGAGAGAACGCAAAAACACCGACAATGAAGAGTGAATCTAATTTGCCGATAGTAGGTTTTGATCCACTTAACATTGCATTGGTGCATCTACTTGGCGACTCTCCAGTTAGAAGTCAGAAGTCGTGATGTCAGTCGTCGTGATGTCAGTCGTCAGGAGTCAGGAGTCAGGACGACCGGAGTCGGGAGTCAGGAGTTGGGAAAAAACTGTTAACTGAAAACTGTTTTTACTGGTCACTGGTCACTGTTCACTGATAACTGAAAACACTGTTTACTGTTAACTGTTGACTGTTAATCCAGATTGTACTCGCCACAAACTCGCATAAATTCCGGGGGTTTCTAACAATTCTTCGTGTCGTCCCCGTTCTACTAATTTTCCCCGATCCATAACGTAAATACAGTCAGCGTTACGAACGGTTGAAAGACGATGGGCGATCGCAATAGTTGTGCGATTTTGGGTAATTTGTTCGAGCGATCGCTGAATGGCGGCTTCTGTTTCGTTATCGACGGCAGAGGTCGCCTCATCTAATATTAATATCGGGGGATTTTTTAAAACGGCTCTGGCGATCGCGATTCGCTGTCGTTGTCCGCCGGATAATTTTTGACCCCGTTCTCCTACTATTGTATCATATCCTTGGGGTAATTTTTGAATAAAATTATCGGCTTCTGCGACTTGGGCGGCTGCAATAATTTCCGGTAAGGAAGCATCAAAAGTTCCATAGGAAATATTTTCGGCAACGGTGCCATGAAACAGAAAAACATCCTGGCTAACCAAACCAATCGCCCGACGTAAATCTTTTAATTTAATCCGATTAATTTCAAGTCCATCGAGGGTAATTATTCCCGATTGAATTTCATAGAGTCGCAGTAAAAGTTTAACCAATGTACTTTTTCCCGAACCGGTCGCCCCCACAATTGCTATGGTTTTTCCGGCGGGAATATGTAGGGATAAATCTTCGACAACATTAACTCGATTATTGTAAGCAAAGGTAATATTTTTAATCTCAATTTCACCTTTCACCTCATTGACAGGAAGGGGAATATCTCCCGGATGGGTTTCAATGGGTGTATCGAGTAAATTCATCACCCGGTTAACAGAAGCCATCGCCCGTTGATATTGGTCGAAAGTTTCTCCGAGTCGCGTTAACGGCCATAATAAACGTTGAGTAATAAACACCAAAACGCTATAAGTTCCCACCGCCAAACGTCCGGTTATTGCTTGCATTCCCCCCAATAATAGTGTAGCAATAAACCCAAAAAATATCAAGATTCTAATTAACGGAACAAAGGCAGAAGAGAGTTTAATTGCCCCTTTATTACTCTGGCGGTAGGCTTCACTTTGTTCGGTTATTCGTTGGGTTTCGTAGTCTTCTGCGGTAAAACTTTTAATGGTTGTAATTCCGCTTAAATTATTCGATAACTGCCCATTTAACCAACCAACTCTTTCTCTGACTTCTGCATAGCGGGGGGCGAGACGTTTTTGAAAAATCAGCGAACCCCAAACAATAAACGGCATGGGTAACATGGCAAACCAAGCCACTTCGGGGGCGAGAATAAAAAATCCCCCCCCGATTAAAATTACCGTTGTAATCACTTGGATAATTTCATTGGCACCAAAGTCTAAAAACCGTTCTAACTGGTTGATATCATCGTTTAAAATTGACATCAAACTTCCGGTGCTGCGTTCTTCAAAATAGGCTAATTCTAATTCTTGTAAATGGGTGTAAGCATCTAAACGCAAGTCGTGTTGAATGGTTTGACCCAAGTTTCGCCACAGGAGTTCGTAGGCGTATTCAAAGCTTGATTCTAATCCCCAAATAATTAAACTTAACAGCGACAATACCCACAGTTGGGCGACTACATTTTCTATTCCCCATTGGGCGATAAATGAATCCTGTTGGTTAACCACAACGTCAACGGCTGCACCTATTAAAACCGGGGGTGCTAAGTCAAAGAGTTTGTTTAAAATTGAACAAATTGTCGCTTTGAAAATTTGCATCCGGTAAGGATGGCTGTAGCGAAGTAGGCGAGTCAGAGGATGGGCGGTTTTAGATGATTTGGGTGACAATTTTTCACCTCCGGTAGATGAGTGAACCCTAACTGTGTTTGTTGTTTTTGAGGGTAACTGTACGGATACTTAAAGATGTACTCTCATTGTTATACCATACCGATTATCGGATGGGTAGGGTGCATCAAAAAATTAGCATTTTCCTAATTATTTCTCAATTTATCGGTTTGATGCACCCGACTTTTCTCGGTCTATCAAAAAATTAGCATTTTCCTAATTATTTCTCAATTCCTCGGTTTGATGCACCCGACTTTTCTGGGGAGTTTAGGCTGAGGTGGAACCTGAACATACGGTTTTTTTAAGGATTAGGAATTAATGGAACGGGCTAACAACGGTGCCGCATTTAGAAGGGTTTGGGTGTAGGGGTGTTGGGGATGTTTAAAAATGTCTTCTGTTGAACCGATTTCTACTATTTTTCCGGCATTCATCACCGCAATGCGATCGCATAAATATCTCGCCACCCACAAATCGTGAGTAATAAACAAATAGGTTAAATTAAACTCTTCTTTTAATTCCAACATTAAGGCTAAAACTTGCGATTGAACGCTCGCATCTAGCATACTTACGGGTTCATCACAAATGACTAATTGGGGACGGGTAATTAACGCTCTCGCAATAGCAACTCGCTGCTGTTGTCCGCCCGATAATTCGCCCGGATAACGTTCATAATAGGCCGATGCTGGTGTTAATCCGACCCGTTCTAACATGGCTAAGACTTGGGTTTTTGCGGCTTCTGGTGTGGCAAGTTTATGAATAAAAAGCGGATCGGAAATGGCTTGTCCGATGGTCATCATTGGATTTAAACAAGCCAGGGGATCTTGAAATACCATTTGCATTTGACGGCGATAGGAACGGACTTGCTGAAGCGATAAAGTTGTTAGTTCTTTACCTGTAAATTCAACGCTTCCGCCCGTCGGACGAACCAACTGTAAAATACTTCGAGATAATGTACTTTTCCCACAACCGGACTCACCTACTAAGCCTAATATTTCGCCGGGATAAAGCTCTAAACTGACTCCATCAACGGCTTTAATTACTGATTTATTTTGTGTAAAAAGCTGTTGAATTAAATTCGATTCTAAAGTATAATGTTGTTGTAAGTTTTTGACGCTCAATAAGGGTTTAGCCATTTTCGCAGAAAGAGGAGAAGTTTCTGAACTTTCTTCGACGGCTTGCAAATGTAACGCGGCATCCAAAAGCGAGCGGGTATATTCGTGTTGAGGTTGTTGTAAAATCTGGGAAGTTGTATTCATTTCAACCATTTTTCCGGCGTACATAACCGCCATGCGATCGCAATATTCCCCCACCATTGCCAAATCATGGGAAATTAATAAAATAGCCGTTCCCCGTTCCTCACACAATCTCGTTAATTCTTGCAAAATTTGAGCGGAAATGGTAACATCTAAACTGGTTGTGGGTTCGTCGGCGACAATTAATTTCGGGTCAAGAAGTAACGCCAAAGCAATGGCTACCCGTTGTCGCATTCCACCACTAAATTCGTGGGGATATTGAGACCAACGACTTGCCGGAATTTTCACCGCTTCTAAGGTTTCAATGGCTTTTTCTTTAGCTTGGAAACGAGAAAGTTGAGGTTGATGAGCGTTCAAGGTTTCGATACAATGTTCCCCAATGGTCATCAACGGGTCGAGACGAGTCATCGGGTCTTGAAACACCAACGCCACCGCTTCACCCCGAAACCGTCTTAACTGACTGGGGTTCATCTCAAACACCGACTGTCCCGCAAAGGTGACTCGCCCTTCAATTTTCGTAGACTGGGGAAGCAACCGCATCGCCGCCCTTCCCAAAGTTGATTTTCCGCAACCGGACTCACCCACAAGTCCCAACTTTTCTCCGGGTTTGAGGGTAAAGGAAACATCATCCACCGCCCAAGTCGGTGTATTGCTGCGACTGGGATAGGCGACTCGGAGATGTTCGACGCAAAAAAGAGGATCAAACATGGGGGATGGCAGGTGAAAAGTCATTTAATCGTAAAGGAATCATGTAATTTTGTAAACTACGCCCTCCCAGTTAGACAAAGTGCATAAGCTGGCTTGCCTGAGATATATGTCAAAGTAGATAACTTAATCCCCTTAAATTGTCTTTCAGCCATGCAACCGCAAACCACCATTATAGAAAAATTATTTCTGAGTGCGCTGATTGCTTTTGTGACGGCTACAGCCTCCGTTCAAGTGGAAAAACAACAAACCCAAGCCGGAACTTTACTTGCCAGTCTCTATCCTTAAATCTTAGCAGATCAATAAACAGTTTAAAACCCTCTAATTTTTCGATTGTCTCCTCTAATTTAATGTTGCTGACCTCTTGGTAATCACGATGAAATCTACCTCTTCCCTGCAATCTCGCTTAAAAACACTACATAAAACTGGTGTTCAACAGTTGAACGAACAACAATTTGTGTCCGCTCTCAATACCTTTCAACAAGTGCTAGCGATCGCTCAAGAAACGGAAAGTTTAGAGTACCACGTTGAGGCTTTACATCAAATTGGAATTATTCACTATTCTCTCAAACATTATACTTGGTCGATTCATTGTTTAAAACAAATTATTCAGCTCGCGCCTGTGGATTCAAAATCTCTAAGAGTGGCAATGGTTTGTAATGATATTGCTCGGGTTTATTGTGCAACCAAGCAATATTCTCAAGCCTTACGCTATGCGGCTCAAGCTCTAGAAGTTTTTCTCAAACTTTCTAATCTCAATGGGATCGGGATTACTTTAAATTACTTGGGAGAAATCTATAATCATCTGGGGATGTTTGAGCAAACCCTGCAATGCTGTCGGAAAGCGTTAATTATTTTTCAAGAACTTAATGATACCATTCAAGAAGAAAACTTGAAAAATAGTATTTATGAAGCGGCAGCTCTTCATAATTTGGGATTGGCAGAATATCATCTTGATAGACCCCGACAAGCTTTGGCTTTTCTCAATCAAGCTCTTAATATTCGCGAAAAGCTCTGTTCGGGTTCTGCTAAAAATCCTCAAAAAAACAGTTTTCAGACTACTGATGTGAAAGCCCGTTCAGAAATGGCTAAAACTCTCGGTCAAATCGGAATTGTTTACTACAGCCTCAAGGAGTATAAAACAGCTCTTGAATTTTATCAAAAAGCTGTTAAAATCTATCAGATGAATAACCAACAGGAAGAACAAGCTAAACTGATGAACTACATCGGACTGGCTTGCTATAAAAAAGCTGATATTTCTAAAGCACTGTGGTATCATCTCAAAGCCTTTGAACTGTTTGAGCAAATCCCCGGTTGCCCGTCTAAAGAAAACTACATACCTCATATCCTTTCAGTGTATCAGCGATTCAACCTCTCGGATTCTGGCGTAAAATTGTATCAGCGTGTACAGGAACTCTTCCAGATGATGAGAACCGAAGTTAGCTAAAATCGTCACAGAGGTGTCCAGTGTTTTACAGTCACCAGTCACCAGTCACCAGTGACCAGTGAAAACAGTTTTCAGTTAACAGTTTTTTCCCAACTCCGGTTGTTCTAACTCCTGTCTCCCGACTCCTGACTGCCGACTCCTGACTGCCGACTCCTGACTCGGTGTCTCCTGTCTCCTGACTCGGTGTCTCCCGACTCCCGTCTCCCGTCTCCTGACTCCTGTCTCCTGACTCCTATCTGATGAATTCAACAGTTTCTAAATTTGATTTAAAAGTTCAACAAGTCGAACAAGTTTGTCTGTTTGAATTATCTTGGGGTCAAAGACAACACTTAGAAGTCAAAATTCCTTATCCGCAAGCGCTGACGCGATTGTACCAGGACTGGCAGGAAACTTATCTAAACTTCTACAAACGATCTTTGCGAGGACGGGTTAACCAAAAAGGTCAACTGTCGGTGCCGGTCGATTGGCACGCTAAACTGGTAGAAGCCGAAGCCAAACTCCTCTCAGAATTTCATCGTTGGTTACGACACGAAGAACTTTTCGAGATCCGAGCGACCATTGCCAAAGCCACCTCCGATCATTGGCGAGTCGAACTTTGTCTGTGCGTGACACCCCTTGACTTATCCCGCCTACCTTGGGAAGCTTGGGAAATTGGCAGCGAATTTGCGGCCTCGGGAAAAATTCGCATCGTTCGCACCCCGGCTAATATTCGATCTAAAAGCATTCAGCCCTCGCCTCGTAAGCGAAAAGCCAGAGTTTTGGCAATTTTGGGAGATGATACCGGATTAGATTTTCAAGCCGATAAAGAAGCGGTAAAATCCCTCTCCTACATCGCTGAAATTGTCTTTGTCGGTTGGCAACCGGGACAAAGTTCAACGGAATTAAAAACTAAAATCGCCGAAGCAATCCTCGATCATCGAGGTTGGGATGTATTATTTTTTGCAGGTCATAGCAACGAAACCAGCCTCACCGGAGGAGAACTCGCCATTGCCCCCAATATTTCCCTATCTTTGTGTGAGATCGAACAACCCTTAACTCTGGCGATGCAACGGGGACTACAATTTGCCTTGTTTAACTCCTGTATGGGTTTAAGTTTAGCCAATAAGTTAATTGATCTGGGATTAAGTCAAGTTGCGGTCATGCGTGAACCCGTTCATAATCGAGTTGCTCAAGAATTTTTATTACAATTTCTCCGCAGTTTAGCCGAATATAATGACGCACACGATGCGATGCTGGCGGCTTGTCAATCTCTCAAACTGGAAAAACAGTTAACCTATCCCAGTGCTTATTTAATTCCTTCTCTATTTCGCCATCCAGACGCCCCTGTTTTTCGTCTCGAACCCTATGGTTGGAAACAAAAACTCAAACGTTGGTTTCCCAGCAAAGGCGAAGCGATCGCCCTTGGGGTATTATGTGGGTTAAGCTGGCAACTGCCTGTCCAGGAATTTTTACTCGATCAGCGGTTGTGGGTGCAGTCGGTTTATCGTCAAGCCACCCTTCAGACTCCCAACGACTCGCCCAAAGTGTTGATGGTTTCCATTGATGAAGAATCGATTAAACGGGCTAAAATTTCCGATCCTCGACCAATGGATCGCAGCTATTTGGCAAAAATCATCGACCAACTCGCCCTTTTAGATCGCCCAGTTATCGGTGTTGACTATTTGCTTGATCGCCATCAACCTGAAAATGACGCCATTTTAGCCAATTCTATACGTCAAGCCGTAGAAAAACGAGGAACTTGGTTTATCTTTGCCAGCAAGTACGATCGACGTTCTACAGGCGGTTGGTTAGATATTTTACCTGAAATCGCCGATCCGAATTGGAGTTTCAACGGCAATCTGCAAGTTTTGGGCGATCCTCCCCAATATATTAGCCTCGTTCCTCTACCGGAGGAGGGTTCCCAACAGCGTTTACCCTTATCTTATCTGTTGGCGTTGGGATATTGGGTTCATTACGAATCAACAGAAACCATTACCTCACCCCAACCGCAACTGGACGCCTCAACCCAATTTTTATCTCAGGTGAGGGCTTATTTACTGGAGACAACCACAAAAGACTATGGAAAGCTTTTTTCCCCCAAGGCGGTATTACACCCCTTAACAAACTGGGCTTATTTAATGCGTCAATGGTGGTTACAGCCGATTATTGATTTTTCCATTCCTCCCGAACAAGTGTTTCAAACCGTTCCGGCTTGGAAACTTCTCGAACAACCCTCCGAGATTGACACACTCATGGGATCGGACAACTATGTAATTTTGATCGCCCCTGGAGGATACGGTGAGGCGGGTGTAGATACTGAAGGTGAGGATAACTACGGAGTACCCAGCGCCCTGGCTTATTGGCGATCGCAACAAACCCCGCCTGATTTACGTCCGATTTTCCCGGGTGGTGAGGCTCATGCCTACATGGTACATCATTGGTTGCATCGACGACTGGTAACACCGATACCCGATTTGTGGATGGTGGCTGTAGCCGTTTGGTTAGGAAAGGGTACGGTTTTGGCATTTGGGCAAATTTCCCGTAAACAGTGGAAACGAATTGTGGTGATGATGGTAGCAACGGGGATTTATGGCGGGGCGAGTTTACAACTTTATATCACTGGAAGCATACTATTGCCTTGGTTTCTACCAACCGTAACGTTTTGGACGTATTTGATTGTGGCTTTCGTGGAGAGGAAATCTTATGGTTAAATTTTATGGGATGCTATCGACAGTCGCCCTGACTGTACTTCTGACTGGGGAATCTGTGATCGGTACGATCCCATCTGTTAGACTCGGTTTAACTGGGGAAAGCCTGTTTTTATCTCAAAATCAATCTCAAAATAATCCCGCCCCAACGGAAAGACCTCGAAATAATCCACCCCCTTTTGAAGCCAGTGGTGGAGGACGGTGGAGTGATTCTTTTTTCAATAATCAACCGCCCGAGTCGGGAGATGGCGGATCGCGAGGTGGGCCATTGTGTCCGCTGAGTCCGATCGATTATGCTACAGGAATTGAAGTTTGGAGCGATCGCCCTACTTTTATTTGGCGGGGAGAGTTGGCGCGAATTGAACTTTATCCCCATAATAATGATGAGTTGCTTTGGAGTGAGGATCTGACTCCAGGCACTCAACAAGTTCAGTATACAGGAGTTCCCCTCAAACCGGGTCAGACTTATGATTTGATGTTGTTTGAGACGGTTTCGGATCGGTTGGCTTTGCCATCGATAGAGGTGACGTTTACGGTGATGAATGGAGAAAAGCGTCAACAAGTAACTCAGAAGTTAGAACAACTCAATACTGAACTCCAACAACAAAATGCTTCTGAAGAAATGATCGCCTTTGTTCGTTTTAATTACTTTGCAGAAAATCAGTTATGGTCTGATGCTTTAACTGAAGCTTTCTCGGTGGAAAATCCAACTGAAGAATTACAAAAACTTCGGGAAGAAACGATTCCTCAAAAGTTTTGTAACTAATTCTCCAGTTTACATTGAGTGTCAGAAACCGCCTTGGTTGCTGCTACTTATAGCTGTTCGCCCAGATTTTTGGTCGAACAAGCGGGTTTTTCAGGTTTTGTTGAGTGAGAGTGAAAGATGTAAGTTAATTCTGGGGAGGTATATTATTGTAGCTTTCGTTGAAAGGAAATTCTATGGTTAAATTTTATCGGATCTTATCAACAGTCGCCTTCACTGTGCTTGTGAGTGGGGAATCGGTTATGGGTATGATTATACCCGTTAGGGTCGTACCCGGTTTGAGTAGGGACAGCCTGTTGTTATCTCAAAATAATTCACCCCCAGAGTCGAGTGATGGCGGATCGCGTTATGCGGATACTTCTTGGAAAGACTCCTTTTTTAATAATCAACCTCCTGAGTCGGGAGATGGCGGATCGCGAGGCGGGCCATTGTGTCCCCTGAGTCCTTTTGATCGGGCTAGAGGAATTGAAGTTTGGAATGATCGCCCCACCTTAATTTGGCGGGGACAGTTAGCCCGAGTTGAACTTTATCCCCATAATAATGATGAGTTGCTTTGGAGTCAGGATCTGACTCCAGGCACTCAACAAGTTCAGTATACAGGAGTTCCCCTCAAACCGGGTCAGAGTTATGATTTAATGTTGTTTGAGACGGTTTCGGATACGTTTCCTTTTCCATCGATGCAGGTGACGTTTACCGTGATGGAAGCCCAAAAGCGTCAACAAGTAACTCAGGCGTTGGAAGAACTCAATACTGAACTTCAAAAAAACGGTGCTTCTCAAGAAACGATCGCCCGGGTTCGTTTTAATTATTTGGCAGAAAATCAGTTATGGTCTGATGCTTTAACTGAGGCTTTCTCGGTGGAAAATCCAACTGATGAATTACAAGAACTTCGGGAAGAAACGATTCCTCAAAATTTTTGTAACTAATTCTCCAAGTGCTATAATGCCTCCGGGTTAAATCAGGAGGTATTTTGCTCTTTCTCAAGCGATGGCGCTGACCTCGATTAACTGATTGCTTTGACAATTTCTAGTGAGTTTGAACTCAATCACATTGAAAAGATGGCTGAAATTTTAGGAACTTCGGGAAACGATGATCTCACGGGTACCGTTGAGAATGATTTGATTTTTGGGTTGGAGGGAGAAGATCGAATTAATGCGGCTCTTGGAGATGATACTGTTATTGGAAATCAAGGCCGAGATACGGTTTCGGGAAATGAAGGCAATGATATTTTATTTGGAGGTCGAGATAATGATTTTATTAACGATCAAATCGGTTTGAATCAAATTTTTGGCAATTTAGGGAATGATCTTTTAGCCGCAGGTGGCGGAGATGATAGTCTTTTTGGCGGTCAAGGGAATGATAATTTATTTGGCGGTCAAGGTAATGATATCGTTTCTGGGGATAAGGGAGATGATTTATTAATTGGCGTCGATATTACCGTTTCTAACCCCGGACAGGGAGAAGTTGATACGTTTAGCGGGGGGACGGAAAGTGATATTTTTGTCGTCGGAGATGAGAATCAATCCTATTATCTTGGGGGTGGAAATGCGGATTTTGCACTGATTACTGATTTTGCGCCAACGGTAGATCGAATTAATATTAATCAGAGTAATAGTCAGATTCGATTTCTTGATTTTACCTTCGGAGATTTGGGCGCTGGTGTGGGGATTATTGCCAATGAAGATTTGATTGCTTTTCTACCTGGAGTGAATGCAGGACAATTAGAAATTGGTCGAAATGTCACCCCTGTAGTTTAATCATTTATCGGTTTAATTTCTCCGATCTCCCGTAACTTCCATTGAGATTCTCAACTGTAGAGACGTTGCAGACAACGCCTCTATTTTTTCTCTAGTTCCTGTTTACGACTCTAGCATTATTTTATGTAGGGTTTGCCGATTAAATCTCAAATCCTTTTCAGGTAAAAGTTTCAGCATTTTTAGGTCTTTAAAAACTGCAAGCTTTTAGGTCAGTAGGGTTCAAAAATTTAGTATTTTGGGGAGACAAAGACAGAAAAATTGAGGAACAATTCTTACTCCTACCTTCTCTAAATTCCCCATTCCTCCTGACTCCT
>JAYKHV010000045.1:0-123650 GCA_035285085.1 Lyngbya sp. | reverse complement strand
TTAAAAACTGCAAGCTTTTAGGTCAGTAGGGTTCAAAAATTTAGTATTTTGGGGAGACAAAGACAGAAAAATTGAGGAACAATTCTTACTCCTACCTTCTCTAAATTCCCCATTCCTCCTGACTCCTGACTCCTGACTCCTGACTCCTGACTCGGTGACTCCTACCCCTACTAAAAGACTTTTTCAGCAAACCCTATGTATTTCATATAAAAGTTTAAGATGATTAAAACAGAGAAACCATCGGATCTAAAGTTAATAAACGGCTAATTTCATCAGTTTGAAATCCGAGAGCCATTGGTCGTTGAACGCCCGATAAAATCTGCACATCGTACAATTCTGTAATTATCCCTTCTAATCGTAACCAATTGACAATTTTACCCGTTTGCAAATCAATTACCATCAAACCACAACAAGGTTTAACATTATTTTTCTCTAAGTTATCATCTAATTCTAAGCCCGAGAAAGTTCCCTCTCTAGGTTTTGATAATCCCACAATTGCCCAATTTTCCCAAAAGGCTAAACCCCGTAAATAACCGGGACAAAATGTAATGGGTTCAAATTTTCCTCGGTCTAAATCAATATAACCAAAATAACCCCGACCTGAATTCAATACCCACAATTTTTCTTGATAAAAACGCGGAGAATGAGGCATTGATAATCCCGTGAGAATGATTTCATTTGATTTAACATCTATCACACACCCTCCATTTTGCCTTTTCTCTCGCCAGCCATCAACATAATCCTCTTGACTCACCGCGGTCACATAGCCCGGTTCTCCGTTTACCATCGCTAAACCATTGAGATGGCAACAATCTTGATTGATAATTTTAGAAATAAAAGGCGGTTTCCAAAGCGGCGTGCAGCTATTTTCTAGACTAACTGTTGCCAAACAATTGAGTAACGTACTGATAAAAATGATGCGATTACTTTTATCTATCGCAATATCATGGATATCTAAATCTCCAGTTGTGTAGCCGATTCTTGGAATATAAAGATGATCATAACCATTATAAAATTGTCCGGGTTTCAGGATATTATTGAATTGCCAGAGTTGATATTTTGAACTCATGTAAAGTTGTTCGGGTGTGGCATATAATCCCATCGCCCGGTCAAATAATCGCTCAAAACCTGAAATTCCGCCATTTTGATTGACTCCAATGAGTAATAGTCGTGAGGTTTGATAAGTCGTAAAGGCTAAACTAATTTGCTTTTCTTGCAACCAGTCCGTGAAATGGGAAGAAGCGGTAATTTGGGGTGATGTTGATGGCGGTTGTGTTGAGTCAGTTTTGGATTCCATTATTAAAGGCATAGACTATTTTAATTTTAGCGAATATCATGTCCGGCTAATCAATCATCCCAAGGGTAGGGGCGAGGATTTTCAGTCAGAAGTCGATTTGGTCAGTCGTCAGAAGTCAGAAGTTACTGATAACTGTAAAACTGGTCACTGTTCACTGTTCACTGTTTAAACCGCCCCACGACCTAGCAGAATTAATCAACCGGAAATGATATTATTAACAGATGAGAGACGTTCGAGATGAACGCCTCTACAGGTAGTCTTCTAGATTTGAACGAATGGATCAAGAGCGATGAAATCAGCAGTTTCTACCCCGCTGAGAACAGCGAGTACATTGTCTCCCAGACTGATTTCTGTATCGTTTCCATTGGCAGTAATAGACAGTTGGTCGGGGGTAATTCCCTCCGCTAAACCAATCAAATCTATCCCCAGTTCAAAGTCAACAATAGTATCAATTCCTTCACCTTCGGCGAGGACAAACGTATCCATTCCTTCACCGCCAGATGAGTCATCCCCAGTCAGGGTATCACTGCCTAAACCGCCTCGCAATAGATCATCGCCATCATCACCAAAAAGTTGATCCTCTCCTTCACCGCCGAAGAGTTCGTCATCACCGCCTTTACCGCCAATTCGATCATCACCCTTACCCCCAATTAGGGTATCATTACCGCCATCTGAACCGCCAGGAGAACGATTATTTAAGTCCCCTCGCAATAGATCATCGCCATCACCTCCCTCAATTAGGTCATTACCCAAGTCACCCGCCAGAACATCGTCACCTTCTAAACCTTGGATAACATCATCTTCTGTGCTTCCAACTACGGTATCATTTTCGCTCGTTCCGACTAATACATCATCATCACTATCATCATTATCATCATCATCATTATCATCATCATCATCGCTGTTGTCTCCTTGATTGAGCAATACCGAGACTTCTTGAATGAAGGAGGAATCAGGTTGCGCCAAGTCTAGATTACCATCTCCGTTGAAATCAGCCAAGGTAAACGAACCAAAACCGTTCCGTGGGAATGGAGAGTTCTCGGCAGGATTCAAATTCCCTTCATCATCTCCGAGTAACACGGTAATTTGATTATTTGAATAATAACCAACAAAATTATAGGAATTCACTGCGGCATCGAACTGACCATCGCCGTTGAAATCGCCTACAATTAGATCGTTGACTGATTCATTAAATTCAATCGTTTGTTGAAGTTCTAAATTCCCCGTTCCATCTCCTAAAAAGACTTCCAGGCTATCTTCAAACAAGAAGGAGTTATTGGGATCAGCTTCACTGGTGACAGCTAACAGGTCAAGATTTCCATCACCATCAATATCTGCCGATTTGAAGAATTTAGGATTTTCGACATCAACATCACGACTTCCACTAAATTCGCCCTCACCAGTTCCAAACAGCACTGAAGTTTGAAGATCAAAACTGTAAGAATTGTAGGAATTTCGCTCAACTACGAGGTCAAAATTACCGTCTCCATTAAAGTCACCAATTGTTGATGCTTTTCCAGATAAGACTTCAATTGGAGTGCTAGGTGAGTTCAACTCTCCTGTTCCATCTCCTAACAGTACCGAAGAGCGGTTGACCGAATTACCCGACTCATAATTATAGACATAATATTCCTTAACCAGGACATCAAGATTACCATCGCCGTTGAAATCTACCACATCAATTTCATTGGGAAATTGGAAGTCTTGAGCAAGAGGAATACTGCTAGTTTCTTCAAATTCTCCGTTGCCATTACCTGACAAGATTTGGATGCTGCGATTTTCAAAGAAACCATTGACAACTACGAGGTCTGGTATACCATCGCTATTAAGATCTCCGGCTGCAACTTGATTGATATTTTCAAGTTCAATCTCCGTACCTGGGGCAAAATTTCCTTGTTCGTCTCCGAACAAAATATCCACAGTTTCTTTGAAAAAAGAGGTGGAGATTTCGAGATCTTCTAACCCATCGTTGTTTGCATCTGTGACAAGAACTCCAGGATTATCTCCCAGATCAACACCTTGATCTAAGCTAAAATCTCCTTCTCCATTTCCTAATAGTAATGAGAGTGTACTCTGACTACTATAAGTATAGGGATCGGAGTTAAATACAGTGGTTTGAACGGCTAAGTCGAGATTACCATCTCCGTCAAAGTTTCCAGTTTGGAAAATTCCGGAAAACCCATCAAACTGAGTTGTAAAGCTGGCATCCGATGAGAATTCTCCGGACTCATCTCCTAGAAATACGGAGACGTTTGTTTTATTGGTAAACGAGGTGTCATCAAAGATTGTCTCAACAACGGTTTTGTCTACCGAACCATCGTTGTTAAAATCTGCGAAAAGAGTTAGATTGAAATTGTCAATTTCAAAGGGAGATCCGGGTACGGGAGTAAAGCCATTTTCATCCCTCAATAACACTTCAACCGTCGAGGGGAAAAAGGAAAAATTCTGGAATTGCAGATCGCTTAAGCCATCATTATTTACATCAGCAACCGTAACATTGCCAACATCTTCTCCCAGATCAAAACCTTGATCTAAGCTAAAATCTCCTTCTCCATCTCCTAATAGTAATGAGAGTGTACTCTGACTACTAGAAGTATAGTTATCAAAGTTAAATACAGTTGTCTGAACGGCCAAGTCGAGATTACCATCTCCGTCAAAGTTTCCAGTTTTTAAAATTCCGGAAAACCCATCAAACTGAGTTGTAAAGCTGGCATCCGATGAGAATTCTCCGGACTCATCTCCTAGAAATACGGAGACGTTTGTTTTATCGGTAAACGAGGTGTTATCAAAGATTGTCTCAGTAACGGCTTTGTCTAGCAAACCATCATTGTTTAAATCTGCGAAAAGAGTTGGATTGAAATTGTCAATTTCAAAGGGAGATCCGGGTGCAGGATCAAATGTGACCACACTATTGTTAGACGCTTGGAGCATAATTAATTACCTCTGGTTATGAAAGCGTATTTGTTCTGTACGAATTTAGCAACTTACATTCGTACAGCAATTTTTTACCAAATTCACCAAAAGCATTAGAGATTAAGGTACCTTTAAATCTCTAATACCTTGCATTGAATACTTTTAAGCTGCTATGTGTTGAGCAGCTTTATCGACAAAATCATCACTAATCTTTTGTTCTGTTACAGCAGAAGCAAGGGCAATGCTTACAGAGTAGATTAGAACTCAAGCTGTATATCATCCATGAGTCAACTTTATTCACCTCTAACTTAAAAGTCAATTACCTTTACTGAATCTTTAAAAATGAGCAAGATCAACTTTGAACAACAGCTTTTAATGTAGAGCAGACCCTTAAAATTCCAGTTTTTACTGCAATTTTTACTATAACCATACTAGGAAACCTTTCATCCACTTACCAGTCACAGAAATGAGCGGCTTGACATTATTCTACATTTATGCTGTTACTCTTGAATTGTCGTTGAAGAGTAGGGGGAAGTGAACAGTTATATCCGGTTGAACAGTTATAAATAACGGAGGAGTCACCGAGACACCCTTCGGGAACGTCCGTTTCTCTCTTGCGAACTTTGCTAAGATTGCGAACTTCGCTCGCGACCATTCCGCCAAGTCGCGAGTTCGCGCTCTCGGCGGAAACCGCGCTCGCCGCAAGTTCGCGCTCCTCGACGGAAACCGCCAAGTCCCTTCGGGTTCGCCAGTCGCTCTACTTGGGGAGACCCCAAGACCGCGCGCTCTCTCACCGCACTGCCTCACCGAGTCACCGAGACACCGAGTCACCGAGACACCGAGACACCGAGTCACCGAGTCAGGAAAAAACTGTTAACTGAAAACTGTTTTTTTACTGGTAACAGTTGACTGATAACTGAAAACACTGGTAACAGTTGACTGATAACTGAAAACACTGGTAACAGATAACTGATAACTGATAACTGTAAAAACTGATAACTGTATAACTGATAACTGATAACTGTAATGAACCCGCCCCTTTGAGGGGATTATTGATTATTATCAGCAGATGAGAGACGTTCGAGATGAACGCCTCTACAGGTAGTCTTCTAGAGTTGAATGAATGGATCATCAGCGATGAAATCAGGAGTTTCTACCCCACTGAGAATGGCGAGTACATTGCCTCCCAGACTGATTTCTGTATCGTTTCCATTGGCAGTAATAGACAGTTGGTCGGCGGTAATTTCCTCCGTTAAACCAATCAAATCTATCCCCAGTTGAAAGTCAACAATAGTATCAACTCCTTCACCTTCGGCGAGGACAAACGTATCCATTCCTTCACCGCCAGATGAGTCATCCCCAGTCAGGGTATCACTGCCTAAACCGCCTCGCAATAGATCATCGCCATCACCTCCAGAGATCAGGTCATTACCCAACTCACCCGACAGAACATCATCACCTTCTAAACCTTCGATAACATCATCTTCTGTGCTTCCAACTAGGGTATCATCTCCGCTCGTTCCCAGTAATACATCATCATCACTATCATCACTATCATCATTATCATCATCATCATCATTATTATCATCGCTGTCTCCTTGATTGAGCAATACCGAGACTTCTTGAGTGAAGGAGGAATTAGGTTGCGCCAAGTCTAGATTACCATCTCCGTTGAAATCAGCCAAGGCAAACGAACCAAAACCATTTCGTTGGAATGGAGAGTTTTCGGCAGGATTCAAATTCCCTTGCTCATCTCCCAGTAAAACGGTAATCTGATTATTTGGATAATAATCAAAAAAGTTATCGGTATTGAGTGCGGCATCGAACTGACCATCACCGTTGAAATCGCCTACAATTAGCTCACTAACTGATTCATTTAGGGCGATGGTTTGTTGAAGTTCTAAATTCCCCGTTCCATCTCCTAAAAAGACTTCCAGGCTATCTTGAAACAAGAAGAAACCATTGGGATCGGTTTCACTGGTGACAGCTAACAGATCAAGATTTCCATCACCATCAATATCTGCCGATGCGAAGAATTTAGGATTTTCGATATTAACATCGCGACTTCCACTAAATTCGCCCTCACCAGTTCCAAACAGCACTGAAGTTTGAAGATCAGCACTGTAAGAATTGTAGGAATTTCGCACAGTTACGAGGTCAAAGTTACCGTCTCCATTAAAGTCACCAATTGTTGATGCTTTTCCAGATAAGACTTCAATTGGAGTGCTAGGTGAGTTAAACTCTCCGGTTCCATCTCCTAACAGTACCGAAGAACGGTTGACCGAATTACTCCCTGGAAAATAAGGGGGATTATCTTCCTTTATAATGAGATCAAGACTACCATCGCCATTGAGATCGACAACATCAATCTCATTGATAAATTGCAAGTCTTCATTCAGAGGAACACTGGTACTTTCTTCAAATTCTCCGTTCTCATTACCTGACAAGATTTGGATGCTGCGATTTCCAGGAAAACTATTAAAAACTACGAGATCGGGTATGCCATCGCTATTAAGATCTCCGGCGCCAACCGGACTGGAAGATTCCAGTTCAATCTCCGTACCTGGGGCAAAATTTCCTTGTTCGTTTCCGAACAAAATATCAATACTGGCGTTGAAAGAAGAGGTGGAAATTTCGAGATCTTCTAACCCATCGTTGTTGGCATCGGCGAGGATAACGTTGTTAACATTTTCTCCCAGATCAACACCTTGATCTAAGCTAAAATCTCCTGATCCGTTTCCTAATAGTAATGAGAGTGTACTCTGACTACTATAAGTATAGTTATCATAGTTAAATACAGTGGTTTGAACGGCTAAGTCGAGATTACCATCTCCGTCAAAGTTTCCAGTTTGGAGAATTCCGGCAAACCCATCAAACTGAGTTGTAAAGCTGGCATCCGATGAGAATTCTCCGGACTGATTTCCTAGAAATACTGAGATGTTTGTTGTGTTAGTTAATGAAACTTCATCAAAGATTATCTCAGTAATGGCTTTGTCTACCGAACCATCGTTGTTGAAATCTGCGAAAAGAGTTGGAATGAAATTGTCAATTTCAAAGGGAGATCCGGGTACGGGGGTGAAGCCATTCTCATCCCTCAATAACACTTGAACACTGCTACTGTCTGGAAAGGGAAAAAGTGGCGGTTCAGAAGGAATCGGTTCTACAGGTAAAGGATCATCGCTTGAAATGGGTTCAGCCGGAGAGTCTACCACTGGGGAAGGTAAGAGAGGAAAAACGGGAAACTCTTGGATTTGGAGATCGCTTAAGCCATCATTATTTACATCAGCAACCGTAAGATTGCTAGCATTTTCTCCCAGATCAACTTCTTGATCTAAGTTAAAATCTCCTTCACCATTTCCTAATAACAATGTGAGTGTATTCTGATTAGTATAAATATCAGAATCGGAGTTAAATACATTCCTTTGAAGGGCTAGGTCGAGATTACCATCTCCGTCAAAGTTTCCGGTTTGGATAGTTTGACCAAACCCATCCAACTGAATTGTAAAGCTGGGATTCGATGAGAATTCTCCTAATTCATCTCGTAGAAATACAGAAACATTTGTTGTGTTTGTAAACGAGGTGTCATCGAAGATTGTTTCAACAACGGCTTTGTCTACCGAACCATCATTGTTGAAATCTGCGAAACTAATCGGATTGAAATTATCAATTTCAAAGGGAGATCCGGGTACGGGAGAAAATGTGACCACACTATTGTTAGAGGCTTGGAGCATAATTGAATACTCTCCGGTTATGAAGTAATGTTTGTTGGCTCTAGAAAATGGGCTTAACACTTGATTGTTCAAGTCTAGAAAATTCTCTGATAAGTAGTTGCCAATTTGCCTGAAATTGTGTGACCTTTTGTAACATTATCAGAAGCAAATGTTTTCCTATATAATTTGAAGACCATAGAGTTGAATCGGAACCTTGGATCACTGCTGACCATAACGGTTTTATATAGGGATTGAGGATGAAAAACAATGGCTCTGCAACTCCTAAAACCGAACTTAGAGGGTTAGATTGACGCTCTAATGGTGTTCTATATAAGTTTCTGAAATAGCGCTGCTTTTTTTCGGAGATTCGATACTTTTTTTAATAAACTTTTTTAAGTAGCGTTGAAAAACCCGGTTTCTATTGAGAAACCGGGTTTTTGGGATGTACAGAAGACGCGATCGCACACCGCTGGACTTGTCCCCCGATTCATCGGGATGAGAAAGTCAAATTGAACTCGATCATTGATTGATTATTCAAGTCTTTTGGGGAAAGACAACATTCAACAGACTCAACCCAATCCAGCCCTTTAAACGACTGCAAACAAAACATTTTCAAGCTGTTTTATGGCTTGATCTAAGTCATCATTGACAAGCTGAAAATCAAATTCATTGGCTGCATTAATTTCTTCTGCGGCTCGTTTTAAACGACGGGCGATCGCTTCATCTGAATCGAGACCGCGACTTCGCAGCCGACGTTCTAATTCTACCATTGAAGGCGGTCGAATAAAGATTTGTTGGGCTTGAGGAAATCGTTCTCGAATTTGTCTAGCCCCGACCAACTCAATTTCCAATAAGACCGACTCTCCGGCTTCAATGCGTTGTTTTACCGGAAGTAAGGG
The DNA here is from genome assembly GCA_035285085.1 of Lyngbya sp. Taxonomy (GTDB): domain Bacteria; phylum Cyanobacteriota; class Cyanobacteriia; order Cyanobacteriales; family Microcoleaceae; genus Capilliphycus. The sequence goes on along the minus strand of JAYKHV010000045.1, from coordinate 114,831 downwards.
AGTCCCATAATAATTTCCGGCAAATTCCGCCCATTCTAATAACTCTCCATTCTGCACCATCTGTTCAAAGCGATGGCGATCGACAAAATAATAATGTTTGCCTTCGACTTCACCCGGACGGGGGAGACGAGTGGTAACAGATACAGATAAATGAAGTTCACGATGGCGTTGCAAAAGTTGGCGGACTAGGGTGCCTTTGCCGACGCCACTCGGCCCAGTAATTACAATTAATCTACCTTGAGATACCATATCATTCTCGCTATTATTCGCCAAACGTGATTCGGGTTCGAGGGATGAACCTAGAAAATATTTTGATATTATTACACGGTATCGCTAAAAAATAATCATGGATTTCGATGAAAGCAACTACACTGATTCCATTTTACGCACTAGAATCTTCTCGATTGACAACAAATCGATGAGCAACAGTTTCCGGCTGGATAGCAGACAGGATAACATGACTAGAATCAGTAATAATCACAGCCCGAGTTCGACGGCCATAGGTAGCATCAATTAATTGTCCTCGATCCCGTGCATCTGTAATGATACGCTTGATCGGAGCAGATTCAGGACTAACAATGGCAATCACTCGGTTGGCTGAGACAATATTGCCAAAACCGATATTGATCAGTTGAATATCCATATAAAGCCTGGGAATAGGGATCATAGAGGTTATCAGTCTAATTTAATGATAGAGATAATTTTTGAGAGTTACAAGCTAAAAACTGAGCCAAAATACTGATTTTAGATGAAAATGTGGGGTTGAAGATTTTCTCCTTCTCTGATACCCGATTTGAGTGGCTTCCCTCTTGAAAAATTTTCCTCAAAATTCCTTGTCAGTCCGCCATTTGGCAACCCTGCAACTCTCAGAAATTTCTTCTCTGTTCCCCCTGAACCCTAATCCCTATTGCTTGTTACCTGACTCAAGCGATCCTCAATCACGAAAATATCAAGAATTGAGGGTAAAATTTCGGCGGTGATCATTATTTTTTATCGGCATGAACATAGTCAACAAAGTAAAATTTCGGTTCTAACCAAAACTTCAGCAAAGCGTAAATTCCCAAACCGATTAAAGCAGTTACAACTAACGGTAAACCCACTTTTAAACGCCAAAAATCCGGTAAAATTGCCGCAGTAGAAATGGCGATCGCACTCAGAACTAATAATCCAATTGGCCAGCGTTGAACGGCTTTTAACGCTCCCCTGCAACTGCTACAATGTTGGGTATGTTGTTGGTATCGATCTAAAATTTCTCGTCGAGTTTTATTCGTCGGTAAGACTTCCGGTTGAGAAATTCCTACCTGTTCCCAAGGCAATTTTCCCCCGCTATATTGATCGAACCATTTGCGAAATTCTATCACCAACCTATCCGCTTCTGTGGGAAGTTTATAAGCAGTTTTCCAACTTTCGGTTTTCCGCTTTTGTTGAAGCAAACGTTCCTGTTGATGTAACAAGACCATATCTCCATCTATAACCAAATTCCGTTCTTCCATATGATTCCACCAACGGGGAATAATTTTATTCAGTCTTTGGGCAAAATTTCGAGAAAATTGGGCGACAATTCTTGATTTTCCGGGAGACACGGGAAGACAATATGTCACTAAACCTGACTGTTTACCATCGGTTCCAAATTTTGTTGCATATTCTAAACGACAAGGCGGTTCAAACGTTACTTTTACATTAAAATTTCCTTGAATTTTTGCCTCAATTAAATTCATTGTAGATTCAATAATTTTTAGAGGAATAGGTCCGGCTTTCTCGCGATTTCCCTGAACTCCATGATGGGCAAAAGGAACGTGACTGGGGTCAGCAACATTTTCAATTAACGTTTGCCAATCATATTCTAAATCTCGCACGTAAGACGACCAAACAAAGCCTTTACTCGCATCAATTTGAGGGGATAAAGGTAAGGGAGTATTTGCAGCTTGTTCGGTTGAATTTGGGTCAGCCCAAACCCACAATAAATCATTTGCTTCTTGAGTGGGAAAGTTAATTACACAAAAATTATCTTTATTTTTACTGACTATTTATGGGTTTTCTGCTTGAGGAATTCTGGTACAAATTCCTTTTTCATCAAATTCCCAACCGTGATAACTGCACATTAAATTACCCGTTTTTTCATCAACTCTTCCCTCGCTCAACGGTGCCAAACGGTGGGGACATTCATCGAGAAATACCTGATAATTTGGGCTGTTTTTAGGCTTACAAATTACCAGATTCATTCCCAAGATTTGAACGGGGGTTGGTTGTTCGGGATTGAGATCTTCGACGGGTGAGAGAGGGTACCAATTTTGAAAAAAGTTAAATTCAGTTAGCATAAATTCGGGAGAGGAATCGGGAGTATTGAGCTTGAGTATTAGCCTTTATTATTGTACAACACCTGATCGTACAAAAACCCGGTTTCTCAGAGAAACCGGGTTTTTCTAGCCGGAGGGGATACCAATTTTGAAAAAAGTTAAATTCAGTTAGCATAAATTCGGGAGAGGAATCGGGAGTATTAGCTTTTATTATTTTACAACAATTTTGCCGAGTATGAAATAGTTTTTCATTTTTGCTATAATGATCTAAATTTGCAGCTTTCCTGGTCATTATAGCCGTCAGTTTGGCGGGCATCCAAACAAATATTAAACCCTAATTTGTTCTCTCTTAAAAAAATGAATAAAAATAGGATAATCCTTATTCTTGCGGTTGGAGTCAGTCTCTTAATTTTGCTGTTGCCCTGGCAATCAATTTTCAGGGTGCAACTCAGTTTTTTAGAAGCAATTGCGGTTGTTACTTCGGCTTGGAGTGTGGCTTTATTGGCGAGAAATAATCCTTTAGGATGGTGGGTCGGTTTGGTGGGTGTTGTCGCCTACGCTATCGTGTTTTATCGGGTCAAACTTTACGCAGAAACCGCCGTACAAATCTTTTATTTTATCACCAGTATTAACGGGATTTTAGTTTGGTTAAATGGTGGACAAAATAAAACAGAAAAACCCGTTAGTCGTTTGCCAAAATCCAAATTAATCTTAAGTGTTATCGCCTTTATTCCCAGCCTGTGGGGATTGCAAACCCTGTTAATTGCTATGAGAGGAGCGGCTCCATTTTGGGATGCTTTAACCACCGTCGGTAGTGCCATCGCCCAACTTTATTTAATGGAACGCTATGTAGAAAGTTGGTATTTGTGGATTGCTGTTGATGTGATTTACGTTCCTTTGTATGCTTCCCGAGGATTATACCTAACCAGTGGATTGTATGGGGTATTTTTGGGCATGGCTATTGCTGGATTATTGAATTTTAAACGATTGTATAAACAACAGAATCAACATCGGCTTTAAACCCAATTTAAAATCGGAAAAATCTAATGACTCTTGGAATTACTGTCGGAAAATTTTATCCATTTCATCTCGGACACGATTATTTAATTCGCACCGCTAAAAGTCAAGTTAACCATTTAATTGTCTTGCTTGGTTATAAACCCAACGAAAAGCCTTCGGGAACAATTCGAGCGAGTTGGATAAGGCAAATGCACCCCGATGTAGAAGTGATTGAAGTGTTAGATAATTTACCCGAAGCACCCGAACCTTGGGCGTTAAAAGCTTTGGAACTTTTGGGGGGAAGACAGCCAAATTTTGCTTTTACTTCCGAACTTTATGGCGAACCTTGGGCGATAGCTATGGGTGCCATTCCTGTAACAATTGACTTACACCGCCAACATTTTCCCATTTCAGGAAGCCAACTCCGAGAAAACTTAGCAACTCATTGGTTAATGTTAACTCCCCCTGCTAAAGCCTATTTTGCTCAACGCATCTGTATATTAGGAGTAGAATCAAGTGGTACGACGACACTTGCAAAAGCTTTAGCGGAATATTATCAAACAGTTTGGGTCCCCGAATATGGTCGTACTTATTGGGAAGGAAGGCAATTTTCACCTCACCCTGAACAATGGCATCGTGATGAATTTCTGCACATTGCTCAAACTCAAATTATGATAGAAGATAACCTGGCATTACGGGCAAATAAACTGATAATTTGTGATACTGACCCCTTAGCAACAACGGTGTGGCATAGACGATATTTAGGGGTTGATTGCCCCGCACTTGTGAGTTTAGCACAACACCGAAATTATGAGTTATATATTCTCACCGAGCCAGACTTTGAGTTTGTTCAAGATGGAACGAGAGAAAGTGAATCTTTGCGAATACAAATGCACCAATGGTTTATTGAAAGGTTAACTCAAATGGGTAAACCTTGGGTGAGTGTTGCGGGTTCTCCAGAAAAACGTTTAGCTGATGTAATTTCTAGGATTAATTCAATACAAAAACCCGGTTTCTCACAGAAACCGGGTTGTTCTGAGAGTTCTAGATAAAAAACAGTTAAAAATCAATACTCAGCGGCGCTCTGGGGAAAGGAATCACATCGCGAATATTGCCCATTCCGGTCATAAATTGTACCACCCGTTCAAAGCCCAAACCAAATCCCGCGTGTGGAACCGTGCCGTATTTTCTTAACTCCAAATACCACCAAAGTTCCTCGGGATTGACATCCATTTCCGCCATGCGACTTTCGAGAACATCTAGCCGTTCTTCCCGTTGAGAACCGCCAATAATTTCCCCAATTTTTGGGGCTAAGACATCCATCGCCCGAACAGTTTTTTCATCGTCGCCCAACCGCATATAAAAAGCTTTGATATCTTTCGGATAATCGGTAACAATGACAGGCTTTTTAAACAATTCTTCAGCCAAATAACGTTCGTGTTCAGACTGCAAATCCAAACCCCAACTCACTGGAAATTCAAACGTTTTATCCGCCTTTTCCAAAAGTTTAATTGCCTCGGTATAGGTGAGACGTTCAAATTGGTTATTGATAATATTATCTGCGGTTTCCAAAACCGTTTTATCAATGCGTTGGTTGAAAAACTCCATATCTTCCGGGCATTTTTCCAACACATACTTAAAGATGTATTTTAAGAACTCCTCCGCCAAATCCATATCGCCTTGTAAGTCACAAAATGCCATTTCCGGTTCAATCATCCAGAATTCGGCTAAATGGCGAGAAGTATTAGAATTTTCCGCCCGAAACGTCGGCCCAAACGTGTAAACATTTCCAAACGCCAACGCCATAATTTCAGCTTGTAACTGACCGCTAACGGTTAAAAAAGCCGGTTTTCCAAAGAAGTCCTGACTAAAATCAACTTCCTTAGATTCTGTTAGCGGTAACTTTTTAAAATCCAAACTTGTGACCCCAAACATTTCCCCCGCACCTTCGCAGTCACTCGCGGTAATAATTGGAGTATGAATCCATAAAAAACCCCGTTCTTGAAAGAATTGATGAACCGCCGCCGAACAAGCATTTCTCACCCGAAAAACCGCACCGTAAGTATTAGTTCGGGCGCGTAAATGAGCAATTGTCCGTAAAAACTCAAAAGAGTGACGCTTCTTTTGCAACACATAAGTTTGGGGGTCAGCATCCCCATAAACGATAACAGACTCCGCCTTGAGTTCCACCCGTTGTCCTTTAGCCGGAGACTCCACCAACGTTCCCACAACCTCAATTGATGCGCCCGTGTTAAGCTGTTTAAGCGTGTCTTGATAGTTCTCGATATCGGGATTAAGGACCACTTGTAAGTTCGCCATTGCAGAACCATCATTAACTTCTACAAAAGCAAATTCTTTAAATTCTCGCTTGGTTCGCACCCAACCTTTAACCGTTAATGTTTCATCGGGTTGACCACTTCTAAGTATTTCTGCAATGCGTCGCGTCGTCATACAATCTATTTCCTTAAACAAACTGACCAATTCTTCGGTTAATCTTACTGTTCACACTATAGTTCACCCGTTCGGGAGATGGGGAGACAGTGAACAGTCACCAGTCTTTACAGTCACCAGTCACCAGTCACCAGTCACCAGTAAAAACAGTGAAAACAGTTAACAGTTCTCCTGTTACCAGTGATAACTGCCTGTTCCCTGTTCCCCGTTCCCTGTTCCCTGTTCCCTGTTCCCTGTTCCCTGTTCCCTGTTCCCTATTCACTGGTGACTGGTGACTGGTCACTGTAAAACTGGTACAATGAACAATTAACGATTTCAATCAATGTTGAGGAGACCGATTCAATGCCACAAGCGGTTGGCGTGATTCAAACCCTTGGCTTTCCGGGTGTGCTAGCTGCGGCCGATGCGATGGTGAAAGCGGGACGAGTGACTTTGGTTTACTATGGGTTAGCCGAACGGGGTGAGTTTATGGTTGCGATTCGGGGTGGGGTTTCTGAAGTTAAACCCGCGATGGAAGCAGGAATTAGAGCGGCAGAGAATACCTTTGGTTGTACAATTATCACTCACTATACTATTCCTAACCCTCCCGAAAACTTGGAAGCTGTTCTTCCGATCGCTTATACCGAAGAGAGCGAACCGTTCCGAGTTTAATATCGTTTCAGAGATTAGCGAAGCTAAAGCTTAACATAAGTATGAATTTGATCTAGACAGTCGCCAATCTTCTTACAATCAGTTTAGTTCAATCCGATCACGTTTTTTTGCATTCATTAATCAGGAGAAGTTCCATGTCACAGCAAGCCGTTGGCGCACTCGAAACCAAAGGATTTCCCGGAATTCTAGCTGCCGCCGATGCAATGGTGAAAGCCGGCCGTGTTACCTTAGTCGGTTATATTCGGGCAGGAAGCGCACGTTTTACCGTAATGATTCGGGGGGATGTCTCGGAAGTTAAAACGGCTATGGATGCCGGAATTGCGGCAGTAGAGAAGGTGTATGGGGGTGCATTGGAAACCTGGGTGATTATTCCTCGTCCCCATGAAAACGTGGTTGCCGTTCTTCCGATTGATTTTAGCGAAAATGTCGAACAGTATCGGGCAGCGGCCGAAGGTTTAACCCTTCCGGGACTGCCAAACGGTAGATAGACCATCGGGAAATAGGGACAAAATGTAAAGATTTTGATCGGATTTCCGATTAGATTAAGTCTGGGATAGCAAAAATAAGAGGTACAATCGTGACTTCGGGAGTTTCCGAAGTCTAGTTTTGTTTTGATATTCTGATGGTTTCGATCAATTGCCCCTGTTCCCTATGTCCCGAGTGAGTTGCACGGTTGTGGAGATCCTAGCTAGCATATAGCAGGTCAAAAATACCAATCACCTTAGAGAGGGATTATCAAAGTATGAATTTACTTGAGAAAATGTTTGGTGTTCAAGATACAGATAGCCGAATATCACTCTCCCCCGCAGAAGCATTTGCAGCGATAGCCGTTGCTGCGATCTCTGCTGATGGCTACCTCTCTAACGAGGAACGTCATCGGATTGTTGAGATATTATCGCTAGTTGATCTGTTTCAAGGATACTCCGAACAGCGGCTAACTGAACTGTTAGAAAGGCTGTTTAACCTCCTGTCGGTGCGAGGAATTGATCCGTTAGTGGCGATCGCCAGGGAGTCATTACCGCACCAATTGCAAGAAACAGCATTTACCGTCGCCGTTGACTTAGTATTAGTCGATGGGGAGTTATCTCCGAAGGAAAAAAGCTTTTTAGTGCGTCTGTGGAATATTATGGATATCCCCGTCGAAACCGCTTCTCAAATCTTAGATCTCAAAGTTGAGGAGTATAATGCGGTTGAGATCGCCAACCAAAGCTAATTAACATTCGTCTCCTCACTCAACTTTTGGGTTTGCTCTCTATAATCTGTTCATAGGCTTGGATCGTAGTACGGGCGATCGCATCCCAACTATAATGTTCTAAAGCATACTGTTTCGCATTTTGGCCTCGTCGCTGTCGTTCCTGTTGATTTTGTAAAGCCGATCCAAGCAAGGCCGTGATCTCATCCACCTCACAGGGACTCACCCAACCTGCTTCTGCAAGTTTGACTTGTTCGCAAATCTGCACCCCATCAGAAATCATCACAGGTATTCCCGCTACCATAGCTTCAGCTACCGCAATGCCAAAATTTTCATAATAGGACGGTAAAACAAACAAATCCGCCTGCTGGAATAATCTCGTTTTTTCTTCCCCGGTGACAAACCCTGTAATTGTCGTGTATTCTCCGAGAGTAGACTGTTTAATCTGGGTTTGAATTTGAGTTTCGTAGGCGGGATCTTGAGGATTCGATCCCGCCAACACAAATTGAAATTTGTATCCGGTTGCTAACAGCCGTTCTAACGCCGGAATCAGCAAGTTTAGCCCTTTTTTCGGTTCAATCCGCGACATAAACAAAATCACCGGGGAATCATTGGCAACTGTCTTTTCCCCAACGTTAAGAGGAGGATTAACGCCCAATGGGATGACTAAATCTCGTGTAGATACCCCAAAACGTTCAGAAATTTGGGCTTCCGGTTCGCTGGTAAAATGCATTGCCGCAGCCCCGGCGATATTCGGCCGTTCTAATAGGGTTGCATAAATTTGTTTCAATTGCTTTTTTTTCTGCAAATCAGCCGGATCAAGCGTTCCCAAAGGGCGCAAAATATAGGGCAATTGACGCATCCTCGCCACCGTCGCCGCAGTGCTACTCACGGGAGAAAATAAAGCGTGAATATGAGCTAAATCAAACTCGCCTGCGTGTTCCCACAACCAGTTTAAGAGATTGACGGAAAATTTATAACGTCGAAAGGGCGAACAGCGAAAATAACGCACGGTGTAGCCGTCTTCCGACACGGGTTGGTTGAGGGGGACCTCTAAAGGCGGTTGACCCGTATCGCCGTTTGAGTCAGTGGTTAAAATGGTAACATCTACGCCTTGGGTCGCCAACGCCGCCGACAGTCCCCGCACCATCTGACTGGGGCCACCGTAAACTAAAGCAATGGAAGGTATTATTTGAAGGATTCGCATTTTACAGTCACCAGTCACCAGTCACCAGTCACCAGTTATTTCAGTTTACAGTTATGCAGTAACCAGTTGCCAGTGGTTAGAGTGATCAGTTATCATCTCACCCGATACCTGACACCTGACACCTGGTAACTGTTCACTGTTCACTGTTCACTGTCTCCCAACTCCTTTAAAATTTAATTCGCTGTCGGTGGTTGGCGACAGACTGCACCAGTCCAATGGCTATAAAATTACTCAATAGCGCCGATCGCCCATAACTGAGCAGGGGTAAAGGAATACCTGTCACTGGAGCTAAACCGATATTCATGCCAATATTAACAAAGACTTGAAACACCATCATACATAAAACGCCAATGGCAATCAGGGAACCAAAGGTATCTTTTGCGGTTAAGGCGATCATTACCAAACGCCAACACACGATCCAAAAGACGAGTAACACGCAAATACAACCAATAAACCCCAATTCTTCGCCAATGGCTGAAAAAATAAAGTCGGTATGTTGTTCGGGGATAAAGTCTAACTGGGTTTGGGTGCCTTGATGGAGTCCGCGTCCGTAGAGTTGCCCCGAACCAATGGCGATCCGAGATTGTATTAAATGATAACCGGCGCCGAGGGGATCTTGTTCGGGGTTGAGAAATCCGGTTAGACGTTGTTTTTGATAATCTTGGAGCAAACCCCAAAAGAAGTTTCCCAGTTTTCCTGCGCCTAAATTGGCTAAAACGACTAACGGCGCTGTTAACCAACGCAGGGGTAAACTCCACCAACCCACAAACCCCATTAATACCGCCCAAACAATACCGGCGTCTTCATAAACGGTGAATAAAATGACTGAACCGATGGGGGCGACTAATAAAATTAACCAACCGGGATGAACGTTTCCCCAGTAAAGCATTCCTAATGTAATCGCTCCGAAGATCAGGGAGGTTCCTAAGTTGGGTTCGATAAAAACTAATCCCCAAGGAACTGCGGCGATCGCTAACATTCTAATCAAATCGGGAATGGTTGGGCTGGTGCGTTCGTGTAATAATGCCGCTAGGGTGATGATAATCCCGACTTTGGCAAATTCTGACGGTTGAACGTGAAAGCCACCAATATTAATCCACCGTTGCGCCCCTAAAGCGGTTGTCCCGATAATTTGTACCGCGATCAGAGCGATAATGCTGGAAACATATATTACCCATTTCCATCGCAGCAATTTTTCATAACGACAACGGGAAATCACAATGGCGGAAACCAAACCGACTCCCCCGGTGATCCAATGTTGCCACCAGTCTGTTAAGCCTTGGTTAAGTTCGACGCTGCGGATCATCACTCCGCCTAAAACGGTCAAACCGATACACAGCACAAACAAAAAGAAATCTACTTGTTCCCAAGCGGAAAAGGGGGTTCGCCGACGTCTTCCCAGGCGTATTTTGTCTATCATAGTTTCGGGTCGTTTTTTGAATGGTGGTGTTTTATTATTGTTTTCAAACGCTTTCAGGCACAGTCGGGAGTCCCTTGTTTAGATTTTTTAGTTGGAAGGGGTTGTCGGTTCATAGAGGTACTCGAAGGCGTTACCATCGAGATCTCGACCATAAAACGATGCGGTACCGTCTCGGTGTTCGTGTATGGGACTGACGTCTACTCCTTCGGTTTTGAGTTGTTCGTAGGCGGTTTCCATTTCTGCGCGATCGCTAAACACAAACCCAAAATGGGCGCCGGCTTGGTCGTAACCGGGACTGAGGAGGGCTAACCCGTCTTCTCCGGCTTTGAGATAGGCCCAGTCTGTATCTTTCCAAACCAGTTTCATGCCTAAATTTTTATAGAATTTTGCCGCTTTGTCTATATCGTTGACGCAGATGGCAACGTGTCCGAGTCGTTTCAGTTTCATGGTCAATATTTGTTAATATGCTTTTCTGCTGATTATTTTACCGCTTCTGTTGTGACCTGACCGACGGGGTTAGCGCGATCGCTTGGGGACTGACTGCATAAGTTATTGCAACCCAGAGATAGGTTAAATTGAATGGCTCAAGTGTGTTACACGTTCATAGCTATAACTTCAGTACGCTCTCCCGGTTGGGTAGGGTGTATTTTTTACAGTGACCAGTTTGACAGTTTACAGTGACCAGTCTTTACAGTTACCAGTGACCAGTTTTTAGTGACCAGTTTTTAGTGACCAGTTAGAACTGACATCACGACTTCTGACCTCACGACTTCCCTACCTTTATTCCCCTCTCACGCACCGGGTTTTTTATTCTACAAAAGCGGATATTCTTCGGCTGGATAAGCTGACCATTCCCAGGTTGAACCGGGATAATTTTTGGCGGAAAATCCTAAGTCTACCAACACAGTTGTTAACCAAGCCGATCGCACGCCTCCGGTACAATAACTGACTATTTCTTTGTCGGGTGTTATGCTTTTTTCTGCTAATTTTTCTCTGATTAATTCTCGGGAAAATAACATTCCATTTTCATCTAAAAACTCTTTATAATAAAGGTGAATTGCTCCGGGTAAATGACCGCCTCGCCGTTCTCCGTAGGGGGTTTTTCCGGCATATTCTCGGGGTTCTCGACTGTCTAAAATTACTAAATTTTTGTCATTTAAACGGCTTTTGAGTAGTTCGCGATCGCTCTGCCAATTTGAACAGCGTTCAACTTGAAAATCTCCCGTTGGGGATTGAATCGGTTTTAGATGACTTTTAACCCTTAAACCGGCTCGAACTAACGCCCCAAAACCGCCATCAACCCAAACCGCTTGAGAATGACCCAAACTGCGTAACATCCAAACGATGCGACCGTCTTCGCCCCATCCGGTTTTCGGGTCAATATAAACGATAACCGGTTTGTTCTGAAAAATACCAATCGCTTGTAATTTTTCAGTTAAAATGCGATCGTCGGCGAGGAGTTTTCCGCGATCGCGCTGGCTTTCAGGTGAAAAATCCTGCCAACGGACAAAAGCGGCATTTTCCAGGCGTTCTAAGTGTAAAATCGGGAACGAGCGGGCATCTAAAAGGGTGGCGCCTTGTTCGATGAGAAATTTAGCCTGTTCGCCGCTGACGATCCACTGCTGTTGTAAGCCTTCAGGAGCAATGCGAAGTCCGGCAAATTGAGATCGAGGTGAACTTTCGAGGCTCGGAGTCCCAAACCGCAGGTAAGCGTATATCGCCCCCAACCCGATCAAGCCTAGTCCGGCGAATCCGAGAAAACGGAAAGAAAAGTTAAAAATACTGAGTTTGATGGCATTGATGAGCAACTTTTTCTCCTTTCAAGAGTAGATTTCTAAAGAAAAAGCAAAGAAAATCAAGTGTTAACAGAGATCGGATTAAGTTAAAGTCGGAAAGTAATCCCTCTGTAAATGTACTGTTAACTACCATTAGCTAGCCTGGAAAATGTGACAATAGTAGGACTTTGAGTTCGTTTAAGCGTTCCCAAGATTCGCTCCAGGCTTGGAGGAGGATTCCCATCGGATGCCAGTATGACTCAATCTAAACAAACAGGATACAATAGACGCGAAAGTTAATGTTCTGGGTCTTCAAATCAAAAAAATTATCGATAACTTCATCGGGAGCAGGAATGCTGTTCAGACAGGCTGGAAACGATTGCTACAGAGATAGCGAGATGCAGCCTGATATGATTTCTGCAACCGAAAACTTGTCCTAACCCAACAGGCCGATAGAAAGGAGAATCTATGACTCAATCCCTCATCCCCGCAACTGAATGTCCGATTCAAATTGAGGACGATCGCACCGGAATGAGTGTGGACACGCTCAAACGGGCTTTTGCGGATAATCTCTTCTACTTGCAAGGGAAGTATGAGTCCTTTGCCACCGCAGATGATTTTTACATGGCGCTCGCCTACACATTGCGCGATCGCTTGCTCAACCGTTGGCTGAAAACCTTTAAGACCTACACCGAAAATAACGTCAAGGTGGTCTATTACCTGTCGGCTGAGTTCTTGATGGGGCGTCATCTCGGCAACAGTCTGATCAACCTCCATATCTACGAAAAAATCCGTCAGGCGGTTGAGGAGTCGGGACTCAATTTAGAGGAATTGTTAGAGCGAGAACCCGATCCCGGTTTGGGAAATGGAGGCTTAGGACGTTTAGCCGCCTGTTTCCTGGACTCTCTGGCGACCTTAGAAATTCCCGCCGTAGGTTGTGGTTTACGCTATGAATTTGGGATTTTTCACCAAACCATTCAAGACGGTTGGCAAGCGGAAATTCCCGACAAATGGCTGCGTTTTGGCAACCCTTGGGAAATTGCCCGTCCCGATCAGTTTGTTGAGGTGAAGTATGGCGGTCATACGGAAATGTACCACGATGATAAAGGTCATTTTCGAGTGCGTTGGATTCCCTCAACTACTGCCATTGGCATTCCCTACGATACGCCGGTTCCCGGATACGATACCAACACCGTTAACCCGCTGCGGCTGTGGCGGGCTGAGGCGAGCGATGATTTCAATTTTGATGCGTTCAACGCCGGAAACTACGACGGTGCGGTTGCTGAAAAAATGCGATCGGAGACCATTTCTAAGGTTCTCTATCCTAACGACAACACGCCTCAGGGCAAACAACTTCGACTCGAACAACAATTTTTCTTCGTTTCTTGTACGTTGCAGGATATTCTTCGCACCCATTTGATGCACAACAAGAGTCTGCACAATTTACAAGAAAGCGCCGCCATTCAGCTTAATGATACTCATCCGGCGGTGGCGATCGCTGAAATGATGCGGTTGTTGATCGACGAACACAGTCTTGATTGGGATACCGCTTGGCGGATCACTCAAAATACTTTTGCTTACACCAACCATACTCTGATGCCAGAAGCATTGGAAAAGTGGTCTGTAACCTTGTTTGGTTATCTTCTCCCCCGCCATCTGGAAATCATCTACGAAATTAATCGCCGTTTTCTCGAAGACGTTAAGCTGTGGTATCCCGATGATAAGGGGATGTTGGCGCGTTTATCCTTAATTGAAGAAGGGCCGGAACAATATGTTCGGATGGCGAATCTCGCTTGTGTAGGATCTCACGCGATTAACGGTGTGGCGGCGCTGCACACGGAACTGTTGAAACAAGACACTCTGCGCGATTTCTACAAGCTTTGGCCGGAGAAATTCTTCAATAAAACAAACGGTGTGACTCCCCGTCGGTGGGTTTTGTTGAGTAATCCCGCACTGTCTGAGCTTTATACCTCTAAAATTGGCAATGGTTGGCTCAAAAATCTCGATGAACTTCGCAAGATTGAAGCTTACATCGAAGATCCCGGATTCCGCGAACAATGGCACGAGATTAAGTTAGAAAATAAGCGCAAACTAGCCGATTATATCTGGAAGCATAACGGTATTGGCGTCGATCCCAATTCGATGTTTGATGTACAGGTGAAGCGGATTCACGAATACAAACGTCAGCATTTGTGTGTGCTGCACATTATCACGCTGTATAACCGCATCAAACAAAATCCCAATATTGATATTGTGCCGCGTACTTTTATCTTTGGCGGTAAGGCGGCACCGGGATATTTCATGGCGAAACTGATGATTAAATTAGTCAATGCAGTCGCCGAAATTGTCAATGCCGACCCCGATGTTCGCGGACGGTTAAAGGTGGTTTTCTTGGCGAATTTTAACGCTTCTCTGGGTCAGAAAATCTACCCGGCTGCGGATTTGTCGGAACAAATTTCAACGGCTGGAAAAGAAGCTTCTGGTACGGGTAACATGAAGTTTGCCATGAATGGGGCGATGACGATTGGTACCCTTGATGGTGCGAATATTGAAATCCGCGAAGAAGCCGGAGAGGATAATTTCTTCTTGTTTGGTTTAACCGCCGATCAGGTTTACAAGACGAAAGCTGCGGGTTACAATCCTTGGGAATATTACAGCAAAAATGCTGAGTTGAAAGCGGTAATTGATCGGATCACATCTGGATTTTTCTCTCATGGGGATAAGGATTTGTTTAAACCCATGATTGATTCTTTGATGCACCACGATCCTTATATGCTGTTTGCGGATTATCAGTCTTACATTGAATGTCAAGATCAAGTCAGCAAGGCATTCCAAGATCGCGAAGGTTGGATTAAAATGTCGATTAAGAATGCTACCCGCATGGGTAAGTTTTCTAGCGATCGCACCATTAAAGAATACTGCGAACAAATTTGGGATGTTAAACCTGTTCCCATTCAACTAGACGAATACAATCAAGATACTGCGGTGTTAAAAGTCGCCAAGTAATTAGCGTTCTAGAAACCCGGTTTCTTTGAGAAACCGGGTTTCTATTATTTGAGAAACCGGGTTTCTCATTTAAGAAGTGGGTTGATGGTATTTTGTCCCGTCGGGTAAGGTGACGTTTTCCATGATATTATTGTGGAATTCAGCCCGACTCCAATTGGCACCTTTAAAATTGGCTCCACTCAGATCTAGATAAATTAAACGAGCAAATTCTAACTTCCCATTCATTAGGTTGGCTTCAACTAAACAGGCGCTTTCTAGGTTACTCATTCTCAAATTAGCACCTCGAAGATTCGCTCGCTTTAAATCTGCAAAATACAGATTGGCTGCGCTCAAGTCAGCATTGATTAAATTAGCCTTGCGGAGAATGGCTTGTTGGAGTTCAACTTGTTGAAAGTTGGCATTCTCGCAGGTTGCATTTTCTAGTATTATACCATTAAGTTGGGCATTTCTCAAGTTAGCATTACTTAAATTTGCACCGGTTAAATCACTAACAATAGCCGTTGTTGAAGTGTTTTTTTCATCGAAATAGGGATTCAAATTAGCTTGCTTGAGATTGGCTCCGGTGAGATTTGCGCCTCGTAGAGAAATTCCTTGTAAATTGGCTTGAGCGAGGTTTGTATTTTTCAGATTGGCGTGATTCAGTTGAGTTCGTTGAGAAGAAAAACACTCCAGATTGGCAGATTTTAAATCCGCATTTTCTAAGTTAGCCCGAGTTAAATTACTCCCGGTGAGTATGGCGAAACTTAAATCAGCACCTCGCAAATCACTACCCGTTAAGTTGGCATTTTGCAGGTTTGCTTTTTTGAGATTAGCATTTCTTAAATTGGCATTAACGAGGTTTGCTCCTTGAAAGTTTGCTGCTTCTAAATTCGCCCCAGATAAATTAACACCCGCAAGATTGGCTTTTTGTAAGTTAGCTTTTTGAAGGCTACTATTTTGAGCATTTCTGCTTTTTAAAAGCTGGCGAATAGAATCAACAATTTGGAGATTTTTATTTCCTGCATTCTCGGGTTTTGAGTTGAATGAAGGTGGAAAATTGGGTTGACAAAAACAGACAGTCATTATGCACACCTGTGGTAGAATCTGAAAACCCTCACCACATCACCTCTGATGTGATCACATTTAGATGTAAAATTGAACAAGAGGGGACTGTGAGCGTTCTACTCGTACATATCTCTTGAGTTGAACCCCTTATGCAGTAGAAGCTTTTTTGCTGGTCTGGCGGCTTTAGGGTTCGGGATTAAACCCAAAAGGGGGTAAGGTTTCTTGAAGTTCAGAACCGAGGCTAACGGTAACGAGAAATTTTTCTTCCAAACTTCCAATAACCTCAGTGAAAATATAAGGATAATCATCGCCGGGATTTAATCCTTGTTCATCTAAAATTCCGGTTGCATCGCTGACCCGTAACTGAACTTGATGGGGTAAACTCGTCTGAGAAGGGGTTCCCAAAATCAGTAATAATTGCCATTCTCTCACGGTATCTGAGTTGACTTCCCAAGTTAAAGCATACAACCGCAAACTGGTTTGTGCTAGTTGTAAATCTCGATAACCGCCTTGGGCTTGAGGGGAAATTTCTACTCCTTTTTGTTGAAGTTGTTGCAGAATGATTCCTATTTCTTCTGAAGTATATCTCAAACTTCTCATGGCTGTGGCGGGGGAAAGTTCAGGAAGGAGAACCCAAGAGAATTCATCCGCTAAATTATCGAGTTCATCCCGCAACCAACGCCTTAAATTGATGGCGGGTTCGCTTAAGAGTTTGAGGATATCTCCGAGATAAGTTTTTTGGGTTTTAATCAACTCAGATTGGCTAATTTCACCTGTTAAATTGGTTGAATTTTGCGCCTGATAAACCCACTGTAAGAGTGAGGGATGGGTGAGTATTGCTGTGGCTTGTTCCCAGTTTAACAGATTCCACAGTTGAGGAATTGACTGTTGATTTTGAGGTTGAAGTTGGGGTAAAATCCGTTCGAGTTGGGTTTTTTGAGCCGAGAGTAAAGTTTGACGAGTGGGAATTTCCGGTAACGGAATTGCTGCGGTTTCTAAACAGCGAAAATACAGGAGTAACTCATCCGTTTCTTGTTCAAACCACTCCACAGGAACTTGATAAGTCCAGTCTTCATCGGGTTCTAAATTTGCATTAACTTTGGCGGCGATCAGGTTTTCATAGGAAATAAAACCAGAGACAACGACGGTTTCCAGTTCTTCTTGAACTTCCACTAACACATAAAAATGAGCCGCATATTCCGGTAAGTCTAATACCGCTTGAGGAATGGTAACAACTTCATCAAATAAACTCCCAACGGTAATCAGACAAACCTTAAATTGATTAACGTGTAAATTACAAACAGCTTCAATAGTATTCGCAATTTCTGGATGAAAAATAGAGCAGTTTTCCGAATTAACGGTGAAGTTATCGCCCCGTTCTTCTAACCAGTTTTCAAAGCCAAATAAAGCTAAAGCGTTTAAATAAGTATACCATTTTTTAGATTCATCTTGAAAGGGATCGCTGAGTTCTATCGCCCGATCAATTTGTTGATTAGATAAAGAAATGGATGTCGTTGAGAACGATTCAAAACCCGGTGACATTTCCGCTAGAAGAGATGAGTTACTCATTTTGGTTTCTCCTGATTATTTGAATAAAAGGTGGGGAAGATGTGATGCACAGTTCTATTCTAATACATTTGGATAGCATAGAGGTAAAGGTGTATGGATTTAACACTTAAACTGACAATCTATCTGTTCACAAAGTCGTTGAGAAAATAAACTTTTGGTCGAACTTTCTTGGGAATTATGAGATTCTGATTCTGCTTCTTGAATCACGCGATCAATTTGTTCATTCAGTGCTTCATCCAATTGGCGATCTAGATTTTGATCTAGATTTTGCAGACGTTGACAATCGGTATAATTTTTAGCAAATTCCAGAATCCGATCGCGTAATTGTATCAATAATGTTTGTCGAACATCAGCTCTAAATTCCTTTAAGTTTAACAAACGAGTGACTTGATATTGTGCTTTTAATCCCAGCTTTTTAGCAATTTCTCCCATAGATTCTCCCCGACAATGAAATAGACTCAACGCTTTTAAAAATTGTTCTGATTTTCCCTGACTGCGACCTTTAAATTTACTCAATCTCTGCTGAATCACCTGTAAAAGACTCATATCCAAACAGGAGAGAAATTGCTGACGGTACTGCTCTAAAAACTCCACTTGGCTATAATCTTCTGTCGGGGGTTCGGGAGCAACTAATTGGTCTAACCCTTCCGACTCCGAAGCATCTAGAGAGACAGTGGGGAATTGACCCCCTCGAACATAAACCCGATAATCTCGTAATTGAGTAGCAATGTCTTGCAGAGTTTGAGCAACAATCTTCACCGAAATCGATAGATTAAATTGAGTTCTCAAAAAGTCAGTCATTTGTTCGTATTGTTCGGGAGTAGGGGGTTGACATCGCCTTTTAAATCCGCTACTCCGGTGTTGAAGTCGTTGACGCCGATAGATGCTGTGATAACTGGATAAAATTTGGCTACTGCGTTGAACTTCCAGGGGAGTCAGTTGATAAACTTCAGTCAAAATTCGCTCAAGTTGTTTAGGTCGAGTATCGTTCAAAATTGCCCAATTACTGACCATATAAATTCCCCGTTCGAGCAGAAAAGTGTTCAGTTCGGGATGAAATTTAACTCGGCGATTTGTCCAGGTTGCCAAACTGCTTTGTTGGGGGTCAAAACTGTCCAGGACTTGTCGGGCTAAAGACTGATAGGATGTATTTTTCGGGTTGATTTCTCCGGGTTCGTCGAGAACTAAAGGAAGTAAATCTTGACGAGTAAAACCATGTTCTTCCCCAAATTTAGCTTCTAGATAGATGCAGGCTTGCTCTATTTCCCAAGTAATAAAACACAGAAGACAGAGTTGAGCATCGGTTGAACTTAAATTTGGATGAGGAAGGGTTTCGGGTCTCCGATACCATTGAGTCAATTGTTGCTGAATGGGAGCATCGGAGACTTCTGTGCGAGTCGCCCACTCGGTCAGCGCTGACTGAAAAAATGCTTGAGCTGAGGGAAGTTCAGCAATTTTCCGCTGTCCTGAACTTGTAAGTTTGACCAATTTCCAGTATTTTGACGCAGTACCCATTGAAATTCAAGTTGGAGTTGGCGATGGTGAATGAGCAACAGACTTCGATTTGATTCTAGATGTTGATGATTTTACCTCCTGGGGTTGGCATTTGTTCTGTTGGGCTTGATTCCCTTCTGATGATACTTATTTCTAGCGGTTTTGAGCCTATGCAATCTGCCTCTGAGTTTAGCAAGCCGATGAGATTCACGCAATCAAGATTTGAGGATTGGCCGTCTGTGTCAAAATTTGCTCGACTTCCGCAACGGTTAAATTGGGGTTCGCACTCAACATCAACGCCGCAACACCCGCCACATGGGGCGTAGCCATTGAAGTTCCCTCCAAATATTCATAACCATTGTTCGGTGTGGTTGAATAAATATCAACTCCGGGTGCAACAACGTAATCAAGGGGCGTATACCCTGCATAATGAGAGAACTGTGCAAAATTATTGTAAGAGTCGGAAGCTCCGACGGCAATTCCCCAGTCTGTTGCGTACTGAGCGGGGTATACTGGCGAAAATCCATAGTAATTTCCTGATGCTGATACCACAACTACTCCGTTATCGGCGGCAAACTGAACGGCTTGTTGGAGCGGAGTCAGGTCATAGTAAAAGCTAGTATAACTGTCAAAACCCAAACTCATATTAATCACATCGGCACCGTTGTTAACCGCGTAGTAAATCCCAGAAGCAACCGTATCAACGGCACCCCGCCCATCAGAACTCAGCACTTGTATGGGCATAATTTGAGCGTTCGGAGCCACGCCAGTTACCCCAAATTCATTAGCTTCGGCTGCAATAATTCCGGCGAC
This sequence comes from Lyngbya sp., assembly GCA_035285085.1. Taxonomy (GTDB): domain Bacteria; phylum Cyanobacteriota; class Cyanobacteriia; order Cyanobacteriales; family Microcoleaceae; genus Capilliphycus. The sequence continues at coordinate 94,913 of JAYKHV010000045.1, read as the reverse complement.
ATGAGTACCATGACTCTCAAAATCCATCGGAAAGGCATCATTACCAGCAAAATCCCAACCCATTACATCATCGGCATAACCGTTCCCATCATCATCAATGCCATTATTGGGAATTTCATCAATATTTTGCCAAATTCTACCATCGAGATCGGGGTGAGTGTAGTCAACGCCTGTGTCGAGTACGGCGACAACCACGCCTTCGCCTGTATAACCCTGAGTCCAAACTTCGGGAGCGTTAATGGTGTTGAGTCCCCAGTTGGGATGATAACTGTCGGGAACATCTGCAAAGGGAACCGGAGAACCAATTGCACGGCTAACCGCAGCAGAAGCGTTAATTAAACCATATCCCTCAACAGAATCGAAACCGGGAACCGGCTCTAAACGGGGAACTGGCTCTACAAACGTTGTCGGGGTTGCGGTGAGAGTAAGGGTATAAGGCGTAGAACCGCTGTATTGTGTAACGTTAACGAAATAGGTTCCCGCAGGTAAATTGACTGAAATATTCTCGGGGAGGGTATTCCATTTCCAAGAAGAGTCAATCACTTCATTATAACTGGCAAAACCATCACCGTTGCTATCCTCGATTAATTGTAAATCTGCATCTGCCAATAAACCATCTAAAGACAGATTCAGAGTGCTAGCGGTGCTGAGTTCAATGCGATAATAGTCGTCGAGATCAAAGATTCCCACAGAATCACTCACCGTTTGGGTTCCGTTTAAGACGCCCAAATTTTGAGCGGTGGCTAGGGTATCATCAGAGACGGGAAGCGAAAACGGATTGGTCAGGCTTTCACCTGTGAGTTGATCGGTGGCCAGAAGATTGGGGCTGTTATCTGGGCTATGAATAATCGTCGGTTTGAGGGGTTCTAGGGGGAGTAATTCTGCAACTGAGGAAACGAAGGGATCAGAATATCCATTCCCGAGTGCGTTATCGAGGATTTGTGGGTTGGTTGAATTTAGGAGATGCAATCCTGCAAAATCTGCTTGAGGGTCAAACATAGAGGTAAGCCTTTCGTCGTGCGATAAACACCTACCTCAACTTATCTCTGAGCCAACAGAGCTTATGCAATTTCTGATCGTCTGCTATCGAAAACTCTCAGCGAAAACCCCCAGAATACATCTTCAGTGCAGGTTGTTGTGATTTCAACTGAAAATATTGGCGATAGAGTTCACAGCTAACCCGGGCTCGATTGTCTTCTAGATGAATTAACCCCATACTCTTGAGTTTAAAGGCTTCGACTTGATCGAGTTGTATCGGATGTGGGGCGCTGAGAACGTTTTGAAAGGCGATGGCTAACTCCCGATGTTCTTGGAGATACCAGGCGTGACTGTGTAGGTGATGACTATAAATTCCGGTATCGCTGCTAGCGGTTTTGAGTACCTGTTTTAGCTCCATTTGTTGAGATACACTTTGATAAAGAGCTAATCTTACTAGATAAGGAAATCCCCCCACAAAATCGATCAATTGCGATAACTCATCAGTGGAAAGATGCAGTCCATGACGTTGGGCTAAATCCAAGACTTGTTCGGGGGTAAAAGGGGGTAAGTCTACAGAGTAACCCATGTTCAAGGGGGATTTGTTGGTATCGAGGGGAATATAAACTTCTGTGGAATTGACCAAAACTAGGCGAAGTTTTTGCCACTCATTCAGGTCTCGGGTTTCTTCATACCAAGAACGCAACAGAACCAGTACATCTCGCGCCAGGGAGGGATATTCAAAAAGCTGATTGATTTCATCGAGAGCCAGGACAATGGGGCTGTCAATTTGTTGAAATAAATACCCTTGAAAGTAGATGGTACAACTGACTAAGGCTCCCATATCTTCATCCCAATATTCATCGAGTTGGGGATCTAATTTGAGTTGTCGGGCGGTATTAGCACACAGCCACCGCAGAAATTTTTCGGTTGAGGAGAAGACTTCACTTTCTGCACGGTTAAGGCTAATTTTTACGGTTTTACATCCCTGATTTTCTGCAAAAGCTAGCACTCTCACCATCAGTGAGGTTTTACCCATTTTACGGGGTGCTTTGATGCGAATTAAGGCGCGGGGCTGATCAATTTCTTGACAACAACTAGACTCGATTGGCGATCGCTCAATATAAAATAGAGAGGCGAGCGGCACTTGTCCTTCCGGCAACTCTATGCTAACAGGATTAGATGTTCCCTTGTCGGGGTTGTGATTAAATTTTACGGAGTTGATTAGTTGTTTTTCGAGGAGACAACGACAGTTGGTTTTGCTAACTTTTTCGCCAAGGATTTCTGAGAGCAGATTCCATAACTTCGGAGCGGCTCCATTTTTCAGGTAGCTAGGAGAATAGCCGTTTTCAATCGCGATCTGATCGTAGGTCTTTTTGGTATCCTGTAAGGATTCGCTCAGGATCACTTTATGAATATAGCTCAAAGGGTTCCCGGTCCTAACAGTCACTAAAGTATTGGTCAGCTCTACAATTTCCTGATCACCCATGGCTCGTAATTGACTGATTAGTTTCCTTTAGCTCTAGTATAACTGCACTTTATATTGATTTTAATTTTTATATGTTATTTTCAGAAAATCTATTCCTTTCGATAGAGTGACTTCTGTAACATTTGTCTGTATTTTATGGGTTGAGAAGCGGGTTTGTGGAGACTTCCACGCCTTTTAGGGTGGAAATTGTGGGTTGATCAACCGGAAGATACACCCTAAATATCTGTTGACATACTCCCCACCCTAGAAGGGTGAGGATTCTGGGGTCAAACGGCAATTGCTGGCATAGCCAGTCTCACATCACCTAACCCAATGGTTGATGCCCCAACCATTTGAATATTTTTAGCGGCGTTTTCATCTCTTCCATTCACACAATTGCAAGATGGACAACGCCATTGTCTAATAGTTAAATCTAGATTTTCTAAAATCTGCCCACAATAAGAACAAGTTTTGCTGGATGGATACCATTGGTCTATATAAACCACCTGTTTACCTTTTTTCTTGGTCACCCATTCCAGTATTTGCAGAAACTCACCAAAAGCCAAATCTGATATCTTTCTACCCCACAGACGCTGCATACCTTTAAGATTAAGTGTCTCAAAACACAAAACATCAAACTGATCAGTTAAGGCGTGAGCTAGTTTCCAAAACCAATCACGTCTGCGGTTACAAACATCTTCATGTTTACGAACTAAATTCTTTCTAGCTCGTTCTCTGTTATTTGAACCTTTCACCTTTTTAGAGTGATGTCTACTAGCTTTCTTGATAGTATTCAAAGATTGTTTGAGAAACTCTGGAGAATCAATTTTAGTTCCATCGGAGCAAGTGAGGAAAGTTTTAAGCCCAAAATCAAACCCCGCTATCTTACCAGTCGTTGATTTGATTTCTGGCTCTAATGAATGATCAACTACAACAACCATAAATATTTCACCTAATGCAGTGCGTTTAATGGTTAATGTTTTAATCTTTCCTTCTATTTCCCTAGATTTACAAAATTGATAGACCCGGTTTCCAATCTTTACTCTGTTGCTACCTAAGAATTTGTAACCGGCCTGTTTAAGGGTGAAAGATTTGTACTTTTTAACCTTCTTGAACCCTGGTGGTCTAACTCCTTTCTTGTTGTGCTTGAAAAATAATTGGTATGCTTTCTCAATTCGTTGGCAGATATCTTGTACTGCCTGAGAACCGACTGATTGCCAAAAAGAGTTACGTTTCCGTAATTTAGCAAGATGAGACTGAAGTTTGCTGCAATTCAAGTGTTTACCCCACATTCGGTAGTACCGTTTATGTAGAGCAATACAAGAGTTGTAGATCACCCCGGCGGCGTTAATCATCCGTTTGAGGTGTCTATTCCTTTTGTGTTCGTACAGCTTAAACTTTAGTGTTTTCATGCTAGTATTATAACACAAGCGGATAGCCGTTGGGTAGATAAATGAAAGAAAGATTAAGTATTCGAGTTGACCCAGAAAGACTTCATAAACTTAGAAGGGTTGCCAAACAAAAACGCAAAACAATGACCCAATTAATTGAAGACTGGATTGATAGACTGCAAGCAGAAAAGCCATCCTAGAAGGACGGGGCTTTAGACCCAGTTTTTTGGTAAATCTGGCGATCGCCGGGTTTCTAGCCAGATTCAAACCTGGAGCGATCGCTGACATCTCAAGTATTAATTAACAGTCTTAAGTTGAAGTTAAGATTGATTTTGACCGGAAATTCTGTAGCGTTGTCAGGGTTGGGCTGAGGATTTTCAGGAATTGAACTGGCAGCGTGAATGATTCCACGTTAGCCAGTCCACCTCAACAAAACCAGTCACAATACTAATATCGCAAGATTCTAGCCTCCTCGACAATACATAAAGTTAGTGTTTTTGTATAAACCATTCTACTGAGTTTTCAAAGATACTGACTCGCCTGTTTCTCGGATCGGTCTCTACTCCTCTGCCAACTCCGTTTAACCACAATTTGTTTAATTTGTCAATCTAATAAGTTAGTGAATTTGAGTTTAAAAGTTAACAGAAAGTTAAATCTGTATCGAATTTGATAGTGTCGGGAAAGAACAAACTGTACATTACAGATAAATGCCAGGAGTATGAATTATGGCTAATGTTGTCTTTTACGAAAAACCCGGATGTAAAAATAACACCAAGCAAAAAGTGTTACTACAAGCAGCAGGTCACAATTTAGATGCTCGTAACCTCTTAACTGAGTCATGGACTTGTCAAAAACTTCGTCCTTTTTTCGGGGATTTACCTGTAGCAGACTGGTTTAATCGCAGCGCACCTCGGATTAAATCCGGCGAAGTTGATCCCAGTCAACTCAATGAAGAAACTGCCTTAAATTTAATGATAGCCGATCCGTTGTTAATTCGTCGCCCCTTAATTCAAGTCGGAGAAATTTATCGCGTGGGCTTCGATCCCGATGCGATCGACAGTTGGATTGGTTTAAGTTCCACAAGTCCTATTTCTGAAGACTTAGAAACTTGTCCCCGTTCCCATGCGGAAACCCCCTGTAAAACTCACGGTCATTAACTTTTTTTTTGGGTAAAAGTCTCTCGGGGCGTGTTTCGTTTGCGCCCCAAATTCTAGTTTCAAACTAAGACTTCCCGGAGTAGTAAAACGCAATTTCTTTGGGTTTTAGCCCTTCAAACCCCGCTGCAATTAACATTTGATTGAGTTCTTCTTGGGGGATGTGTTTCGCGCCAATCCGCACAATTCGCGATCGCATGGTATTCGACACTCCACTGCGTTGACGTCCGGCTTCTAACCCCATAACTTGATTGTAGAGATTTAGTTTTTCAGCAGGAATCGGGGTTCCATCTAAATCTATTCCCTCGGCGATCGCCCGATCTACTGCATCTGCACCTTGGGTACTTTGAGCGTCTGATTTCATAGTTGAGTCCGAATTTTACCACAATGATTCTATCAGACTTGGTTGCTCTAACTACAAATTGATTAAAAGCCCACCTCAACAGGTGAGCCAGGTGGAATATTACGCTCGGTATTGCTGGATTATTTATACAGTAGCAGTTGAGTGGGTGAGTTGTCCGTATATATCTATACTGAGCTAGATTTTTTTCAACTGCAAATTTTCACATCATACATTTGACTCAGAAAACTACAAGCAAAATAGCCTTTGAGCAATTCTGAAAAAAATTTAATTTGAACTCAGCCCAAATTAATCTCTGACTCAATGGAAGTTTATTTCAGGTTTAATCTTTCCTCATAATCTTCTCTTAAAGTAAGAATTGAAGAGTACAAAAGAGATATTTCTCCTTGATAAAACCATGAAAAAGATCTTCAGTTTAGTTGCGATCGCTGCACTCGGCATCAGTCTAGTTCCCAGCAGTCCCGCCCACGCTCAATATTCTCAAACGGGTGTTGCCAATGATATTGTTTGTCGGTTTAAATACAAGTTTGCCGATGAAGATTGGATGATGGGTGATGCCAGTGGCACAACTCGTTTGAATGCTAAAAACACCCGAAGCAAAATCATTGATGGTCTTGAAAGTCAAGCCGAAACCAGGGGAACCGAGTTGGAAATTGTTCATTTAGGATGTCGCGATCCTTGGGGGCAAAATTAATCTATAAAATTTGACTTTAAAGATTCGAGACAACTACAATTAACCGCTGAGTAACGTTTAGCAGCCTCTAGAAAACGCCATCAAGTGACGAATGAATTCCAGTAAAATCGGAGAAATTCGTCACTGTTTGCAGATCGGGTGAGAAACCAATCAACTCGAATTTGGCGATCGCATAAACTTTTGACACCGAAAGGATTATAATGAGAACAGGGGAAAAACAAGAACCCTTCGTTTCCAAATCAGCCGATGAAACTCTCCCAGAAACAACTCAATACCTTATCAGTTTGTCCGCGTCGGTTTCAACAGACTTATATCGATCAACTGATTTCTCCGCCTTCTTTTGAACAAGAAGAACGACTCGCTTGGGGAAATCGCTTTCACTTGCTAATGCAGCAGCGAGAATTGGGCTTACCGATCCAAAATTTAATTGCAGAAAATCCTCAACTCGGAGAAGACTTAACCGCATTAATTGAAGCTGCACCGGATATTTTTAATTCTAATTCCAGTTCAAATGCTGCCAAAAACACCTTTCGAGAAGCCGAACATCAACGCACTCTACACTTTGGAAGTCATCTTCTGATTGGGGTTTACGATCTGTTAATCGCCGATGAGAAAACCGCTCAAATTCTCGATTGGAAAACCTACCCTCGTCCGGAAAATTATGTTAATATTAAAAACAATTGGCAAACTCGCCTCTATCCTTATCTGTTAGTCGAAACCAGCGATTATTTACCCGAACAAGTTTCGGTGACTTATTGGTTTGTCAAGGGAAAAAAAAATTCGGGGCCAGAATATTTATCCCTTCCCTACGACAGCCAAAAACATCAACAAACCCAACAGGAACTCACCCAACTGATCGCCCAACTCGACGAGGATCTCCACCGCTACGAACAAGGAGAACCCTTTCCTCAAGTCGAAGTCTCCACCGGATCTTGTCAATCTTGTTCATTTGCCCTTCGTTGTCAACGCCTTCAGGAAACTGAGGATAATTTTGAGGAATTTGGGGAATTCAACGTTAACAAACTGCCAAATCTCGCTAAAATTGAAGAAATCCCGATCTAAATCTGTGGGAGATTTATACAGGGGTTGGCTGAAAAACCGGGTTTCTTCAACGGCTATCGCTGTCTAAATTTTTAAATCTCGTTTAGAAACTGGGTTTATGGCTAAGTCCTCATGTAAATCTTGTCAAGATTTTCTTCCCCCAATTCTAAATTAAAACTCAATTCCCATGTGGCAAATTCAGCCGACTGTTGAGATTCCCGACTGGATGATTCCTGCAATTCGTCATCATGTCCCCGAGATAGACGGACGTTTTGCCGCACAATTACTCATTGATCGTGGGATTCAAACTCCAGAACAATTGGCGGTTTTTCTCGACGCCAACCTCTACAAACCAAGCAGTCCGTTTGAGTTTGGATCGGAGATGAAATGGGCGGTAAATCGATTGGTAATTGCCCGAAACTGCGATGAAGCGATCGCCATTTGGGGAGATTTTGATGCCGATGGAATTACCGCAACCTCTGTATTATGGGAAGGTTTGGGTCAATTTTTTAACCAAAAAGGAAGTATAGAGGCGACAACAGAAGATGCTTCGGCTTATTTATCCTACTACATTCCCAACCGTTTAACCGAGTCTCACGGCCTCAATATTGCCGGAATTAAAGCCTTAGCCCAACAAGGGGTGCGGGTGATTGTTACTTGCGACACGGGAAGTACCAATATTGCTGAAATTGAATACGCCAAACAGTTAGGAATTGATGTAATTGTTACCGATCATCATACCTTACCGCCCGAACGTCCGCCTGTGGTTGCGATTATAAATCCCCGCAATTTATCCTCAGATCATCCGATGTATCATTTATCTGGGGTTGCTGTTGCTTATAAACTCGTGGAAGCCCTCTACAAAACCTTACCGGATATCCCCGAACAACCCTTAGAAGATTTGTTAGATTTAGTGGCAATTGGGTTAATTGCTGATTTAGTTCAGTTAACTGGAGATTGTCGTTATCTCGCCCAATGCGGTATTGAACAACTGAAAAAACAACAGAAAAACCCAACTCGTCCCGGTGTGGGAAAATTATTGAATTTGTGTCAACGAACCGGAGATCGTCCGACGGATATTTCCTTTGGTTTAGGCCCAAGAATTAATGCGGTCAGTCGCATTCATGGAGATGCAAGTTTTTGTGTGGAATTACTCACCAGCCGAGATGAAAAACGCTGTCATCAATTGGCTTTAGAAACCGAACTCGCCAATACTCGCCGCAAGTCACTTCAGCGAGAAGTGACCCGAGATGTCACTAAAAAACTCGCCCAATTAGACTTATCAACCACTTGTGTTATTGTATTAACAGACCCCCAATGGCCGACGGGAGTTTTGGGGTTAGTCGCGGGTCAAGTGGCGCAAGAATACGGACGTCCGACTATTTTATTAAGTACCGATGTCGGCGTCAGTTTACAAACCGAAGATTTCCCCAGCAAGGGATTAAAAATAGAAGAAAATCATCAACTTTTCGCCAGAGGTTCGGCGCGTTCGGTTAATCAAATTGATTTGTATGAATTGGTTAAAGGTCAGGCGCATTTATTACATCGGTTTGGCGGTCATCCTTTTGCAGCAGGCTTAAGTTTACCGGTGGAAAATATTCCGATGTTTACTGAGGCAATTAACCGTCAACTCCGCGAACAAATTGAACCGATGCCCGATGGGGGATTGGAATCTATTGTACAAGTGGATTTAGTTTGTACCGTTGCCGAATTATGCCGGGATTTGTTTCAGGAATTAAAAGTATTAGAACCCTGCGGAATGGGTAATCCAGTCCCTCATATTTTAATCGAAAATTGTTGGTTTGTAAACCCCTGGAATCAAAATGAAAAAGATATTAGAGGTCAGAAAGTTTCTTATATTAAAACTACTTTTGAACTGTGGGATGAATCAGTAAACGTTGGCTTTCCGGGGGTGTGGTGGGGTCATTACAAAGATGAACTTCCCCCAGGACGCTGTGATGCGGTGGTGGAACTGGATTTTAATACTTATAAAAAACGTTATGAAGTGCGGTTGTTAGAAGTTCGTCCCGTTGAAAATGCAGATTTAAAGCCTGTTTCTCGGACAAAAGATTATATAATTGACTGTCGAAAGAGCAATCAAAATCAATCTTTAGATGAAGTTTTCCCGGATACAAAACCTTTAATGATCAAAGATTGTCCGACAAGTTGGGATGAGTTGCGGGTGTGGTTTCGACGTTTAGTTCATCCTCAACATCAGTTAATTCTGGCTTATCACGCTGAACCGGAGATTTCACCGCTTGAAATTTGGGAAAAACTCATCGGAATTGCCAAATATTTAAGTCGAACCGGAGAATCAGTCACTCGCAAAAAGTTACAGAAAACATTAACCATTGGCGATCCGACGTTGATGTTGGGGTTTGACTGTTTAAGACAATTGGGATTTAAAATAGAACATCGCGATCGCCAATTTTATATCAATCAAACGGGAAGTCTAGAAACAACTGAAACTGAAAAAAATGCCGAATTCTCAGGGTTAGTTGAAAAGTTTTTAGCCGCCATTCAAGAAGAACAATTTCGCCGCCAATATTTCTGTGAAGTTCCCCTCTCTACCCTGCAAGCGATCGCCCATCAAACCTTAACCCATGCTATCTCAGGGGAAGCTTCACTTGCAGACTGGTGATCGATCCCCACCAAAAAAATAAATAATTGCATAAGTTCTGAGTGAACCAGAGATACATATTAGTAGAGACAAACAACCGACTGACTTAACTCCACATCTATGCTATTTCATCTGGCAAACCTACCCTATTGGATTTTGTTGGCAATGGGAATTTTACTGTTCCTGTTGGTCATTTTTGGGGGTGCAGGAGATGAAGAAGTCGATGTAGATACCGATGTTGACGTTGATGTAGATGCAGACTTGGATGCAGACGTCGATGCAGAGGGTGACTTCACTCCACTCCAACTGTTGGGATGGTTGGGGTTTGGTCAAGTTCCGTTACTGCTGTTGCTGGCGACAGACTTCAGCCTGGTGGGACTATTGGGCTGGATGTTTAACGTTATCGCGGGTGAACTCACCGGAAGCCTTCCCAGCGCTGGCTTAAGCGGTCTGATCTCCATCGGTGCGGTTGGGTTGGGTTTGTATCTCGGTAGCGCCATTGCACGGCCCATCGGTCAGCTATTTGCCGCATTTGGGGAAGATACCCGAGGGGAACGTTTAATTGGTCGTTTGGGAATCGTAACTTCTGTCAATATTCCCAAGCAAAAAATCGGTCAGGTAGACGTTTTAGATGGGGATGGAAACCGAGTCACAATTAGCGCCACCTTACCCGAATGGTCAACCGTTATTCCCCAACGCGGAGAAGAAGTTCTCATCATTAGTCGCCAACCTCAAGCTTACCTCGCGATCGCCAAAGATAGTCCCGATCAACAACGGTGGCTATCCGATTCTTCTGATTAAAAATATTAATTCAAATTGGAGTTTCTGCGATGTTATTTTGGCTAACCTTCTTACAATCATTACCCGCAATTCACACCTCAAAAACCAACTCGATCACCTCCTGCGTTGAAACCACCCCGGCCTATCTCCAAGCCCAAATTTCACCTTTAAGAGTCAATCAACCCGTCATCGGACAAGTGGGAGGAAGCCTAACTATTTTTGCCGGATTTTTTGCCGGAATTGTTTTCTTAATCGTATTAGGAACCATTGCCTATTCTCGCCTTTATCAAGTCACTCCCGCCAACGAAGCCTTTGTGAAAACCGGAGGCGTTCTCCGCAAACGAAGAACCGTAATTAAACATGGGGGATCTTTAGTTTTACCTGTGTTTGATCGCCTCACTCGGGTTCCCCTCAAAGAAATTTCTATTGATGTTGAACGTACCGGAAAACTAGCGGTTCGCACTCAAGATTATTTACGTGCAGATATGCGGGTGACATTTTTTGTCTGTATTAATGCCATTGATGAAGATATTAAAACCGCAACCGAACGCCTCTCTCAAAACGGTCAAATTACCACCGAAGATATTAAAAACGCCATTGAAAAACGGGCTGATGATGCGATTCGGGCGGCAGCAAAAAGCAAGAAACTCGCGGATATTGACTCGGATAAATTGGGGTTTGCTCAAGAGGTTTTGAATTTAATTGAACCCGATCTCAAAAAAGTCGGTTTAACGCTCAATAATATTGCGATTTCTGAAATCGAAGAAAGTGATACCTATGATACGAATAATTTCTTCGACGCCCAAGGGGTAAAATTGCGAACAGAAACGATTCAGAAATCAATTAAACAAAAAGAAGAAGTTGAACTGACAACCGAACGAGAACGACAGGAATTTTCCCTCACCACTCAAGTGGAAATCGAGCAGAAAAAACTCGCCGCCCGTAAACAATCCTTAGCCATTGAAAAAGATAAAGAAAGCGCAGAACTCGCACAACAGCTTGAAGTAGAAACGTTGAGAGCGCAACAAGCCCGAGAAATTCAAGAAGCAAAAGATAAAGAAGCTGCCAACCAAGAACGCAATAAAATCTTGCAAGCCAAAGCCGTTGAAGAGGAAGAAATTAGAAAAAAACTCGCCGTTCAGCAAAGCCAAATTACAGCCGATATTGCCCTAGAAGAAGAACAGAAAAAACTCAAAGTTGCTCAAGCTTTGCAAAAACAACAAGCAGAAATGGCGGAAATTGAACGGCAAAAAATTATTGAATCTAACCGTTTGACTGCCCAAGTAGAAGTTGAAGAACAGCAGAAAAAACTTAAAGTTGCTCAAGCTTTACAAAAACGAGAAGCAGAAATGGCGGAAATTGAACGTCAGAAAACAATTGAATCTAGCCGTCTAACTGCCCAGGTAGAAGTTGCCGAAGCCGAACGTTTATCCCAAGTGGCAAAACAAGAAGCAGCTATTGCTATTGCGGCGAAAGAACAGGAACGTTTAATCGCAGAAGCGGAACGGGCAAAAGCCGAATCTGCGGTAACAACGGCAACGGAAATTGAGAAAGCCGAACGTCAACAACGCTTATCGGTAATTATCGCCCAACAAGAAGCAGAACGGCAACGCATCACCGAACAAAACGTAGTGGAAATTGATGTGTTTCGTCGTAAAAGACAGGCGGAAATTGCCCGTCAAGCGGCAGATTTGGAAGCGGAATCGATTCGTACCCTCGCCGCCGCTAATCGCGATAAAGAAATAGCCGCAGCCGACGGACTTGAAGCGAAAGTGAAGGCGGAAAATGCCATCAGTGATGCCAACCGTATCGCCCAAGTTGTCGGTGAACTCGGCCCCCAATTGATTGATAATCTGCCAGAAATTATGACGGCGTTAGCCCCACAACCGGGGGTTTTAGGTGATGCGAAAATCTATGCTTTTCCGGGGGTAAATGGTCAGAGTAGCACTCAAGAAATTAGCAAATTGATGTTATCGACCAGTGGAATGACGCTGGTGAATTCCCTATTGGAAGAAGGGAAATTAATCTCTTTACTCGGGGGTTTAACTCAACTGATGCGGGGTTCGGGCGCTACGTTACCCCCGGAGTTAGAACAGTTAACAGAATCAGTTGCGTCTGAACAGTCGAAAAACAAGGCGGTGGAGACTACAAAACCCAACAATCCTGTTAGTTCTCCCCCAACTCCTTCCATTGGTCCCGAAAAGTCCTAATCCGCTTGATTTGACGCACCCCAAACCGTAGGGTGTGTCCAACCCTTTAATTTTGTGGGAGTTCCAAAAGTTTTAATAACTTGACGCATTCAAAGGAGGTATAATTTTAAGAGAGAGCAACAGAAGGTTTTAACGTCAAACTGGGTAATAATTGTTCTAGGTTGAGATGGGTTGCAACTTGAGCTAATTGATTAATATCTTGGGGATTTTCCAGATAAGGTAAAATTCCTAAAACCGGAATTTGAGTTAACGATTCAATTAAATCAATCGGAGTCCAATTCTGTATTTCTTTTTGCTCACAAGGTTGAACACAATTAAGAATAATTCCTCTCAAATTCACCCCCATTCGACGCGCCAAAGCCACATTAGAAACCGCTTGGGCGATCGCCCCCAACCGGATAGGAACCACCAAAACCGTCGGTAAACGCCAATCTCGCGCCAAATCCGCTACAATTAACTCGTGGGTAATCGGAGAACCCAAACCGCCCACGCCTTCAATTAAGATAAAATCTCGCTGTTGTTGGAGATTACAAAAAGCCGCCCAAACCTTTTCTAATTCAACTCTTCGCCCTTCTTGTTCGGCTGCAATGGGAGGGGCTAAAGGCGCTTCAAAATAGAGGGGAGTAATTTCTTCGGGAGACTGTTCGAGAGCAAAAAGTTGACGATACAATTCGCGATCGCCAACCCCCGACTGTAAGGGTTTCATTACCCCCAAACGCTGAGAACAACAATACTTTTTCCAATAAGCAATCAAAGCGGTTGTTAATACCGTTTTCCCGGCTTCTGTATCGGTGGCAGAAATCAAAAGTGAATTGATCATAATAAATAGGTCAGCAAACGTAAGGAATCAAACTAAAAAAACTGGAGATTGACTGATTTTTATCTAGAGGAAAATTGACTCAACCTGTATCGTTATTGTCTGTATTCTCCTCTCCTGCTTCTTCTTCTGTTTCCGGAAAAAAAGTCGGTTCTTTTGGCTCCCATTTAGGAGAGGCAGTCGGTTCGAGTTCTGATGACTCTTCTGGGGGAGGTTCGGGTTTGGGAAAAACTCGAATTTTCGGTTCCTGAGAAGATTTCGGAGGTTCATCCGGCTTCGGTTGAGGAATCGGTGCGGGTTCAGGTTCCGGTTCCGGAAGGGGTTCGGGTATGGGTTCCGGTTCGGGAAGCGGTTCCGGTTCGGGTGTGGGTTCCGGTTCAAGACTGGGTTCGGGTGTGGGTTCCGGTGTGGGACTGGGTTCCGGAGTGGGAGTCGCTTCCGGAGTGGGTTCGGGTAAGGGTTCGGGTAAGGGTTCGGGTAAGGGTTCCGGTTCCCAAGTCGGTTCCGGTTCCGGTTCCCAAGTCGGTTCCGGTTCAGGAACCAGAGGAGGGAGAGTGTTAACCAAACTCACCTCTAGGGTGTAATCGCTTTGGGAAAATCCGGGTAAAGTTTGTAACTCAATGGTATAATCGCCACTCAGAGAGACCGTTCCCTGCCATAAAGAGACCTCTTGGGCAACCGCATTTTGATCGGGATCGTAGAGACTGAATAACACTCCCTCTCCGGAGACCGACACATAAAGCTGTTGCTGGGCTTCGGCGGGGACGAGATAATCAGTTCTCTGACTGGCCGAGACCGAACCTTTTTTAACCACTTCTGGCCCATCAGCATACACATCTAGACGGCGAGCGATCGGTTCGGGAGTCGGAGTGGGTTCCGGTGTGGGTTCAACCCTTGGAGTCCGTTCCGGTCTGGGGGTAGGTGTGGCTTCCGGAGTGCGATCTGGAAAAGGTTCGAGTGTCGGACCACCGGGTGTGGACGGACTCGGGCTAATTACCACGCGGGGAGTTTGCTCGGATTTTTCCGCATCGGAGGATAATAAATTGCGAATTAACGCCACCGATCCCCAACCCGTTAGGAGTGCAACCCCTATCCCTGTGGCAATAATCGCCCAAGGATTTTCCCAAATCGATTTCGGGGAAGTAGCAGGAATACTGGGATTGGTTTTGTTACTGTTGGAACTACCGCTGCTAGCCGGACTGCTGACCAGGGCTTGATTTCCCACCGCCACCGTCTTCATTTCCGATAAATTCGCCCCAGTCGATGAACCCGAAGCCGCCGGCGCCTGAACCGGATCGAGGGTTTGTAAAGCGCGTTCGAGTTCCGAAACCGACTGATAGCGATCGCCCGGTTGACGACTCAGCATCCGGTTTAAAATTTGAGCAAAGGCGGGACGGACAATGGCGGACGGTTGCCAATTCCAAGTTAGAGTGGCTTGATCGAGTAACTGATAAGGATCTTGACCCGTCAGCAGGACAATAGTTGTCACCGCCAAGGCATAGAGATCGCTACTGGGGGAGACTTTTCCGGTTTGCAACTGTTCCAGGGGCGCGTAACCCATTTTCCCGACTCGGGTAACAGGGGGTAAAGTTCCCACCGTCGAATGAATTTGGGTCGCCAAAGCGTTGACCACCCCGAAATCGATTAAAACCGGGAGTTGATCCCGTTGTCGCAAAATAATATTATCCGGGGAAATATCCCGATGGATGATTCCCAGGCTATGAATATGATCGAGGACGGGTAAAATTTGCCGCAAAAACAGCAAAACTTCCGCTTCAGAGAAGGTTGTCGGAAACCCCGGAGGGGCGTTTTTCCGTTCGTTGAGTAGGGTGTGATAGGTTTTCCCTTCTACATAGTCTTGAACGAGAAATAGGCGTTGATTTTCTTCAAAGACCGCACAAAATTGAGGAATTTGCGGATGTTTAATTTGGTAGAGAACCTGGGCTTCTCGCCGGAACAGTTCTTTGGACTTCTCAAAGGCGTAATTCTCCGTCGTTGGGGGAATAAATTCTTTGAGCGCACAACGTTCGTTAAAGCGTCCTTGGTCTTCGGCTAGATAAGTACGACCAAACCCCCCCTGACCCAAAATATCGATCAAGCGGTAGCGATGTTGCAGAACTGTTCCGAGTGGGATGGCAGGTTGCATAGGAGGTCGATAGAGAGAAGCTCTTCAATTCTAAAGTTTAGATGAACGATTTTGTCACGAGTCAGTGGTCAGTTGTTCAACTGTTCCTCTGTCGGTTGGCGATCTCCGCCTGGGAACAGAGACAACGGTTTCGCACCGTCATCGGCTTTTGGGAGAATTCCCACCAGAAAAATTGTCTCTACTCTAACTCCGATTGGCAAGTTTGCCTAGTTATTTGTGAGGCGGGTTTCTCGGCCAGTTGAAAAATTGGATGCTTGCTTTTGCGGAACCACTCCTGAATCTGCTGATAAAAGTAAATGGGCGATCGCGATTTAACGATTTGGGGAGGTCAAGGCCTTGTCTGATCAAACGACTCAGATTCCAAATGGTGAGGCGGATCTAGTATTAACTCAATCTAATCTGATGCATTTGTGTCCCGTTTGTCAAAACAAATATCAACCGGAAGACGTTTTATCTTGTTCGGTTTGTGGTTGGGATTTAACCCCCTGTCCACCTGCTTTTCTAGAACGTCAGAGTCAGCAAGTGGCTTGGGCGAGAAAGCTCTGGAAAAAACTACAAGAATTAGAACGCATTCAATGCAATGCTCCTGGCAAGACTCCATCTCAAAATCAAGTTTTTCCGGGGATTTCTGCTTCTCAAGGTTTGATTGTTCCCTCTGACAATTTACAGGAACTCCACTCGGATCGGGGTATTAATTACACTCCGCTTCGTCGTCTTTTGGAGGCCAGACAGTGGCGAGAAGCGGATGAAGAAACAACTCGATTAATGTTGATTGCCGCCGAACGGGAAAAAGCAGGTTATCTTGACCTTTATGCTATTCAAGGTTTTCCTTGTACCGATCTCTATACGATTAATCAACTCTGGCTTGAATACAGTCGCGGACATTTTGGCTTTTCTGTACAAAAACGGATTTGGGAAAGTTTGATCAATCAGCAAGAGTCCGTATCTGAAGCCGATTTTGGGGATTATTTAGGATGGCGAAAAGAGGGGAAATGGTTAGACTACGATGACTTAATTTTTGATTTGCGATCGCCTCAAGGTCATCTTCCCGTTGGGTTCGCTTGGTGGGTGGTTTGGTGGTGTATTTCTTTGTCTCGCGTTGTCGTTTTTGAGGTGTTTGAACGTCTCAACAGTTGTGGGTTTTAAGACAGTGACCAGTTTACAGTTTACAGTCACCAGTGTTGTCGGGGTGGGTTTGCTCAAAATCCATCCCTCTCCGGCTGAAGGTACAAAAGCCCCAATCTATCATGTGTCTATGATTTTACCCGAAAAGCTCAAATTTAGCAAGTGTCAATTTTTTTTGTAGGATTAAGTCCTCAAATTTGTTAGGATATAAAGTTGAAAATCCTAGCATTCTATTTGAAAGTTAAGTTTCACTATAAACTCTAGAATTTAGATCAACAAAAATCCGATGAGTACCCAGATTTTACTCGTTGAAGACGAAGAAGCACTCGCCCAATTTCTCAAACAAGAGTTAACCTACGAAGGATATGAAGTCACAGTCGAACATGATGGGATGAACGGGTTAGTCAAAGCCAGAGAATCTCATCCCGATTTAATCATTTTAGACTGGATGTTACCCCGATTGTCCGGAATCGAAATTTGTCGGCGTTTGAGAGCGAGTCATAATCAAGTCCCGATTATTTTATTAACCGCTAAAGATGAAGTTAGCGATCGGGTTACGGGTTTAGACTCCGGTGCTGATGATTATATCATTAAACCCTTTAGTTTGGAAGAGTTTTTAGCACGAGTTCGAGTGCATATTCGCCGTCTTCAAGAATCAGATTCAGATTTATTAACCTTTTGTGATTTAAGTTTAGATCGGAAAACTCGGGAAGTCAGACGGGGTAATCGTTTAATTGATTTAACTGCAAAAGAATATGATTTACTCGAATATTTGATCAGTCATCCCCGTCAAGTTCTGACTCGCGATCAAATTCTCGAACAGGTTTGGGGATACGATTTTATGGGAGATTCCAACATTATTGAAGTCTACGTTCGTTATCTGCGAATTAAGCTAGAATCCGAAGGAGAATCTCGCCTGATTCAAACGGTTCGCAGTGTGGGATATGTTCTGCGAGAATAGACTCAACATCCGGTTAACTCGCGGGTAAAATCACCGTAAAAATGCTTCCTTCTCCCGGTTTAGAAAGCAGTGTAACTCGACCTCCCATTCCTTCCACAAGAGTCTTCACAATCGACAATCCTAAACCCGTTCCTCCGGCGCGAGTTCGAGCTTCATCAACCCGATAAAACCGTTCAAAAATGCGGCTTTGATGCTGTAAAGGAATACCTTGTCCTTTGTCACAAACACTCAGATAAACTTTTTTATTTTTCTGTTTAACTTTCAGCGTAATCGGTTGTTCGGGTTCGGAATACTTAATCGCATTATCAATTAAATTAAGTAAAACTTGTTTCAGACGATTGCGATCAGCTTTCACCTTAATTCCCCCTTTATTGGGTTCGAGATAAACTCGTCCTTGACTAAATTGTTGCGCCATGTCTCGAACTTCTGAGAGTAAAGTATTCACCTCAAAAGCTTCAATTTGAAAATGAAGATTCCCGTGATCGGCGCGAGCGAGTTCCAGTAAATCCTGTAATAAACGAATGGTGCGTTCAGCTTCATTGGCTGCAACTTCTAACCCTTCTCGTTGGGGAGGGGTGAGGTTATTTCCGCGTCTTAATGTACTTTGTATATATCCCTGAACAATGGTTAACGGAGTTCGTAATTCATGGGAAACATTACTGACAAATTGTCGCTGCTGTTCCCAAGATTCCGACAACCGATCTAGCATTTTATTACAAGTATTCGCCAGCATTGAAACCTCGCTCGGCGCCTGTTCTAACTTCAGACGATAATCCGACAAATCATCCGCAGAAATCGTTTCAGTAAGCTGACTCATTTTTTGTAGCGGTTCGAGAGATTTACGAATATACCAAGCACTGATAAAAACCAGTAATGCTGTCGCCAGGATGGTGACGGGAATTAAGCTATAAATAATCGATAAAAATATTGTATATTCTCGGGTAATATCCGTCACCAAATACAATTTACCTAATTGTTGATTAGAAATCTTAAACGGCCCTCCACAGGCGACCCAATAGCGACCGCTAATTAAAGCAACCTTCGGCTTTAACGGCATATTGGTATACTCTAAAAGTAGATTGTGAGTCTGGGGATCAATATCCTCTTGAAACCCCATAGATGCAGTAATAATATCTCCGTTATTATCTCGAATCCAAACTAAATGTTCTTGAAATTCTGGCTTTTTAATTACTTTGTGAACCGCTGCATCGCGAGACATCATTTCACTATAAACCGTTACCTCGTGGGAAAACTTTTTAGCCATCTCTTGAATTTTATATTTATGACTATCAACCAATAACTTCTGCATTCGCCAACTTGTCCAAGTCGTCACACTTCCCAAACTCAACACAGAAAATATAGTAATTCCCACTGTCAGTTGAAATTTCAAAGAAGCGGAAGGTAAAATCTTCCGACTTTTAAGATCAAAGAAATATTTTGATATCCAATTCCCTACGGTTTTATCCTTAGACTTTAAAACTTCTACCATAAATTTAATTGCATATAACTCTACAATTATCGCTAAAACTAATAGAAAATTAATCTATCTTCCTCTTCTATTCAACTCGAACAGACTGAATTACAACTGAAGTTTAACTGAGAACTTGCTGAGAACATCTCCGGGTCTGAAAAACGTTTAAAAAGGTACGTCCTCTTCATCATTTTTATCTTCCTCCGGATCAACAATAGGTTCAAAAGTAGATAGTTCTTCTGTTGTCACTCTAGAAAAATTATTCAAAGCACCCGTATCTTTTTGTTCGCTTAATTTAATCACTTTTCCCTCGAAAACCTCGGCCAGTCGTCGAGAAGCAACAGCAAGCCTATCCTCCTCTAAATGATGAGGAGTTGTTATTTCTTGATTATCAATGAATGGCGGATTTTGAGAAGCAATTTCTGGCGGTTCGGGAGATTGTTCAACGGGAGAAGTAGGCGTTGTAAATTGGGGTTCAACAGGTAATTCGGGTTGAGGAGTGGCTGGGAGTGGTTCGTTCGATTGAGGATTTTCCTGAACAGGATTAACCACAGGTTCAGGAGAAACGGTTGGTTTATTCTCAATTTGTTGATTTTCAGTTTGTTGGGGAGAGGAAGCTTTGGGAGAAGTATTTTTCTTTTGGGTTCCCACTTCTAAACGCACTTTAATCGGATGGTTAAACACCCGTTGAAATGCAGCTTCAACATTAGGAATTCTTCCCTGTGCTATCTTCTGTAATTTCTGAGTAGGAAGACCAATATAGGCGACGTTTGTATCCATAGCAAGTAAACGCCCATGCTGACGAAATAAAGCTTGAGTTGCTGGGGGTTGAACTTGTTCGAGAACCCTCCGCCAAATTTCTTCGAGATCATATTCTTTTGTATCAGCAGAAAACGAAGGTGTTGTTGTTTCTTCCGGGTAATTTTCCTGTATTTTTGGTGCGGGTTCAGACGGTTGTTCGGCGACGGTTGGAGAAGGTTCTACAACGGGTTTTTCTGAGAGTTGAGGTGGGGGTTCAGGCGAGGGTAACGGTGCGGGAGAAGGGGAGTTTTTCGGAGGTGATGAAGCTGCGACAAACGGTTGAGATATTGTTCTCGGTTGCGGTGAAGTTTGAGTTGGAAAAGACTCAACGGATGGCGTAGACTGACGGAGTGCGGAGGGTAATAATCCCAGTAGAATAATTTCTAACCACAAACGGGGTTGAGTAGTATTTTTAATTTGAGTTTCACTTTCACGGAGATGTTTTTGAGCGGCTAATATTGTGTGGATTTCCCAATGATGAGCAAATTGACAAAGTTCTTCCCAAGTCGGTTGAGTTAATTTAACTAAATCTGAACGTTGGGGTGCAGTTTTCGCAATTAATAAATCTCGATAAAATTCGGCTAAGTTTTGCAGAACGATCAGCGGTTCTCGTCCTCGATTCAACAGTTGACGAACCGAATCAATAACCGTTGTGCTATTTTCAGAAGCAATCGCTTTTAACAGTTCAAGTAAATCTCGTTCGGGAACCGCACCGACTAAATCCCAAACCCGTTCTACATCAATTTCACCCGCAAGTAAGCTTAATTGATCCAGTAAACTTTCTGCATCTCTCAGTCCGCCTTGAGCAATTTGAGCGACCATTTTAACCGCTTCTAGGGTGATGGGAATTTGTTCTTTTTGAGCAATTGTTTGTAAATGCTGCACCATCGGTTCCAGGGGAATTCGACGAAAATCAAAGCGTTGACAGCGAGAAATAATCGTCGGTAAAACCCGCTGCGGATCGGTTGTTGCCAGAACAAAAACCACTCGTTCCGGCGGTTCTTCTAAGGTTTTTAACAACGCATTAAACGCCGCCACACTGAGCATATGACAGTTGTGAACTAAAAGTCCATTGGCTACAAAGTTATGGTTATCTTCAACTTCAATATCATAAACTTTAGCGACTCCATCGGCTTCAACAGATACGACCGTTTCTAAACTTGTATTCCATTGAAGGGATGGAATATTGTTGAAAGTTTGCCAACCATTTTCTTGTGATTTCAGCGTCCAAGGCAATGCGGTAGTAAAGTTTAGCTGACTGGGCTTTTGTATAGGATTGTACGATTGCCGGATATCCTTTTGAGGTGAGCCAGTCGGCAATAATTTGATTTTCTTCACCGGAGAATCCCTCGGTACAAAAGTTAATTCTTGGGCTTCTTTGGGAACTAAGCATGAGTGTTCCGTCATCCATATACCACCAAGCGAGTCCTTCTGAGTTGATTCGGTTAAGCCAGTCAATTGAAACGAACTTTTTCTTGCCGTTTGGTTTAACAATACTAAAGACTTCTTGGAGTTGAGGATGGCAAGCGGTGTGACAACAAATGGATAAGTTTCCGTACCCTTGATTGGGGGTAATTCGTAGTTTTGGACGCAAGTCAGCGAGTTGAAAAGCTTTATATTCCATCCATTCTTTTTGCCGATATCCATGTGTCCATGCCAGCCGGGGAAATCGGCTATTTTTATTGGGATAGGTGATCGAACAATCTCCGAGTAAAGTTCCGTAGATAAGTCCAAGTTGATCGGCTGATAAAATTGGGGATTTTGCCAAGAAGTTAGCCGTTCTTTTTTCCCAAATCCCATGTCCTTTTTTATAGGGATGTTTTTCCCAATAAGATTGAATACTTTGAATGCCTTTACCTTTTTGCTGGAGAAATTTGGGAACATCAAGTTTTTCTCCGCACCCACAGACACAGAAGGGCTGAATAGCTTTTGTTTGTTCGAGGATGGCTGCCAAGTTATAGGATTTTTTGCCATAGGTATTTCCATAAAATTGATGCCCTCTGACAAATTTTCTGATTCGGCCATCCGTTCCAAATTTGTAAATGAGTGTTCCGCACCCACATTCACAGGGGATAAGATCTTCATTCCTTCTTTGATGTCTTTTGCTTGTATCCATCCGGTTTCTGTCCTTAACAAATGATTTCCCGTGCATCGGATTTCAGAATTTTTAGTTTTAATCACCCGGATTTTACGGTCGCCTTTATCCAACCAACGGAGAACTTTTTTATATTCCCAAGTCTCGCTTTTTTCGTTATAACTTAAAACCCGTTTCCCTTTCAAACTGGGATTGTCAATTCGCACCAATCCTTCGACAGTCTGAACCCAACTATCTCCGGTTAAACACTCATCAATTACATACACTTTATAACGACATTGAACGGGTGCAAATTGAGCGCGTTCGATCAATTCCCGAATATTATCAACTCCCGTGTTACTGGCCGCATCAATTTCAATCACATCCAAAGTCGAACCGTTAGCAATTCCCCGACAAACCGCACAGGTTCCGCAGGGAGTCGCGGTTGGTTCATTGGCAGACAAACAATTAAGTGATTTGGCTAAAATTCGCGCACTAGAAGTTTTTCCGGTTCCTCTAGGCCCGGTAAACAAATAAGCCGGAACAATACGCCGACGGTCGATGGCGTTGGTGAGAGTTGTCGCGATCGCATCTTGGCCAACCAAGTCAGCAAAGGTTTGAGGACGATATTTGTGGTGAAGGGGTTCGTAGGTCACAACCAGACAGTCAGATCCAAAAAATTTGCTCAGTCTAAATATATCTATCCTAACGCTATCAGAATCTCTACATCTATGATAGGGTTTTGTGCAGGTGTTGTTTGGGGTGTTCGTTAGCAACCCGTGACTCAATTTTTGTTTATTTTCCGGGAAATGTACGGAGTTTCACATCTGCTAACAAGATTAATTATAGATTTGTCTGTTTGAGAAGTGAGAAGTCCAATCCTTGGAAATCTCCGATTACAATAGTATTGAGACTAGAATCTGGAGCCTTTTTTATTAATTAAAGCTTATGTCAGCGCCAATCATCCATACAGAAACCCAACTTGCTCAAGCTTCACCTCCTCCGAGTGCGGATCAATCTCAGCCTCTGACACCCGAGATCATTTGGATGGGAGCATCAGGAATACTATTACTGATTCTAATTGTTTTCTCCATTTTGTTCAAGCTGAAAACTCAAGATCTAAACAAGCAACTGAGAATGGAGCAGTTTAGAAACAAAGAGTTACAAAAAAAATACAAACTGGCGGTAGGAACTATCTCCAAAATGGAGAAAAATCCCGACCTCATTCACTCTCGCGAGTTTAACTTAGATTATCTGAGAATGCGAATGGCGGAAGATGTTTTCCACTATGCCATTATTGTTCAAATTAAGATGAAAGTTAAGCAGCAAATCGCTATTGCTTTGCGTCCGACGCAAGCGGCTGTGGGAGAAAAAAGCAACGCCGGAACAGGTCGCCAAGTGGATTCGATTTTTGATGTTGAGTATGAAACCGGACAGGGAAATGCGACTAAAAAACGGATCTTGTTTCGGATTCAAATTAGAATGATGAAACTGCCAACTCAAGCGACTTCAACGACAATTAATCAAATTATTGACTGTTTAGAAACTTATCTCAGTCCTTCTGACGATCGGGAAAATTGGCAACCGACAATTCAAGGTCGAATTGTGCAGATTCAATGGGATCAAAAAGCTAAACCGACTCCATTGTTAGTGTTAGAACAATCTAACGAAGGCATGAATGTTACTTTCAAAACCACTCGTCAAACTCCCGGTAGTGGTATCCAACGAGCGGTTATTCCCAACGAGAATAAGGGGAGAAAAAGAAGTAAAAAATCGACTAAAAGTAGCAGCAAAACTTAGCTAAAAATTGATAGCATTCACAACCTAATTGATTGGCATCTACTGTTTTTTTTCTAGGTTTATTAACTCAGATGACATCACAGATCATCCGAGTTGGGTTTGGGTTTTTGTCGGTTTCTGATAGTAGCCAGTCAGCGAGATTGACTGATTATTCGATATAGTCAAATAATACCGTTGTCATGTAATAATCTGCCCACTCTCTCCCAAACGCTCTTTCGAGAACCCGTCGGGTTTTGTCATTTTGTTGCTGTTGGGTGCAATAATAACGTTGAGCGGCTTGAATTTGAGTTTGTACATCAGCCGAAACGGGGTTTTGAGCGGTGGCATATTGACAGTGAACTCGTAGATAAGCCTCAACTCGGTTTAAAAACTCTGTTTCTTCTTTTTCACCCATCGGACGAATAAATAAACAAAATTCCGAGAAAATATCTCCCCATTCGGGAATCTCGCGAGGATGAGAAAAGCAATTCGGCAAAGAAGATAAAGCCGTATAATAATCAGGGGGAAGATGGGGTTTGGGGTAAATCGGAGACAAATCTACAATCGCCGCACTAATTTTTCCCCGTCCCCCCACCAAGTCCGTCCCAAACATCGGTAAGGCGTAGTCAATGCGAGGAAACATCACACAATGCAAGATATCCAAACTCTGACCCACTTTTGCCAATTCCAGGTGTAGCTTGCGAAATTGGGGGGTTTGATAACAACGGTTTTCAATGGTTAGCTTTTCCCCTTCCAGTCGTCCTTCAACATAGCCCAACTCCCCCGGAAGGTGATAGGGTTGGAGATCGAGATATTGTTGCCAAGTCGCTTCAATGCGGTTCGCAAGTTGACGAATCAGGGAATGTTGTTGTTCGCGTAGGGATGGGGTTGATGCTTCTATCATTGAAAAATCTTCGCTCGTTGTTGCCTCAAAAAATCTTCACAGACCCTATTTAGCTCTCATAGATCTAGAATATCAGCTTATCGACCTTTGTGAACATCAAGGTTTTCTCAGGTGTTGGGGGTTTTCTACTTAAACCACATTTCCCGGTAAGATGAAGGTGTGTCTGCGTCTAGGAGGTTGCCATGTTTGGTTTGGGATGGCCGGAAATGGGGGTAATTTTGTTAATTGCAGTGTTGATCTTCGGACCGAAGAAAATCCCCGAGTTGGGAAAAACCCTCGGTCAAGCGTTACGAGGCTTCAAAGATGAAATGCAAAATGACTCCGAAGCTGAAACTGACAACCCCGAAGTTAAAAAATCTGACGGCAACTAGAATTGAGGGATGAGTCACTCAACCTTTAGGGTTGGTTCTCATCCCAAACTAACTGCGGGTTGACTTAAACCTGAGAGGGTTTCAAGTCTGTAGAATAGGGAGCGGACGACGTACCATTTTGACCCATCGGAGACTCAGAAAGGGGTTTACGGGCATCGATCAGGCTAATAGCCCGACTGACGCTTTCCGGTAAAATCACCACTAAACTGCCTTCGGGAGCGCGATCGAGGGTGGTTTCTATCGCTTGGGTTTCATTGAGGATGGTTTCATGGCTGACTCGCGGATCGGGAACCCGACTCAACACCTGTTCAACCCCTTGGCGAATTAACTCCGCCGCATTCCCCCGTTCTCGGCCTCGGGTGTCGTCATCTTCTTTGATCACAATTTGGTCAAACATCTCCGCTGCCAGTTTCCCCAAGGTGACAAAATCTTCATCACGGCGATCGCCAGGGCCTCCAACCACCCCAATTCTCACCCCCTGCCAGTTGCGAACAAACCCGGCTAAAGCCTCATAACTGGCGGGATTATGAGCATAATCAATCAGGGCATGATATTTACCCATATTAAACAAATTCATGCGTCCGGGGGTTTGAGAAGTCGAAGCCACAAAGCTTGACAAACCGGCCTGAATGTGTTCAATTTTGATTCCCTGAGCAAAGGCGGCCAAACAAGCGGCCAGAGCGTTGGCAATCATAAACGGGGCCTTACCGCCCATCGTCAGGGGAACATTAACCGCCTGTTCAATTCTGAGCGTCCAGTCGCCTTTGAGGATGGAGAGATAGCCATTTTCATAAACCGCAGCCAAGCCGCCCGCGGCCGTATGCTTGAGAACGGTTTCATTTTCGGGGTTCATGGAGAAATAGGCAACTTGGGCTTTGGTGCGTTCGGCCATTTCTGAAACCAACGGGTCATCGGCGTTTAACACCGCATAGCCTTTGGGCATCACGGACTCGGCGACCACGCTTTTGACTTTTGCCAGTTGTTCAACGGTGTCAATATCGCCTAAACCGAGGTGATCGGCGGACACGTTCAAAACCACGCCCACATCGCAGAGATCAAACCCCAAACCGGAGCGCAGTATTCCCCCACGAGCGGCTTCTAAAACCGCAATTTCGACTGTCGGATCGCAGAGAATCAATTGGGCGCTTTGGGGGCCTGTATTATCTCCGGCTTCCACCAAATAGTCGCCGATATAAGTGCCATCTGTGGTGGTATAACCGACCATCGAACCCGTTTGTTTGACAATGTGGGCCAGCAAACGGGTGGTGGTGGTTTTGCCATTGGTCCCCGTCACCGCCAAAATGGGAATGCGAGTGGGTTGACCGCTGGGGAACAGCATATCCATGACGGCCCCGGCCACGTTCCGGGGTAAACCTTCGCTGGGGGCGACGTGCATTCTAAAACCCGGAGCGGCGTTGACTTCCACGATCACCCCGTCAACTTCCCGCAGGGGGCGGCTAATATCGGGGCTAACGACATCAATTCCGGCAATGTCTAAACCGATAATTTTGGCAACTCTTGAAAACAGCCAAATATTTTCCGGGTGAACTTCATCGGTGCGATCGATGGCACTTCCCCCGGTGCTGAGGTTAGCCGTTGCTCGCAGGAAACAGCGTTTTCCTTCTGGCAATACCGAATCTAGACCGTAGCCCTGTTCCGCTAGCATAGAAAGGGCGGTTTTGTCAATTTCAATCCGAGTCAGAACGTTATCATGTCCATCGCCCCGGCGGGGGTCGCGGTTAGTGGCTTCAATCAGTTCTTCGACGGTGGAACGACCATTCCCGACGACGTGAGCGGGAACCCGTTCGGCGACGGCGACGACTTTACCATTGACGACCAACACCCGAAAGTCCCGACCTTGATAGAAGCGTTCTACAATCACACTGCGGGTTTTAGAAGCGGTGCTGGCGGCATCGTAGGCTTGTTCTGCGGTTTCCCAACGGGTAATATCGAGGGTAATGCCGCGACCGTGATTGCCGTCTAGGGGTTTCATGGCGATGGGATAGCCGCCAACAAACTCAACGGCATCTTCCAACTCATCAAAGTAGCGAATCACGGTCCCTCGGGGAACGGGAATCCCGGCACTTCGCAGAATTTGTTTGGTGCCTTCTTTATCGCAGGCCAGTTCTACGCCTAAAATGCCCGTCTGATTGCTTAAAGTGGCTTGGATGCGTTTTTGATTGACCCCATAACCGAGCTGAATCATAAACCGGGTCTTCAACTCCAGCCAAGGAATGCCTCTGGCTTCGGCTTCACCGACGATCGCTTCGGTACTCGGCCCGAGAGCGGCTTGGGCTTTGAGTTCTTTGAGGTCTTCGATATCTTTGTTGAGTTCTTCTTCAAGATAGGTTCCGGTGTCAGCGATACTCTGGCACAGTCGCACCGCCGCCCGACCCGCATAGCGACCAACTTGTTCACTTTGGTACTCATAGACGACCTGGAAAATTCCGGGGGTGGCGGTTTCTCGGGTGCGGCCAAACCCCACTGACATTCCCGCCAAGTTCTGGAGTTCGAGGGCAACGTGTTCGATAATGTGTCCCATTAGCGTTCCCCGTTCCACCCGACTGAGAAATCCTCCTCTGACTCCGGGTGAACAGTGATGTTCAACTAAACTGGGCAATGCAGAGGTGAGACCTTCGTAGAAGCCGGGAATGTCGTTGGAGTAGCGTTCGGCGAGAGCTTCGAGGTCGAGGCGCATGACGATCAGTTTGTGCCGTCTAATGCTCCAGTAGTTGGGGCCGCGTAATGTCAGAACCTTGAGAATTTTCATATCTGTCTGTGAGTGGGTGATGCCGGAATTTTCTGTGAATAATACTTCTTCTGTTACCAATTTCTAACTTTAAAATACATCGTAACTGTTCTTGATGAACAGTTGAGCGAGAAGACCATGATAATTCTGTTCACACGACGTTAGATGAGGCTCTAGGGGCTACAGGAGGTTAGACTCTTGAGTCTGGAAAATCTACCCAAAGGTGGGCTGTCATCTCCGGATCTGGTGTTCACCCGCAGCACCCCTCGCCTCAGGATTTTAGCAGCATCTTCTGTGCAAACGGGGTGAGGAAATTGAGGTTCAGCAATTGCTCCCTAGAGGCTCGGTGCTGCGGTCGGCATCCGGGTGCGGATGTTGTATTCATCACCGTGGGAGAGGATATGAATTCGCAAATTGAACAGACTTAGGGGATCGGCGGCTCCCACTTTAGAGGCGTTGGTATAAGACATTTCGGTCGCATCGACAATGGTAACGGTGCCTTTACCAATCACCTTAAGTTTTTCTTGAGCTTCAAACATCGCACAAGTGTCTTCATCAATCCCCAGGCCCAAGCGTTCCGGGTGAGAGGTGATGGCGCTGATCAAACGGGCCAAGCGGTTGCGGTTGTGGAAGTGTTGATCGACAATCAATTCTGGCATGATATCTAAACCGGTTGCCATGTCCACTAAGGAACGATTGGGGGATTCTCCACTGCCGCCGCCGGCGATCATGTGATGGCTCATTACCGCAGCACCCGCACTGGTTCCGGCCAGCGCCATTCTCCCTTCGCGAGCGGCTACCCGAATTTTCGTCATTAACGGGGTATCGGCTAACAAACTGTAAAGGCGGAGCTGATCTCCACCCGTGAGAAAGACTCCCGTACAGGACGTATCTAGGTAGGAGTGCCAGTCTGTGTTTTCACAGTGATGACGTTCGCGAATATCAAAGATTTTGATCTCTTTGGCGCCCATTTCCTCAAAAATTCTTTGGTAACGTTCGCCTTGAAGACCCGGTTCTCGCGAGGCTGAAGGAATAATGGCAAGCTGGGCTTTGGCTCCGCCTGCACGGTTAAAAAAGGTTTGCAGAATCTCACGTCCATGAACTTTATCTTCCGCTCCCCCAATGATTAAAATTGAGGTCTGAGTGGGTGGGGGTATGATCTGTTCAAGGGCTTGAGACGTCAACTGCTGCATATTTGATCTCCTCTGAGCGGCATAAGTTTCATCAGCGGGAAATAATCCCTACTGAAAATATTTACAGGCTTTTTCGGGGGGGTTCTGGTCAATTTTTGACTTTTTATATGAGGCATTTGAGATGTTTAGCAGGAGATTTTAGCAAGGACTACAAAATAAATAAAGGGAGTGGGTGTTGACGGGTTGACCTGGCTTTTGAAGCTTCCCCTGCCCCTACCCTGACTTTAGCCGTCCGATTCTTTTGCGGTGTTTAACCCGGTTGACCTCAACTGTTTAATGGGTTTTTGGCTGGGGTTGTCACCCCATCCGAACTTCTGGCATTCTTTGGGAAAGCCTGTTCCACAGATCACCCTTCTCAGCTTCAGTCGCTAAATTTAGCCAACCACCCCAACTATAGTATATTTTGATACCGAATTAAACGATTTTTTAGAGTTTATCGCTTATCATATAGCATTGTACGGATTTTGTGGTTTCGACATTTTAACGTTTCTTAACAATTAATTCCTCTGAGTTTTCTTCCTGTGCGATTTGACATCATTACCCTGTTTCCAGATTTTTTCAGTTCTCCACTGCAATCCGGACTGTTGGGCAAGGCTTTAGCCAAGGATATTGCCCAGATTCATTTAATCAACCCGCGAGATTTTGCCACGGATAAGCATCGACGAGTTGATGATGAACCCTATGGCGGTGGAGTTGGAATGGTGCTTAAGCCGGAACCGATTTTTGCCGCCGTTGAGTCTTTACCCATCTTACCCCGACGCGAGATCATTTTGTTGACTCCTCAGGGAGAACGAATGAATCAAGGTTTATTTCGCCAGTGGGCGACGGATTTCGATCAACTGGTTTTAATTTGCGGTCATTATGAAGGCATTGACGAACGCATTACCCACATTGTCACCCGTGAGGTCTCTTTGGGGGATTTTGTCCTGACGGGGGGCGAAATTCCGGCGATGACTTTGATTAACGGGGTGATTCGTTTGCTTCCCGGAACCGTCGGTAAGGAAGAATCCCTCAAAGCCGAAAGTTTTGAACAGCCCTTACTGGATTATCCCCACTACACTCGACCCGCAGATTTTCGCGGTTGGAAAGTTCCGGAGGTTTTACGTTCCGGAAATCATGCGGAAATTGAAAAATGGCGCCGACAACAGCAACTCGAACGCACTCGTGAACGTCGTCCGGATTTGTTAGAGGATTGACTGTAAATTGATTGAGGGGAGAAACACCTGGGGAGGAATCTTTCTCCGGGGAATTTACCCTCGTTTGTTCGGGGAAAAAATCCGATCTTGTTCTTTTTTTTGTCCAACAAGCCACTGAAACTGAGGATTGATTCCCCAAAATCTTACGCCTAAAAGATTGTTTTCAATCAAACTTGTTGTATAATAAATTATTTAAGGAGTTCAATAACAGGAGAGCGCGTTAAGTCTGTAATTTCTGATTACGGATTAACGGTTCCTAGAGAGTTAGACGTTTTCTTTTTTCCAAAGCTTAACATCCTCATTAGTTTCTGCGATCGGGGCGCGTTCTAAGTACATTTAAGGCAGAGAAATCAGACGAGAACGCCTCTCCCCCACGCTCCAACTCGGCTCAGAAATTAGGGGCATCCAGACCCATAAAAGGGTCTATTTTTAAAGTTTTTTTCAGTTTTATATCCAGATTTAATTTTAATTTATCTGGAATTCTTTGCAGTCAGATTTTTAAGAGTCTGGCTGACCCCGTAGTTGCAAAAACCGAATCCAAACCAATAGGAAACACTATGGCTGTTACTCAATCCGTCGAAAAATATCAATACTTTCAACACCGGGTTCAACCCTTATTAGAAATCATTTATGATCAACCCACCGTGCAAACTTTATTAAAGCAAATTTTTGAGATTCTGCAAGACTATTCCTCTAACTTTCACGACGAAAATCTCAATAAATGGAGTCAAGACAATATTTTGCTGATTACCTATGGTAACAGTCTCGAAAAATTTGGAGAAAAACCCTTAGTCACCCTGAAAAACTTCTTAGATAAATATCTCAAAGACACCATTACAGGCGTTCACATTTTACCCTTTTTTCCCTACAGTTCCGATGATGGATTTTCAGTGATTGACTATTTACAAGTTAATCCCCAATTGGGAGATTGGGAAGAGATCGAAAATATTGCCAATCAATTTGATTTGATGGCTGATTTAGTGATTAATCATATTTCCAGTCAAAGCGAATGGTTCAAACAGTTTCAACGGGGAGAAAAACCCGGTTCTGATTATTTTATCACCGTCGATCCCAATACAGATTTATCCGCAGTTGTTCGCCCTCGCAGCACCCCCGTACTCACACCGGTTGACACACCCGAAGGTGAAAAACACGTTTGGGCGACTTTTAGCGAAGATCAAATCGATCTCAATTTTGCCAATCCGAATGTCTTGTTAGAATTTATCAAAATTATTCTAATTTATGTACAAAAAGGTGCCAAATATATTCGCTTAGATGCGGTGGGATTCCTTTGGAAAGAAATCGGCACCTCTTGTATACATCTTCCCCAAACTCATGCGGTTGTAAAACTGTTGCGAGAACTGTTGCAACTGGTGAATCCTTCGGTTGTTTTAATTACAGAAACCAACGTGCCGAACCGGGAAAATTTAAGCTATTTTGGCAACCGAAATGAGGCACATATGATTTATAATTTTAGCTTACCGCCTCTGGTTTTACACGCTCTCATTCAAGGGAAATCCGACTATTTAAAAACCTGGATGATGAGTATGCCACCGGCACCTTTAGGCTGTGCTTACTTCAATTTTACCGCTTCTCACGATGGTATTGGTTTGCGTCCAACTGAGGGATTATTATCCGAACAAGAGTATTGGACGATGTTAGAAACCATGCAAAAATTTGGGGGAAAAGTTAGCATGAGGAAAAAACCCGATGGTAGCGAAAGCCCCTATGAATTGAATATTTCTTTATTTGATGCGATGAAAGGAACGGTTCGAGGGGAAGATAAATGGCAAGTTCAACGGTTTATTTGTTCGCAAACCCTGATGATGTCCTTGGAGGGAATTCCGGCTTTTTATATTCATAGTTTGTTAGCCACACCCAATGATTATATTAAGCTGAAACAAACCGGAAGAAATCGTTCAATTAACCGTTCTGAATTGGATTTAAACGAACTCGAAAATAAACTCGGTCATCCTCATTCACCCCAATCTATTGTCTTTCGAGAACTTTGTCGTCGGATTCAAATTCGTCGCCGTCAAAGCGCTTTTCATCCCAACGCTACCCAATATACACTACAATTAAAGCGCTCATTATTTGGCTTTTGGCGACAGAGTATTATTCGCGATCAAAGCATCTTTTGTGTCTTTAATTTAACCGATCGCCCTCAACTTTTGCGATTATCTGACTTGAATTTAGTCTGTACCGATCCCTGGTGTGATTTGATTAGCGGCGACAAGGTGGATGATATCTATTCTTGCTTAAATCTGCATCCCTATCAAGCCATTTGGCTAACCAATAAATTCTAATCTCAAATTGAATCATCTGGCTTGTATTATACTTTGGAGACGTTCGATCTGGGCGTCTCTATTTGTTTTCAAAGGGTGGGAAATCCCAATTCGTAAAATTCATTACTCTACGAAGGAAAATTGATGATATAATCGGAGCTTTAATACCTGATTAAAATTAAACTTGTTGTTTTCATCTGGGGCTTATGAATCTTACTGAAAATACTCCTCAAACGGATCGGAAGGTAAAATCCTATTTGTGGATGATTCTTCTTTTTGATTGTGTTGTACTGGGTTTAACGATTTTGCGGGCGGTTTTAAACCAAAAAACTCCCATGCGTTACTTTGAGGAAACGGGTATTATTAGCTGGTTTTCCTGCTTAAAACTGTT
Organism: Lyngbya sp.; assembly: GCA_035285085.1. Lineage (GTDB taxonomy): Bacteria > Cyanobacteriota > Cyanobacteriia > Cyanobacteriales > Microcoleaceae > Capilliphycus. The sequence continues at coordinate 61,956 of JAYKHV010000045.1, read as the reverse complement.
AGTTTTATCGGGGTTAGCATGGCGAATTGGTTGGGTGAGGAAACAAGCAAAAATTCTAGGAAAGAAAGCGCCTCAAAATCTCTGGAAGTGGATTGCATGGGGATTCTTTTATCTAGCTGTTGATGAAATTGTGCAGATTCACGAAGCAATGGACTGGTTGATTCATTGGGCGTTTAAAATACAAGAAACTCGATTAACAGATAGTATTGATGATGTGATTGTCGTTTTATATAGCATCGTTGGGGTTTATATTTTGTACGATTTTTGGGATGAATTTAAACGGTATTTTGCCGCCTTCAGTTTGTTTATTTTTGCCTTTGTTTTAAAAGGAATTATGGTGGCTTTTGATGTTTATACAAATGATGAAACGGTTTTCTCGGCTTGGTTTAATGATCCGGAAGAACAAAAAATGATGTTAGATTGGTTCAAAACGATTGAAGACTCCTTTAAAATTTTGGCGGAGGGAGTGTTTATTGCGGCTTTTATTGCTTGTTTACAAATTGCCAAACGAATTACTCGAAAGCAAATCACCCCGTAAATACCTGAAAAAATCCGGCTTCTTCGAGAAACCGGATGTTGATTTACCCTCTAATTCCAAAAGGTTAGCGGTAAAATAATTGAGATTATACATTTACAAACCATAAACCCAAATAATCAATAACGGGGTAAAAATGGTTAATAACATTGATAGGGGAGCGCCCACTTTTGTAAAGTCGAAAAACTTATAACCTCCCGTACTATAAACCATCGTATTGGTTTGATAGCCAATCGGCGTCATAAAGCTACAAGATGCGGCTAATGTCACCGCAAACATCAACGCAAACGGGTTTAAGCTGAGGGTTTTTGCAACTTCAACCGCAATCGGAATCATTAATAAAACCGAAGCATTATTCGAGAGAATTTCCGTAAGAAGCACAGTCACCAGATAGAAAAACAACACAATCCAATAACCGGAAAGATTACCCCCAACCGTTACTAAACCGCTGGCTAACCATTCGGTTGTTCCCGATTTTTCCATCGCAATTCCTAAGGGGATTAATCCGGCTAAGAGAAAAATAACATCCCAACGAATCGCCCCATAAATTTCACCGGGTTTAAGACATCCGGTAATCACCATCAAAATTACCCCGGCTAAAGCGCTGACCAAAATCGGCATTAAATCAAAAGCAGCACTAAGAACAACACCTGCGACAATCGCCAGTGCAATTTTAGCTTTATCTTGTCGTAAAGTTTCCACATCCCGTTGTTCAAGTACCAATAATTCTCGGGTGGTTTGTAAACCAATAAAGCTTTGTTTAGGCCCTTGAACTAACAACAAATCTCCAAATCGTAAGGGGGTTTTCCCCAGACGTCCCCGAACTAATTCCGCACCTCGACGAATGGCTAAAACTGTCGCGTTATACCGTTGTCGGAAGCGCAAATCTTTTAACGTCGTCCCAATTAATCGAGAATTAGAAAGGATTAACACTTCTCCAATTTTTTCCTCTCCTGAACTCAAAACGGATTCAATTGAGTTACTCTGAAATTGGACATCGGGTAAGATATTTAATCCTCGTTCCTCCCGAATTTTCATCAAATCGTCTCGACTACAACGAATAATTAAAATATCACCTTCACGCAACTTTTTATCGGCGACAGGTTGGGGAAGGTGAACTTTATCCCGCACCAATTCTAAAACGTCTAAGTCAAACTTTCGCTGAATTTCACTTTCTCGCAAGCTTTGTCCGATTAAACTTGATTGAGGTGTAATAATCACTTCGCTCAGATAGTCATTGATCTCATAGTGTTGACTTAAAAAATCCTTTCCATTTGATTGGCGTCGGGGGAGAAGATAGGGAGCAATAAAAGCGATATAAACCAAGCCAATTAAAAAAGCAATTAATCCGACTTTGGTAAACTGAAATAACGTAAACGCTCCATAACCCAATTTTTCGGATAAACCACTGGCGAGAATATTGGTAGAAGTGCCAATCAGAGTGATCATTCCACCTAAAATTGAAGAATAAGACAGGGGAATCAAAACTTTGGAAAGGGGGATTTTTTGCTGTTTGCACCAATCTTCAATAATCGGCAAAAAAATCGCCACCACAGCCGTATTATTAATAAAAGCGCTAATCGGGCCAACAATTGCACCCATGATAAAAATTTGTTGAGAAGGATGTTTTCCGCCCCATTTAATTAACCAGTCTCGAACAATTTGAATTACCCCCGTGCGAGTAATTCCTGCACTGAGAATAAACATCGCCATGACGGTAATTGTGGCGGAGTTTCCAAACCCGGAAATTCCTTCATTGGGAGTCACTAACCCTAATACCATTAGAAGAACCGTGACGCTCAATGCAGTTAAATCCACAGGTAGCCATTCAACAACAAAGCTGATTAAGGCTAAAATCAATACAATGAGTGTAAGAACAATTTCCATACTAAAGTAATACCTAGTTGATTGGCATTGAAAGAGATCTCGGTTCAATTCTGTTGAGCGAAAAAACTCAACTCTAACTCGATGAGTTCAGAAATTTTATCTAGTCTAACCCAATTTTTGAGCCGTCACCGTTTTTGTCTCTATTTAGATCAAATACAGAAAATTAGGTTGACCCGGATATCAAAGCAACCCGAACAAAAATCCTTTCAACTTGTATCAAAGCTTGTTGTTTGGTGTCTCTAACTTTCAATATTTTTAGGGTGGCAATTCCCGACCCAAGTTTAGATGGCGATGAAGAACGATCATAAAACATCGATTGAATAGAACAGGAAATCCTGCATGAACAGATTATTCTCGCAATACACCCAGATTTTTTAGTTCTAATACCAATAATTAGGCTGACTGCAATGACGGTGTTTTCATGCAGTCGGATTTTTCGTCAACTGTTTATGCTTGACTGAATTGGCTGTTGGTTTACACAATATCGCTAAACCTTACAGTTGATTCTAATCTAATCTAACATGGTCGTCTCTGATGTCAAATTGTGTTGACATTGCCGAGTGGACTATATAACCCGACAAGATTTTTTCGCCAATGCTCAATCGAAAGCTGAGGTTTGGAGAAACCACTCGGGTGATGGCGATGGCGGTGGGTCATCAACCGCTTTGGGAGAGTTCACCCTTTAGGGCCAACAGAGATAGAAGCTGAAATGGGGTAACTCAATGCTACCTCATTTCACCGATTCTATTTTAAAATAAAACAGTTGTGGCATTTCACAATAGCGGTTTTTCTCAGGAAAACGATTTTCTCTATGTGGTTCTCAGAACCGAACAGAAAAATTTTAAACAACAAAGCCAGAAAACTGCTAATAATTAAATACAATCAGTATCCCGATCGCCAAAAATGACGAACCTATTAATTATCTTGGCTGAAGTCGCCCTGGTCATCATTATTGTCTTATTTTTAAATTTGCTGGTTCGCAATTTATTCAAGCTACTGAGTAAATTTTCAATCCTTAGTTTTGAGGAGACCCGCATCAGAATTATGCGCCGGAACATCACAGGATTACTGTTGTTTGTTGGCTTGGTGCTGTGTATTTTGCTGGTCGGTGCCAATATTTTTCTGATCTATCGGGGTGAAGACCTGCAAGAATATAGCCTAGATCTCATTCGTCGTATCCCATCAGGATTTTGGGTAACACTGGCAACAGGAATCGCCAAAAGTCTTGGTGTCCTCATTGTCGCAGTAATTGCCCTAAAATTTCTCAAATATTGCCTGAAAATAGCAAGCAATCGCGCCAAGAATATAGACCAAAGTGCCGCCGATGATGAAAGTATTGATGCTTTCTTTAACTCACTTTATCAAAGAATCAAAGGAGGAACTTGGCTCGGGGTAATTATTGCTTGTACTCTGTTTCTAAAATTACCCATAATTGTTTCAGAATATCTGTATATTACACTGCGGATTTATCTGATTATTGCGGTTGGATTACTGATACTCAAAGCCGTTGCGGCGATTGTTGATACCTTAGATGCTCTCAGCGCTAGATATTCCAGTCCGGATAACCTATTAAGATTCTACGACTCCCTACAACACCTGATCCCTTTTTTAAAGCGTTGTCTGGAATTTGTTCTCTATGTTTGCATCGCGACATTGGTCACTCAGCAGGTGGAGTTAATCGCCAAACTGTCGGATTTGGGTCTGCGAATTATTAAAATTATCGCCATTATTTTCTTGAGTCGGGCATTTTTTGAAGTGATTTACCTACTCGCTGAAGAAGTGCTATTAAAAGACGATAATTTGACAGAAAGACAGAAAAGTAGACGCTTAACTCTTGTCCCTCTGTTTCGGAGTTTATTGCAGTATTTTATTTACTTCAGCGCCGGAGTTTCTATCCTTTATACTTTGGAAATTGATCCCACTCCCATCTTGGCGGGTGCGGGGATTGTTGGGATAGCTGTGGGTTTGGGCGCCCAGACTTTAATTAACGATATCGTCTGCGGCTTTTTTATTCTGTTTGAAAATTACTATTTAGTGGGTGATTATATTGAAGCGGGGAAACTCGAAGAGAAAACGGTAGAGGGTGTTGTAGAGGCGATTGAATTGAGAACGACCCGCATTAGACATCCCAATGGTCAATTACAAATTATTCGCAATGGTGATATTGGTTCCATTACCAATTATTCCAAACAGTACATCTTTGCAGTGGTAGAAGTTGTTGTACCTTATGATGCTAATTTGAGTGATGTTTATCGAGTCATTGAAGAGGTAGGCCAGGAGTTAAAAGCCAATCAGCCAGATGTACTTGAACCCACACAAGCTGATGGTATTGAAAGTATGGGCGAGTCGAACTTATTGCTGCGAACCTTGACAAAAGTTAAGCCCGGAAAGCATCTTCACATTCAGCGGATTCTGCGAAAAATGTTTATCAAAAGCTTGCGACAAAAAGGGATTATCGTTCCGGCTGCTCCGAAAATCAGTAAAGATTAATTTAGCTAGGGGAAGATGGGATTTGCTCAAATTAGCGAGCGCTTAAAATTGATCATCTTCCCGGACTAGCCGAAACGGATACTATCAATAACTTTGGTATACAGAAAAACAGACATTCAGGTTTAGGTATGATACGATAAAAACAGTTAGGGGAAGTGCTTATCTTTATAGATATACCGTTGGCATTTTCCCTCGGATTCTTTAACCTTTTTGTCTGGCATAGTATTTTAAACATTTCAAACATTATAAGAGACATAATATATGTATCGATTCCAGGTCAGGGCCTACACACAAACAGGAGAATTCATTGCACTTATCGGTTCTACTCCTGACTTAGGAATGTGGGACATAAACCAGTGCATCCCTCTACAAACCAGTGACGAAAGTTACCCTTTATGGTGGGCAGATCTTGAAATTGATGTTCCTTCCTCGTTAGAGTCGCCCCATCACCCAACCCTTAATTATAAGTACGTGCGACTGAGTGCAGAGGGTAGCGTAGAATGGGAAGCTTGGGGGGTGAATCGTTGGATACCCCTGGAACCTGACCTACCGCCATCCCTGATTATTGTAGAAGATGGCTGGTTGGGTTTCGTGCCGCCTTTTCCCTACGGATATTTCAAAGAACCTGTTCCCCAAAAGCCCCTCCCCAAAGGAGAGCAAGGTCTAAAAATTGCCGTTGTCGGTAGTTCTGTCGCTTTAGGATGCAATTCCTGGCTGTTGCGGGGCTGGGCTTGGCATTTAGAACAAGCATTGCATCAAAAATATGGTCACACCCTGGTCAATCTCTCCGAACTCGGCGCCAATGTCAGCACCACCATTGACCGGTTTCCCTTGGTCGTCGCACCCGAACAACCGGATATCGTGATTATTGCCCTATCTCTGGGTAACGAGGGGTTGGCTTATTGTCCACCTCACCAACACCGGGCGGTACAGCGCCGTTTTGAAAGGGGATTGCAGCAACTTGTCAAAATGACCAAAGAATTGGGAGCAATGCCCATTTTAGCCGGAGTTTACCCCAATGGAGATTACAAGTTAGAACATCATTTACTGTTGCGAGAGACCCACAACCGGATGCTGAGTTGGGGTGTAACCGTACTGAATTGGCTGGATGCGGTAGATGATGGGGAGGGGCGTTGGAAACCGGGTATTTCCTCCGACGTCGCTCATCCGAACAGCTTAGGACACCGCCTGATGTACGAAGCAATTAATCTTAGCTTATTTGAGATTGATAAAGATCAATTAATTCAACAAAAACAACTCTCGACTCAGAAGCAGGAAGTCCCGATTTATCGCGATAATTGGGGTTTCCATGTATTTGCTTGTCAAGAAGAGAATAGTTTGCGAGTCATTAATACTTCAAAACATCCTTACACCATCGCTACCGATTGGCAAAAATTACAAGCCTCAATTAAAAGTGAAGCCGGATTAATCCCCGGTATTTATATTACCAAAAAAATTGAAAAAGATACACTTCCGTTCTTTTGGGTGCGAGAAGATGGCACAATAGAAACCTTGGTCAATATTCCCCCTGGTGCTGACATTGAATATAGCGCCGCTTTCAATTTCTTTACGCCAAAAAACTCACAAGTTTTACACTACGACGGACTTTTAGGAATTTTGAAAGAAAACGACTCAACTCTGCGCGTGATCAATGAATCCGATCACGAATATAACATCCATCCCATGTGGAAAGAAGTCCGCAGCGCCCTCAAACAAATGCCATCGGGTGTGTATGAAGATTGGATTGAACCTGATGTGCCTTTTCGGACGATGATGATTGGCAAAGATGGACTAGAAAGCCGAGTCAAAGTACCCGCTAAATCATCGGTAATTTTTCAATACAAATGTAAATTATCAGACATTAGCCGAGTGGGAATTATTCCGTTGGGCGCTCGTTGTGCGGCTCGAATGTTGTTATACAAAATGGAATATGATGGTCCAGCTTTTCCTTTTGATCTGACCCGAACAACCAATCTAGGAGATGTGGCGGATATGATTGAAACGGGTTTTTCCGATATGTGGAACCCGAACTTTTTACATTACAATCACGACGAAAGAAGAATCTATCATACCAAGTGGACAGGGCTATCTTTTGCCCATGAAATTGAGGAAACAGACGATCCCTTAAATGATATGTCACCTATCTATGAACGGATGCGGGTGCGTTATTCAGCGCGATCGCAACGCTTTTGGTATACACTAGAAAAATGTGACGAAGCGTTGTTTATTCGCGCCGGTGTAACCAATCGCGGTTATGTGATAGATTTGGTGGATAAGTTGAAAGCCAAATGTCAGGGAAAACCCTTCCGCGTCTTGCTCATTTCTCCCCAATCTTCTGACGAATTTTCAGAACTTCCTCATGTGCTGCATTATAATTTGGAGTTCAATCCAGATACAATGTATGAAGATTTGGAATATTGGATGCACTGCACAAATATAATGCGAGAAATTCTTGAATCCTTGGGCGTATCGAGTAAAAATTTATATTGGTGTCCGCCCAATCCTCCCAAAGATGAAGCTAAATTGAGATAAAATTAGTAGGATGGGTTAATTTTGGGAAGCGATCGCACTGTGCTATTTATTGCTCGCGGTGAGGTGGCGATCGCTGATAATTATGGTGATGTTTGATGCTTAAGTCGTTTAATCAATTACAATCAAGGGTACTCTACAAGCGAGTACCTAATTCTCCCTTCTCATGTATTCCTGCCATTAGCTTGTTTAGCGGTGGTGGGGGTATGGATATTGGGCTAGAAGTTGCAGGCTTCAAAACATATTGCTGTGTTGAAAAAGATCCTCACTCTTGCATTACTTTACGCTCCAATAGAGATTGGGGTGCAAAAACTGATGTCCATAGTTTTTTAGAAAAAGCAGTTGTACTAGAAGATAATATTTGTAATGTAAGTGACAAAAGGATTCTTGAAGCTACAAGCTTAAAAAAAGAAGATGTTTCTCTAGTATACGGTGGGCCACCTTGCCAAGCATTCTCAGTATTTGGAAAACGCAAGGGATTAGAAGATGAACGAGGGGTTTTACTATGGGAGTTTGTGAGAATAGTTAATGAATTAACACCAGAAGCTTTTATTTTAGAAAATGTCTCAGGATTAAAAACCTATAACCAGTCCTCAGTTTTTCAACAGCTACAAGATAGACTATCTCAAAGTGGAAAATATACAGTCTCTTTCCACCATTATGAGTTGGCTGACTTTGGTATTCCACAATTTAGAAAGCGAATTTTTTTAATTGGGAGTAGAAGAGGAATCAATGTTCCACCTATGACTCCGACTCATGGAGTTTTAATGAAACCTTACAGAACGGTTAGAGAAGTCCTTGAAAATTTAGGAGAACCTGGATTTATAAACCTTCCGAATCATAAAGGTAGAGTTCATAGTCAAAGAATTATAGATAGGTATGCTTCTTTAGAATTTGGTCAACGCGATCCGAATACTCGTATCAATAAGCTTCATCCAGATCGTCCGAGTTTTACAATTGTTGTAGGATCTGATGCAGGAGGAGGGAAAGGACACATTCATCCCTATATGCCTCGTGAAGTTACACCGAGAGAATCTGCAAGAATACAAACATTCCCAGACTTTTGGGAATTTAGCGGGACAAGTAGACATCCTATCCGGCAAGTAGGGAATGCAGTTCCTCCGCTTTTTGCGGCATTATTAGCAGCACATATTCGCAAATATCTATTTGATGAAATGATCGCTCTCTCTTATGAGGATGCACTTAACTATTTAGGATTAGATTACCTGAAATCTAACTATGCTTGATGATTTGTTTAGCCACAAAATTCATGCTTCTAATTTAGAAGATTGGAAACGCCAATTAGTCCAGTTGGCTCAAGTCTTTCTCTATTTCGATAATCAGCTTTTTGACCGAGATAGATTTGATCGGTCTCTCAGGTTATTATCACCTACTACTGCACGTTCTCCATTTCGAGATATTTTCTCTATATATATCTCAATTTTGGGAGTTGGACACATCACTCTTGAAGAAGGAATATGGAAGTGCCATATCAGTGAGACTGCAAAACGTTACTTAATTGGTTCAGAACCAAATGTAGAAGCATTTTGTAGACTTCAGTTAAGTCTCTATCAAAGACCGGATGGTAGAGGACAACAGTATAACAGAGCTACTCCACATATAGAACATCAGACACAAGATAAAACTCTTTCTCTAATTGAAGACGGATATAAAGTGTGTCCACTAAGATTAATTTTAAAAATTTTTCAAGCTAAAGCTAAATTACAAGAAGTTTTACAAGACTCTATATTTGTGACACCTGAAGAAGTTTATACTCTGGTGAACTGTTCAGAACTAAGAGACAAACCAAGTCCAGATCTTGACGATGTAACTGATGCTTTGAGAAGGTTTCAATCTAATGAATTGCCTGTAATAAGTGGCGAAAAAAGATTTCGATTTCTGGAAGCAACCGGACTACTCAAAGTAGACAGGAACAATAATTTAACGCTTTATCCATATAATGATCCTATTCTCAACCACAATAGGAATTTACAGATTGAAGCAATCAAATCTCTGGACAATTGTTTTGCTGATTTCAACCAATGTAATACTATCGATCAGATCTATACAGTTTTAGGTTCTGGAAAATGGGCTAACTATTTTGATGCTTGCAACACACTTTCTTCAAATCAAGTCCAGAACATTGCTGGAGAAATATTGATAACTTCATCTATACCTGAAGCTTTGACTACAATTGAATCTACTCAGATTCAGCAACCTTCACAATTACCCCAACGCAGACGAGTTTATAGAAGCCAGAGGAATGCTTCTTCTCAGAGAACAGAATCTCAAAGGAGAGCGAATCCAGAAGAAACAAGGATACTTAGAGAACGTCGTAACGCATGGCACGATCTCCTTGTTCGTAAGATGAGCGAGTCTTTGCAGAGGGCTGGTTTAGAACCGTGGGAGACTGATTTAATTGACTTGCTAGCCGATTTGGAGAATATCACCGAATTATACCCTAATGGTTTTCCTATAAGCGACACCTACATAGAAGCAACTTCCTTACCTTATTTCAATGCTGAAAATCCGACCGATTTAACATTTATTTTTGAAATGAAGAGTAGTGATGACTCAATTGTTATTGAACAGGTGAGAAAAGCTGTAGCACAACTCTATGAATACAGGTATAGATACTATAAAGAAGGGCAGATTAAACAAAATGCTATTTTAATTCTTGTTTTGCAGAACTCCTTAAAAAGCTACTCATGGATGAAAGAGTATCTGCTTTTTGATAGACATATTGCTGTTTGTTGGTTAAAAGAAAATAGTGATGAGTTTGATTGTTTTGATGAGTGCCGAGCAATTCTCGATCCACTTATTGCCAGTTAGCACACTTTAAAGATCAATAATATGGTATTATTTATGTTACTAGAATCAACTGATTAACTAACATGAACCTCCCTCTAATTGATCGCGCCGAACAAAACCCAAACAAAATCGCCATTGTCGCCACTGAAGGAACTTTTACCTATCACAATTTGCTCCAAATTTCTGCTCAAATTGCTACCAAACTTCTCGAAAATCGAGAAGATTTACAAGAACAGCGAGTGGCTTTTTTGATTCCTTCGGGATTTGAGTATGTGGCGACACAATGGGGAATTTGGCGTGCGGGTGGGATAGCTGTACCTTTGTGTGTTTCCCATCCCAAACCGGAGTTAGACTATGTAATTGCAGATTCAGGCGCATCAATTATTATTGCACATCCGAGTTTTGAAGCCCTATTACGCCCAATAGCTGAAGAGCGAAATTTACGATTTATTTTAACATCAGAAACGCTTCCTGAAAATGTCAGTTTACTTCCAGAAATTGCTCTCTCCAGACGCGCATTAATCCTTTATACAAGTGGTACAACAGGTAAACCCAAAGGTGTCGTTACTACCCATCAAAATATTCAAGCACAAGTAACTAGCTTGGTTTCAGCTTGGGGATGGACGGCAGACGATCGCATTCTACACGTCTTACCTTTACATCACATTCATGGTATTATTAACGTGCTAACTTGTGCGTTGTGGAGTGGTGCGGAGTGTCATATTTTGCCGAAGTTTGATGCTGAAATTGTTGGCGATCGCATCAGCCAAGGTGACTTAACTTTATTGATGGCAGTACCGACAATTTATGTCAAGTTAATAGCCGCTTGGGAAAATTCCGATCGCGATCGCCAACAAAGAATTTCTGATGGCTGTGCTAAAATGCGTTTAATGGTTTCCGGCTCGGCAGCTTTACCCGTTCAAGTCTTAGAAAAATGGAAAAAAATTAGCGGTCATTTTCTATTAGAACGGTACGGAATGACTGAAATTGGCATGGCTTTATCTAATCCTTTACACGGGGAAAGATTAGCAGGATTTGTCGGTAAACCTTTGCCACAAGTCGAAGTTAGATTAGTCGATGAAAATGGAGAATTAGTCACTCCGGGAACGCCGGGAGAAATTCAAGTTAAAGGAGAAACTGTTTTTCTTGAATATTGGCAAAAACCAGAAGCAACGGTCAAAGCATTTCGCGAGGGTTGGTTTTGTACGGGTGATTTAGCTGTTGTTGAAAATGAGAATTATCGAATTTTAGGTCGAATGAGTGTAGATATTATTAAAACAGGCGGTTATAAAGTTTCTGCTTTGGAAATTGAGGAAGTTTTACGAACCCATTTAGATATTCTAGATTGTGCAGTTGTAGGAGTTGAGGATGCAGAATGGGGTGAGAGAGTTTGTGCAGCTTTGGTGTTAAAATCTGGAACGAATTTAACCTTAGAAACGCTTAGAAGTTGGGCAAAAGAACAATTGGCTACCTACAAAGTTCCGACCAAAATTATGGCGGTGGAAGAATTACCCCGCAACGCGATGGGGAAAGTCACAAAACCTAACGTAGCGAAGCTATTTCACCAATCCTAATTATCATGTAAATCCTAGTTTAGAGCAGGAGTCAGTCGTCAGGAGTTGGGAGTTGGGAGTTGGGAGTTGGGAGTCGGGAGTTGGGAGTCGGGAGTTGGGAGGACCGAGGACCGAGGACCGAGGACTGAAGACCGAGGAAATTTTGAAGAAGAAAGAGGAGGATTATGAGAAAGTTTTTTATCACTAATTATCCGGACCTGATATAAGCTGTTTCCTTCTACACCCTAAAAACCCGCTTTATCAAAGAAAGCGGGTTGGGAATTTCTGAATTTTAAAGATATTAAACGAGAGAATTAAAACCGAAAATCACTAATTAGACGAAGCCTTTTTTTGGCGAGATAACCAGCCCGCACTCGCAACTAATCCTAAACCCAGCATAACGGAAGGTTCAGGAATTTCTTGGGCTTTCTCATATTCATAAACTACAGAAACCATTGCACCGCCTTGGGTGTTAATTATAGAAGCAATATTCGCTGCTCCTTTAACAGTAGATTCGGTGAAAGCGGAGAAAAGGAAATCAATATTACCATTTCCCATGAAAGCGCTTAAGATGCTTTGGTCTGTGTAGGTTTTTTCGCCAGAAGCTAAAGCGGTTAACCCGGTAAAAGAACCGCCAGAAGTTCCCCCAAAATCTATCACACTATCGAAAGCCGTTGCGTCGAGTGAGTCGGCTTTATTTGCCTTTTCATCAAATAAAGTTCCTAAAACTTCTGGTCCCATTAATTGTAGATTACCGGATAAATCAAAGGTTAGAGTTTGGTCTTTGGCATCCAAGTTTTCAACTTTGGCATTCCCAACGATTTGGCCATCGAAGGTGACTTTAACACTTTTGAGGATTCCCAAACTGCTATCGAACTTTTCGACAGACAGCAGTGCATCTTTAATATCGGTGGTGGCGAGTCCGAAGCTGTCACTGTAGGTTTTCGTCATCATCGCAGCATTCGCAACGCCAGCAGTCGCCATCAAGCCTGTGAGTGTACTAACGGTGGTTAAACCAGCGATGAGTTTAGGGTTGATGAATTGGTTAATCATAAGTGTTTGAGTGTGGTGTGTTGTTAATGGAGGTTGCTGTTTTTGTGTGTCAAATCTAGAACCTATTATCGAGGGGGTTGATACCCGGTCGTGTGATTTTTGTCACGTATTTGGGTAAATTTTGTCACGTTAACGGCTTGGATAAAAGGTGCAGTATCTTTATATATCAAAGATTTAACCATCAAATCTCTTTGAGTTTGCACGTAAGTATATAAGTTGTTTTAATGTTAAAAATAATACATTATTTTACCGTGAAACCCCGCAAATTTGCAGACAGAGAAACCCGGTTTCGCAGAAAAAACCGGGTTTATGGGGAGGTGATATCAGGTGATTCGGTTGTTAAAATCGGATTGGTGTTGTTATTCGGCAGGTATGATCACGGTATCAATAGCATGAATCACACCATTGCTACCAACAATATCAGTCTTGACAACCTTAGCATCGTTGACCATAACTTCATTGGTATCGGGGTCAACAGAAATCTCTAAAGGTTCTCCTTCAACCGTTTCAACAGCCCCCGGTTGAATTTCAGTCGATAACACCTTGGCCGGAACAACATGATACTTGAGAATTTGAACCAGCTTATCCTTATTTTCAGGCTTCAGCAGGTCCTCAACCGTCCCTTCCGGTAAAGCAGCAAAAGCTTCATCGGTCGGTGCAAATACGGTGTAGGGGCCTTCGCTAGATAAAACTTCAGCTAAGTCAGCGGCTTCAATGGCAGCCACTAAAGTGCTAAAGGTACTATCTTCACTGGCAATGGCAACAATGGTGTCTCCCTCAGCTTCAGTTGTAGTCGGGGTTGCCGTTGTATCGGTGTTGTCAGTCGCCAAGGCTTCACTAGCAGGTTCGACTTCAGGAGTTTCTGCTGTGGTTTCCGCCGGAGTTTCTGTCGAAGCAGTGGGTTCGGTGGGTTCGCTGGCCTGTTCAGTAGCAGGTTCTTCGGTTGTATTGGTTGCAGTGGGTTGGTTGCAAGCTGCCAATACCGCCGCACTTCCTAACGCAGCAAACAGGACTAAAAGGCGCTTTGTCATCTGAGTCATTTGGTTCATAACTGTTTACACCACGTAAAGAAAAGTTACTAAACTTTATCGAACTGAGCGCATCTTAACACAGCCTTAACCGAAGTCAAGTTGTTTCAAAGTGCAGTTAACCGCACCTACAAAACCATTTCGTTTCACTTCGGAAAATCAGCCCAATTCAATTAAAATCAATCAATTAAGCAAACTTTAAATTAATCCCTAAATCTGTCTTTAGATAGATTTAAAACTGGCCAAAAGCTCCCCAAACCATACCGGAAATCGTTCCCCAAACCGCTCCGACTCCGGCAGAAACAACCATCGCCCCCCAAAATAACGGCATCGCTTCGCTTGATGTACTGCTGAGAAAATCCGGAAAAATGAAAGCCGCGATCGCCCCTAAAACCGCCCCGGCAACCGCCCCCAAAAAATTACCCCAAATTCCGCCGACAATTGCCCCTTTTGCCCCGACCATTTTCATCGATAACGGTAAAGGCGGCACTCCCCCAATACTCCCAAACGTCGCCCCGGAAAGAATTCCCCCCAAGGCCCCCAAACCCGCCGCTACCGTCGCCATCACCAACATATGCGACACCAACTTCGGAGTCAGGGTTAAACTCATCTCTACCTGCCATTCACCCCACAACACCATCCCCATCGCCAAAACCGCCCCGGTGATCGATCCCAACAGCGCCCCCCAAACACTCCCCGACACCGCCCCCGTCCAGCCTCTCACCCCGCCCGGAGTGGGCAGCGATAAAGGCGGTTTAAACACAGACCAGATCGATCCCCAAATTAACCCCAAAAACGCCCCCCAGACTAAAGTTTGACCGACCAGGATCTCTCCGGTTAAAGCCCCAAACAGAATGCCAGAAATAGCCGCCGCGATCATCGCCCCACAAAAACTGCCGACAATAAACGCTTTCCACCGTTCTAAACCCCTTGGAGGCGGCAAAAACACGCTAATGGAAACCCCAAAAAATGCCCCCCAAAGGGTTCCCACAAACATCCCGCCGAGAATGCCTCCGGTTCCTCGGAAAAACCCAAACATGATCGCCATAATTGCCGATGAACAAGCCACACCCCAAATTCCGCCCACGATCGCCCCTTGCATCAAGTTCAACATCAATGACTGAATTTGCGGCGATAACCTTCTGGCGGTTGTTTGTTTGCGGGGACGATAGCTAGAACGAGGGGAAGTAACGGTTTGTCTTGTTGTTGTTCGCAGTGGAGTAGCGGTCGGTGTGGGAACGAGCGATCGCACGGGAGAACGCCGTCTACGCTTTGGTTTGAGGGGTTTGAGGTGAACGCCCTGTTGAACATCTTCGCGAGAGGGGAAGGGATCGCGTCCGCCGAGTTGGGCGGTACGTTCACACCAGGGACAGGCGTTTAAATGGCGATCGTAGCGGTGTTGGCTGTATTTTTCGCAGGTGATGAGGTTTTCTTCGGCTTCGATCAAGGCTAACAACCAAGTTCTGGCGTCGGGCCGGACTCTGGGGTTGGTGTGTCCGTCTTGGAAACAGCGCACAAATAATTCTTGCAGTTTGGGATGGAGGATGTCAAACGATGGCGCCAACGGCATCGGTTTGTAGGGAACTCGGTTGTTTCCGTAGACGAAATGACCGGCTTTGATCCGGGCTTCTAGGGCGGGAGGATCGCCGCTTCCTTGATAGACGCCGGAAAAGGGGTGGGTTCCTTCCATCAACAGTTGAAAGATTAACACCCCTAACCCAAAGCGATCGTGTTCGGGGGTGCGATCGCGATCGCGAAAGGTTTGACCCTGTAACTCTGGGGGAGTAAACTCGGCTTTTCCGACGGGACAGCGATAGACGGTTTTGGTTTGCGGATCTCGAACTTGGAAGGAGTCGGTATCAACCAGAGTGACTAAAGCAGTATCGGAGACTAAGATATTGGACTCGTTGACATCTCCAATAACGTAGCCGCTGGCGTGTAGGTCGGTGACGGAGGCGACTAGGTTTCGGGCGGTACGATGGAGGTAGAGGTAGTTAAAGAGGGGTTTGCGTTCCCGCCGAGTTTTGGGAGTGTAAAAGGTGTGGATCGGTAGCGATCGCGTTACACTGGGCATCAAGAACCCGACGATTTTTCGTTTGTTATCGGGGGTACAGAGAAGATCGACTGGCCACGCGATCGCCGTGACTCCCGGCGTTACCGTTAACGTCTGAGGCGGGTTGTTAAACATGACCGTGAGTTTTTCGGCGTCTTCGTCTGTCGGTTTATGATAGATTTTCGCAACCAATGAGGGATCTTCGACAACCGGAAATATGCGACCTTCTCCACCACTGGCGATCAGGTTGCTGGTGTCTAGGGTGATTTTGTGTCCGGTGAACTGGCGTTGCAGCCGCATATTGCAGGGAGGGGGAGTTTAACGGGTTTGATGATTATGATATAGCCATTCTTTCTCAAGCATAACGTTTCTAGGCCGAGCGATCGCGTAACTTGTGTATCAGAATTGTGTTGTTTGGGTTAAGGAGTGGAACCCAACAAAAGGGAATCTCTAATTTCTGGTTTCAAACAAAATTATAAAACCTTCTTGTTTAAAATGTTTATCGTGCGTTAAAACTTCTGTTATATTCAGTTGATTCATTGTTACCATAGAAATACAATCGGTTCAACTATATCCTTTATCATATCGTTTGTTAAACAACTCTAATCCTGCTGTAAAAGATTCGTGGGTTTGAGGGATAACGGTAATATTTTTATCCGCTATAATTCGAGCAACGAACTGATAAACTGTCGTCTTCATAAATGCTGGGAAAGAGGCAAAAAAGTTAATCGTTTCCGTTAAGACTTCTTCTGTTGTCACCAGTTGAACGTTCTTGAGGGTTCGACTATAATTTCTGACAGACTGATGCCAGGAATCAGCCGGATTAATTAATGCAACCCAATAAAATGTATCTGCAAATATTTTTTTCACTAGCTTTGATAGAGATTTTGGGAAAGATATAAGTTATGATTTTCAGCCCCATCTTTTGGGAGTTGATTTAAGACTTCTTCAGGAATATCTTTAATCAGAGCGTCGGCTACTTCCCAAATGGGTTTATATTCCTCCTCTGTTGATTTTTCGGTTTGTTTGAGAGAGCGAATAAAGTCTAAAACTTCATCGAGTTGAGAGGCGGGAATTTGTTCCAATTCTTGTATAATTATTTCTTTGGTTGTCATAACGGTTTTATTCATAAACTTACGGTTATTATAGCAGATTTTCAAGCGGTTTTAACTGTTGGGGCGATGTTGTTGTTTCCAGTTTTCAATTTCATCAATCGGGAGTAGTAACGTTTCTTCGATTTCTTCCCGTACTTCAGGACTAACATAACAACCGCTTATTAAGCATTCTATTAAAAATTTATTACTTTCATAGTATTGTCTAATTGCTGCTTTTTGACTTGTATTTACTTGTGTTCTTTTTAAGCCTGCTATTTCTAGTTTTTTGAGTTCGGATTTCATTTTATTAAAATTGCTATTTTTCTCTGCCATATCTTTGGCTGACCATAAGGGTAAATCTTCCAGCAGTTCTTTCCATTGAAGTCCAACAAATTCCCCTTCCTTAAATCTAAATTCATGTAATAATAATGCGCTTTCTAAAGTGCCAAAATTAACATCAAAAAAGTTTGACAATAAGAAAAATTCACCCTGGAGATCATTGTCAACATAATCTATAAATCTAAAAAAAGATGAATTGATATTATTAATATCAAGAAATATACGAGATAATAGTATACTCTGAACTACACTTTTAAAACCTCTTTCAAAGCCCAACGCTCTAATAAAAACTGGTGTGTATTGAGTTGGAACTGATAGAGATTTTTTGTTGATATCAGCGAGAACATTTTGTAATTTATGATCGTTAGCTATAATCCGATCAACTTTTGCTTTAAAAATTAGCACTAAACAGCCAGCATTTGGTAACATTCCAACAACTAAGAAAAACACTTCTCGCCAGCGTAGTTCAGTAATATGACTAGCAAGACTGTTCAGTATTTGATCTTCCATTGAATAAGGATTACAACTGCGAACTACTTTTGTGGCTGCAAAATATTCTTGAAAGGTTAGATGAGAAAACGAGTAAATCCCCCTCGCTCTTTCAACTAATAAGCCGTGTTGTGCTTCGATTGATTTTAGAACAGCTTCGCTATCCAGTTGCAATGCTTCTGGATCATTTTTAGCATCGGGTAAATTCCGAATGTATTCAGCAATATATCGTTCTAAATCTCTTTGTTTAAAAAAGTATTCTTTTCGCTCAAATGTTTTCCACGCAATTTCACTAAGTAAATCTTCCTTTCGAGAAACAGATAAGTTTTTATAAACTTGCTCTCGTACTATTCTCCGTTTAGAATCCCATTTTTTTAATAAAGTATAGGTTGCTCTTTTATATAATTCGGCTCGATCTGTCGGAAAATCTCCCGAATCTTCAAACTCCAAACATAACAAAGTCAATAATAAAGGACTTGTAGCAAGTTCTTTCACTGGTGGATTAGCATTAATCTGTTCGATAAAGAATTCAGCATCATTGTCTGCATCTTTGACTTTAAACCACTTTTGAACAAATTCTTGAATTTGAGTTTCATTAAAATCCGCAACTTCTACATCAACGAAATTATCGAGTGTATAGTCTTTGGCTGCAATTCTACAGGTGATTACAAAAGAGTTAGAATAAATTTGATGAGGAAACTGAGAACAAAGCTCGTCAAGTTTTAAATGGGGATGTTTGGACGAGTCACCTTTGTAAACCTCCGAAAAATAAAACTTTCCAATAAAATTATTAATTTCTTTCAGTAGAGTATCAAAATCTTCTTCTTTTACTTCGTCTAGTCCATCTAGTAAAAGTAGGATTCTACCCTGTTGTAATAGTTCGATAATTTCTGATTCTGATAAGGAGTAATATTGAACAATAAATTTTAGAAGATTGGTTTTATATTTACTGTCAGCAAACTCTCGTAAGGTAACAAAAATAGGAACTCGCTCAGGTTTTAATTTTCCCTCAATAGCTTGAATGGCTAAATATCTCAGAAAAGTTGTTTTTCCCGCTCCCGGTTTACCCAATACCATCAACTTTGAATAACGTTTAACAGCTTCTTCACCTCGAACTCCTGCTTCAGCAACTTTACCAAATCCAATTCGTTCAAAATCTTCTGCTTCGGGATCAAACTTTTGTGCAAACTCAGAAATTTTTAACCGTTTTCGTCCGGTAATTGACTCTAAAATATTGACATTGGTATAAATCTCGCCAATTTCAATGGGATGATTCATATCAAGCACTTTCATTTTCCCATGACGTTCTTGAATAATAGGACGTATTTTTTGACGAACTTCTTCTACTAACGCCTCAATATTAGACTTAGGTTTTACTAATTCTGGTTTGGGTTGCTGTCCTCGTCTTTCTATTGCAGCTTTGAAGTTACTTTTAGTGACTTTTTCTCCGAGCGCTTCTGACAGTAGTTTCCAAAATTCCGCCCCTTCATTTTTAAAGTGTTGTCCTGTATAAGAAATTGTTTTCGCAATTTCGTCATATGTTTGCTTGTTCCAAGAACCCTCAAATATAGACTGCTGTACATCAGTCAGATGCTTCCCGGTTCTTTCAAAAATAGCCTGATCTGCGATTTTTAATGCTTCTTCTACGTTCATCGAATCATCCATATAAACTCGTGATGTGACTTAATCTTACTTTTCCGTACCAAATCGGACTTTGAACTCCTTAATTTATAGTACCGACAAATTCTTCGTTTTTTTCCAGAATAAACTCATCGAGAGTTTTAGGAAAACGAAACATGATGAAATACGAGAATAATAGAGAATGGTCAGACAAATTTCTTCCGACGATCAAAGCCATTTTGGGAGAACATCTAATTGTGGAGTCATCCCTAGAAATTGATCGCCACCAAGCCACCGATCTTATTTTACTGAACGCTCGAAACTTAGCGATCGCCTGTCGGGTTCGACGTCCGGGTTTTGCGGAGAAATATCCCTATCAGTTCACCCTCAGGAGTCGCATCCCATCGGGAAAAGACACCGAACTTCAAAAAATTACCAACGGTTTGGGAGACTATTTATTTTATGGACACGCGGTTTCC
Source organism: Lyngbya sp. (assembly GCA_035285085.1). GTDB lineage: Bacteria > Cyanobacteriota > Cyanobacteriia > Cyanobacteriales > Microcoleaceae > Capilliphycus. Next base: position 41,996 of record JAYKHV010000045.1, on the reverse strand, counting down.
CAGACGCAAACCATCCTTAACCCCTGGTTTATTATTAACCTAAAAAGTTGGCGAGCGCACATGATCCGACGTCATCGGAGTGCTATTCAGTATGGACAGCAACCCAACACAGACGGGACTGCTTTTGTTTGGTTCGACTTAAGTACCTTTCCCCCAGAACCGCCTATTTTGTTGGCGTCGAGTCTTTCGTTACCGAGTCGTCCACAAGCAGCTTAACAGGTTTGAGCCGTCACCGGGGTACTGACCCAGTACCCTTTCCTCTGTTGGTTAGAAACTCTCTATATGCAATTCGGATTTGTATAGACAAATTAAAATGAGTATATAACTGAATATTCAAATTAAAGACAAAGTATATCAAAGTATAGGCAAGACTAGCTTTACCAAAAATTTAAAAACTTATTTTTAATCTTTACAAAAGTAGGTTGACTTTTTTTCGCAAGTATTTATTTGAGATAAACACGCATAAAATCGCCGATTTGTCAACCAAAATTTCATATTCTTTTGAGGAATTAGAAGAGATAAAGCACTTGCCCCCAGTCCAATTGAACCAATCTTTGAGGTTCTACAATCGCCAAATATAGTATTCTGAAAGAAATTCGAGTTTGAGTCAGAAAAATTTTGCTTTATCGGAAGTTAGCGTATACAATAAAAATCTAGTCGAGTATTTTATAAACAGTGACAATGGTATCATTCACTCCTAGCAAAAATCTGGTCTGCATTGACGCTAAAGTAGAAAGTTATAAATATCTTTGTCAGGGGGTTCTACGAGGGTCTGAGGTCATTGTCCTGAACTCAAATCAGGATGGGGTTGAACAAATTACGGAACTTTTGCGTCATCGCATTCGTCACACTACAGCACCCCGCATTCAAACCTTACACATCGTTAGTCACGGTTCGCCGGGATGTTTGTATTTGGGGAACAGTCAACTGAGTATCGATACATTAGATCGGTACGCGGATCAACTCCAGCAGTGGAGGGGTGCATTAACTCAGGATGCGGAGATATTACTCTATGGTTGTCACGTTGCTCAAGACGAAAGTCAACAACCGCATCCGTCTTTGAATCTCACAGATCAATCCGCATTTTCTCACTTATTTATTTCCCCCTTTATTCAAAAAATACAACAGCTTACAGGCGCGAAGATTGCCGCTTCCTCGACAAAAATAGGAAGCAAAAATTTAGGCGGAAATTGGGAATTAGACATTCAAACGGATAAGATTTTATCACCCCTAGCGTTTACTGAGTCGGTTCGAGAAAACTATGCTGGAGTTTTAGCAACTTTTACCGTTACAAATAATAGTGATGCGGGTGCGGGTTCCTTACGAGAAGCAATAGTACAAGCCAACGCTAACGGTGAAGATGATGTTATTGAGTTCGCTCCAAATTTATCTGGTCAAACCATTACATTAACATCGGGACTTAGAATCGATGACTCAGATGGAGGCGGACTCACAATTAACGGTTTAGGTGCGGAAAACTTAATATTAGATAATGGTGGATCGGGTACGACTTTTACAGTTTTTACTCGTCAGGAAACAACCGTTGTTAATATCAGAGGTTTGACGATTCAAAATGCACAAAATGGTGTTGTTCACGAGCGAGGTTTGCTGGGTACTGTTGTTATCGATAATAGTGTAATCACCGGACACCAATTGAGTGGAGTTGTTGTCCGTTCTCCAGTTACTATAACTAATAGTACAATTAGTGAGAATCGATTCAATGGTATTGTTATTTCCAGCAGTGGTAGCACAATAGGTGGTGTTGATGCCGGGAATACTATTATTCAAAATGGTGGAAGCGGTATATCAATAAACCTCCCAGGAAGTGAAGAACAAGTCAGCAATAATCGCATCATTGGCAACTTTATCGGTACGGATGCAAATGGCACACCAGAATTAGGTAATAATAACGGCGTTGATATTAGTGGCGGAGCAACTGCCAATCAGATTGGCGGCCCTAATCCCGGAGAAGGAAACGTTATTTCGGGTAATGGACGTGAAGGAATTCGGATTTCAGAAAACTCTAACAATAACATTATTCAAGGAAATCAAATTGGCGTATTTTTCAACGGGACAAATAACACAACAACTGCATTACCTAATGAAGATGATGGCATCTTAATTCTGGGTACAACGGGAACAATTATTGGTGGAGCTAATCCCACTGAGCGCAATATTATCTCGGGTAATAATGGGAATGGAATTTTACTTCAAACTCCCGAAAATGCAGCGAGTCCTACCAGTAATACCCTGATTTTAGGCAACTACATCGGGGTCGATCAAAGTGGAAACACGGCAGTTCCGAACACCCAACAAGGGATTCAAATTGATGCTTCTACCCAAAATACAATTGGGGGTGTTAATCCGGGTGAAGGGAATACGATTTCGGGTAATGGTGCCGATGGTATACTGATTGCAAATGCTTCTAGCGAAAATACCATTCTCGGGAATTTTATCGGTATTAATGCTGCGGGTGATACGGCAGTTCCGAATACAAGTCATGGGATTCGGATCGACGGTTCAACGAATAATGATATTGGATTAGATCGAGTCGAAAATCCCGATCTTCTGGGAACAGAACGTAATGTTATTTCGGGGAATGGAATTAACGGTGTATTAATTACAAATGCTGCAACGGGCAATAAAGTTCTGGGAAACTTAATGGGAACCAATGCCGCTGGAAATGCTGCCATTCCCAATGGAGAAACGACCGATGATCCGACAGTGATTAATGGCGGAATTGGTGTAGAAATCCAAAATTCTAGCAGCAATATTATTGGTCGAAGCACTCCCGGAGAAGAAAATACAATCTCAGGTAATCTTGTTGATGGTATCAGGATTACGGGTACTGCTGAGGTTGATTCCACTGGAAATATTATCCAAAGTAATTTAATTGGTTTAGATGCCACCGGAGTCACAGCAATTCCCAATCAAACTAACGGTATTTTCATTCGTACTGCCACAGGTAATACCATTGGGGGAAGCGAGGCCAATCAGGGAAATACGATTTCTGGAAATACAATTAACGGTTTAGTTTTAACCAATACTGCCAATCAAAACCAAATTTTAGGGAATTTCATCGGAACAAACCGTGCGGGTAACGCTGCGGTTGCTAACAGTAATAATGGTTTAGAACTTGATAACGTTGTTGGCAATAGTGTAGTTGGAAATCTCATCTCGGGTAACAGTGTTAACGGGGTTTCAATTGTTAATGCTTCTAGTGGCAACCAAGTTCAAGGAAACCGCATCGGGGTAGCTGCGGATGGGACGAGTGGACTGGCAAATGTTAGCAGTGGAATTCTAGTCGATAATGCGGTTAATAATATTATTGGCGGACTAGAAGCCGGAGTTGGTAATACTATCGCTTTTAATACGGGAGATGGTGTTACAGTTATTAATGAAGCATCCGTTGGAAATGCTATTTCTGGCAATAATATTTTCTCCAATGGTCCAGCAGAAGATAATACGGCAATTGGAATTGATCTCGGTAATGATGGCGTAACCGCTAATGACCCGTTAGACGCAGATACAGGGCCGAATACACTCCAAAATTATCCGGAATTAGTATTAGCTGAACCTGTTGAGAATAATACCGTTATTGCCGGTCGGTTTAACAGTTCACCCAGTACCACTTATCGCCTAGAATTCTTTAGTAATGCTGCGGTTGATGCTTCCGGAAATGGTCAAGGTCAAACCTTTATCGGCACAATAGATGTGCCAACCGATGCGGAAGGAAATGCAACATTTACAGCAACTTTACCCGAAACCGGTGATTTATCCGGTCAATTTATTACCGCAACGGCAACAGACCCCAGTAATAACACCTCGGAATTTTCTAATGCCGCAGAAGTCAGTTTACCTCAAATTACCATTTCAGAAAGTCTAGTTCAAAATGAAGGGAATGAGGGTACTGTTGACTACGTTTATACCGTTAGTTCGAGTAAACCCACGACCCAGGATATTGTCATTAACTACACCACCAATGATGACACAGCAACCGTCGCAGATAATGACTATGTTGACAACGATGGGAATTTAACCTGGATAGCTGACCCTTTTAATCCCGAACCTCCTGCGAGTCAAACGATAACAGTTCAAGTCAATGGTGATATAACTTTTGAAGGGGATGAGGTTTTTAGTGTTAATTTGGATAGTGCGAGTTATGGGAATATTGTTACCCCTTCAGTAACAGGAACCATTACCAATGATGACCTCCCTCCTAGCATTTCAATTAGTGATATTACGGTGAATGAAGGAGACGGTGTAGCGACTGTCACGGTAACGGCTTCTAAAATTAGCGGTTTTGCAGCGAGTTTTGATTATGCAACCAGCAATAGTACCGCAGGGGCCGGTTTAGACTACACTGCAACTAGCGGAAGTTTAACCATTCCCGTCGGACAAACGACTGTTAGTTTTGATGTTCCTTTACTCGATGATGGTTTAGAAGAACCGGATAAAAGTTTTAGCATTAATCTCACAAACCTTCAGGGAATTGATGTCGAAAATAGTACCCTGACCGCAACTGTAAATATACTCGATGATGATGTTTCTCCGGTTATTGCTTTAGAGGCGGATAACATTAACTTTACCGAAGGGGGAGATGCTGTTGCTGTCGCCAACAATATTACCATTACCGATGGTGATAGCACCACTTTATCCTCAGCCAGCATTAAGTTAGTAAATCCTCTTGAACCGGGAACCGAAACTCTTTCTATTGTCGGTACATTACCTGCGAGTATTACCGCCAGCGAATATAATCCCTTTACCGGACAATTAACCCTCAGCGGAGTTGCCAGTGTAGCGGACTATCAAACCGCATTAACCCAAATTGTTTATAACAATACTGCCACCACACCAAACACCAAACCTCGCGAAATCGAGATTACGGTGAGTGATGGTACAAACGCCAGCAACACTGCTTTTTCAACCGTTAACCTCACCGCAGTTAATACTCCGCCAGTCGCCAATAACGACAGTGTAATTACCCGGATTGATACCCCAATTACCTTTAACATTACCAATAACGATTTTGACCCGGATGGTATCATTAATCCGAGTACCGTTGAACTGGATGTAACAGGTTTAAACAACCAAGGAAATGCCACAGTAGACGAACAAGGTAATCTCACCTTTACCCCCGCCAGCGGGTTTACCGGAAGCGTTAATATTCCCTACAGCGTTCAAGATGATGGAGGAGAATCGGCCACCGCACAAATTTCAATTACCGTTAATCCTTCCACCAATCAACCGCCTGTTACCCAAAATCTGATCACAGAAATTATTCCGAATACGGCGACTCAAGTTGCAATTACGGCTTTAACTGCAACAGATTTTGATGGTACAATTACGAGTTTTCAAATTACCCGTTTACCTCGAAACGGTGAACTGCAACTCAACGGTGAAACGGTGACTGCAAATCAAACCATTTCTCTCGAAGATGTTGGAAATCTCACCTTTATTCCCGAACTAGGTTTTGTCGGATTAGCAGATTTTGAATACATCGCTTTCGATGACGATAACGCCTCCGATTTAACCCCTGCAATTGTGGTTATTCCGGTTAATAGTACCAATCAACTTCCCGTCGCCGTCGATAAAATAACTACGCCTAACCCCGGAAATAACACACCCGTTCCGATTCCCGAACTCACCGCCACCGACGCCGAGGGTACAATCACAGCGTTTCGCATTACCAAGTTTCCCACAAATAGTACCCTGTTATTAAACGGTCAACCGTTAACGACTCCAGAAATTGTGGTTGCAGATGCAGCAAACCTCAGTTATGTTGGCGGGGGGAATTTTACCGGAGATAGCTTTGAATATACCGCCATCGACGCACAGGGGACAGAAGACCCCACCCCGGCAACCGTCACCCTCCCGGCGTTAACCACCGAGAACCTACTCCCCGTTACCGCCGACCAAATTGGGCCAATTCTTCCCAACACACCCACACCCGTCACTTTACCGCCTTTACAGGGAACCGACGCCGACGGAACTCTCGCCAGTTTCACGGTTACAGAATTACCCGTTGGGGGTCAACTGTTACTCGGTGGGACGGCGGTTGAAGTCAATCAAGTCATTCCCGCAGACCAAGCCAACCAACTCAGCTTTACTCCCAACCCGGAATTTAGCGGTTTAACGCAATTTAGCTATGTGGCGACGGATAACCAAGGCGGTAGTGACCCGACTCCGGCGACTTACAGCCTTTTGGTTAATGTAACAAATGTACCCCCCCTACCCACCAACCAGGGGACGCCGTTACTGAAAAATATTTCCACTCAAGTTCCACTTCCGCCTTTAACCACTTTTAATGCTGAAAATGCGGCGAGTTTTACCTTAGTTGAACTTCCCCTCGGCGGACAAGTTTTCCTCAATGGTGAACCCGTTACGGTCAATCAAGTCATTCCCGTTGACCAAGCCGGACAACTGAGGTTTACTTCCAATCTTGATTTTAGTGGTTCAACCGTTCTCAAATTTACCGCAACAGATACGGCGGGAATTACCTCCGAACAAGTTGGAGAAGTCTCGTTATTTATTCTTCCCAACATATTACCCACTATTCAACCGTTAGAACTTCCCAGTATCATCCCGACTTCGGTTCCGGTTACACTTCCTTCGCTGGTTGGAACTGACGAAGATGGTACCATTGTTAGCTTCACCCTGCAAAATATTCCCACATCTGCTGAGGGTCAATTATTCATCGGTGAAACTCCCGTTTTTAACCTGACTCAAGTCAGTGCAATTACACCCGCACAAGCCGGAAGTTTGCGGTTTGAAGCTAACGATAATTTTGTCGGAGATATTGTTCTCAATTATGTCGCCAATGACAACGATGGTCAAAGTTCTCAACCCGCTTCCATTAGCATTAGTGTCTTACCCACAACGCCAAGTATCGACTTTGAAATTCCAGAGTCTGAACCCATCGCTGAGGAATTAATTGTTCCCGATATTCCCAATAATGGCACCGCGATTCCCATTCCAACGTTAACTGCAAATGACCTGAATGGAGAAATTGTCAGTTTCTCGATTCTTGAATTACCCGAAGAAGCACAAGGTCAGTTATTCTTAAATGGCGTTGTTGTCACCGGTTTGAGTCAAGTTACAGAGATAACAATTACTCAGGCTTCTCAACTCACGTTTGTTCCTACTGCTACTTTCTCCGGTCAAATTCAACTGTCTTATACGGCTACAAATAGCGTTGGTCGAACTTCAAGTTCCAGCCGAATTGTCTTACAAGTTCCGACAATTTCCTCGGAGATTTTAACCCTACCAACCGACTTACCGTTAGAGGTTTTAGCCTTTACCGCAACACTCGCTCAACTTTCTCAATCCTACCGTTTTATCACCGAATCAATTGCTTTGAATGCCGTTGAAGCTTCGATAGAAGGAACAGAAATTAATGACATTCTAATTGGTGTTGAAATCAGCGAACAAATTGTTGGTTTAGCTGGGGATGACGAAATTGCTGCCTTTGGCGGAAATGATAATCTTTTCGGTAATATTGGCAATGATACCCTCAATGCAGGTGATGGCAATGATGTCGTTGATGGCGGTAGCGGAGAGGATTTTCTTGTCGGTGGAGTCGGGAACGATACGTTAATTGGCGGTTCGGAAAATGATACTTTAGTTGGCGGTTCAAATGATGATGCAGAATCACCCGATACAGACGGTCAAGACCTTTTAGATGGCGGAGAAGGTGAAGATAGTTTATTCGGAAATCAAGGTCAAGATACGTTGATTGGCGGTGATGGAAATGACATCATCTTTAGTGGGAAAGATAATGACCTCGCCAGTGGAGAAGACGGGAATGATACCCTATTTGGAGATATGGGTGATGATAGTCTTGTTGGCGGTGATGGCAATGATTTCTTACTCGGAAATCAAGGCAATGATACCATTAGTGGCGGTGAAGGAAATGACTTTATTGCCGGGGGTCAGGGTGATGATTTAGTCTTTGGTGATGATGGCGATGACCAAGTTTATGGTGATTTGGGTACAGACACCGTTTATGGAAATCAAGGCAATGATAGCCTTTACGGTGGCGAGGGAAATGACAGTTTAATTGGCGGTGAAGGGGAGGATTTATTGTCCGGTGATGGCGGCGATGATATCCTCTCGGGTGGCGAAGGTGCGGATGTTTTTGCACTGCTTTTAAACTCGGGTTCCGATGTGATTGTAGACTTCGCTGAAGGTCAAGATTTACTCGGTTTAACTGTCGGTTTGAGTTTTGATGACCTCACCATTGAACAATCTGAAACAGCCACATTAATTCGTTTTGAAGATCAACTTTTAGTTACGTTAAACCGGATTAATGTGACTTTAATTACCGAAGACGACTTTACCACCATTTAAGTTTTACTTCATCTCAATTAGCTTATTCAAAAACCCGGTTTCTTTGAGAAACCGGGTTTTTTAGCCTCCAAATTTAAACGAGAATCATTCCTTAATTGAAATCCGACTTTGGTTTTTCAGAATTGACAGTTTGAGACTTAAGATTTGGCTTGAGAGTCCCTTTTGGTAAAGGCTTTAACACCGACAAACCAAACAACAAACGCAGACCCAACTTTTCAAACCAAGGTAATCCTAAACCCCACCGCATTTTTAACAGAAAATACCTCTCAAATGCCGCTTTAAACCCAATAATCCAACGCCCCCGTATTGCCGAAGAATATCGCCGTTTTCCAGTTTCGGGATCGGGAAGAATAGGAGCGGCAATATAGGCAATTCCCGTGTTGCCAAACTCTGCCAAACAAAGCACTTCTAAAGTAGGAGTTTTTAAAGGCGGTTTGATCGCTCCCAATTCTACTGCAATATTATGAGCAACTGCCGCTCCCATAACCTCTGTCATTTGCCCCGTTTTTGGCAGTCCGATCGCAATTGGTGTTGTTTCCGGTTGTTCTAAATGAACGCTCACCCCCGCAGCATAAATTGTCGGAAATTCAGGATGTTGATGGCTGTTCGTCACCGGAATAAATCCCTGTTCATTCCCCAGTCCTGCTGTTTCTCGCACAAACTTTACCCCCCGAAAAGAAGGCAAAATCATTGCATATTTAAAAGGCAACTGTTGACCATTTTCTAAATTAATACTCTCGGGATGAATCGCCGTAATTCTGGCATTATCTATCGTTTTAATCCCCCGTTCTTTCATTAAACGACCCGTTAATTCTCGGGAATTTTTCAACCCGGCAATTCCCATATGACCGACATAGGGTTCCGGTGAAACGTAGGTGATGCTGACTTGATCTCTAATTCCCCGACGACGCAGAACCCAGTCCGCCATCAACACAAATTCATAAGCCGGTCCAAAACATCCCGCCCCGGACATCGCTCCCACCACCAAAGGCCCCCGATTCTCCAAAAACTTGAACCAAGCTTCTCGGGCTGCTAAACTATGATCGGGAGTACAAACCGACTGCGTGTAACCCCCGTGCGGCCCCAAGCCGGGAACTTCATCAAAGCCCAAGGATGCTCCCGTCGCGATCACCAAATAGTCATACTCAATCACTTGCTTTCCAACGGTTACATACTGTTGATGGGGATTAACTGTCGTCACAGCATCCGGTATCCAGTTAATTCCATGTCTTCGGGTGAGCGACGCCAAATCTAATTGAATATCATCGAGGGAAGCCAAACCCAACGCCACCCGAATTAACCCCGGAATAAACGTGAATTTGGGTCGCTCTGAGATTAACGTTACTCTGTGTTCGTTGGGAAGATAATGCCGGAGTTCGTAAGCGGTTGGTAGTCCCCCTAGTCCCGCTCCTGCGATAACAACATTCGCCATGACTGATCGATCCTGATCCGAAAATTCCGATCTGAAGCCATTTTGAGTTGACTCCAGTCACTTCTATTTTCCTATACTTGAGTAATTTACTGTATAGTTATATAATTAGATTATTATTTCCCTTATGGGTTTAATACCCCACCGTCTACACGGTGATCAAAATTGCTTGGGGTTAGAATCCCCATGCAATTTTCCCTCCTGACTCGGTCCTCCTGACTCGGTCCTCCTTCTTCAAAAGATTGATGACGTTCCCAGAATTGGCGAAAAATTCAATTTAATTTCAATTTACTCAAATCTTGTTTAGGAGAAAACCAACATGGATGCTAATTTTCCTCAAGAAACCCCTTCTGTTTCTCGACGACAATTTCTCAACTTTTTAACCGGAACCACTTTGGCGGCGACAGCAGGAACGGTTGTTTATGCGGGTGTTAAAATATTTATTCCCAAAGCCGAAGGCGGTCTGGGTGGTGCGACTCTGGCAAAAGATCGCCTGGGAAATGTAATTCCTGTTCGTCAAATTTTAGCCGAACCAACCGGAACCCGTGCTTTAGTGGCGGGACTGGCAGGAGAACCGACTTATCTCACCGTATTAGAAAATAATACCTTAGATTCCGTTGGAATTGTTAATAATTGTACCCATCTCGGCTGTACTTTTCCTTGGAATGAAATCGATCAACAGTTTCAATGTCCCTGTCACGGTTCCCGCTATTCTGCCGAAGGTGCCGTTGTTCGCGGCCCTGCTAACCGTCCTTTAAAATTAGTTCGTGTGGCGGTTCAAAGCGAGGTAATTTTGATTTCTCCCTGGACAGAAATTGACCCCCGAACTAATGAAGTTCCTTGGTGGGTTTAACGTTAAAAATCCCTTCAAAATCACTTCAAAACCCCAAATAAAGTATTAGCAATTCCCCCGTTTCATTAATCAAATGGCGGGGGATGACCCAATCATTGTACAATCAGGATGGTTTTGGGAATAGATCTTTCCCGATTGGCTCAAATTGTAAATCAATGATTGCTCCTCAATGGTTAAAACCTGGCGATCGCTTGCGGGTGATTACTCCCAGTGGCGGGTTGCGCGATCTCGAACCCTTTGAACAAGGTTTGGAAATTTGGCGATCGCGGGGCTATCATTTAGAACTGTGTTCGGGTTATAATGCTCAATGGGGTTATCTTGCCGGAACCGATCAAGCCAGACGGGACCAACTCCTCGAAGCCCTCAACGACGACGATTGTCGGGCTGTACTCTGTTCTCGGGGCGGTTACGGTGCGACTCGCTTGCTCGAAGGTTGGCAATGGGAACTTGTCAAAGCTAGTCCCTCTCCTAAATTTCTGATTGGCTTTTCGGATATCACCGCTTTATTGTGGGGAAGTCAAGGGCGAATTTTCGGCGTACACGGCCCGGTTTTAACGACTTTAGCACAAGAACCGGACTGGTCGGTTCAACGGTTATTTGACTATTTAGAAGGTCGTCCCTTACCCCCCTTAGCAGGAACCGGATGGGGAAACGGAACAGTGAGAGGACGGCTATTACCCGGAAATTTAACCGTTGCGACTTGTTTGCTCGGAACCGTCTATCAACCCCAGTTATCCGGCGTTATTTTAGCCTTTGAGGATGTCAATGAGGAACCCTACCGCATTGATCGAATGTTAACCCATTGGCGGATGACGGGAGCGTTACAGCAGGTCGCCGGAATTGCTTTGGGGCGGTTCAGCCAGTGGGAGAAGAATATGAACCCCAAAAGTTTTAAGCTAGACGAGGTTTTGCGCGATCGCTTGGGAGACTTGGGGATTCCGGTTGTCTCCGATTTGCCTTTTGGTCACGAGGGGGTCAATTATAGCTTACCTGTAGGGATTATAGCAGAATTAGATGGCGATCGGGGAATTTTAAATTGTTTGCCGGAGGAATTTCCGATTAAGGGATAATGTCAACCTCCTCATCCACTTCCGCGAGAGGTAAGATAATTTCCACAGTTGTTCCTTGATTTCTTCCGGTGCTATTAAGTTGAATTTCGCCTCCCATCATCTCAACCAAGTGTTTAGAAATCACCAAACCCAACCCGGTACTTCCTTGAGGAATAGAACGAGATTCATCTTCAACTTGAAAAGGTTGAAACAAGCGATTCTGACTTGAGGGATCAATCCCAACGCCAGTATCTTTAACGGTAACAACAGCCATCGGGATTTCTTTAGACGGATTTGTTTTTGCAAAAATAACCCGAGATTGAATTTCAGTTGTAATCGTAATACTTCCCTCTTCTGTAAATTTGATCGCATTGCCAATCACATTAATAAAAACTTGTTTAAGTTTGGTGGGATCGGCTCGAACTCGAATAATATTTGGAGAATTATTTCGATAGAGTTGCAGATTTTTTTGGCGAATATTTGCCAATTGTAAGTAAATCGCCGCCGAGAGACTGGAATGCAAATCAACCGTTTTAATTTCAACAGTAACTCGACCGGATTCGATTTTAGCTAAATCTAAAACCTGATTGAGTAAATTCAATAAATGAAGAGAAGATTGATAAGCTTGTTGCAGCAGTTCTACTTCTTCTTCGCGATCGTCACACAAATCATCTAATAACAACTGTAGCGAACCAATAATCCCATTCATTGGTGTTCTCAGTTCGTGAGAAGTCTGTCTGAGAAACTCATCTTTGCGACGGTTCATTTCCTGTAGAATCGCATTCCGATCCTGTATTTTACTACAGCGTTCATGGGTTAAGGCGAGGACTCGTTCCAGTTCAATTTTTTCGGCTTGCAACTGTTCTGTGGTTTGGGCGAGTAAAGTTTCTAATTCCGCCTTTTCCTCTTGTAATTTATACTGTTGTTTATAACAGATGAAAGTCGTGACACAAGCCACGATAGCCACAAAGATACAAAGACCAGAAATCATCCAACTCAGAGATAAAAGAGATTGAGTAACCGTAGTGAGAAAAATCAATCCAGCCAAACCAGTAAAGCCAATAAAGGTGTATTGCCAAATTCTAATTTGCTGTTGGAGTTGTTTTCTCATTGATCACTTGCACCCATCTGTTGCCTGAAGAGTTTAACTGAGAGTCATCAATACCCTACTTGTTCTATTCTATGCTATTGTCTTAAAAAATCTGCAAGAGTTGAACTTGATAGTTGAGTTCAAAGGTCAATAAAAGTCCTTGTTCTCGGCCAAGCTGCGTTCAATAAGAATTATCCCGACTCAACCCAAGTTAAACCCCGGTTAAGTTTGATCAATTCTACAGGTAAACTTCTCCGTAATTTCACTTATACAACTTATACAAACAACACAGAATTTAATCCTCGTCTAAATTTTCCATTGTTGTGAGCATTGATTAATATTTTGGGAGTTGACTGATATTTTGGTATGATTGTAGGCTGAATTACAGTAACTAAAATTTTTAATTCCCCCATCGAGAATTCCTATGACTCAGAACTACCGCATTACTCTTCTTCCTGGCGACGGCATTGGCCCTGAAATTATGGCAGTGGCGGTAGATGTCCTCAAAGCCGTTGGTCAACAATTAGAGATCTCCTTTGACTTTCAAGAGGCTTTAATTGGAGGTGTTGCCATTGATGCAACAGGAGAACCTTTACCGACTGCATCTCTAGAGCAATGTCGCGCCAGTGATGCGGTTCTCTTAGCGGCGATTGGCGGTTATAAATGGGATAACCTACCCCGTCATCAACGTCCAGAAACCGGACTACTGGGATTGAGAGCGGGATTAGGATTATTTGCCAATCTACGACCTGCGACTATTTTACCCCATTTAGTCGATGCCTCATCCTTGAAACGAGAGGTTGTTGAAGGGGTTGATATTATGGTGGTTCGAGAACTAACCGGCGGCGTTTACTTTGGCCAACCCAAGGGAATTTTTGAGACGGAAACCGGAGAAAAGCGAGGGGTAAATACGATGGCTTATACCGAGTCGGAAATTGACCGCATCGGACGGGTGGGGTTTGAAACTGCTCAAAAACGATCAGGAAAATTGTGTTCGGTGGATAAAGCCAATGTCCTCGATGTTTCTCAACTCTGGCGCGATCGCATCACTCAACTCGCCCCAGAATACCCCGATGTTCAATTATCTCATCTTTATGTCGATAATGCCGCGATGCAATTGGTGCGCTGGCCGAAACAGTTTGATACCATTGTCACGGGGAATTTATTTGGCGATATTCTCTCGGATGCAGCGGCGATGTTGACTGGAAGTATTGGAATGCTTCCTTCTGCAAGTTTGGGAGAATCTGGCCCCGGAGTATTTGAACCCGTACATGGTTCGGCCCCCGATATCGCCGGACAGGATAAAGCTAACCCCTTGGCTCAAGTTTTCAGTGCGGCGATGATGTTACGCTATGGTTTAGATCAACCCCAGGCGGCTAATAAAGTTGAACAGGCGGTGTTAAAAGTGCTTGATTGGGGTTATCGGACTGGGGATATTATGTCAGAAGGAATGAAACCGGTTGGCTGTCGGGAAATGGGAGAAATACTCCTAAAAGCGATCGCAGAAGTTTAAAGGTTAATTGAATTTAATTACCGAGGTAATTTAACCGTAAAGGTCGTTAAATTCTTTTGACTGGTGACTTTAATTTCTCCCCGCAGTTGCTCAACTAATTTCTGCACCAACGCCAAACCTAACCCTGTTCCGCCTTGTTTCCAAGGATCGGCATTGGGAACCCGATAAAATTTATCAAAGATTTTGGGAAGTTCTTGTTCGGGAATTTCCGCTTGGTTAGAAATGATCAATTCAATTCCCAAAGGTTCCCAATAGTCTTCCGTTTTCTTCGCTTTAGAAGATTTCTTTGAAGAGCGGGTTTCCGTTGTCGTTTGACAATTAACGGTTAAGCAAATTTCACCACCATTGGGTGTATACTTACAAGCATTGTTGAGCAATTCGGCGATTATTCGTTCCAAACTACTGGAATTGGTTTGGATAGAAGGGAGATGTTCCGGATATTCCACTTTCAGGATTTGCTGACGTTCTTGAGTCCGGGAATAAAAGGGTTGAACCATCTGGGGAAGCCATTGGGATAACGAGATGGTTTCTAAAGAAATAGGGGTAGAAGAGGCTTCCAATTTTTGTAAGTCCAGCAAATCATTAATTAAGTTCGTTTCTCTCGTCCACTCCTGTTCTAAAATATTAATATAGCGTTGCAATCGAGGATCATTTTGCGGCACTAACTTAATCATATGAATCGCCATTTTCATATTCGCCAACGGAGTCCGCAGTTCGTGGGAAACGGTACTGAGAAAATCATCTTTGAGCTTATTTAATTGCTGAAGTTCCTTGACTTTTTGTTGCAATTCTGCTGTCCGCTCCTGCACTTGACGCTCAAGATCGGTGTTTAAATCCTGCACTTGGCGGTATAATTGAGCTTGTTGAATCGCGATCGCCAATTGAGTGGCTAACTGTTGTAAAACCGTAATTTCCGAAGGTTGCCACTGACGAGAACCCGAACATTGATGAGCCGCAATCATCCCCCAAAGTTGCCCATCTTGGAGAATGGGAACGACGAGATAAGCTTGAATTTGCTCTTGTTTCAGACGCTCTAATTCTTCCGGCGTTAATCTGCTATTTTGTAAGTTAGAAAGGACAAAAACAGAGTCCGTTTCAAACGCCTTTAGATAGGTTTTAAAAATCGATTTTTTCAACTTTTTATCGAGGAGCGGTTGCCATTCCGGAGCCACAGATTCCGCCACTCGTTGAGCAGACTGATTGGCAATAACTTGATAAATCAGCACCCGATCTGGATTTAAAACTAACCGCACTTCCGCCACCGTTGTATTTAAAATTTCCTCCAGATCGAGGGATTGATGAATCTGAAAAGAAATCTTGGCAAATAAACGTTCCCGTTGTAATTGTTCATAGAGTTTGGCGGTGCGTTCTTGTACCAAATCTTCCAGTTGAGCGGTTTTATTTTCGAGTAACTCAAATTTTTCCGCTTGCAATTGATCGACCGATTGCTGTAAATTGCGAACCACCCGATACATTTCCGTCGGATCGAGCATTCGCAACAAACTCATCTGAGAAATAATCCCCAGTAGTTCTCCTTCATCCCCACAAACAATCAACCGCTGTACCTGTTGTTGTTGCATCTCTTGATGCGCCACCCACAGAGAATCCCCCGATTTTAGACTAAAAAATGAGCTTCCCGCCAGCAACATTTCCGCCGTAATTCGGGATAAATCCAATTCTAAATATTGAGCTTGAACCAGATCAAACGCCGTCACAATTCCCACCGGAGTCAGTTGTTTTTTGCGAGAAGACTGATAAATCACCACACAACTGGCTTGATGGGCGGACATCATTTGTGCTAAACTCAGCAACGAAGCAGTCATCGGTGCCGTTACCGTTTGCCGGGTCACTTCATCCCCAACTCGTCGTAAGCGCAAAATATTAGACGGTTGTAGCACTTGTCGAATGCGTTCAGGAGTAATCACCCCCTGTAAATGTCCGGCACCATCAAGAACCGGTAAATGATGAATTTGATGCTGTCGAAACAACGATAAAGCCGTGAAGATATCTTGATCTTGCGATTCGACTAAATTCACCGTTGAAGGCGACATGACCTCACTAATTCGGGTTTTGTGCAAACGAGCCTCCGCCGGAAAATCTAATAAACCCGTTGCCAATAACTGTACAATCTCTTGTTCGGTAACAATTCCCTGTAAAGTCGAAATTGCCGATGACGAAGTTGATTTTTTTCCGTCTACAATCAAAACACAGTCAGCTTGAGTTTGGCTAAGATGAGGCAATCGATCCGATCCGTCCCCATTTTGTGAACTCTTCACCGCAGGTAAAGGGTTGCTACTATTGAGCTGACCCATTAACTGAATCACATGATAAAGTGAGGTGTCTGGTGTAACAACTATCGGGTTACGATCAATTGCCTGTTCCAAGGCGGAAGAATATTGAGGTAGTTGGTTGAGCGGCATAACTGATCTTTGAAACATCAATAAAAGTTTGGATCATTTCACCCCGAAACCGATCTCTGTGGAAGCGCGACATCCTCACGTCAAGCTGCTTTATGGCGTAGATCTTCTGGCTCCATTAAGATCAAAGCAGTTCCAATGTAAAGTTTTGATAAGTATTGAACCATGAATGAACCTTTAAGCTTAGAAACCATTGCAACTCAACTGGAAAGTAAAAATTCCCGCGATCGAATGTTAGCTTTAGCTTCTCTACGGCAAGTTCCTCCAACAGAAGCCGTTCCTTTGATCAAAAAGGTCTTAAACGATCCCAACTTACCGATCCGTTCTATGGCTATATTTGCGCTCGGTATCAAACCCACAGAGGAGTGCTATCCAATTCTAGTCGAATTGTTGGAATCCGATCCAGATTATGGCATTCGAGCCGATGCCGCAGGCGCTTTAGGCTATCTGGGAGACATCCGAGCTTTTGAACCGTTGGTGCGTGCGTTTTACGAGGATACAGACTGGTTAGTGCGGTTTAGTGCGGCGGTTTCTTTAGGAAATCTCAAGGATCTTCGCGCTCACGATGTCTTAATGGAAGCCTTAAACTCCAAAGAAATTGTCGTTCAACAAGCGGCGATCGCGGCTTTGGGTGAAATCAAAGATAAAGATGCGATCGATGCAATTTTACGGTTTGCTCAGTCGGAAGATTGGTTAATCCGACAACGACTTTGCGAAGCCTTAGGAAACTTACCCAGTCCTAAGAGTGTCGCCGCTTTGAAATATCTCGCCAAAGATAGTCACCCCCAAGTCGCCAAAGCCGCAGAATTATCCCTCGAACGCCTTGACAGTGACCAGTGATCAGTGAACAGTGACCAGTGACCAGTCAAGAGTGAACAGGGTCAGATGATAACTGGTTACTGCATAACTGATTACTGATAACTGTTATTACTGGTGACTGGTGAGGCAGTGCGGTCTTGGGGGTTTCCCCCATGAGCACCTGCCGAACCCGTAAGGGTGACTGGTGACTGGTGACTGTTAAAGCCCTAAGTCTACCGCAATGCGATGGGCGCAAGCAAACCCGGAAAAGGCGACAGCATTCAACCCTTGACCGGGAAACGTGCTGTCTCCTACACAGTATAAACCGGGAATGGCAGTGCGATTGAACGGCATTCCCAACAACCCCCGCAACTGACGCCTCGGAATCGGGCCGTAGGTGCCATCTTCTCGGTTGAGGAAACGACGATGCGATCGCGCGGTTCCGACTTCCATATAGTCTAACCCGGCATCCAAACCGGGAAAGAACTGTTCTAAGCGGTCAATTAAACGTCCGGCGGCTTCTTCTTTTTTCTGTTCATATTCCCTCTCGGATAACCCTTCCCATTCCTCCATAAAACTGGGGGTAAAGGTGTGCATAATGTGATACCCTTCAGGAGCGAGATCCGGATCGAGAAGCGTGGGAATGGAAACAAAAATTGTCCCTTCCGATTCTTGCATTTGATTCCAGTCTTCGACAATCACATGATGGCATTCGGTACCGGGACTGAACACGGAAGCCTCAACCCCCAAATGCAGGTTCAGAAAACTGGGTGATTTTTTATAGCGCTTTTGCCATTTTACTTCGGATTTGGGCATCTGTTCGGATTGGACTAACTTCCCGAACGTATCCCAACGGGTAGCATTTGAAACCACCCGTTTAGCGCAATAGATTTCGCCGGTAGTTAACTCCACTCCTACCGCCTGACCGTTTTCAATCAGTATTTGTTTGACTCTAGCTCTGTATTGGATTTTACCTCCGGCTTTTTCCAATCCCTCAACCAACTTGAGAGCAATTTCACCCACTCCCCCTTTTGGATAGTTAATTCCTCCATAATGGCGATCGCTAAAAACCATTCCGGCATTAATCATCGGAGTCAGATCGGCCGGAACCACCGACCAACAGTAGCATTCAATATCTATAAACTTTAAAAGTTGCGGATCGGTAATATAACGTCGGGCCACTTCACCTGCATTTTGAGGTAAATATTGGGCCAAACCCAAACAAGCACCCGGATTTTGGAAAAATACCCGCATCAAATAACGAGGTTCTTCTAGGGAGAGTAACTCCATTGAGTTGAGGCAGTTGAAGACTTTCCAACATTCATCATAAAATTTCCGAATTCCTCGTTCTTCGTGGGGAAATTTCTGTATCAGTTGTTGCAAAAATTTCTCATAATTCCGATGAACCCTCACCTCCAAGTCTTCGGGGAGATGGTAATGGATCTGCACGGGATCGGGAATGGTTTCCAGACTGACGTTGACGGCTTCTAAGGCACGGGTTAACAGGTTGGTGGTGCCTTTGTTTCCAAAACCAAAGATCATCGACGCACCGACATCAAAGCGGTATCCTTCGCGTTCAAAATAGCCCGAACTTCCACCAGGAATGATATAACTTTCGAGAACAAGTACATTAGCACCTTTAGCGGCTAACTGGGTTGCTGTCACCAGTCCTCCAATCCCAGAACCAATGACAATCACATCAAATACGGGTGAGGGGGGTAATTGATTTAGACCAACAGACGGCTGACGGCTAGGAACAGGCATGAACTTTACTCTCTTCAAGGATCTTCTGACTCTCACAGTGTAACGCCTCTAGGGGTTTGAGGGGAGTGTCGCGCCGCGATCGCTATTTTGAATTGAGGATTATTCCCGTATATCCCCAAAACCCGGTAACTCTCGGGAAACTGGGTTTTTAATCCTCACTCTACCTGAATTGAAAACGGCTAAAAACAAAAACGGGAGCGGTTTCATACCTGCCGTCCCGTCTGCCGATCCTTTGAGAGGAGAACACTAAAATTTAATATAGCCTTATTGAAAATTTTTGTCAAATAATTCTCGGAATTTTGATCGGACTTGCCCAAAAAATTCAGAACATCTTCACGGGCGAGTTATGATAATTGAGGATTTTCAGCAGACACCCATCGGTTTATGGCATTGCAACTGCGCGTTCACGTTCCTCCCCATCCGTTAATCAAACACTGGCTTTCGGTGGCCCGTGATGTTAACACCCCGTCGGCGATTTTTCGTTCTGCGATGACAGAATTAGGACGATGGCTAACCTATGAAGCGGTAAGAGAATGGCTACCAACACTAGAAACGACAGTGCAAACGCCTTTAGCTGAATGTCCGGCGACCTATGTTAATCCTCAAGTTCCCCTGGCGGTGATTCCGATTTTGCGAGCGGGATTGGCGTTGATGGAGGGAATTCAAAGTGTAGTACCGTTAACTTCGGTGTATCATCTGGGGATGGTCCGCAACGAGGAAACGTTAGAAAGTAGTTGCTATCTTAATAAACTTCCTCCGGCTTTTGATCCGCAAACCCGGGTGTTAGTCAGCGAACCCATGTTAGCAACCGGCGGAACAATTATGGCAACGATGGAGGAATTGACCAAACGGGGAGTTAATCCCGAGTTAACTCGAATTATTTCTATTGTGGCGGCGCCCCCGGCGTTACAGCGTTTGAGTGTAGATTATCCTCAGCTTAAGGTGTATACGGCGATTATTGATGAAACGGTCAATGAGCATGGGTTTATTGTACCCGGATTGGGGGATGCCGGCGATCGCACTTTTGGCACTTAGCAACGGTAAAATGAGGATACTCACAACACACGCAGCAGGCATATGAGCAATCGAGAAGGATTTACAAGTGGATTGATGATTGGAGCGACTTTGGGAAGTCTCATCGGTGGAGTTTTAGGGGTTGTCCTCACCTCCCGAATGTCGGGTGAAAATTCGACGAATCAGTTGATGGAACCCAAAAAAGCCAAAAATAAATCCAATCAACCCGATCCTGAGACTATGGAAATGGCTCGTTTGAGTTTGGAGGATAAAATCGCTCAACTCAATCAGGCGATCGATGATGTTCGCCAGCAGTTGGGAAGCGTTAACGGGAATGTTACCCCGGAAAATACCGAATCCCTGCGAGAAGATGCCTGAACGGGAGATTCGCCGACCCTTTCATTTCAGCTCAAATGTGATAAGATATCACTGTTCAGGCAAAGTTTAATGTTGAGTAGAAAGTCAATAAAATTCTATGAATTCTCCCATACTACTACTGGCTAATACAATAGCTCAGTTCCTACAAATTTATATGGTTCTAATTTTCATTAGAATCCTGTTGAGTTGGTTTCCCAATGTGGATTGGAGCAACCCATTCTTCTCTGTTTTGAGTCAATTGACCGATCCTTACTTGAATGTGTTTCGTTCAATTATTCCCCCCTTGGGAGGGATTGACTTTTCAGCAATTCTTGCTATCTTCCTCCTGCAAATTGTCGCCGGAATTCTCCCCGGAATTTTGTACAGTTTCGTTTATTAGTCGAGAAAGAGGGGGTTGGGTTCAGGGGATTTGTAACCCAACCTACACATTAAATAAAAACGGATAGCCGAGCGGATATTGGATTAAGGTAACGATAAAGTTGTCGAGATCTGGACTTCCTACAGATAAAGTAATCCGTTAGATCCACTTTCCATCCGTTTGAAATAAATTAACGGCCAATTCGACCTGTAAATCCAGAAGCTTTAAACTGTTCTAAGCTTAATGGCGGTTTTAAGTTCGTCGGAACCGAAATTCTGATCTCAAAATCACTCACACCGGGAGGCACCTCACTAATACTTCCGAGGCGAGTCCGATTTTCCATGACTCGATTACCATTGGCATCGTAAATTCGACCAAAAACATCCGCATCTACAACATATTTTCCCGAGGTATTTTTTGCTTTTCCAACGATGATATAACAGTTGGCATCTTGGGAAGAAAAGCTAGAAATTATCCCTTCTGATAATTCAGGAGGACAGTCTTTCAAACCCAGATCATAAATCTGCACAGGAATCAAAGCCAAAGCAGGGGGAGTCCAGAACCAAGTCAGAAGACTAATTAAACCTGCAAGTAAAACAGGGGGAAAGATTCGCGATCGCATAAATCTGACCATCTCGATTTAAACTCTAGCTTACCGCAGATCGGGACTCAAAGAGCATTAAAATAGTGAAACTGATATTTTCAGCAGGAGTTGAAGATCAATCTCCCTAGCGTTAACAAATCGGAGTCAAGACTAAACAGGATAAACCCATATAAAATTCATGTCGAGAAATCCAAAACTTATCTTGTCGAGTATATTTCCAATGAAACCAATAGTTGGATGGATCGTAAATAAAGGCAGAAATTTGTGCATAATGATAACGATTATCCTCTTGATCGGATTTCGTGCGATTGAAGATTATCCAGGTTAATCCTAATGCAATAACGCTGACAACCAAGAATGAACCATACAGAATAACCGAAGAAGAAATTAATGCGTCTGCTGAGTTCATAGTTAAAGTTTCTCCGAATTGATAAAAGTTTGAGTCGGAGGATATATTTCAACCCTAGCAACTCAATTGATCAATTGTCTGTAAGAAACCTGCATGAAAAATGTGAGGTAAATCCCGGCAAATTCTAACGAATTGTAAAAAATGTAAGATCTTCGGAAAAAAAGAGGATAATATAATTACAATAGCCCTAACTTTTTCTGAAGCGAGTGACGCATCACCTCAACAGGAACGGGTTGCTGTAACCAAAGTTGTAAAGCCTCCGCACCTTGTTGAACCAACATTTCTAAGCCATCAATAATCGTCGCACCTTTGGCTTTGGCGAGGGTTAAAAATTGAGTCGGGTTCGGTGTATAAATCAAATCATAAGCGATCGCATCAGATTTTAGCTGCTTCATCACCTCTTCTGACACGGGAGAATTTTCGACATGAGGATACATCCCCACTGGCGTTGTATTAACTAATAAATCTGCTTGATCAATCATTTCCGGTAAACTCTCCCAAGTCTCAACTTGTAAAGATAAAGACAAAGGAGAATCCAACCAACTTTGCTGAAAAACTTCTAACTTTTGTCGATTTCTTCCGATGACATAAATATCAGTAATTCCCAACTCCGCACATCCGGCGACAACCGCCCGAGACGCACCGCCATTTCCTAAAATAATCGCCGTTTTTTGCTGCCAAAATTGATGATTATTATTAATACTTTTAAGCGGCGCGAGAAATCCAGCCACATCGGTATTGGTTCCTTCCCAACCCTGAGAACTTCGCCAAACCGTATTCACCGCACCGACGGCTTCAGCTATTTTTGAGACTTGAGAAAGTCGAGAAACAATCGCCTGTTTGTGGGGAATAGTCACATTAAATCCTACCACACCAATCGCTGCAAACCCTGCCAAAGCCGCATCTAAATCCGTTGATTTAATCGGAAAGGGAAGATAAACATAATCGACACCCATCTCCGCAATTGCAGCATTGTGCATAACAGGAGAGAGAGAATGTTCAATCGGATCGCCAATCACACCCAAAAGTTTTGTTGTCCCTTGAATCATCGATCTAATTTATTCAGCTTAACGCTTTTGTTATTTTGACACTCACTGCCCTAAAGGACAGTAATTCTTAAGAAGAGCAATTTTGATGAATAAACCCATATCAAAGCGCGATTCTTAATGGGTTAGCCAAAGAAAAAATCTCTGTTTGGTTTGAGAGTTGGGACTAGGTTTATCCCAGTCCCAAAACTTAACACCTTATGCGCGAAAATTTTAAGCTTATGCGCGAATCGACAGACATTAAATATCCAAATCTACGATATTTAAACGGGGTGCATTTTTCTCGATAAATTCCCGACGGGGTGCAACGCGATCGCCCATTAACATCGTAAAAATGTTATCAGCTTCGACGGCATCTTCCACTTCAACTTGCTTGATCATGCGAGTTGCGGGGTTCATGGTTGTATCCCAAAGCTGTTGAGGCATCATTTCACCTAACCCTTTAAATCGTTGAATGTTGTAGTTGGCATTTGACGGAAATTCTGCCAGACATTGCTGCAATTCTCGCTCATTATAACAGTAGTAATGATTGCGTCCCCGTTCCACTTTATAGAGGGGAGGACAAGCAATGTAAATGAAACCTTGTTCAACTAATTCTCGTTGATAACGGTAGAAAAAGGTTAACAGCAAGGTGCGAATATGAGCGCCGTCAACATCCGCATCTGTCATAATAATAATCTTATGATAACGCAATTGTGACGGGTCAAAATCTTCCCCTTTAATTCCCAACCCCAACGCCGTAATCAGCGATTGAATTTCGTTGTTTTTGTAGATTTTGGAGTCATCCGTTTTCTCAATATTGAGGATTTTTCCACGCAAGGGTAAAATCGCCTGATTACTGCGATCGCGTCCTTGTTTGGCACTCCCACCCGCACTATCGCCCTCAACTAAAAAGATTTCGGAGTCTTTGGGATCTCTGCTACTACAATCTGCCAATTTTCCGGGTAATGGCGATGATTCTAACACCGATTTTCGACGCACCAAATCCCTTGCTCTTCGGGCGGCTTCTGCGGCTTTAAAGGCTTGAATTGCTTTTTCTAAAACGGCATCGGCAACATTGGGATGAAAGTCAAGATATTCTGTTAAAACTTCCCCAACTAACGAATCTACAATTCCGCGAACTTCTGTATTTCCTAACTTGGTTTTGGTTTGTCCTTCAAATTCCGGGTCGGGAACTTTCACGGAAATCACAGCAGTTAACCCTTCCCGCACATTCTCGCCGCCCAAATTTGATTCACTCTCTTTCAACTTATTCCGCTTGCGAGCAACGTTATTCATGGTACGGGTTAATACCGCTTTTAAGCCTTCTAAATGAGTTCCTCCGTCTATCGTCCGAATATTATTGGCAAAGCCTAAAATATTATCACTGTAAGCATCCACACACCACTGCAACGCCACCTCTATCTGCACATTGTTTCGCTCTCCCGACACATAAATCACATCTTCATGCAGGGGTTGTTTTTCCCGGTTCATGTAAGCAACATATTCTCGAATTCCCCCTTCATAACAGAAGCTTTCGGTCTTCGGTTGATCGAGTTTAATTAACTCTAAACGATGGTCAGTTAAAGTAATTCTCACCCCCGCATTCAAATAGGCTAATTCTCGCAAACGGCTGGCGATCGTGGCATAATCAAACTCAATTCCGGTGGTAAATATGGTTGTATCGGGTAAGAAACGCACCGCAGTTCCCGTCTGAGTTCCTTTACTGGGTTTAGACTTCAGTTCATAAGCGGGAACCCCCCGTTCGTAGCGTTGGGTATACTGTTTTTGATCCCGCAAAACTTGAACTTCTACCCATTCCGACAGTGCATTCACCACCGAGACACCGACTCCGTGTAAACCGCCAGAAACTTTGTAACCCCCCCCGCCAAATTTTCCGCCGGCGTGAAGTACCGTCATTACCGTTTCTAGGGCTGATTTTCCGGTTTTGGAATGAACATCAACGGGAATACCGCGACCATCATCTGTAACGGTTACTGAACCATCGCCATTAAAATCGACTTCAATATGGGTACAATAACCTGCGAGCGCCTCATCAATGGAGTTATCCACGACCTCGTACACTAAATGATGAAGTCCGCGTGGCCCGGTTGAACCAATGTACATCCCCGGACGTTTGCGGACGGCTTCGAGACCTTCAAGAACCTGTATTTGTTCGGCGCTGTAACTGCTGGTCATGTGATCACTGCTCCTATTAGGGGTCTATAGTCCCCAGGACTCCAAAAATGACAAATCTCTCCAAAATTGTAACACAAAAGGGTTAGAAACGATATGAAGGGCAAATGGAGCATTGTTTAAATCTAGATTGAACCCCTTTATCATGGAGACGAGGACGGGATCGATTAAATGGGAAAGGATTTATGGCGATTATTGTGATTTGTGGCGCAACGGCAACGGGAAAGTCGGGACTGGCGATCGCTTTGGCACAACGGCTAAACACGGTGATTCTCAGTGCAGATTCGCGTCAGGTGTATCGAGAATTTGATATCGGCACTGCTAAACCGACGTTAGATGAGCAGGAAAAAGTTCCCCATTTTCTGATCGATATTTGCGATCCCACCGAGACTCTCACTTTAGCAGAATACCAGGAAAAAGCTCAAGCTTTGATTGCTGTTCCTCCGATCTTTGTTTCTCCTTCTCCCCCCTTGTTGCTGGTTGGGGGGACGGGGTTGTATATTAAGTCTATTGTCCGGGGAATGAAGATTCCTCGGGTTGGGCCTAGTGCTGAGTTGCGATCGCAGTTTCAAGCTTTGGGTCAAGTTCAGTGTTATGGGATGCTACAGCAAGTCGATCCGGTGGCGGCTCAAAAGATTCATCCCAACGATGAATTTCGCACTCATAGAGCCTTAGAAGTTTATTATATTACCGGTTCTCCGATTTCTCAACTTCAAGGTGAAAATCCTCCAGATTATCCCATTTTACAAATCGGTTTAACTTTAGATCGCGATCGCTTGACTCAACGCATTCAACACCGCACTCACCAAATGATTGAGAGGGGATGGATCGAAGAAGTGAAAAGACTGGTCGAAAAGTATGGTCAAGATTTGCCTTTGTTACAAACTTTAGGTTATCACGAAATGATACAATATCTCCGGGGAGATTGTTCCTTAGATGAAGCGATCGCCGCCACAGTTTTGCATACTCGTCAATTTGCGAAACGACAACAAACTTGGTTTAATGCGGTTTCAGAAATAGAATGGTTTGATGCAGAAAACCCCGATTTATTCAAACAAGTTTGGCAACGGGTTCAAGGGTTTATCTGATTGCCTCAAGATTTGGAAAAATTTACAAGTTTTCCCGATTAATTGTTAACATGAATTTTTTTCCAGAAACAATCTGGTGTTAGAATAAGGGAGGGGGCAGGTTTTCCGGAATGAAGGGCTACCTGGTTGAATATCAAGGTGTAGTGACTTGGGGAGTCAACATTTCTTTCCCCAGACGCCACAGAATTCCTTGGGCGATATCCGTTGTGGGTGTTTAATTTTTAGTCTTTAAAGCACGATACTGGGAGAATCAAAATGAGAAATACAGCATTGGCGTATCTACTTTGGTGTAGCTGTTTTTTGGGGTTGAATGGAGTTCACCGCATCTATTCCGGGAAGTATTTTTCTGGACTGGTGTGGTTATTTACCTTGGGGTTTTTTGGAGTTGGTCAAGTTGTAGATTTATTTCTGATTCCGGGAATGGTCGAACGGAAAAATCTCCGATACCTACTTTACCAGCGAGAAAATAATCAAACTCCCATTACTCACGAAGTTATTGTTAATTTAACAGAAGGTCAGAAATATAGCGAACCTGCGGTTCCTGCTGTCGATAAAAAGTCTGATATTTATACCATTTTGAAACTCGCCAAAGATAATCCTCAAGGGATTTCGGTTGCTGATTGTGTAATTGCAACAGATAAACCGATTGCTGAAATCAAGGAATTATTGAATAATTTGTATAAAGAAGGTTTGCTTCATATCGATAACCACGAAGAAACCGGAACGATAATTTATCGTATTGTTTAAATTTTGTCGGGGCGGCTTTACAGTTTACAGTGAACAGTTATCAGTGACCAGTCAACAGGTGTTAGGTGTTAGGTGTTAGGTGTTAGGTGTTAGGTGAGATGATCACTTTTCACTGAAAAAAACTGGTAACAGTTTTCACTGATAACTACACCCCAAAAACCCGGTTTCTGTTAGAAACCGGGTTTTTCTAATAACTGTTAACTGAAAACTGTAAAAACTGGTGACTGGTCACTGGTCACTGTAAACTGTTTAATCCCCTTGGGGATATTCATCCCATAATGAGGTAATTTGACGCAAACTTTGAAAGTTTCCCTGACCTAAAATCAGATGATCTAAAATGGGAATCGATAAAACTTGGGCGCCTTGTAAGAGTTGACGAGTCAGGGTAATATCTTCAGGACTCGGTTCAACATTTCCCGAAGGATGGTTATGAGAAATAATCATTCGAGTCGCCCCTTGTCGAATCACTTCTCGAAAAATCTCCCGAGGATGGGCTAAAGTCTCGGTAGCGGTACCAATCGTAATCACTTTTGTACCGAGTAAACGGTTTTTTACATCTAATAATAATACCGCAAAACGTTCTTGAGTTTGCCACATTAAATCTTGGCTTAAAGCATCGGCTGCGGCTTGGGGCGTTTCGATAATTGCCCGTTCAGCAGGACGGAGTTGAAACACACGTTTTCCGAGTTCTATTGCGGCGATAATGGTTGTGGCTTTTGCGGGTCCAATGCCATGAATTTGAGTCAGTTCTTGGACGGTAATATGTCGCAAAATTGATAACGGGTCATGCTGATTTTGGCCGAGTTGATTGAGTAAAAATTGTCCTAAACCCACCGCTGATAATTTTCCCTTTCCCTGTCCGGTGTTGAGTAAAATTGCAATTAATTCGGCATTGGAAAGGGCTTGCGAACCATGTGCCATCATTCGTTCTCGCGGACGTTCATCGGAGGGTAAATCAGCAATTCTGAGGCTATAGGTCATACTCGACTCTCACAGGACAAGGTTTAAGTTAAATATAACCCGACTTGTTCAGAATGAATCACTGATTTTATATATCAATATTTTCTGATTTTAGAACTCACAAATCACTCTTTTTATTCAGTAAAATTACCAATGTTCTAAACATTGAACTTCATCATATTGGTGAATCACACCCGTATTTATAGGGATTAGATTCTGACCAAACATCACCCCTCCAGCTTGGCGTCGAAAAGTGGCTAAGGTTTTTAAAGGTTCTTTAAATTCATCCCGTTTTCCTGTGAATTGGTCTGTTGTCGTAATAATACAGCGATCGCAAGGTTTAACCACATCAAAATAAACCCCGCCAATTTTAATTAATTTCCAGTTATCTTCAACAAAAGGAAATTCCGACTCAATCACCAGATTTGGACGAAATCGAATCATCGAAACCTCAGAAAACTTAACCGAGTTATTGGTTTTAATTCTGCGGTTCAATTCGACCAAAGAAGCCGTATTTGTGAGTAAAAAAGGATAACCATCGGCAAAGCTAACCCGATCTTCCGGTCGTTGTGCATAATTGGGATTAACCAGTCGAATATGTTGGGGAGATTGTCGCACTAACCGACAAGGTTGATCCGCAGATAATTTTAAAGCATTTTGCAACCAATTCGCCACTTCATCCCCTTGATCGATGGCAATGGTATTATCCCGCCAAACCTTAACTTCCAGGGGATTTCCCGTAAAATTTGGTTCAAAATTAAACGGTTCTAGGGGTTCATCTTGAACCGATAAAGAAATCATGTTTTCTGAGAGTTGAACCCGAATTTTTGCCATCTGAGGATAGTCTCGCTGAGTCATAAATTTATGATCTTGATCGACAATCATCAATTCTCGATCCCAAAAAAATCCTTTTGGCGTGACTTCCGCTTGTTCAAGTTCAATTCTTTGACAAGACTTAATCGGATGAATAAAAATACCCGTAACGTTCATAGCGGAAATTTCTCCTCTGAACCGATAAAAAAGACGGATGAGTTTAATGAAGCTGGGATAGTCAGCGATTGACCCACTGATCTAGCCTTCTATCAGGCAATTGTAGTATAAAGGAGGTGAAATCAAACCAGATTGGTTATATTAGTAAACGACAGTAACTGTCAATCTCCTAAGATGTTGATTGGGGTATCTAACATGATGAAATCTCTATTTTTCCGGACTCTGCTGGCGACGACAACCACCGTTGCGGTTAGCACAATTGCTTCGAGTAGCTATGGGGTGAGTCTCGTTCCCGACTCAGAAGCCGAAATTGATGTAGGTTTGGGTTGTTTGGACTTGGCTCAGTGTATCATGCCAGACTCGATCTCTTTTGTAAACAGTATTACCGCCGTGACAGACGACACGACCAACTCTAGAAGTCGTCTGTTTATTGATGACTTGACCACTGAGAATCTGTATAGCGATCAAATTAGCTTTTCTGTGACAGATGCGGGTACTAATCCTGGTGATGTTTGGTTTCGTCCTGTCGCCTATTTAGAAGGGACAAATTTTTATCCAGAAGACGGTCAACTGGAAGTCGGAACTTACACGTTTGAATTTGGTACGGTTTTAAAAGAATTGACCATTGATTATTTCGATACCGAGTCAAACAATTCGACGGGTGTTGTTGCGATTAATGGTAATCCTTTGGCAACACCGGACTGGGTTCCTTCTGGGTCGAATGGTAACATCTTTACTCAAACCTTTAACGATGTTAGTTCCCTGACACTCAAATTGGGGTTATATGACCCGGATGGGATGATGGTTAAAAAACCGGGAGATGGTGTCCGTTTTCGGTTAGCCGCAACCCCAACAGCCAGCATTCCTGAACCCACTACTATTGGTGGTTTAGCCCTTGTGGGTTTGGCTTTAGCGGGGTCTAAGCTTCGTCAGCGCGATCGGATTTAATGAACGAATCATAGCATTTCTAGAATTTTCTGTGGTGTGGTGTGAATGGTTTTTGATGATCAAAACAATCAAGATGGATGGGAAATGAAACCATTGACTCATCCATCTTTTGTGCGTTTTGAGGATGAAAAAGACTGCACCCGGAATCTATCTTGGGAATGAGTTGAGTAGCATTGAGATCGTGCTATTTGTAGGTCATAACGGTTCTAACAAAACTCTCAGTTACATCTTGCCAGCGAGGATTGCAAGCTCGATCTTTTATAATATCAAAATGCACCAGTGACCATTGTTCAACGACACCTACTCGTTCCTGGCGATGTTCGAGATAGGTGACTCTTTCCGGGTTGAGATAGTAGGTTTCACAGATTTGGTCAAATAAGATTTCAAAAGCACTGCTAATGCTGATTCCTTCATTCCAGGGTAGTTCCGTAACCATCACAACCTGGCTACCATCAGACTTCGGATGAATTTGTAAGTCACACTTACATATGCTTCCAGGCCAAAGTTCACATTTAAACAACATCTCTAAAACATCCTTGGTTAAAGCGTATCAAAAAGAGGACTGGAGCCGATCAAACTTTCCAGTCCCTACTTTCTTAGAAATGAATTATAAATTAAATCTTAAGACATCTCATAGTCCCCCCAACCCGAGCGTGAAGCGGATGTTTACAGAAGTTCTCCCCAATTTGGCAAATCTCTTAGGTAGAGGAGTCTCGCAACGGTTGAATTTAGGGTTTTTCTCGACCAGGAAAGCCACCGTTTCTAGAAGCGTTAAGGGTCTGATTTCTGAGAGGGACAGTAATAAAAATTTACATTCGGGCGGGGGTGATGATTGACTTGGCAACTAACAAGGAGCATTATGTAACAGATAATTCACCTCACTCGCCAGCCATTCTTTAAACAATA
Organism: Lyngbya sp.; assembly: GCA_035285085.1. GTDB lineage: Bacteria > Cyanobacteriota > Cyanobacteriia > Cyanobacteriales > Microcoleaceae > Capilliphycus. Next base: position 11,111 of record JAYKHV010000045.1, on the reverse strand, counting down.
TTTTGATAATTTGTTGAGAACGTTCCTCTGTTAACTCGGCGGGGATAAACTCTTCAACTTTAAATAAATGATAGCCCAGATCGGTTTTGTGGGGACCGAGAACTTCTCCGGGAGTTGCACCAAAAACCAAAGCAGCGAGATCAGCTTTCAAATGACGGCGGTTGACTTTTCCTTCATAACCGCACAATTCTCTTCGTTTGGGTTCAATATCATACAGATGTGCGGCGTGATAAAAGCTGATTTCTTCTTCTTCGATTTGATAGAAAATCTCCCGCGCCAGTCGTTCATAGGGAACTATAATTTGATAGAGCAGAATTAGTTCATAGTCTAACTTATTTTGAGCAAAATACTTTTCGACTTCGGACGCAAACAAATCATCGGCTAATTTTTTCGCCAAAAGATTGTCTTTAATTCCCGCTTCCCAATCATCGGGTGAAATCATTTCATCCTTCAGCCAAGCTAACGTGTCAGAAGCTTTTTCTAACCGTCTAGCCAGACGTTGGCGATCGGCTTCCGCTTGAATTTCATCGGGAGTTACTGTAATTTTTCGTTCCTGAACCGCTCTATCAATGGCCTTCTGTGATAGAATTTTCTGACACATCTCTTTGTATTCCATGTGTTCTTTCAGAAAACAAATAATTTCATCATCGCTGACAGTTCTTGCCGACTGATTAACCATAGTCGCTCTCTCTCTTAGTTCAGGCTGAGTAGTGTTCATCCTCAAATTTTATCGCTTTATGTAACAGTAAAGTCTGCAAGGGTTAAAGTTTTTTGCTCGACCGGATAGACCGTTCCTAGAACTCTACCCAAAATCTCTCAACTTGGGTTTAAATTAAGTTGAATTGTTGCCATGTCAATAACACCATTATCATTATAATCAAGAATATTTTAAGCGAGATCCTTTAGCGAGATAGCTGAGAGTTCGAGAATTTTATCATCGGCGATCGCTTCAAAATCAACGATGACATGAAAAGTCTCAACATCATCTAATCTTAGAGCAAAGGTATCCGCTCCTTCGCCTCCAACCAGGGTATTACTTCCGAGATCTCCCGAAAGCCAATCCTCTCCGATACCTCCAATTAGTTAGTCATCACCCTGACCCCCCGCATTATATCATTCCCTTCACCTCCATCAAGAGTATCATTTCCGAAATTCCCTTGAATAAAATCATCACCACTTTCACCAGATAGGCTATCATTTCCAGATCTAGTATCATTTCCGGCTCCATCAACAACAGTATCATCTCCTACATTTCCCTGTAATAAATCATCGCCATCTTCTGCAAATATCTCGTCGTTTCCATCTAAACCTAATATAATATTCGCTTCCGAATCTCCCACAATTCGATTATCATCAACAGTACCAAAGGCGATTTCTGCTCCAACAACTTCTATAATATTGCTTTCTACACTTGAACGACTTGATGAATTGCTCGAACTCTCGGAATTATTTTCGACTGTATTTGGGTCAGGTAAATTATCAACTGGAGTTTCAACAATTACATCTGAATCCGATTCTACAGAAGGTTCTTCTATTGGCGTGGAACTATTATCCGTTGAAGTTTCTTCATCCTCAACATTAACTGTTACCGTTGTTGAAACATCATCTTCTGAAGCGGTTGCTGTAGCAGTTCCGTTACTTGATGTTGCTCCCGCAATAAATTCTTCGGCTTGACTAGAACTGCTATTATTTCCATTGGTAGCGGTTGCTTCGCCCGAACTTCCCGCGCCTGTTTCATCTACAAAAGAACCCGAACTAGCAGAACTACTGGAACTGTCATGGGCATTTTTATCCTCTTGGTCTGTGTCCTCTTTAACGAAGAAAAAGCCAGAATCAGTTGGACTATGATTCTCTTCAAAAAGGTAATTTTGTAAATCTGATGCACGAGGAAAATTTAGGAGTTCGTTCATAATAACTAATCTCCAAAAATGGAGTATAAAATGTCATGCAGTTCCAGTAGATTTTTAAAATGCGCTAGTATCAACGTATGCTTCAGCAGAGGTGTATCCACCTCCTGAAATCGCATAAGCGTATGATACACCTGTAGCACGAGCAATCGTATAACCACCCCAGTAGTTATATTGATTACCGTTAACATTGACTCCAACGCCTGTTTTTACAGCTACACTAACACCAGTATCAACAGCGACGGAGACACTTCCTCCATTAATTTCTGGAGAGTTGTAGATATCGCTTTCGCAAAAGTTCAGATCAGTAATTTTAAGTTGGCTCATGTGTTCCTTTTGAGAAAAAAAAATCACTGAAAGCACCACAAAACGTTTGATTTTGCTTTCAGTGATTGAAGTTCTACTTGGCTTTGAAGCCAATGAATTATTTAGTAGTAGTAGTAGCCAGAGGAAGTAGAAGCACTGGAGCCAGAGGAAGAACTGGCACCAGCAACGTAATTACCATCAACAAATGCATCGGTGCTACTGTAAGTACTCACACTGGGATTGGAGCCGAAAGCAATACCACTTGCATAGGCGTTGGCATTAGCATTCGCATATTGTTGGTAGCCGTAATAGTAACCACCTTCTATATTGGCTGCTTCAGATACAACTTCTAAGTGATTTAAGTCGCAGATATTCATGTTTTTTTCCTCGAATTGAGTGAATGCGGTGAGGAAGATTTACTTTCCTTTGTCTAATGAATGTAGCTAGTTTTTCAATGCTCGTGTTGCCATTTTGGCATTTTTATAAAATTTTTCTCAAATCTTGTAACGGAAGTTTCCCCCAGGCGAATGCGTCTTCTGTCAAGCACATCCCAGAAACCCGGTTTCTTTGAGAATCTCAAGGCCAAATTGGCAACATTTAGCCGAAATTTTGAGGTTCAATGGAGAACTACTTTAAGAGGGAATAGGGCCATGACAACAGTGACAGAAGCCCTGCGCTTGGCTGCTCAATATCAACAAGCGCATGATTTAGCAAAAGCCGAACAAGTTTATCGTCAGATTTTACAAAGTCAACCCGGTCAACCGAATGCTTTGTGTGGGTTGGGGGTACTCGCCAGCCAGCAAGGTCAATATCAAGCGGCTGAAAAGTTGATTACCACCGCTTTGCAAATTCAACCAAACCTTGCTCAAGCCTGGTTAAATTTAGGCAATTTACACCAAGTTCAGGGTCGGTTAGCGGAAGCGTTAGAAGCCTATCAGCAGGTGGTTGCTCTCAATCCTAATGCGGTTGCTGCCTATAATAACTTAGGGTATACCTTACAACTAAAAGGGGAGTGGGAACAAGCGATCGCCTACTATCAAAAAGCCTGTTCTCTTCAACCGAATAACATTGAAATTAAGGTCAATTTAGCCAACGCACTTCACACTCAAGGAAAGCTTTCTCCCGAACAACAAATTCACTACGCTGCCATCAATCACGATCTCGGCGTGGCTCGCAAAAAAGCGGGAGATTTGCAAACGGCTATTGCTTATTTTCGTCAAGCCATTGCTCTCCAACCGAATCTCGCTTTAGCCCATTCTAACTTGGGTGCAGCCCTAAAAGCAAGCGGAAAAATCGCAGCAGCAATCAGCAGTTATCAAACCGCATTAGAGCTTAATTCTAAAGACGAGAATGCTGACAACGCCTTAATTTATCAAGCGTTAAATACACTCTACCGTTTACAAAACCAGTCCCCTAAAACCCCGAATTCTAACCGATTAAAAGTTGGATTTGTTTGTCAGCCCTTTGTGATGACCTCTTTTCCCAATCCAGCCGATTCTATTGGCATTTTAACCTACGAATTGGTGAAGATTTTAGCGCACCAGTTTAATATCACTGTTTATGCAGCAGGCCAACAATCTCGGCAAGTGAATATAGAAGGGGTCAATTATCAATATATACCCGTTAGCCAAGATAAATCCTTTCTAAAGTATTTTGACAAACTCCCCTTTAAAAATCCCCTATCTCCCCGATTTAATCACCGCTTTTATTATCTGGGATATGCGCTGCGAATTGCCCAAAATTTAAGAAAACAACAATTTGATATCGTTCACATTCACAACTGCTCTCAATTTGTACCGATTATTCGGGCTTTAAATCCCCAAATTAAAATTGTTCTTCATATGCACTGTGAATGGTTGCATCAACTCGACTATAAAACCACTGAACGGCGAATGCGTCAAGTTGATTTAGTTCTTACTCCTAGCGAGTATATTACAGAAGCCGCTCGCCAACGTTTTCCGGAGTTTTCAGAGCGCATTCAAACCATTGCCAATGGGGTTGATTTAGAGAAGTTTGTTGATTCATCTCTGGGCTATTTAAACAAAAAATCGGCGGCAAAATCTCCAGCCAAACAACTCCTCTATGTCGGTCGAATTTGCCCGGAAAAAGGTTCGCATATTCTCTTAGAAGCCTTTCACAAAGTCCTAGAAAAAGAGCCAGAAACTAAACTCACCCTGGTCGGCCCAATGGGAGTGATTCCCTATGAATATTTAGTGGCTTTGAGTGAGGATGACAAGATTAAAGATTTGGCTGTATTTCATCAGGGAGAGAACTGGAAAGTTTGCTTGAGAAACGCCTTTGGAAAATTGAATCAAATTCGAGAAGATACGGTAACATTAACGGGGTGTTTGGCGCCGACAAAGTTACCGCCTTATTATCAAAATGCCGACCTGTTTATCTTTCCCTCCGTCTGTCAAGAAGCCTTTGGAATGCCCGTCGCAGAAGCAATGGTGGCGGGTGTTCCGGTGATTGTTAGCGATGGCGGGGGTTTACCGGAACTGGTTGAAAATGGCAAAAGTGGGTTAGTTGTCGAACGCAGTAATTCTGATGCTTTAGCCGAGGCTATTCTCAAACTTTTAACAGATGAAACCTTGAGGAAGTCGATGGGAAAAGCAGGTCATAAACGCGCTGTTGAACAGTTCTCCTTTGAGAAAGTAGCGGGGGATTTACAGCAACACTATTACCAACTCTGCGGTCAAGTTGAACCCCAGTCTAATCTCACAACACTATCTCCAGCAAATCCCCAAGCGGCTTAATTTATTCCCAAAAAAATGATGAAAACCAGCACTTCTAAATCTCCAATTCGCCAACTTTATCAACGGCTAATTTATCAAACTCGGGTTGAATATTCCCCGCCCGATTTCCAAAAATCCGCCATTGTTTTTGCACCCCATCAGGATGATGAAACCTTGGGCTGTGGCGGAACGATTATTCAGAAAAAACGGGCGGGAGCCGAGGTCAAAGTTGTTTTTATGACCGATGGTTCTAAATCCCATTCTCACCTGATTTCCGAAGATGAATTAAAATCAATTCGAGCGCAGGAAGCCTTAACAGCCGCTCAAAAACTCGGCTTGAGTGAGGCGGATATTATCTTCCTAGAGGTTCGAGATGGAACCTTAGCAAATCATCAAGAAGCAGCTATTCAAAAAGTTGCTAAACTGTTGCTCAAATATCTGCCCGAAGAAATCTTTGTTCCCTATCGTCAGGATGGAATTTCCGATCATAATGCCACAGCTTACATTGCTTTGTTAGCCCTCGGACGCTGTGGATTTAATAGCACTATTTATGAATATCCCATTTGGTTTTTCAATCACTGGCCCTGGACTCCCTTTGAAGGAGATTTCAAAACGTTTTTGTTAACGCTCGGTCAAAACCTAAAATATAGCTGGCGTTTTCTCAAAGAGTTTAAATCCTCGGTTTATATTGGGGAAGTTTTAGAACAGAAACGCGCCGCCCTAGAAGCCCATAAATCTCAAGTTACCCAACTAATTCCCAATCCCCAATGGTTGACGCTGGGGGATGTTTCTCAGGGAGATTTTTTAGACTGCTTTTTTCAAAACTACGAACTCTTTCGTTCATCTGCTCTAAATAAAAAGTAACCCGATAACCATGTTAATTGATAGAATCAAAAAAACCAGTTTACCCCCTGAACGCAAATCCCTTTTAACCGATAAATATTCCGATGAAAAATTGGCGGGTAAAGTCATCGGAACACCGAGTTTAAGCGGTACTGTTCGCAAAGGGGCGGATGTAGAAAAGCGGATAGCCATTGACAACAATGCCCTCCGTTTCCAACCTTTAGTCAAACCGGGTTGGGGAAGACAGGGAATTGCTTATGGCCCCTACACCCGCCGCAATGGGTTAGCGTTTGCTGTGTTTCTGCTTAACGGTCATAATACCTCCCAAGTCGAACGAATTGAACCGTTGAAAGAACGACTGCATCGTTGGTTAATTGGAACCGAAACCGACAAACCGAGTCAACGACTGTGGCGCTGGATTTGGAACGGCCCTAAAATTGGATTGAAACAACAATTGCTGTGGTGGGTTCGGACAACTAGCCGCATTTCAAAACGTTGGAATTGGAAGGGCTTTCCCCTAACTTCGTTCAATGAAAATTTAGCCGTCGGTTGGTTTCCCGAAGAGGTGCCAACAGACCCCACAAAACAGGGAAATAGCTTTATTGTTCATGCGACGGGTTCGCACAATGGGGAATTGTGGCTGCGAAGCCAAGATAACCTTTTATCGACGTTTCGAGGCTTACAAAACCTGCAAGTTTATTATGTTGTCATTTTGCGAGACAACGGCGCCGCCTACTACGCCGCTTCGGTTTCCAAGGCTAACGGTTTGGCTGCTTACCCGAATATGCGCCCGTTAGGAATTGATCCCTTTGAACAACATCCTACCGTCTATGCGGGTTTCTATCAAAGTATTTTGGGGCAGAATGGGTTCCGAGTCGATACGCGGGTTTATGGCGCCGAAGTTGCCCAACTTCCCGACCTGGCAACGTGGTATGGTACTGCTCATATTGCCGATGATTTAACCGGTGAGGGTCAGTTAGAAAAAACAGCCCCGCAGGAGGGAAGCAACTGGAGGATTTTTGGCGGAAACTACAAACGAACCGCCCTCGGAGTCACTGCAACCGCAGCCAACAGTCTGGCGGTATTAGACGGTAACGAACCTTCCGGCTTGGTTCATGTTTTGGTTGAGACCCTTATTGCTGAGAGTGAAATACAGTTAATTTGGCGGTTTCAAGATGAAAACAATTACTGGAGTTTTTGGGCGGATGGGGAACGCTGTCAACTCCAAATTGTAGAAAATGGCAAACGGGAAATTGTCGCCGTCAGTCAGTTGTGGCATCTTCAACCCAACAGTATCAATGCCCTACAAATTTTAGATGATGGGGAAACCTTCAGCCTTTCTCTTAACGGTCAGCTTGTCTTTAACAAACGGTTTATTGACCCCCGTCTGCAAACGGCTACAGGAGTGGGTATTGGTTCGACTACTGCCAACCCGAGTTTATATTTTCGGGCGTTAGAAGCCCATCCTCGCAGTATAGCAATACCTCCCAGTTTGGATCTGGGTTCGCCTTGGGAAGCCAAGGGTCAACAGGTGGTTATTAGCGATGATTTTACCGGAGAAGTTGGAGAATTGGCAGGAAAAACAACCTCAACGGAAGGGTTAATTTGGCAGAAACAAATAGGAACAGGCGTGATTGAATTAACCGGAAACGGCGCCAAAGTTCAAGCCGATGCTCAACACCCTAACCCCGGTCGAACCGCCTATACTCTGGAGTGGAATCATCCCCAATTTGCTGATTTAACCGTTGAAATTACCCCTCCGGGAACGGGTCGAGGACAGGGAGAAAAAGGTCGGGGAGGCTTCATTTTTTGGCAAGATGCTGATAACTACATCATCCTCAATAATTGGTTAGATGACTGTTACGGGGGAGCGTCTATTTCCTCGTTTTTCTATCTCAACGGGTTTGAGGAATTGTACGATGCCGTCTGGACAAATGTAGGAGGGCGAATTTCTTGGGGCGTTTCCCATCAACTGCGGATGATTTTTGATGGCATGAATTACACCGCTTTTATTAACGATGAACCCGTGTTGTATCGCGCCCTCACCGATGTTTATCCCAAAGCCGTTCCTTTATCAATAAACCGAGTAGGAATTGTGGCGAACTGGGAATGGGGCAACGACACCGGAAGTCTGTTTAAAAACTTTATTGCCAAAGTTTAATCTTATCAGGTTTAATGCAATGAATTTAACATCTCAACAAGTAATTCTCAATCAAGGTGTGGGTGCCGGACTGAAGTTTAATCCCGATAATTCAAATCGCGATTATGCAACCGGGACCTATGAACTGCCCATTCAAACCGCTTTGGCAAAATACCTCAAACCCAACAGTGTATTCTACGATATTGGCGCCAATATTGGCTTTTTTACCGTGATTGCCGCTCGGTTAGTCGGAGAGTCCGGACAGGTTTATGCCTTTGAACCCGTCCCGGAAAATGCCGACAGAATTCGACAAAATGCCGAGATGAATCAATTTTCTCACATCACGGTGTTTGAAAAAGCTGTTTCTGCCAACCCCGGCAGCGCCGAACTTTTACTCGCCCATCATTCGGGCGGCGCAACCCTTTCCACTGCGGGGACGCCGCCGGATTTGCGGGGGAAAATGGATGTAGAATTGGTTTGTATTGATGATTTAATTGCTCGGAAACAGATTAAGCCGCCATCGCTGGTTAAAATTGATGTGGAAGGGGCAGAAATTGACGTTTTGCAGGGCATGGTTCAAACCTTAAAACAATTTCAGCCCATCTTGATTTATGAAGTTGATGATGGCAATCAAGCCGCATTTCGCACTAAAAATCAGGAGATCGAAGCATTTATTACTGCTGCCGGATATGATATAATTCCCCTAGAAGCGGCTTATCAAGATATTCAGTGGAATGTCGGACACGCGATTGCCATTCCCAAGCAACCGCTTTTATCTACTTCTGAAAAAACACCGATTTCCGCTCTATCTGCCGCACTGCAACGAGCAACTCAATATTTGCGAGCCAATCAATTGACTCAAGCCCAGCAAGTTTATGGTAAAATTTTACAGCAAGAACCGAATCAACCCGACGCTTTGCAAGGATTGGCGACAGTCGCGCAACACAAAGGTCAGTATCAAACTGCCGAGAAGTTCTTAAAAGTGGCGTTGCAGGTGAAACCGAGCGCTCAGGGGTGGTTTGGTTTGGGGAATGTGTTCCAGGTTCAAGGGCGCTTATCCGAAGCGGTAGACTGTTATCATAAGGTGTTGGCACTGCAACCGAACTCCGTCGCCGTCCTGAATAATTTGGGCTACACCCTACAACAGCAAGGAAAATGGGAAGAAGCCATCGCTTATTATCAACAAGTTTTGACCCTTCAACCCAACTGCGTTGAGGCGGAGGTCAATCTGGAAAATGCTCTCTATGCTCAAGGGAAACTCTCTCCCGAAAAACAGTCCGACAGCGCCACGAAGAATTATAATCTGGGAGTCGCCCGTCAACAACAAGGGGATTTGACGTCTGCGCTTGCTTATTTCCGCCAAGCCATTGCCATGCAGCCCGATTTTTTGGATGCTCATTATCGCTTAGGTGTCATCCAAGACTCTTTGGGCGAGTTAGAAGCGGCGATGGTTTCGGCTTTAAATGCAATTGACCTCAATCCCAACTTTGGGCTGGCTTATCTTCTCTTGGGTAAAATTTATCAAACCCAACTGAAATTAGAAGAAGCCGCATCTGCCTATCGAGAAGGATTAAAACGGGTCAATCCTCGCTACGCCCAGGCGGTTGAGGCTTATACTCCGGTTTCAACCAATCCCAAAGATTATACCACGCCCCAACTGAGTTTAGGGGAAGTCACCGTTGGAAATTATAGCTTTCCCGGTACGCCGCCCGTTTCTAAACCCGAAGAAAAGCGGCCCTTTTGGACGGTAATTGTTCCGCTGTACAATCGCAAAAACTATCTGTTGGAATGTTTGGCGAGTATTCTCGCGCAATGGCCGGGGGAAGAGGAGATGGAAATTCTGGTGATGGATAATAACAGCACTCCCCCGTTATTTGATTTGGTGAATGCGATCGGTGGCGGTATTGTGCGTTATCATTTGAATTCAGAAAATATTGGCGCCCGTCGCAATTTTAATCTGGCCATTGGTTTGAGTCGCGGAGAATGGATTCATGTGATTCCAGAGGATGAATATGTTTTCCCCGGCTTTTATCAACGCTTTCAGCAGAGTTTAGCCAACTGTCCCGAGTCGGTTGGGGCGGCTTTTACCGGATATCAGAATATTAATGATGACCGCAAGGTGATTTTTACCCAAACTCACGGCTACGGCGACGAACCTCGGATTATTGAAGACTGGCTGGGGCGGATTGGGGTTTCTAATGTGTTAAATCCCTGTGCGGTGGTGATTCGTCGGTCTACCCACGAACGTTTGGGAACTTACGACCCCGATAATACGTTTACTCCCGACTGGGAACTTTACAAGCGGATCGCTTCGTTTTATCATTGGTGGTACGAACCCGGAATTTTAGCCTGTTACCGCCAGCATTCTAATAATATGACCAGCGAACTGGCGAAGGCGGGAGCGCAAGCGGAGTCCTTTCGGATGGGAATTGAGATTTCCGAGAGTTATCTACCCGCTGAACGGTGTGCTGAAATTACCGCTAAAGCACGGCGTCATTTCTTTAAATATTGTCTCGATAGCGCCATTGTTCCGATCAAAGCGGGTAATCTATCGGGGGCGTTTCGTTTGATTCAAGAAGCCCTCAAAATTGATTCTTCCAGCGAAGCCATCGATCTGCTGTTTACCTGGCTAACTCAAGATGAAGCGGCGCCCCTGCGTCAGGAAATTGCCTCTAAGTTGCGTTCGATTACTTTGAACCCCACCGAAGAGACTTTTTTCTTTGCCTATCCCTAAAGGTAGATTTGAGATAATTCTGCCAAAGTGGCAGCACTCTCTCATCTAAGCTGATAAGCTATAGAACGATTAACAGTCAAGCGTTAATCATCATCCACTCAAATGCCAATTAGAAAAAATTGCGGCTTTGCAGGTTGGGTTGAGGAAAAAAACTTAACCGAGTCGTTATGATTGAGTTGCGAGTCGCCCTTAACACAACCGACTGATTATCCCTTGTAAAGCGGGCAAGAGAGGATATTTCACGATATCATCGCTTAATTTTAAGCTTGTCTGTCACCGTCAATCTAGCGAGTTAATTCTGCTTAATTACAGCAATTAAGCAGAGTTTTTGCTGTAAAAATGTCTCCAAAGCAGTAATAATTGCTCCTCAAAAAATTTTTTGATAAATCTGCCAAAATGGCAACCTAACGCTTGGAGTTCTAGTTATATTAAAGTTGTTAGCGAGG
>JAYKHV010000044.1:0-276380 GCA_035285085.1 Lyngbya sp. | reverse complement strand
ATGAAATGACCCGCTGCTTAGAGGAGGAAACTCCAAAAAGTAAGGTTGCTCGTAGAGCCAGGAAGGCTCATCAGTGATGATGGGAATCCCCACCCTCAGTTTTTAACAGGGTGGGGAGAATGTCAACCCCAGGCGTTCGTTCGTTTCTTTGAAGACTTTAATGACAGTGGCGTTCTCGACTCCTGGACTGTTGTAGATGAAGGCGAACCCGACTTGGAAGGTAACGAACCGGAAGCGGCGGACTGGCAGATCGAAAACGGGGCTTTGGTTCAAAATAACAGCGTCTTCAGCCGCCAACTCTCGGGCGGTGGCGATGCTTCTCCCGAAGAACCCTGGAATTCTAACTGGAGTCCTCACGGCGACGGGTGGCGGGCGTTACGCAAGGGGACTTTTGCCTTCTACGAAGATGCCGAAGCCGAGAACTGGAGGGATTATTCCGTCGAAACGAATGTTTTCACTCCCGATGATGGGGGCGTGGGCATTCTCTTCTACTACCAAGATGAAAATAACTACTACAAGCTGGAAATAGACGCCGAAGAACGTTTTGTGCAGTTATTTAAGCTGGTTGATGGAGTCGAAACAACCATAGCACGAACTCGCGATCGCTATACGAGCGGTGAGGAATTTAATCTTCGGGTCGATATTCAAGACCAGGAAATTCAAGCTGATCTCAACGGAGAAGCCGTATTTGCCTATCCTTACGAAGATCGGGATTTAACTGGGGGAACGTTCGGACTCTATACTTGGAACAGCGAAGGGGTTCGTTTTGAAGATTTAACCGTTCTCGATCTTTCTGAGGAACTGCCATCGGGTTCGGAGGGAGTAGAACTTGAGGGAACCGATGAAGATGATCTGTTGGTCGGTACCCCAGGCGAAGATACCATTGCGGGTTTGTCGGGTAACGATGAAATTGACGGTCTGGGTGGCGATGACGTTCTTCGGGGCGATCTCAACGAACGTTCTCCCGGTACTTCCGAAGGCGGAGATGACACTATCAACGGGGGTACGGGTGATGACCACATTGGCGGTAAGGGTGGCAATGACCAACTCTACGGTGATGCCGGAAATGATAGCATCTGGGGCGATGATGGTGACGACTTGATCCGGGGCGGTTTGGGAGATGACACGCTTACCGGGGACGATTTCTCAGGCGGTCGCGGTTCGGACACGTTCATTTTAGCCGTTGGTGAGGGAACCGACACCATTGCCGATTTTGAAGCGGGTGTTGACTTCATCGGTTTGGAGGGTCTGACGTTTGCGGATTTGACTTTTACCGGAAATAGTATTCTCTTCAATGGAGAGACACTGGCGACTCTCAACGGAATTGATACTACTACCCTAACGGAGGACGACTTTACCGCCATTCTCTAAACTGGATTTTACCTTTTTCTAGCCGAGTCGGAGGGGCAACTTTCCGGCTTTCGTTAATTTTTGGGTGACATTTTGCCGCTTTAAAAAACCCCGAATTTATAAAAATTTTTGATAAAAAAGGCGATTTGTTTGCAGGGAGGAATCTGAAGCAATAACAACAAAAACGGTTAAAATTAATAGAAATATACTAACTCTATTGTCGCCGTTCCCTTTGCGATCGCCAAAAAAATATCCCCGAACGGGGATAGAAGAAGTAGCAATTAACGGGGAAACTCTAACTTACTTAACCGTTTACAAATTCACGTTAATGACTGTATTGATTCTGGGACTAAAAACTCGGAGAAAGTATTCAATTTTCGGACAAAAATAAAGAGATAACCTCTTGTCTGAAGTTCCCCCCTGTAAAAATACTCAAAAGTATCTGAAATATTTTTCAGATAAGGGTTGTAGGAATTAATCTCCCCGGACTTGTACCCATGTAATTACAGATTTTTTTAAGATTTTGGGGAGGGGGAAGTCTGGTATAGTGTAGTCATGTATATAGAACGAGTTCCCAATAGAAATTCACCGCCTGCCGTCCTTCTGAGAGAATCTTATCGGGAGGGAAATAAAGTTCGCAAACGTACCTTAGCTAATCTGTCGAAATTGCCCGATGATGTAATTGAAAACTTGCGTATTGTTCTCAAAGGAGGAGTAGCGGTAGAAAATTATGGCGAGGCTTTTCAAATCCTTCGTAGCTTACCTCATGGTCATGTGTCGGCGGTATTGGGAACTCTTAACAAGTTGGGGATTCCGGAACTAATCAATTCAAAATCCTCAAGAAATCGCGCCTTAATCATAGCAATGATAGTTGCGCCTTACATTGACCCCCGCTCGAAATTGGCAACGGCTAGAGGATTGAATCGGGAAACAAGCTGTTCATCCTTGAGCCAATTACTCGGACTCGAATCGGCGGATGAAGATGAATTATATGAAGCTTTAGATTGGTTACTAGCCCGACAAGAAAAAATTGAAAATGAACTGGCGAAAAAGCATCGGTCAGAAGGAGCATTAGTTCTGTATGATATTAGTTCCACATACTTTGAGCGCGAAGTCCGTTGCGCGGGTTCCCCGCGTTGTAGGAACTTCGCAAGAGAGGGAAAAACTTGTCCCCTGGCTAAATACGGTTACAGTCGGGACAAAAAGAGAGGAAAACTACAAATAGTATTTGGCTTATTGTGTAATCAACAAGGGTGTCCGATAGCTGTAGAAGTATTTGAGGGAAATACTAACGATACAACCACTTTGGGAGTCCAAATCGAAAAAGTTCGCGCCTCGCTTTGGACTGTCTCGAATCATCTGGGTCGGAGATCGGGGAATGATTACTCGCTCCCCGAATAGAGCAAGAGTTCTCAAATAACGAAGAACTTGATTGGATTACTGCATTAACAGCCCCTCAAATCAAGAAGCTGGCTGAACGCGAAGTGATTCAACTGGGATTATTTGATCAACAAAATTTAGTCGAGGTGGAATCAGTAGATTATCCGGGGGAAAGATTAATCGCTTGTCGTAACCCAATAAATGCCAAATCAAGCGCAATCAAGCGCGAAAAGCTCTTGCAGCAAACCGAAATAGAATTGGATAAAATTGTGCAAGCGACTCAAAGAGAAAAAAGGGCTTTGAAGGGAGCCGACCAAATTGGTATTCGAGTGGGAAAGATAATTAATAAGTATCAAGTTGGCAAATTCTTTGAGTTGGAAATTACCGACAAGAGCTTCTCATATTCTCGCAAGTCTCAAGATTTAAAAGTTGCTGCTGCCTTGGATGGATTGTATGTGATTCGTACATCCGTTCTGACAGAAATTTTAGATGCTCCTTCAACGGTGAAAGCTTATAAAAAACTCTCTCAAGTTGAACAGGCTTTTCGCTCTTATAAAACGATGGATTTGAAAGTACGTCCGATTTATCATCATTTGGAAGAGCGTGTTAAGGCGCACGTTTTTCTTTGTATGTTGGCTTATTATGTTGAATGGCACAGGTCGCAAGCTTTAGCCCCAATTCTGTTTGATGATGAAGAGGATACACCTGTTGATTGGGATGGGGTTACTCCGGTTCCGCGTTCAAAAAAAGCCTTATCTAAAGCGAGTCGAAAGAAAACCTCCCAAAATTTTCCCGTACACAGCTTTTCTACCTTGATGGCGGATTTGGGAACCATTACTCTCAACACAATTGCTTCGCGCATTTGAGGGGGCTGATATTACTTTTTCCAAGATTACTCAACCCACACCCGTTCAACAGAAGGCTTTGGATTTGCTTGCTGAAACCCTATTTGTACCCAGTCACTGACCGAGGAAAATTTTCAAATCCCTTACCCCGCACAGGTTATGCCTTTTTGTCAACGGGGAACTTCAGTCTTGTTAGATAAACGGATTTGCCGCAGCCATCGCCACCGCATCAATGCCGTTAAAGATTGCCAAAACTTCATCACCCAGGCTAATTACGGTATCTGCCTCGCGTTGTTCAATCGTGAGATTTTCTGGTATTAAATCCCCAAACAATTCCACCGCATCAATACCAATTTCAAAGTCAGTGATGGTATCGGTTCCTTCACCTACGGCCAATACAAATATATCGGCACCAACACCGCCTGAAAAATCATCTCCGGTTAACACATCATCACCTAAACCGCCCCGGAGTAAATCGTCGCCGTCATCGCCCCAGATGCTATCATTTCCGGCATCACCGTAGAGTTCATCATTGCCACCCTTACCGCCAATTTGGTCATCACCTTCACCCCCGTTGATGGTATCATTTCCACCTGAAGAACCGGGAGAGCGCTCATTCATATCGCCCCGGAGAACGTCATCGCCACCAAGACCGTCAATTTCATCGTCGCCCAACAAACCCGCAATGGTATCCTCGCCTGGAGTACCCATTAATAAATCGCGATCTTCGCTTCCCTCAATAACTGTTCCAGAAGAAAGTTGAGACTGAATAAAGGTAGAAAGTCCGGCCAAATCATCGGTATTAATTAAATCAATTCCGGCTTCGTACAACGGACCCCAAACGCTCGGCCCATCTTGGGGTAAATTCCAGAACCGGAAGATTTTATCCTCCCCTTGAACTTCCGATACAATCCGATTTAATTCGGCTTCGGTATCTTCAGGAATTGTACCCGTACCATCCCAGGCTAATTCATCAGTGAAGAAATTATTCCAATTATCGCTAATCAAAGGCATAAAGCCCGGAGAAACCTCCGTTCCGATGTCATCTTTGCGCCCATCATATCCAGCGTAACGCACCTCCTGACTTTCCATAAATTCGCGGGGGCGATCGCCGGAGATAATCGCAGTTACCGCACCGGGAGTAATAGTGTAATTCCCCATCTCCGGCTCGAGTATAGGTGGTAAATAATCCCGGAGATTCTTCTTGATACTCGCTTAAAACCTCGTGGAGTCTTTGATGAACGTAAGCCGTTGGAATGGCTTGGCAGTGTAACGGGGTCACAATGGGGATATATTGAATTTGTTGAGCCAGATGAATGGCAATCGCTTCTATTAGTTGGATCACTTGGGGATGGGGAAATTGGGGGCTATTAGGATGGCATCTTTTTTAATCTTAATTTGTATTTCCGATTAAATCAATATAGAGGTATCGTTATCAGTAATGGTCGCGGCGATCGCAGAAAGGGTTAAATTTGCATAGTTAGGAAGGGTATTTTAGAAGAAATTGCGATCGCCAACTCTTCTATTCTGCTAATTCAGCTTGGAAAGTTAGGGTTTTGCTTGCAGTTGACCCACATCTTTAACCCTTCCCGTCTCCCCACCTCTTTAACAAAAATTAAGTTTAAATTCAGTCCGAATTCTAGTAAATTAAAGACAAACAACTTTCAATCATGGTGCGCGAGAGCTTGTCCGATGAACATTCTTCACGGAACCTGGATTCCCCGGCCGGGAAAAGAATTCATCCAAACGGGAGCCTTCTTTGTCTGGGTTGAGACAGATTCTCCAGTCAAAAAGCGGAAAAAACAGTCCGAAAACCGCCATCCCCGACAGTTAAATCAACAAGAGTTATCCCGTTTTCTCGGTGATGAATTAAAGCTTCCAGCCCCAAAATACGGCACTCTCAACCCGAATCTAACTCCTAAATCTTTCCTGCTTCCCAACTATTTCAAACAATCCCTTCGTTATAATACATATTACCTGCACGGCGGAACTGCGCGACAGAAACGAGAGCGGATGATTGCAGAATTTCAATACCCAGAAACGGAACCATCCGCGTTCATACTCTCGTTAAAAGCGGGAGGTGTGGGAATTACCTTAACCAAAGCCAATCACGTTTTCAATTTTGACCGTTGGTGGAATCCCGCAGTCGAAGACCAGGCGACCGACCGTGCATTTAGAATCGGTCAGAAGAAGAATGTTTTTGTTCATAAATTTGTTGCCTTGGGTACATTAGAAGAGCGCATTGACCAGATGATTGAAGATAAAAAAAAGATAGCTAATGCAATTGTCGGAGCCGATGAATCTTGGTTGACGGAGTTGGATAACGAAAGTTTTAAACAGTTAATTGCCTTAAATAAACAAGCTGTCATGTAGGTTTTTTATTCGGTTATTTATCAATAAGAGTTGCTCACTCTTTATTTCTAATTTTCTCGGATTGCTGCTTGCTGAGATTACCCATTAATTGTTCAATAGCAGCAATAATTACTTGAGGTTCATCTATCCAAACAAAATGACTACTCCGAGAGGCTGGAAGCTGACTTACATTTTCAGAAAGTCTTAGTAAATCGGCGTGCATTTTTTCTCGAAATTCCTCGACTTGGTTGAGAGGTAGATAAAAATTCCAAGGGGAACGTTTAAAAAAAGTTTTCGCTTTGATACTAATCAGGGGAATTTCTGGAAAAGAATTTGCTACTTTAACTTGATTGGAACTTTTTTCTAAATTCCACAGTTCTCTTGCCATTGTAAGCCAATGTTTGGGACGATAAAAAGACTTTTTAACCCGCTCTAAACTTTCCGGTGGAAATTGTCGCAAATCCGGTTTTATGAACTCAAAAAATTTTAGATTTCCTAATAATCTAACCCATCCCAATGTTGAACCGAAAATCGACATCAAAAATCCGGACAAGAAAAATAACTTAACTGCTTTTAAAGCCATAGGAAGTTTTAACATGAATGTTTCGGACAAGCCATCGGTTAAAATTATACCTATAACTTTCTCCGGGTAATAGTGAGCGTATAACCGCACGTTATAGCTCCCGAATGAATTGCCAACTAGAATATAAGGAGGCTCGATTTCGGCTCTTTCCAACAACTCATTTAACTCTCTAACAATCAATTCAGTACAACGGGGTTTAGAACTCGATTCACTCCACCCATATCCGGGTCTGTCATAAATACAAACTCGTGTTATTTTAGCGATTTTATCAATTAAGAAATAGCCATCAAGCCCACCTAAGCTATGATCTAAAATCACTGTAGGGCTACCTGTTCCTTTAGTGTATAGATGTATTTTGTAGCCATCGATGTCAATGAGTTGACCGGGGGGAGCTTGTTGATTTTCAAGCCAAGTCCTGCCGAGATGATAGCTGGTGGTAAGACTGAGAAACCCTAGCCGAATTAAATTAAACTCAAATTGTTCGCTCATGGTTAAATTCAGCTTAAAACTGATCACTTGAGAATTTAAAAGTTGATAATTTCTAGTATAATTTACCAAGAATTGAAAGTCAAAAACTATAACTGAATCCGTCAAAAAATTCTTTAAAAGAGGTTGGTTAAAAAATGGCTCAGTTCAGCAAAACTTGGTGGGGAAAACGCTTTATTGAGGCGCTAGAAGATTTCACCGACTCCAACCGATTGGGGCGGGGTCGTTCTTACGCTCGCAATGGCAAAATTAAACAGTATCAGATTCTCGATAACCAAATTATTGCTCAGGTTCGGGGTTCGGTCAATCCCTACTTCGGCGTTTACCCCGAAGTGAGTGAAGTGGCCTCTCAGGTTAGTCTTCCTGCTATATTTTTAGGAAAATGCCAGAAGAGTAAAGCTCTTAATTCGCGCATTACTAAAATTCCTAAAGCCAAATCCACAACGTTTTAGCAATTTCAGTTTATTATTAATACCTTCAACTATTCCATTGGTTGTTCGATCTTCAAAATATCCCACTATGTTTTGGGAGGGAAGTACCACCCATTGGCGATCGCGATAAATAACAATAGATCCGGGGGCTGCTGCTGCGCTCATACCTGAACAATTTTTAAGTTATAGTTTTTTCTAGGCTTCAAATTTGACTGAAATTTCAAGCCCTGTAAAATGGGAAATAGAAGGCAAAAAGTTTAATATTTTGTTGGATGCCTGTCCCAGTATTGTACAGCAATTTACGGTTTGCTTCAGTCAGGATTGTTATAAGTCTTAGCATGAATTATCAAAATACCATATAAAAATAAATTGATATTTATGCCTGAGAAATAACAATAAAAATTGATTTAAGTTTTAGGGCTAGTTGTAGGGCTTTAGCCCTAGTAAATACTTCTAAGTATTTTCCGTATTGAATTCTGTGCGACTGGCAGATGAATAAATGGGTTGAAGACCCCCACCTAATTGAAAGTTTGGTGGTGCTTCTAGGTGGCGGATCTGAATCCCCCAGTGATTGCATTCTGACTCCTAAATTCTGACGAATGATTCTTCTTCAATATAGCATTCATCTCAACATTTTTTCAATCAAATCCTTGGACTCTATCTGAGAACGATGGCAATTTCAAGCCCTATCGATTAAAATATATAGATTCAAATAAATTTGAGAACCGATTACAACTGATTGGAGACAGCAGGCAATCAAAATGATGACGAAGTGGAAACCCGAACTCCTAGCCCCCGCCAAAAATCTAGAACGGCTAAAAGTCGCCATTCTCTATGGTGCCGATGCGGTTTATGTTGGCGGACAGAAATATGGTTTGAGGGCGCGGGCGGATAATTTTACCGACTATGATTTAAAAAATGGCGTTGCATTCGCCCACGAACATAACACCAAGGTTTATGTCACGTTAAACGCCTTTTTACACGATGAAGATTTTGAGGGATTGGGAGACTATTGTCAGTTTTTAGAATCGATAGGAATTGATGGTGTAATTGTTTCCGATTTGGGGGTTTTACGAGTTGTTCGCAAGTCTTCAAATCTCAATATTCATCTTTCAACTCAAGCCTCTTGTTTGAATGCTTCAGCAGCAGAACTTTGGAAACAATTTGGCGTAAAACGTCTAATTGTGGGTCGAGAATTGAGTGTGGCGGAAACGGGTTTAATTGGGGAAAAATCCGGTATTGATGTTGAAATGTTTATTCATGGGGCGATGTGTATGGCCTATTCGGGTCACTGCACCATTTCTAATTTTACCGCAGGTCGGGATTCTAATCGGGGCGGTTGTATTCAATCCTGTCGTTTACCCTATGAATTGGAGAATCAAGAAGGTAATCCCATCACGTTTATGTCTTCCAAAGATTTGTGGGGAGTGCATGATATTGAAGCGTTTTTTCAACATAAAATTTGCTCTTTAAAAATCGAAGGGCGGATGAAGTCTTCCTTTTATGTGGCGATGACGTGTAAAGCCTATCGACAGTTAATTGATGGGTATACCGAAGGAAAAATTACCCCGGAATTACTGAATAAAATTGCCAGAAATCTGGAATCAATTCCTCACCGTGATTATTGTTCGGGTTCCTTAGAAAGTCCCGCCAATAGTGAGACGGTATTTGGTCAATTGTTCGGAAATAATCGCGGAACTCACGAATATTTGGGGATTGTTATTGATACAACATCGGATTATCTGGCGATTCAGTTATTAGAACCTTTAACGGTTGGAGATGAAATCGAAATTATTCCCCCCCAAGGCGAGATTATTGACTGGAAAATTACTCAACTTTTCTCGGTGACGGGAGAACGTTTAGAAAGCATCCAAAAAGATAGCGTTGTTTGTATTCCCCGAGTTGATATTCTGCAAAATATTAACAAATTTACGGTGATTCGACTCTCCCGACAAAAAACCGTTTCTCAGCCCGAATTAGTCACTCATTCTTAAAATAGAATGCAATTTAACACCTTTGTCTCATCGATTTCCGATTTAGAACGCTGCGTTAAAGCTCCGAATTTACAGGAGGTTTTGCTGGAACCTTTGTTATTGGCTCGTCAAGGAAAACTTTCACTCGAAGAAACCGAATTTCTCGCCTCTGAAGCGGTTAAACGTTCGCTGCATCCGGTGTTGGTTTGGGATATATTAATGCCGGAAGAGATTATGATGGAAATCTGTCAAAAAATCTCTCAGTATAATCTTAGCAAATTTTCGGCAATTCGAGTTTGCGATCCGGGTGCAGCTTGGTGGGTGAAAAGTCATTTTCCGCAGTTGAAAATACAGCTAATTGTAGAAACAGGAAATCACAATCTTGAAGCCTTGCAAGGGTGGTGTGAGGTTCTTTCGGGTTCGTTAGAGCGGTTGGTTTTATCGATAGAACTACCCGAAGCAAAACTGATAGAATATTGTCAAAAACTTCCGGTTGCTTGCGAAATTTTGGGCGTGGGGCGAATTTTGCTGTTTTATTCTCCCCGTTCTTTGTTATCGAAACATATCTCGGTCAAGAGTTCAGAAGAAATTCGTTATCTCGAAACAACTGTCGCCTCTGAAGAAAGTCAAAATCGGCCTTTTCCGACTCTAGAAACGGTGCATGGTACGTTTATGTTTTTGGATAAGGATCAGTTTATTTTGGATCGGTTAGAGTCTTTAGAAAAGGCGGGTTTACACACCGTGCGTTTGGACTTGCGACATTTAAGCCCCGATGAAAATTTTGATGAAAATTTTGCGGTAAATGTTGATAAGATTTGTCGGGAAATTTTAGACAACCCAACCACGCTAAAAACTCAATGGCCTAGACCCATTCGCGCACCTTTTTTTAAAGCCAACCGCACGACTTCTATTTTTAATCGCATGAAGTCAAAGGCGAAATTGGCGGCTTATCGCAATGAAATCGGACTCGCTGAAATTGTGGCGGTTGAAAGTAAAACTGCCGTGATTTTTTATGCGTTACAACCCTTTGAATTTTCCCAAATTAACTCTTTAATTCTGCCGACGGGGGAAGAACGAGAACTTCCTGAAGATATTCAATTTCGCAATTTAAACGGCGAGGTAATTACAAAATGCGATCGCGAACAAATTTTGATTGCAAACTGGTTTAAAAAAGCTATGCCCGGGTCTTTACTGTTAGGTAAAATGGAGAATGGCTAGGCGTTCTAATCCTTATTTTCAGTTTAAACAGTTTACCATCTTTCAAGACCGTTGTGCGATGAAAGTGGGAACCGATGGTGTACTTTTGGGAGCCTGGACGGAGGTTAAAAATACTCAAACTATATTAGATATCGGTACGGGGACGGGTTTGGTGGCGTTGATGCTGGCGCAGCGTTCAACCGCAGAAATTGACGCCGTAGAAATTGATGAAAATTCTTGTATTCAAGCCCAAGAAAATGTTACGCAAACCCCTTGGAAAGAGCGCATTAAAATTTATCACAGTTCCGTTCAGGACTATACAAAATGTTGCTCAAAGCGGTATAATTTAATTGTCTCAAATCCCCCTTTTTTTGAGAACGCCTACAAAGCCTCCAAACCACCCAGAACGGTAGCGCGACATACCGATCTTTTGTCAGCAATTGATTTGTTAAACGTCTCGCAACAGCTTTTAGATGAGGGGGGAAGGTTGGCGGTTATTTATCCGACAGAGGCGGCGAATCGTTTTCAAGAAAAAGCTCAAGAATGGGGTTTTTTCTGCAATCAAAAGTTGTTGGTTAAACCGACGCCAACCAGTTCAACCAAACGAATTTTAATGGAATTGAGCAAACGTCAAAATAATCAATCCGAAACCACCCTAACAATTGAAACGGAGAGGCATATTTACACGCCGGAATTTATTGATTTAGTTAAAGATTTTTATCTAAAATATTAAGGTATTGATGTTTTTAATCCAATTTATTGATTATGTTTACCGCAACTTTTAAACGTTTTACAATTTCTGAATATCATCGCCTAACAGAACTTGGGATTTTACAACAGAGCGATCGCATAGAATTAATTCGAGGAGAATTGGTTAAAATGGCGGCGAAAGGAACGGCTCACGAAGTCTGTTTAACTAAATTATTACGAGAACTTTCTAAATTGATATCTGATCGAGCAACTTTAAGATGTCAATCTCCGATAATTTTATCCTCAAACAGCGAACCCGAACCCGATTTTACAATTGTTATTAATCGTCCCGATGACTATCTCGCTTCGCACCCTACCGGCAATGATATTATATTGGTAATCGAGATTTCTGATTCATCTTTAGACTACGATAAAGAGATAAAACTACCCCTGTATGCTGAAGATGGAATCTCCGATTTTTGGATCTTTAATCTTGGCGATCGCATTTTGGAAGCTTACAGCAAACCCTATCAAAAACCCCAAGGAAGTTGGGGTTATCGTATCCAAAAGATTTCTTTACCCGACGAAACGATTTCGCTCCCCCAGTTTTCCGATTTATTGGTTGACTTGGCGAAAGTTTTCCCCAATACTTAAATTGAACTTGATCAAAAAAATGAACGATTTATTCAATACCGAGCTTTATTTTAGTTCCGAAAAAGACGAACTTTTTGAGAAAGGAACCTGGCCAAAACCGTTTGTTTTTAATGAAGAAGTTGTGCGGGTTTTTGATGATATGGTTTCCCGTTCAGTTCCTCTTTATCGAGAGGTGGTTGCTTGTGCGGCGCATTGGAGTTTAGCTTATTATCAAGAAGGAACAAAAGTTATAGATATAGGTTGTTCTACGGGAACTTTTTTAGAATTACTCGGACGTTTTTTAAAGGAACCTGCAACCTTAGTGGGGATTGATAGTTCTCAAGCGATGTTAGAAAAAGCTCAAAAAAAGTTAGCTGAAATCTCCCAAATTCACCAAATAGAACTCATTTGTAATCAAGCCGAAAACTGTTCATTTAATCAAAGTAGTGTAGTCGTAATGAACTATACGTTACAGTTTTTACCCCTAAACCAACGTCAAAAGTTACTGCGAAAAATTTATGAGGGTTTGGTTCCCGGTGGGTTGCTCTTTCTCAGCGAAAAAATTCGTTCTGGTTCTCCCCAATTTCAAGAAACCATTACCCGACACTACGAAGCTTTTAAAACTCGCAATGGTTACGCCAAAAATGAAATCGAACGTAAGAAAGAAGCGCTGGAAAATGTGTTAATTCCGCTCACGGAAGCCGAACAAATTTCGATGTTAAAAGAAAGTGGCTTTGAACAGGTTGACTCTATTATTAAACTGCACAACTTTATTTCGTTTGTGGCTTTAAAAGGAAAATAATCTTTAAGAATTAATCAACGCTTGAACCGCAATTAAAAGATCGGGAAAACTCAGAGGGGAAATAGTTCCTGTTGTTAAGGTAAATTCCGATGTATAATCATTATTATTGGGATTTATAAATACTTTTAGCTCTGAGTTCTTCAAGTTAACAACCCAATATTCTTGAATTTTTGCTTCAGCATAGATGGATTTCTTTAATCCTAAATATTTCTCTAAAGACGTGTTAGCAAATTCAATAATCCAAAAAATATTCTCGGGATAGGGATGATGATCGAGGTATTCTTTACCCAAAGGTTGAACAATTGCAATATCCGGTTCCGGTTCCGAATTGTTGGGTAATGTGATCGGATGACCTTCACTAATCATAGCTTGATTCCCTAGTAGTTTCCGCAAATAATCACTAACTTTTGAACTGTAGTAAGCATGAGGTATTCCCTCGGGTAATTTAACCACTAAATCTCCTCTTAGTAATTCTATCCGATCATCTTCTCGGATTGACCCGTTGGCGATCGCTTCGTGGTATCGGTCTAATGACCATTTAAACAGGGTAACGGTCATCGTTTTCTCCTAAATTCTTGCTTTTTATTATGCAATATTTTTATAACTTTTGTCTAGATTACTGTTATCATTAAAAATATCGGTGTTATCTCGAAGTAAAATGTTAGATGAAAGCCTGGGTTATGTCGCGCCTGACTATCTCGAACAATACAATGATCTTATTGAATATGAAAATATTTTAGCAATCCGTCAGGAACGACAAAAACAACTGTTTGAAGCCAAAACTAAGCGATATTATCAAGCGGTTCAAGCGGTTAGAGATATTGAAAGTAACAAGTTTTATTTTTCCGGTTCTGTGATAAAAGTCGGTCAAGCGGATGAACTCTCTTTTGAACAACAGCAGCGATTTAATCACACATTAAAAGCCTTTTGTCCCTGGAAAAAAGGGCCGTTTGAACTGTTTGGAACCTTTATAGATGCCGAATGGCGTTCTGATTGGAAATGGGAGCGAATTTTACCACATATTCAATCATTAACCGACCACAAAGTTGCAGATATTGGCTGTCACAACGGTTATTTTATGTTTAGAATGGCGCCTCAAAAACCCGCCTGTGTCGTTGGTTTTGAACCCTACGCCAAACACTTATGGAACTTTCAACTGGTTCAAAATATTGTCCGACAGGAAATGCTTCATTTTGAACTTTTGGGCGTCGAACATATTGACCTTTATCCCGATTTTTTTGATACAATTTTCTGTTTGGGAATTTTGTATCATCATACTGACCCGGTGGGTTTACTGCGAAAACTGCACAAATCTCTGAAAAAAAACGGAGAAATTATTATTGACTGTCAGGGAATACCCGGAGATTTACCCGTTGCATTAACTCCTCAAAAACGTTATGCACGGGCGCGAGGAATTTGGTTTCTACCGACTCAATCTGCGCTCGAAAATTGGATAACTCGGGCGGGTTTTACCGATGTTAATTGTTTTTTTGCCGAACCCCTTTCAACGGAAGAACAACGCCGCACCCGTTGGGCGGATATTGATAGTTTATCCGAGTTTTTAGATCCTCAAAATCCTTCATTGACTGTAGAAGGTTATCCCGCACCCTGGCGTTATTATGTAATTGCTCACAAAGATTAATAAAATGGCAAAATTATCTGAGTACAAGCTATAATTTATTATGGGATTGGGCGTTTTGGGAATGGGTAGACTATTTACAAGTTTTTAATCCCCAAATTTCTGATCTCGCCAGTCGGCTATTACCACCACGAAATATTTAAACTCAATTTCTATCTTTGTTATCGAGCAATATTTGCGATGAAAACTCGTCGATGGTTCTGTTCTTTTCTCTTATTTTTGGCTGGGCTTCTAGTCGCGATGGGCTGTAGTCAGGGATTGGATTCTGTTAAAAATCTAGATGCGGGTGTTGGTGAACAAGTAATCGTTTTAGGTGATAGTATTGCGTCTGGATATGGTGTCGCAGAAGCCGAAGCTTTTCCGAACGTTCTGAGTCGTCAATTGGGTTTACCAATTCTAAATAAAGGTGTCGCTGGAGATACCACAGCAATGGGATTAAATCGACTTCAAGAGGATGTAATATCCGAAAACCCTTGGTTGGTTATTGTTGAACTTGGCGGAAATGATTATCTGAGAAAAGTTCCTGTTGCTGAAACGGAAGAAAACTTACGACAAATTATTACTCAAATTCAACAACAGGGGGCGATAGTTGTTTTATTGGGAATTAACCCCAGTTTACTCAATGATCCTTACAAAGAAATGTTTGAACGGCTTGCAAAAGAAACCCAAGCTTATCTCATTCCCCAAATCTTTACAGGCGTTTTGAATAATCCCAAACATCGACAAGATGATATGATTCATCCGAATGCAGTTGGACACGAAATATTAGCCAGTCGTGTTGCTGAAGATTTGCGTCCGTTACTCAAAGAAGCGAAGTGGCCAGCAAGTTTAATGAAATACAAATCCTCCACTGATTAAATACTGATTTTATAGGGCGCAAGCCTTTTAAATACTGATTTTATAGGGCGCAAGCCTTGCGCCCCTACGGTATTAAACGGAAGCAAGAGCGCCCCTACGGTATTCAAGCAATGAAGGAGTAATATTCTAATGAGCCAACTGTTAAAATACACTGTAATTCTTGAAAAAGGAACATCTAGCTACGGGGCTTATGTTCCAGATTTACCCGGATGTGTTGCCGTAGGAGAAACAAAAGAGGAAGTATTGCAATTGATTCAAGAAGCCATTTCATTTCATCTTGAAGATTTACAAGAAAGTGGTCAAGCGATTCCTCAACGAACTTCTACCAGTGAAATTGTCACCCTCTCGATTTAAGAACGTTTAATTAAATTTTTTAACTCTTTTAAAAAGGCGGGTTGGTTGGCGGTTGTTAACGGACGGGTGAGGAGTCCTTGAGTCGGACTGAATAGAAAAGCTAGGGTAAATAAACCCGATGTCACTAACACAATCGCGGGGCCGGAAGGAAGGTTATAATAGTAGCTGAGATACATTCCGCTAATACTTGAAAGTATCCCAACTCCCACCCCGCAAAACATCATTTGATGCAAACGACTAACGAGTAAATAAGCGGTCGCCGCAGGAGTAATTAACAGCGACAATACTAACACCACTCCAACGGCTTTTAAGCTAGCGACAATGGTTAACGCAATTAACACCATTAACCCAAAATTGAGCAGGTTTACGGGTAAACCAACGGCTTCTGCGCCCAAAGGATCGAAGGTATAAAAGAGCAGTTCTTTGTAAATTAAAACTACAATTAAAATAACAATGACGGCAATAATCGCCGTATCTCGAACATCTCCCAATGTCACTCCGAGAATGTTTCCAAACAAAAAGTGATTCAGGTCTATTTTGTTGTCTTTTTGAACGATGGTAATTAACGTAATTCCCAAGGCAAAAAAGGCGGAAAATACGATTCCCATCGCCGCATCTTCTTTAATATTGCTGCGGGTGCGAATTAAGTTAATAAAAACGGTACTAATGACCCCCGCAATAAATGCACCAATAAATATATTTGCACCGACAATATAGGCAATAGCCAACCCCGGTAACACAGAATGACTAATGGCATCTCCTAATAAAGCGAGGCGTTGCACCATCAAATAACTACCGACAACCGCACAAATTAAACCCACTAAAATCGCAACAATCAAAGATCGCTGCATGAAACTATATTGTAAGGGTTCGATTAAAATATCCCACATTTTCTTTGGCTAATTTTCTGCTACTCCTTTTAAACTTAAGCCGCATTTCCCGAAAAGAACATTACTTTACCGCCATAAGCACGATTTAAGTTTTCTTCTTGGAGAACCTGTTGACGGCGACCCGCAGCAATTAGTTCTTTATTCAATAAAATGATCTCATCAAAATTGGTAATTGATTCTCCTAAATCGTGATTGATTACCAACACCACTTTACCGGAATTTGCCAAATCCCGAAAGATTTGAAAAATGATATTTTCGGTTTTTTGGTCGATACCAACAAAGGGTTCATCAAAACAGAAAATCTCCGCTTCTTGGGCTAGACTTCGTGCTAAAAATACCCGCTGTTGTTGACCCCCCGATAATTGACCGATGGGACGATTTTTATAAGCACTCATTCCGACTCTTTCTAGCGCTTCCGACGCCTGACGACGACTCACCGCAGAAAAGCGACGAAACCACCCCGTCTTGCGAATTCTTCCCATCATTACCACATCCCAAACCGTCGCCGGATAGGTCCAATCAATTTGCGATCGCTGGGGAACATAAGCCACACGCTGACGCTGTTGACTCAGGGGTTGACTTCCGTATAAAACCGGATCGCCCATCGCCGGAATTAATCCCAACATCGCCTTCATTAGTGTACTTTTTCCGGCACCGTTGGGGCCAATAATTCCGGTTAGACGTCCGGGTTTAATCTCCAAAGAAATATCTCGCAACGCCTCAACGCCCCGATATTGGACGCTGAGATGCTTGACGCTAATCCCCGGAATCCCCATAGAGACGGATTCCAGTTGAGGAGAAGTAACGCTATCGTCAAAGAATCGTAGGGTGTCCATCGCTTGATTATTCCTCGCTACAGTCTCAAGATTAGCACAAAATGAAAGAATTATGAAATAATCAATGAAAAGATTATGAAAATCTATCGGAAGTGAGGTTAAACGTGGGTCTTTATAAGGCTTTCAACTGTGTCTTAAGGTTGACGACAGCAGGAATTCTCTTGGGAACTCTATTAAGTAGTTGTACCCAAGATGTTACAAATAATCCCGAGAATGATCAACCCAAAGTGGTTTCAACCAGTACGATTATTGCGGATTTAACTGAAACTGTTGGGGGCGATGAAATTGAACATCAAGGAATATTAGAACCCGGTGCCGATCCTCATGTTTATGAACCCGTTCCTCAAGATAGTATCGCCTTTGAAGAAGCGGATTTAATTTTTTATAATGGCTACAATTTAGAACCGGGATTAATTAAGTTAATGAATGCGGCGGGAGTGGGTGCAAAAAAAGTGGCGGTTGGGGAAGTTGTTCCGCCTTTAGAGATGGAATATGAAGGACAAACCGAACCCGATCCCCACGTTTGGGGAAATGTAGAAAATGCGATTATAATGGTAAATACGATTCGAGATAGTTTAATTGAAGTTTCTCCCGAAGATCGGGAAATTTTTACCGAAAATGCGGCTAAACTGACCCAAGAATTGCAACAACTCGATACTTGGATTAAACAACAAATAGCAACGATTCCTGAAAATCAACGCAAATTAGTCACCACTCACGATGCGTTTGAATATTATGCGCGTGCTTATGGTTTGGAAGTAACAGGAACTTTAATCGGAATTAGTACCGAAGAACAACCTAGCGCCCAAACGGTTAGTCGGTTGGCGGATTCAATTCGCAATAGCAAAGTTCCCGCTATTTTTGCAGAAACTACAATTAACCCGAAATTAATTACAACTGTCGCCGAAGAAGCGGGGGTAAAATTAGCGCCAAATGAACTTTATTCTGATTCGATTGGTTCGCCGGGAAGTGAGGGCGATAGTTATGTTAAAATGTTGGTGTCAAATACTGAAACCATTGTTAATGCTTTGGGCGGAAAAGTAACCGCTTTTCAACCTCAGTAGGTAGGCTGAATTATCGTTCAATTTTAAAAGTTTGTAGTTGGGCTTCAGCCCTTGTATAGTGCGCTAAAGCGCAACTACGAACTAACTGTATAATCCTGAAAATCTTCTAAGGGTTCATCAAAATCATCGGCAATCGAAATCTGATCTTTATCACTGCCAAATAAAGGTGGACGCTGAGTTTTTGCCGAGACAGAAACAATTTTAATCATTTGCTGATTGTTTTTAGTAATGATAATTTCTTCGCCTGCAAAAGCCATTTCAAGAAGCTCAGAAATTTTAGGTAAGGCTTGATTGATATCGATAGTTTCCATATTGATCAAATGGGTTGTTGTCCTTCAATGTCGATGCACAATTGTTTGACTCACCCTATTCATCCAGGTAAAAGTCAGCAGGTTATTCTATAATAGCCCTTTTCCCGAAAATTTAAAGTAGGGTGGGTGACATCAATTTCCCCAGAATCCCAACAATTGAATTCAAGGTTGTCACCCACCCGAAAATTTATTGGGTGACATCAATTTCCCCAGAATCCCAACAATTGAATTCAAGGTTGTCACCCACCCGAAAATTGTGAACCCGACAATTTAGGGATATAAACCCCGATCGCTTAACGCCTGCGCCACACGACCAACCCCCAACGTATAAGCCGCCAAACGCATCGAAACGCCCCGTTTTTGTGAACGTTCACTAACCCGATGATAAGCGTGTACCATCAATTTTTCCATTTCTCGATTCACCCGTTTTTCATCCCAAAAAACATAGGATTGACCTTGCACCCATTCCAGATAACTAACAACCACACCCCCGGCATTTGCCAGAATATCCGGTAACACCATTACCCCTTTTGTTTCTAACATTTGGTCGGCGATTAAAGTAATCGGCGCATTCGCCCCTTCAACCACAATTTTCGCCTGAATTTTATCCGCATTTTCTTCAGTAATTTGGTCTTCTAACGCCGCCGGAATTAACACTTCACAAGGTAAAGTCAACAGTTCCGCATTGGAAATCATTTCACCGCCCGAAAATCCGGCAATACTGTAATTATTTTCAACAACATACTGTTGAAGCGCGGGAATATCTAACCCCTGTTCGTTAAAAATACCGCCCGAAACATCAGAAACCGCCAATATTTTCGCACCCGCTTCATGCAACAATTGCGCTGCTGCCGCCCCAACTTTTCCGAAGCCTTGAATCACAATTTCAACGCCTTTTAAACTGCGATTTTGTTCGAGCAAAGCTTCACGAACGGTAATCATTACGCCCCGTCCTGTGGCTAAATCTCGGCCTTTTGAACCGCCAATAGAGAGGGGTTTTCCGGTAACAACACCCGGAATAGCCCGACCCATATTCATCGAATAAGTATCCATCATCCAAGCCATTTCTCTCGATGAAGTACCAATATCCGGGGCGGGAATATCTAACTCGGGGCCGATATCTTTAATTAATTCGCTCACATAACGGCGGGTAATGCGTTCGAGTTCACCCACGCTATAATATTTAGGATCGATCGCAATACCCCCTTTTGCACCGCCGTAGGGAATTCCCAACAACGCGCATTTCCAGGTCATTAACATCGCCAGGGCGGATAATTCTTGTAAAGTAACCGCCGGATGATAGCGGGTTCCGCCTTTGTAGGGGCCGAGAACGTCGCAATGTTGCACCCGATGTCCCGCCAACACCGTCACCTGGCCGTTATCGAGTTTAACGGGAATGGAAACCGTGACCACTTTCCGGGGTTGTTCGAGAATAACCAAAACATTTTGATCGATTTGCAGTTCATCTGCGGCTTGTTGCAGATAGCTACAGGTGCGATCGAAAGGACAAATATAGGCGGGTGTCGGTGCCGCAGTTGCTTGCAGTGATGAAACCATGAGTTTTTAACCTCTTAGCGTATCGTGAAGACTGAGAGTCGGAAAAATTGAGGATGGCATAGAAAGGGGGAACAGGAGTGCAGCGTTTTTTCGCCTCCTGTACTTGTACTTATCTATTTTTCCTATTAATTCCTTGATCCCTGAATGGATTTCCTCTATTTCTAGATTAACTCAAATTTTTGATTTTGGGGAAATTTTGTAAAATTTGTTACAGTTTTAGGTTTCAACCTGTAGTGCGTCTGCACGTTGAACCGGGGGCAGAAGATCGCGATCACTGATCGGGTTGCCTGAATAACGATAAGATTGAACCACACAAAGATGTGCTTTTATTAACAACCCATCTGTTGACTATGTTAAGTTCACCTCTACTTTTTCCGGTTGACCGTTTAACAGATCAGAACATCTCCAGTTGTCTTTCTCCGAGATCGGACAAGCGATCGCAATTTCGGTGTTGACGGAGAAATTTGAGTTCAACAAACATTTTAACTAAACATAATTTTTAAGAGATAAAATAGGTTGTGCGTGATGAGTGAGGCTAAAATTCTTATTGTTGAAGATGAATTTTTGATTGCTCAGGGGTTAGCCCGGAAGCTAGAAAAGTTAGGCTACCAAGTTATTGATATTGTGGCTTCCGGCGCCGAAGCCATTCAACGAACCCGTGAGTTTTATCCCGATTTGATCCTGATGGATATTGTTATCGAAGGAGACCGGGATGGGATAGAAACGGCGGCTGAAATTTATGAATCTTATTTTATTCCGGTGATTTATGTTACCGCTTATGCTGACGACCAAATCTTAAAACGCGCTCAAGCAACGGGGTCTTACGGTTATATTCTCAAACCTTTTAATGAACGAGAATTACACGCAACCATTCAAATTGCACTCAGCAAACATCAACAGGCAATTCAACTCCAACAGTCTCTACAGAATGCTGAAACTAGATGTCAAGAAAAATCCCGACATCTTTCTCGGGCTTCTCATAATTTACGCAACCGCATGACTGTAATTCAGGCGATCGCCGGAATTTTGTATGAATATGGAGAGCAGTTATCTTGTCAAAAAAGACAAAAACATCTAGATTTAATTCGCACTTCTATTCAAAATATGGATGATATCCTCGAAGATGTTTTATTTTTAATTCGCTCAGAAGCCGCTCAACATCCCTTTCACCCGCAACCTGTCGATCTTCTCAAGTTTTGTCAAAATTTACTTGAAGAATATCAAGCGATCGCCACAGACAAGCATACTCTTCAATTAAGCTTTAATAGTCATTTTTCTCGGGTTAATCTCGATACTAAACTCTTGCATTATATCTTGACAAATTTACTCTCAAATGCAATTAAGTATTCTCCGAATGGCGGTCAAGTTCTTTTAGAGATTAGCTGTGATTTGCAACAAGTGATATTTCGAGTGAAAGATGAAGGAATCGGTATTCCAAAAAACTATTTTCAAAAACTGTTTCAGCAATTTGAACGGGCTTCTAACGTGGGTAATATTAAGGGAACAGGGTTAGGACTTTCGATAGTTAAGCAAGCTGTAGATCTCCATCAGGGCGAAGTTTCTGTTGAGAGTGAATTAGGGGAAGGGACAAGTTTTACCGTGAAATTACCTCTGACTTTATCCTCCGAACAAATAAAAGTAGAACCCGATAAAGTGTCTGGATGTTTAGAGAAAAATTGAACACTATTGAAGATCGGACTCTTTTAACTCTGCTATCTTCATCAATGCTTTCAGGGTTCCTATCTTTAATCTGGCTATCGGGTTCGGGAGTGTAAGAATTACTTGCAACCTCTAACCAACCTTCTATCGCATCCTGAAGATTGCTTAAAACTTCCTCCATTGTATCTCCTTCTGTAATACAGCCTGGTAAAGCTGGAACTTCTGCCCAATATCCTCCTTCTTCTGCGGTATGTATCACTGCTTTAATCTGCATAAGCCTTGTTTAGCTATAATTTTTATTATAAATATTATAACATTTCACACCCCAAAAACCCGCTTTATTTTAGAAACTAGGTTGTTAATTTCAAACTTGCATGAGATAAAAAACATATCCATAATAAGCTGAATATTGACGATATAAATCGATTTCCAGTTGATGAAGTTCAATCACCGCCAATTTCTCCCCATCATCTTGATACTTTTGAGATAAACCGATCAATTTTTGTTCGAGAGGCGTGTAATAATCCTCCCACCAAGCCGACTCGGGAAGCACAAAATAGCCAACCGGACAATATCCAGCTTGATTAATTATAGTAAAATTGGATTCAATATCCCGCATTTGAGGATATTCTTCCGCCCAAAATTGTTTTAATTCTTCGGGTGGATTTAAATTAATCCAAGAAATCTCGGTAACAGCTAAATAACCTTTTTCTTTTAACAACAGTTTCCAACTCCGAAGCGCATTTTCAAACCCAATACTATAAGCCGAACCTTCCGCCCAAATCAGATCAAAACTGTTGGGATTAAACTCAAGTGCTGACATATCCGCGTTAACAACTTCAACCCGATTTTGAACGCCCTTTTTTACCGCTTCTTCCTGTAATTGATCGACAAAAGGTTGATGATTATCAACGGCGATAATTTTACCGTTGGAAAGTTCAAGCAGATGAAAAGTTTGCATCCCCGGCCCACAACCCAAGTCAAGAATTAGGGGTTGGGGAGGTAAATCCGTTAACGAGGAATAAGCCCTTTGTGTAGACTCAAAATTACCTGGCCCTTCACGGGGTAAACCTTGATGAATCTCGAAGAAAATATCTAAGTTCATGTTAAAAAATACCTGAGTGAATAACCCGGTTTCTAATGGGTGTCTGCCACAAATCTTGAATTTTCCGACAAGAAACCGGGTTTTTTTATAAACTTAGCGGAAAATTTACAAGTTAAAAATGCAAATTCAGCGCAGGATTTAGGGCGCAAGCCTTGCGCCCCAACGGGTGAATTTTCCGACAAGAAACCGGGTTGATTTATAAACATTGTATCAGAATTTCATCCGCTCAATTCTAACGGACAAACAGGGGACTGTTGTTGCAACCATTGTTGTCCGACTTGTTGTAACGCTTCGATCACCGGACGAAGTTCTTGGCCCTTTTCGGTCAGAGAATATTCAACTCTTGGCGGAATTTCGGGATATACCGTGCGTTTAACCAAACCGTATTGTTCGAGTTGTCGGAGTCGAATTGTTAGCGTTTTCGTACTAATTCCGGGTAACGCCTCAACGAGTTCGTAGGTTCGGCGACTCCCCTCAAACAGTTCTCTGAGAATCTGAAGCGACCATTTACTCCCCACCCGATCCAAAATAAATTCAATCGGAGAGGTGATTTCTAGACACTGAGGGACATTCAGCAGCAAAGGCGTGGACTCGTCTGCTTTGAGCTTCATGGGACTATCCTCATAAACTTCATCTTTTTTAATAATAGCCTAAAAATCCTTGCCCTCGCTATTTTTTTCGTTTTGTAACTGTGAGGAAGCTCTAAAGGATGATGGCAATTTCCAGAGAAAACAATAGGATAAAAGTAGAGTCAATCAAAAACCGATTCAGACTCAACTCCCCTACAAGCCTTTCGTTAAAAAGACGTAACATTCGGCGAATAACCTTTGGGGATCAATCCTTTTTTATTTTAAAGACTTGTTTTAGCAAAAGTTAAAGGAACGGTAAAGCCGTTCTAATTTTGAGCCAAACCCGCAAAAAACTCTACTGAAAGATAGAGGCTTTGCGGGAGACCTTCAATTTAACCTGGAGTGAATTTACTGATGTTAAAAACCATTACCCTACAAAATAGCCCCCTTGCCAAAGAACAAGCACTGGTGTTGTGGTTCGATCGCGTTGGAATGGCCGATGTCGGCTTGGTAGGCGGAAAAAACGCCTCTCTCGGCGAGATGATTCGCCAACTGACCCCCAAAGGTGTGAACGTTCCCCAAGGGTTCGCCATTACCGCCTACGCCTATCGCTACTTTTTGAAATCGGCAGGTTTAGATGTAAAATTGCGTCAATTGTTGGCGGATTTGGATGTTGATGATCTGCAAAATTTACGAACTCGCGCCGAACAAGCCCGAAATTTATTAATTAATACTCGATTTCCGGTAGACTTAGAAAGTGCGATCGCTCAAGCTTATTTAAAATTATGTGATTTCTACGGAACAAAAGTAGATGTTGCGGTGCGATCAAGTGCGACGGCCGAAGATTTACCCGATGCCAGTTTTGCCGGACAGCAGGAAACTTATTTGAATATTCAAGGTTGTAAAGCTGTTATTGAAGCGACTCATAAATGTTTTGCTTCTGTGTTTACCGATCGCGCTATTTCTTACCGAACAATTAAAGGGTTTAATCATTTTGATGTGGCTTTGTCGGTGGGCGTTCAGAAGATGGTTCGTTCGGATTTGGCGTCTTCTGGGGTGATGTTTTCGATTGATACAGAAACCGGATTTAAAAATGCGGCTTTAATTACGGCCGCCTACGGTTTGGGTGAAAATGTGGTGCAAGGGGCTGTTAATCCCGATGAATATTTAGTGTTTAAACCGACATTAGACGAAGGCTTTATCCCGATTTTAGATAAACGTTTGGGAAGCAAAGCGATTAAAATGGTTTACGATGCTGAGGGAACAACGAAGAATATTAATGTTGATTTGGCGCAACAGAAACAATTTGCTTTAAATGATAGCGAAATTCTGCACTTGGCGAAGTGGGCGATGTTAATTGAAGACCATTATTCGCGAGTGCGGGGATGTTACACGCCGATGGATATTGAATGGGCAAAAGATGGGATGACGGGGGAATTATATGTGGTTCAAGCCCGTCCAGAAACCGTACAGTCGCAAAAATCAACTCAGATTCTTCAGCAATATAAACTGCAAGAAAAGGGTAAAATATTGGTAACAGGTCGCGCAGTTGGCGATCGCATTGGTCAGGGGAAAGTGCGGGTGATTCTTGATGTTAAAGATATGGATCAATTCCAAGATGGCGATATATTAGTGACGAATAAAACCGATCCGGACTGGGAACCGATTCTGAAAAAAGCCAGTGCAATTGTTACAAATTCCGGCGGAAGAACCTGTCATGCGGCAATTATTGCGCGAGAATTAGGAATTCCGGCGATTGTCGGTTGTGGGGATGCGACAACGGTTTTAAAAACAGGTGAAACGGTAACAGTTTCCTGCGCCGAAGGAGAAGAAGGTCGGGTTTATGAGGGTTTGATTGCGTTTGAAGTCGAAGAAACCGTATTAGAAAATCTGCCCAAAACTCGCACTCAAATTTTAATGAATGTGGGCAATCCTCAAGAAGCATTTCGTTTGGCGGCGATGCCTTCCGATGGCGTAGGGCTGGCGCGTTTAGAGTTTATGATTGCCAATCACATTAAAATTCATCCTTTGGCGTTGATTCATTTTAATCAATTAACCGATGAAAAGGTCAAGCATCAAATTGAACAGTTAACCGCACAATATCATCACAAACCCGATTATTTTGTCGAGCAGTTGACGCACGGTATTAGTATGATTGCGGCTGCTTTTTATCCCCATCCGGTGATTGTGCGAACCAGCGATCTCAAGAGTAATGAATATGCCAATTTGTTGGGGGGTCAGCAGTTTGAACCGGGCGAAGAAAATCCGATGATTGGATGGCGAGGTGCCTCCCGTTATACTGACTCGAAATATCGAGAAGCATTTGGGTTAGAATGTCAGGCGATTAAACGAGTTCGAGATGAAATGGGGTTGGCTAATGTGATTCCGATGATTCCATTTTGTCGCACTCCCGAGGAAGGAAAACAAGTGTTAGCAGAGATGGCAAAATATGGCTTAGTTCGGGGTGAAAATGGCTTACAAGTTTATGTGATGTGTGAATTGCCGAGTAATGTTTTATTGGCGGATGAATTTTGTCAGGTGTTTGATGGATTTTCTATCGGATCGAATGATTTGACGCAATTGACATTAGGTTTAGATCGAGATTCCGGTTTGGTGGCGCATCTGTTTGATGAACGCAACCCTGCTGTCCGTCGCATGATTGAAATGGCAATTCAAACCGTTAAACAGCAGGGACGTAAAATCGGAATTTGTGGTCAAGCGCCGAGCGATTATCCGGAGTTTGCTGAATTCTTAGTGAAATTAGGAATAGATTCGATCAGTTTGAATCCAGATTCAGTCGTGCCAATGATTCTTAATATTGCTGAAATGGAAGGATCGGCTTGATCGAATGATATAGTTTGGGTGGTGTAAGTCAAGTTCTAGAATTTGGGAGGAGTCCTAAATTCTAGAAAAGCTGAGGCTGCTGAGGTTAGGGTATTACCGAAGCAGTCTTTTTTTTGGGAAAATATTCTCGGATGAGTAGAATTATACAGCAAAGAAGACGCAGGTGAGCGGGTATGGGGGAAGCGAGAAAAGGCTAATTTTGCTGGCAATGTTTAAATTTATCTTAAAAAAGAATTTTCAAAATTCATCAGCTTAACCCATCAGTTTCGCTTTCATAGCCGCTTCATCCCAATAGGATTGCAGTTTTTGAATTTTTCCCGCCTCATTCAATTCAAAGATAGCAATTCCTTCGGTTGTCGCCGTGCGACCATTTCGAGCAATAACATTCATTTTCCACTTGACTGCTGCTCCATTACCCGCAACAAAAATCTGCTCGGGTGTAATCTCTAGCTTCTCATAAAATTTCGATAAAATTTCAAAAAACTTGTCGGCATCTTGTTGGACATTTAGCGGGGGTTTTCCCACCGGGTCATAAACAACGGCATCTTCCGCAAAAGCTTCTAGCCAAGCTTCTGAATTTAAAGCGGCGACCTGACGATAGTATTCGGTTACAAGCTGTTCAATCTCAGTTTTTGTCATAACCAGATGCTCGGCGATGGATTGGCTACAATTATAGATGTTTTTTTGATTTTTTCCAAGCGATCGCCTTCAATAATCTTGTCAACTAACTTTTCTAGATTTAATAGATTTAATTACATTTATAAAAAATCGTTGTCCAAAAGGTCTGCCGGATGATAAGATGGAATAAACCCTTTTCCCACTCAATTTTTTCGCAGAGAACACCACCCCAAACGCTGAATGAGTATCTTCACACTGCAATCGGTCAAAAAAGATTTTGGAATCAAGGAAATCCTCAGAGATGCCAATCTCAGCCTTGATGCAACCGATAAAATTGGTTTAATTGGAACCAATGGATCGGGAAAGTCAACCTTATTAAAAATAATTGCCGGTTTAGAACCCGTTGATAGCGGTCAAATTTTAGTCAATTCCAAGGTCAAAATTGTCTATTTACCCCAAGATCCCGAGTTGGATGATAATAGCACCGTTATTGAACAAATATTTGCCAAAAGTGGCGAACAAATGAAGCTGATTCGCGAGTATGAAGAACTCTCGACACAAATCGCCAAACATCCAGAAAATAGCCAATTAATCACTCGTTTATCCACCGTAACTCAAGCCATAGATGCGGCGAATGCTTGGGAACTGGAAACGCAAGCCAAAATTATTTTAACTCAACTGGGAATCGAAGATTTTGAGGTCAATGTCGGCAATTTATCCGGGGGATATCGCAAACGAATTGCTTTAGCTTCCGCGTTACTTTCCAACCCCGATGTGTTGTTAATGGACGAACCCACCAACCATTTAGATGCCGATTTAGTCGAGTGGCTGCAAGGCTATTTAAACAGTTACAGAGGCGCTTTACTGTTAATTACCCACGACCGTTATTTTTTAGACAAAGTAACCAATCGAATCATTGAACTCGACCGAGGAGATTTATACACCTACACCGGAAACTATTCTTATTTCTTAGAAAAAAAAGCCGAATCCGAAGAAATTGCAGTCAGTCAACAGCGCAAACATCAAGGCGTTTTACGGCGAGAATTGGAATGGTTAAAACGCGGCCCAAAAGCCAGAAGTACCAAACAAAAAGCGAGAATTCAACGCATTGAAGGAATGCAGGAAACTGAATTCAAGCAAGCACAGGGAAAAGTCGAAATTTCTACCCCCGGTCGTCGGATTGGCAAAAAAGTTATTGAGTTAAAAAACATTTCCAAGACTTATAGTGAAAAGCCGATTATTCAAGATTTTACCTATACCTTTGAACCGGATGATAGAGTTGGAATAATTGGCAAAAATGGGGTCGGAAAATCAACATTGTTGGATTTAATTACGGGTCGAATTCAACCGGATTCGGGAATTGTTGACATTGGTTCAACCATTCATATTGGTTATTTCGATCAACATTCAGAAGATTTAACCCAAGCGTTAAACGAAGAACAGCGAGTAATTGATTACCTCAAAGAAGTCGCCGAATATGTCAAAACAGCCGACGGAACTCAAATTACCGCCTCTCAAATGTTGGAACGATTTCTATTTCCCCCCAGTCAACAATATGCACCCATTCATAAACTTTCGGGCGGTGAAAAACGGCGATTATTTTTATTAAGAGTGTTAATGAGTGCGCCGAACGTGTTAATATTAGACGAACCCACAAACGATTTAGATGTACAAACTTTATCGGTTTTAGAGGAATATTTAGAAGACTTTAACGGTTGTGTTATCGTTGTTTCCCACGACCGCTACTTTTTAGATCGAACCGTTGACATGATTTTCGCCTTTGAATCTCCCGGAAATTTACGTCAATATCCGGGGAATTATTCGGTTTATTTAGAATACAAAGCCAGAGAAGAAGCAGAAGCCGCCAGTCAAGCAACAAAAGTTGAACAAAAGACACCCGAACCCCAACAAGTTGAAAAATCTCAACGTTATTCTTGGGATAAAGACGGAAACCGCAAACTGTCTTCTAAAGAAAAAAAGGAGTATCAGGCGTTAGAAAAGAAAATTGCCAAATTAGAAGCGGAAAAAGAAAAGTTAGAAGCGGAATTATACAACGCACCTCCGGGAAAAGTTAGCCAAGTTCAGGAACTTCATCAAAAGGTTGAACAGTTAACCCTAGAAATCGATGAAGCCACCGAACGTTGGTTAGAATTAGCAGAAATTGATTCTTGAAATCAAAAGGAGAAAATATAATCAAGCTAATTTTTGAATCTTGACAAAAATTTGGGATTGTCATTTTTATTGGGGTTTATTTTATGTCTTACAGTGAGTTTAAGTTGAACGGGGTGTTTCAGGCGTTTGGGTTAACGCTGAATGAAAAATCGGGGCTATTTGCGGGGATTCCCGAAGAATCACCGAGCGATTTGCTATCAACTATTCTTTTGGAAAATGTAGATTTGGCGGTGGCGATAAATTCAGAAAAAGCCCGTTCCGAGATGATTATTAGTCCGGTTTTGTTGGAGGTAAGGCGGAAGTTTAACAATGAAATTAGTTTGTTTTCTGGGGTGGATTTTACGGTGGATATAGAGAGGGGTTTAAATGGGTTTTGTGATTTTCTTTTGAGTTTATCGAAGGAACAGCTTTTTGTTCGCGCCCCCGTGATTACTTTAGTAGAAACGAAGAATGAAAACCTGAAGTCCGGGTTTGCACAATGTATTGCGGAAATGGTGGCGGCGCAGTTGTTTAACGAACAGCAGGGGAATTCTATTAAGACGATTTATGGTTGTATTACCATTGGGACGATTTGGCAGTTTTTGAAGTTGGAAGAACGGTTAGTTTCGATTGATTTAAGCGAATATTACATTAGAGATATTAAAAATATTTTGGGAATTTTTAGTTATGCGATTCGAGAAAATCAGAATCAATAAACATTTTTGCACAGCGGATTTTTGGGAGTTGGGTTATAAGCCTAATTAATTTAATTTGGTTCACTTTATGTTAAAGCGATTAGCTTAACACCTATTCTCAGAAATATATAGCGTTTCTCACCTCTTGATGGTATATATTTTTAGTCTTTCCTTAAGCTATCGAGTATTAAACCTCAGATTCTACTGCCAATTTCCCACTAAAACAAACGGCGCCCAATAAAAAGGATGACGAGTTCTATCATTATTTAAAAGATTCAGTTGAGCGGTTCGTAAAGCTTGCGCTTTATTGGATTTTTGTTGAGGATTTGCCAACTCCCGATAGAAATCAACCATCAAATTAGCGGTACTTTGATCTTCAACAGTCCATAACGTTGCTAAGGTGCTACGCGCTCCCGCTCTTACTGCAATTCCTGCTAACCCCAACGCCGCCCGATCATCTCCTCTAACCGTTTCACAAGCGCTTAAAACTAACAATTCAATCGGAGTATTTTCGTCCGGTTTTCGTAAGAGTTGGTCGAGCGTTCTGACATCTATTCTATCATTATAAGTCAAAATAAATGTTTCTTCAGCATTAGAACCAAATTGACCGTGAGTCGCCAAATGAACCACCGGAAACGGCACTTGATTAATTAAAGTTTGTAGATTTTCTCGGGTAAATTCTTCGTTCTGACGTTTTTCGTGATTAGGAATCGTTTCCGCAATTTGAGTTAATTCTTCATCAACCGCAGGAAGTTGTCCGAAATCTCCAAATGTTGGGGCATCAGTCGCACCTGCTAATAATGCTCTCAAGTCTTCCTGAGTTAACGGTTGTGGGTTTAATAATTGCAAACCCGGAGTGAGTGCGAGGGCGTATTTTTGGACGAGAAATTCATTGCCATCATACAATGTTGCCATCGGAATATTTCGTAAACTTCCATCCAAAACAAACACTAAAGTATCAATACCACTATTCTTTAAATCGACTTCAGCCGGACGAATTATCCAGTCATAAATCTGTCGAGTTAAGGTTAAAATTTTGGGTGTGGGTGCGGTTGTGCCATCCGTCGGGGGTTGAAATAACTCTCCTTGTAATTGTCTAACTTTTTGGTTAATTTCTTCTCGGTTAACTGGAGTGGTATAAAGTTTAAATGTTGGCTCGGGTTCCGTCGGAAAACTGACAATA
Source organism: Lyngbya sp. (assembly GCA_035285085.1). Classification (GTDB taxonomy): domain Bacteria; phylum Cyanobacteriota; class Cyanobacteriia; order Cyanobacteriales; family Microcoleaceae; genus Capilliphycus. Next base: position 245,325 of record JAYKHV010000044.1, on the reverse strand, counting down.
ATTTCCAAGCGATTTGGTAAAATAATCGGGTAAATAACCGCAGCAGTTTGAGCAACTTCATCAATAATTTTAGGATTAGCATCCACACAAGCATCGCGAAAGAAATTATTTAATTCTGCCAATTGCAAAGATTCAATCACTTGACGAACTTCTTTAATTTGGAGTTGTAAGTTTTGGGTATCTCCCGCAATTTGAAAGCCGTTGGCTTCTTGTAACTGTAAATCAACTAATTCTCGATAGACAGGTTCGACACTTTCACGAAAAGAAAACTGTACTTCGGGGTTAATTGCTACCAAATCACTGCGTAAAGATTGCAAGGTATCAAAGGCTTTTTTATAAGCAGCAATTGCCGCTTTCCTATCCCCCTGTTGTTTGTGAATTCGTCCCAATTGCCAAGACAATTGATAAGCAATATCCGGTGAATTGTAAGTCGGAGCAATACTCAGCGCTTGTTGGGTGAATTCTTCTGCAATTTTCCATTGTTTGGCTTGTTCGTAGAGTCTTCCAAAGGTTCCAAACCCATAGGCTTGAGCCTTAATATCCCCCAAATTCTGGGCTTGAGTGACTGCATTTTCTAAGATGGAAATAATTTTTTCCATCTTCAGATTTTCCGGGGAAATTGCGGATTTTAAGACCAATAAACTCTTGGCAAAATTAACTTGAGCATAGATTCCCGTTCGGGTTGGGGGTAGAGTTTGTAAAGGTTCGTAGAGTAACGGCCATAATTGTTCTGCTTTTGACCATTGTTCGCTATCAATCAATAAACTGAGTTGATTGAGTTGTGCTTGAATTTTAGTCAGTAAAACGGGGGAAACTACAGTTGCTTCTTGATATAAATTTTCGGCTTTTTCTAAATCTTCTAAATAAGCTTGACGCTTTGTTCGCTTCACCCGTTCTGAGTCTCCATCCTTAAAAGAAAGGCGACGTTCACGTTCGGCTATGGCTCGTTCTGTATTGCCTAAATTTAAGTAAATTGTAGCAATGGCTTCCGGATTTTCTTGTTGTTGAGCTATTTGTAAACTCCCTTCTAAAAGGGTTTGAGACTGTTCGACTTTACCGACAACCCGGAGTAAATTTCCTAAACTTCTTAATCCTTCTAACTTCCAAGGTTCATCCGATTTTTCTAATAAGAAATTTACGGTAGAATCCGATAAATTACAACCCTGTTCAACGGGCTGTTCGACCTCAAAAATTTGTAATAACGTTTGACAGACTTTCGGATATAAACCCAAATCTTGAAAAGCTTGAGCTTGGTTTAATTTATTTTGGGCGAGTCGGGTTTTATCTCCCATCTCTTGATAAATTTTCGCCGCTTCTCCCCAAGAATCAATTGCATTTTGCATATTTCCGGTTTCCCACTGCAACCGTCCTTTAATATCGAGAGTTTGAGCGTATACTTTTAACGTTTCACGGGATTTTTTGGTCGATTCTAGCAAACTTAAACTCTCGGTTATTGCGGCTTCTGCCTCCAGCCAGCGATTTAATTTTTGATAAGTTAAGGCTAAATTACTTAACGCCATTGCTTGATTATTTTTATCGCCATTTTTAGCAAAACTCGCCGCCGCCTCTTGCCAAAACTGCACCGCTTTTTCAAACTCTCCCGCTTGATAAAATGCTTGAGCCTGTTGAGTTAATTGTAAGCCGTCTTGCTGAGTTTGAACGATATAAATTCCTGGCGATATCCGAGCGATAACGGGTTGCACAGCCATTGAAATGATAAATAAAATCACAATTCCCACTTGGAAATATTGATTTAACTTGCTTTTTAAGTTGGGAATTCCAAGTTTAAATTTAAACGTTTGTCTATTTCGCAATTTTCCCTCCTCACCGAGCATTATTGACCCACAGTTCTACTTGTATTGTAGAAATAAACTCTCGTTTTGTCTAGGAAATGAAAGTATTTTTAATAAAAGAGCGTTTTCTAAGGGTTTGATTAGATCGATCAAATTTGAATAAATTGATGGGTTAATTGATTGCCTATACAAGTCAGTCTCGGAGTTGCTAGATGATTTTGAATCAAAACCTAATTTTTTTAATAAAAATATAAGATTTTCCGGTAAAAATTTAAACTTTAAGTTAAGATTATCAATCTCCCAAATGATCAACAGAATGTTAATATTCATATGGGTTTCCTTAGTATTAAGAACATCAAAGTAAAATTCTGAGGACTCCAAAACTGTTAACAATTAAATGCAGAATGAGTCAATTTACTGATTTACCACAATTACCCAGTTTTTCTCGACGAACAGCCCTTAAAATTCTGGGAGTCAGTGCTATTTCAGGGTTGATAGGTTATTCTCGATTGAACAAGCCGCAGCCCACTCTTTTTCAACAGGATTCTCTTGTGTTACCTCGTTTTCTTAATCAACCTAAACAGGTGGTTATTGTTGGGGGAGGATTAGCCGGATTAGCCTGTGCTTATGAACTCAGTCAACGGGGTTTTCAAGTCAAACTTTTAGAAAAATCTCCGCAACTGGGCGGTAAAATCGCCAGTTGGAACATTCAAGTCGGCGATGAAACCTTTAGAATGGAACATGGTTTTCACGGTTTTTTTCCTCAATATTATAACCTCAATTCTATCATTGATGAACTCAACATTAAAAATAATTTCATTTCTTTAGACTTTTATTCGGTTGTCTTTAAAAATAACCAATATAAACCAGAAAATTTTCGTCCAAATCATTCGGCTTTTCCTTGGAATATTGTTGATTTAGCCATTTCTTCTCCGAATCGATTGCGTTGGGGAATTAACCTAACCAAACCCAAGCACTGGCAAGTTTTTCGAGAAATTGGCGGCTTTAAAACCCCCGATAGTTTTCAACATTTAGATTCTGTCTCCGTTGCCAATTGGGTGAAAAAAGATTTTCCCCAAGGCTTATACGATTTATACTTTTTACCCTTTGCAAAATCGAGTTTAAATGCACCCGATAAACTCAGTGCAGCCGAACTTATGCAGTTTTTTCACTTCTACTTTTTTGGCAATCCTGAAGGCTTGGCATTCAACGGAACAAAACAGGATATGGGGAGGAGTTTAGTTCAACCCATCGCCCAGTCTATTCAACAACAACAGGGTGAAATTGTCACCGAAGCAACCGTTAGCAATATTCAGATAAACTCGGGAAAAATAGATTCTATTTCATATTATCAAGGCGATTCTACCAATCCTGTTCCCTTTTGGGTGAAACGAAATCCATTAATAGAAAAAAACTGGGAATATTGGGGAGCGGGAGATGATGTTTATGCGATTCAAAACGGAAAAAACGAAGCGATTTCTTTAACGTGTACCCATCAAGGTTGTACCGTTAAACGGGCTGAGGATGGACGGTTTCATTGTCCTTGTCATGGCAGTATTTTTGAAAGCAACGGACAGGTCATTTCAGGACCAGCCGAACGAAACTTAGCTCAATTCAAAGTCATTCAACGTCAACCGGAACAAGTTCAACTGGTGGCTTTAAATGCCGCAGAAGCGATAACAACATCAAATTATATCCCTGAAAATTCTACCACAATTCAAGCCGATTACTATATTTTTGCCACAGATATTCCCGGCGTTCAACAGCTTTTTTCGCTAACTCAAGGAGAAGTCAACTCAACCCTACAAGAACAAATTCAAAACCTAGAAGTTGCCGACCCCTTCGCCGTTTGTCGGTTTTGGTTTAATCGTGATTTTCCTTGGGAACACAGCAACTTTACCTCCTTATCCGGCTACCAACTCACCGATAGTATTACCCTCTATCATCGCATTCAAAAACAATTCATGGACTGGCATCAAAAAACCGGGGGTAGCGTCGTTGAACTGCACGCTTATTGTTATAAAGAATCTCAATTTCCCACCCAAGAAGACTTACTCACCACCTTTGAAAAAGAACTCTATGAAATTGTACCCGAACTTCAAACCGCTCAATTAATTCATCGAGAATTAGTCAATCAAAAAAACTTTGCCGGATATCCACCGGGAAGTTATGCAAAACGTCCCCAAACCGCCTCCGGTCTTTCTAATTTAATGTTTGCTGGAGATTGGGTCAAAATGCCTTTTCCCTGCGGTTTAATGGAACGGGCTGTCAGCAGTGGATTATTAGCCGCCAATGAGATTTTACAGCAAGAAGGTTTACAACGGCGGACCCTATTTTCAGTGAATCCAGAAGGATTTTTAACAATATGAATCAAAAAATTCGTAAGTTCGGAATTAACCCCAATCATTGGTATGTTGTCGCCCGGAGTGATGAAATCAAAACTCAACCTGTAGGAGTGATATTGTGGAATCAACCGATTGTTTTATTTCGGGATAACAACGGGAAAATTCACGCTTTAGAAGATCGTTGTCCCCATAGACAAGTTAAACTCAGTCATGGTAAAATGATTAAAGATTCCCTCGAATGTGCTTATCATGGTTGGCAATTTAACCCTCGGGGTGAATGCGTCCAAATTCCCTATTTAGCCGAAAATCAAAAACTCCCCAATTGTCAAATTCGGAACTATCCGGTTCAAGAATTAGACGGTTTTATCTGGATATTTCCAGGAGAAGATTTAGCTCAAAATAAACCGCTCGGTATTCCCGAATGGGAACATTTGAATTATATTGCTACCGTTTCTTTAATTCACTGTCAAGCTCATTATTCTTTTTTAATTGAAAACTTGATGGATATGTATCACGGACATTTACATCAAGATTGGCAAGCGTGGACAGATGCAATTTTAGAAAAAATAGACGAACATCCCCATCGAGTTGATGCGGAGTATCAAGCCCAAAGCTATTATAAAATCGATAAAATCTGGTCAATTTATCAGTTATTTTTTCCCGCTTTGCGTCAACTTCACCCCGAACCCCTAGCCGTGAGTTATATCTATCCTCATTGGGTTTCAACGCTGGGAAAAGACTTTAAAATTTACTGTCTATTTTGTCCCGTGAGTTTAACCGAAACCAAAGCCTATCTCATCCATTTTACCTCGCTTCATTCATTCTGGCGTCTGCACAAACTCCCCATTCCATTTCGTCGCTTTCTCAAAAACAAACTCTTCGGTTCGGCTCAAAAATTACTCGACGGATTAGTTCAACAAGATGTTAAAATGATCGAAGAAGAACAACAAGCCTATCAGAACAACCCCGAACAAAAAGGTTATGAATTCAACCGCACATTAGCCAGTGTTCAACGATTAATTCAACATCAAGCCTCACTCTCTTAACTCTGTTTTATAGCGTTTCTCACATCTTGATGGTACATATTTTTAATCTTTCATGGTTGCCTTTTGCAAGATTGCCTCTTGCATGATTGCCTTGCGCGAAGCGCTATAGTTTTTTAGGAGATGTTTAAATTCTGTACCAACCACTGAAACTTCGCCTCAGCTAACGCTAAAAAGTCTTGTTTACTCTCCGCCATTTCTTCCGTATCCTGTGCGACATCTTCGAGATAATTATCTTCAACTTCATATCCCAAACGCCTAACCGTTCCCCGCATCCGACTCGCCAAACACAAAGAAATCCCCTGATAAAATCGAGAAGCAAATCCCGAATTTCGATGCAGTTGAGCAGTTAATTCATAACGAGGAATAGCTAGCACTAAACTTTCTTCAACCGCTTTTACCGTTGCTAAAGGAGGACGATTATCAATAAATGAAATTTCCCCAACCACTTCTCCTTCTGCTAACTGAGCCAGTTCTCGTTCTCCATCGGGAGAAATGGAAACACTCAACAACCCTTTTAAAACAATATAAAGCGCACTAATCGTTCGTCCCTCATAAATCAGCGTTTCTCCGGGCGGAAGCACTTGGGTTTTCCCCCGACTAATAATCCAAGATAAATCCTTATCATCCAATCCACCCAGAATAAATAGAACTTTTTTCGGTTGTTCGATCATCAGATTTTCAAGAGAGTATAAATTTTTAAATCGGACAGCAAAAACCTTTAAAATCGATCCTCCTCTTGATAAGAATAGAAGAATTAAACACCTATTATTCCTCGGGTTGTGTCACCTTTTCAACAAACCGAATTAACGCTTCGTGAAACTTGTTCGGCGCTTTCAAATAACAAGCATGACCAACTTTCGGTAAAATCAGCTTTTCAGCATTTGGCATCAGTTCCACCAAAAAATCCGCCTGTTCAACCGGAACAATCCGATCTTCACTCCCCCAAATTGCTAAAGTCGGAACGGTAATTCCCCGAAGTTGTTGACTCATTTTCAAAATTCCCACCGGAGCAATCGCAACAAACCCTTGCACATCGGCTGAATGCTTAATCAGAAAAGAAAGACTGTAAGTTCCACTCATCGATGGAGACACTAAAACAGCCCCCTTGAGACTCAATTTATCAACCAATTTCGGTAAAAATTCAGCATGATAGTCTGAAATCGATTCCGACTTGCCATAACCGGGCAAATCAATCGCAATCACATGGAAGTTTTTCTGAGTCAAGCGTTTGAGAGTACCAAGATCTTTCCAGGTTTTGGAGCTAAAACTCGCCCCATGCAGCAACAAGACAGACGGATTCTCCGGATCTCCCGCTTCCAGATAATGAATATTTGCGGTTTGAATCTTGATAACCTTTGATATTATGTCAGATTCCATAAAGGGATTAAAATAAATAAACGCGCACACCCGAATTATTCAGGATTTTATTCAAACATCCTAGCTTATTATATCTTAGAGGCCCAGTCAGGGTTTATATTAAATTAAGAAAGTTAATCAAAATCGTTTCAAATAGGTGCTATGGCAATCGACAGTTTACCTGAATCTCCGCCACCAAATCCAATAGATCGCCAACCCCTGCCCAAAGTTCACCTGCTGACCATGTTTCGGCTCGGTTTATTTCAGATGGGATTGGGCATTATGTCCCTGCTGACCTTGGGCGTGATTAACCGACTGATGATCGATGAGTTGAAAGTGCCGGCTCTCATGGCCGCCGGTGCGATCGCCATGTATCAGTTTGTCGCACCCGCCCGGATTTGGTTTGGTCAAATGTCCGATGCCAAGCCCCTATTCGGATACCATCGCAGTGGCTACATCTGGTTGGGTGCGGTTCTATTTACGACCATTTCCTTCTTCGCCCTACAGGTAGCTTGGCAGTTGGGCGTTAGTTTGCAAAATACAGGTTTGAGTGCGATCAGCTACGCTTGGACGGCTCTCCTCGCCCTCGTCTTTGCCGTCTACGGTTTGGCCTTAAGCGCCAGTTCCACCCCCTTTGCGGCCTTATTATTTGACGTTTCCGATGAGGATAACCGCTCCAAACTGGTGAGTATCGTTTGGTCGATGCTGATGGTCGGCATTGTCATCGGAGCCATTATCAGTTCAAAAATTCTCAACCGTCCCGAAGTTTGCGGCGCCGACATTCTCTCCTACAACCCCAATCAAACCGCCAGCACCGTTAATATTGCTCAATTACAATCGGCAATTAATCCCCTCTATATCATCGTTCCGGGAATTGTTTTTGGCTTGTGTCTGCTGTCAACCGTAGGCGTTGAAAAACGATTTTCCCGCTATTCTACCCGATCGCGTGTTGTTGAACGAGAAGACCAAATTACCCTCTCTCGCGCTTTAAAAATCTTAACCGCCAGTCGTCAAACCGGTTTATTTTTCAGCTTCCTATTAGTGATGAGTATTAGCCTATTTATGCAGGATGCGGTACTCGAACCCTATGGCGGCGAAGTGTTTGGAATGTGTATTTCCGAAACCACCCAACTCAACGCCTTTTTTGGAATGGGAACCCTGGTCGGAATTGGTTCGACAGGCTTTTTAATTACTCCCCGTTTGGGAAAGAAAAATACCGTTAAAGTCGGTTGTATTGGTACTGTAATTTGTTTGAGTCTGTTTATCGCTTCCGGCTTCGCGGCTAACCCCGGAATGTTGAAAACTGGGTTGTTGCTATTTGGCGGGGCTAGTGGTATTTTAACTGCTGGCGCGATTGGTTTAATGCTGGACTTAACTGCTGCGGAAACTGCTGGAACTTTTATCGGCGCCTGGGGACTCGCTCAAGCAATGGCGCGAGGTTTAGCAACCGTACTCGGTGGCGCTGTGTTAGATTTGGGTCGATCTATTTTTAGCATTCCTGTACTCGCTTATGGGCTAGTATTTGCGGTACAAGCAATCGGGATGATCGTTGCTATTTCTTTACTGGGTCGCGTTAATATACGGGAGTTTCAAGAAAACGCCCAAAAAGCGATCGCAACGGTATTAGAAAGTGAATTAGATTAATTTGGATAAAAACCCTAAAAACCCGGTTTCTTTGAGAAACCGGGTTTTTCTGTCTACTTGTAGGGTGGGTGACAGCAAAAAGTTGATGATTTCAGCAGTTAAGTTATCGGTTCTCACCCTGTCTAATTGTAGGGTGGGTGACAGCAAAAAGTTGGTGATTTCAGCAGTTAAGTTATCTCTTGTCACCCACCCTACTAAATGGTTACGGGAGAATCAACATAAATACTCGGTTCTTGCATCAAGAAAGAGATATTATACTGTTGCAGCTTTTTAGAAATACTCTGGTTTGTTGATTCTAACAAACTCTTTCTCAAGGCGATCGCATTTTCGCTGGAACCCAGAATAAAAAACGTCACTCTCGCCCTTGTATTTCGAGTATCCGTATGTTGAAGCAGCGCAATATTTGTACTTCCCGGATCGATACCAAACACCGAATCCGTACATTCTTTAACCGCCTGTTGTACCAAAGCTTTTTCTCGATCTTCTAACTGTCGGGTAAAATCAAGATACAACAAAACCATCACTTTTTTACCTCGGGTAATATTCTCAATTTCCATTTTCATCAAATTAGAATTGGGAATAATCACCAACGTTCCTTTCGCCGCCAATCGGATTTTTGTAGAACGCAAACCAATCGATTCTACCCGTCCATAGGTGCCATTTTCCAGCCTTACATATTCGCCCCGGACAAACGGACGATCCAAACGTAATACAATCGTTCCTAACAGTTGTTCAAAGGTACTTTGCGCCCCAAAACCAATCGCCGCACCCCCAATAGACGCACCCGCCAACAACGCCGTTAACGGGAAATTTTGACTTTGAGCGAAAGCAGTTACCGCAATAAAACCAATAATCACATTAACAGCCGTTTCAAAAATTAGAAAGGTTTCATCAACTTCTAAGCCATATTTTCGGAGAATGGGAATCCCATAAATTAACAGAACTTGGCGAAAAATTCGAGAGAGTAACCAAGCGACACTCGCAATTACACCCAAATCTACAAACGGTTTAATAAATCTGTACAATGTGGGATTATCGTTCAGCCAAGCCAGAGAAAGGGAAATTAAAATAAAAGTGCCGGCGACTTTTAAAGACCCTTGAATGGGAAGAATAAATTCATGGAAAATATTGCGATTATCTGTCGGGAGAAATTTATCCACCAATACTCTAATAATTCCCGGTGTATATCGACCAACGAGAAAAGAGATCAGAACGAATAAAATAAAAATAACCGGATTGGGAATTGCAGAGTCTCTTAAGCCGATAAAAATCTGCGAGTTGGGATCGAATGGATTGTAAAAATTCATGGATTAGACTGTAATGGGTGAATTCACGTAAATATTTTGTTCTTCCATCTCAAACGCAATACCGTATTGCTGAAGAATTTGATTGATATCTTGACTGGCAATTTGTAAGAGTTGACGGCGCAATTCTAAATTTTCTTGACCCGAACCCAAGATAAAAAAGGTAACTTGGGCTTGAGTTTTATCTTCTCCTGTAACGTCCCTCAAATCTTTGAAGGTGACATCGGTTCCTCGCGGATCAATTCCATAGGTGTTTTCAGTTCCTTCGAGAATAATCTGTCGAATGAGCGCCTGTTCTTCGGCGCTAATTGTACGGGGAAAGACTAACCCTAGAATTGAAATTACTTTGCGAGCGCCCGTATAATTTTCGATATTTGTTTCCGTTAACGAACTATTGGGAACGATCATTAACGTTCCTTTTCCTGAGGTTCTAATTTTCGTTGAACGCAAACCAATTGATTCTACCCGTCCAAATGTTCCATCCGGTAAACCAATATAATCATCAACGACAAAGGGGCGATCTAAATATAATACAATTCCCCCCAGAATTTGGCTTAACGTACTTTGAGCCGCAAACGCCACCGCCAGTCCGCCCACGCCCAAACTCGCCAGCAGACCAAATATATTAATTTGATGGGTTTGAGCAAAAGCAATAATGGCGATGATAATAATCACCGTATTGGCGATAAATTTCCCGACTAAAAGCAGTTCGCTGTTAACACTGCGACCTTGTTTTCGAGCCGCTTTATTAACCAGATAAATATCAAAAAACTGCTTGAAAATTTGAGACGCTAACCAACTGGCTGTTATTGCCAAAACCAAACTCAAAACCACTTCCAAGCTGGAAAGGGATTTAGACAAGGGAACCGATAACAGAAAAACTTCAGCACCCGTCAAGGCCAACACCGTCAAAATTAGCGATTGATAAGGCGTGAAAATCTGTTTATAAAGCTCTAGTTTTCCCGGTGAAAAAAAGCGATTAATGATTTTATTTTGAATGAAGTTTTTTAGGGCAAAAATTCCGACCAAAGCCAAAATTGCCGCTCCGAACCACACTCCAATATTTACACTTTGTTCGAGTGTAATCGAGAAAGAATTGAACTGTAAATCAACCATAGAAAAATAAGATTCAGTGACCAAACCTGACAGATGCACCGAAAACCCCAAAATGTTTTTTGACTGACGGGACTAGCTTCTTTGTCTTCTCAGCCAGTCCAATATTCGCCCATTTGTTGCTATTTTCTGCGAGAGTAGGCGACTACCGCTAGTAAAGTTTAAGCGGCATCGTGCTTCTTGACATCCTCCTAGAGTCTGAAAACCCAAGCCCGAACCCGTTGGGGAGTCAGCCCCGGAAACCTTGAACCCGCTTCAGTATTAGCTCACCCTCAAGAGAATGTGATAGGATTAACAATTGTGGAAAATTAGAAAAACAACACCATTTCAAACCATGAGTCTGACCCAAGAACAGAAACAACAAATCATCACCGAACACCAAGTTCACGCCACCGATACCGGATCAGCCGAGGTACAAGTCGCCCTGCTCACCGAACGCATCAACAAACTCAGCGCCCACCTCAAACAAAACAAAAAGGATTATTCCTCAACCCGAGGATTGATGAAAATGATCGGACAACGTAAGCGTCTGTTAGCCTATATTCGCAATAAGGATAACGATAAATATCGCGCCCTGATTCAAACTTTAGGAATTCGGGGATAAAAGCTCAAAGCTCTTGCAACCTGTACGTTCGTCCCGTCAACACCTCACTGTGAGCCAATATTACCATGTCTTCCGAACGCCCACGCCAATCACTCCCCTTTGAACCGAAAAAAAGCCGTAAAAAAGCGTCAAAAGCCCAATCTCAGCCCGCCGAACCGGAAACCAAAACTAATCCCCCAGCGCGTACAACAGGCAAGTCCGCAGAGAAAAAAACAGCCAAACCCGCAAACATTCGCCCTGCAACTCGCACCGAAGCTGCCATCCCCGAAGTTGTCAGTCAGCGAATGTTATTTCGGATGGCTTTATTATCCGGTGTGCCGCTGTTAATGGCGATCGGCATCTTTGTGGGGAGTTACTTTATTATTGTCAATGAAGTGTTTGTCCTCCCCAATACGGCAGTTTTACTCGCGAGTCTGGGTTGTTTTGGCTTAAGCGTTCTGGGGTTGAGTTATGGAATTTTCTCCACCTCTTGGGATGAAGACAAAACCGGAACTGTTGTCGGTTGGCAAGAGTTTAAACTCAATATCGGGCGAACCGTACAAGCCTGGAAAGAAGCTCGACGAGAAAGTAGAGCAAAAATTAAGAATTAAAAATCGAAAAATTAAGGTGTGGGTCATGGGTTAAAGTGATCTTTATAGAAAACCAAACCACAACAGTCAACCCTAAACCTAATAGGAATAAATGATTATTGTAATGAAAGTTGGCTCCCCCGAAGCCGAAATTGAACGCTTAAGCGAAGACCTGCGGACAACCTGGAATGTTAACCCCGAAAAAATTGTCGGGACTCATAAGGTTGTCATTGGGTTAGTCGGAGAAACCGCCGACCTAGACCCCCTGCAACTTCAAGAATTGAGTCCTTTCATTGAAGAGGTGCTACGGGTCGAAAAACCCTTTAAACGCGCTTGTCGGGAATATCGTCACGGCGAAGCCAGCGAAGTCGCCGTTCCCACCCCCGCCGGGACCGTTTATTTTGGCGAAAATCATCCCCTGGTGATTACCGCAGGCCCCTGTTCGGTGGAAAACGAAGAAATGATCGTTGAAACCGCCAAACGAGTCAAAGCCGCAGGAGCGCATTTTCTCCGAGGAGGCGCCTACAAACCCCGGACTTCTCCCTACGCCTTCCAAGGACACGGAGAAAGCGCCTTACACTTGTTAGCAGCAGCCCGAGAAGAAACCGGCTTGGGGATTATTACCGAACTCATGGACGCCGATGACTTGGAAGTGTTGGGGAATGTCGCCGATGTCATCCAAATTGGCGCTCGCAATATGCAAAACTTCTCCCTCCTCAAAAAAGTCGGCGCCCAAGACAAACCGGTGTTGTTGAAGCGGGGAATGTCGGCAACTATCGAAGAATGGGTGATGGCGGCCGAATATATCTTAGCGGCCGGAAACCCCAACGTGATTCTCTGTGAGCGGGGAATTCGCACGTTTGACCGCCGCTACACTCGCAATACTCTAGACTTGTCTGTAATTCCGGTATTGCGATCGCTGACTCACTTACCGATTATGATCGATCCCAGTCACGGTACCGGGTTCGCCGAACACGTTCCCGCCATGTCTTTGGCTGCTGTGGCCGCAGGTACGGATGCGTTGATGATCGAAGTTCATCCCAACCCCGCCAAAGCCCTTTCGGACGGGCCACAATCCTTGACCCCCGAACAGTTTGACCGTTTAATGGAAGAAATGGCGGTGATTGGAAAGGCTGTTAATCGTTGGCCTAAACAAGAACCCGTTTTAGCTTAGATTTTCATTCCAGACCGGTGACAAGGAAAGCCGACTTTCTAACAACAAGTCTCGCTTTTCTTGTCTGCCGATGCGATTATTGTTCATCCTTTTTCAGCAAGGTTTCTACCTGTCGGAGAATCGTTTTTAGCAACTGGGTTAACAGGGGTAAATTATCAGACGGTAGAGGCGCAGAGTCCGAACGTTTTTCAATTTCTGTTAATTTTTTTTCCAGTTGTTCTGCTAACCTTAAAGCATCCCGACTTAAAAGCGTCATTCGATGTTGTTGGTGGAATTTTAACGCCGCACCTCGCAACACTTGTAAGTTGGCTTCTTCTCCATGTTCTCCCGGTGTAACTCGCAAACGCAATAAAATATGAGTTCCCCGATAAAGCCGCTCAATTTCAGCTTGTTTGGGTTTGTCAACTGGGATTAAGGGGAGTTCGAGCAACCGTTTTAATTCGTTAATTACCCCTTGAAATTGACTCGCTTCTAAATCTTCTAAAACAGATTTTAAAACTCCATCTTGACTCCACAAAATTCGACCCGTAGAGGGTTGACGTTCAAAATAAAGCCGACCAATTCCACCCGCCATAACTCGACCTAAGAGTTCATATAATAATTTTTCAGGCGTCAGTGTCGCTAAAATTTCTATCGGCTCATTTAAGTAATGAGTATAAATTTCTAAACCGGGTAAATTTTTGTTTTGACAAGAACAAGTTTTACAACTATTCTTGAGAGTTGAAGGGGGATTTTCCTGAACTTTAACACTATTTTTTGATATTTTTTTTTCAGCGTTTCCGTCAGAATTTTGATGTTGAGTATGATATAAATAAGCCGATAAAATCGCCTGTTGATCGGGAAAAGATATCTTCTGCGTAAGGATAGAGCAGTTGCGATAAGCTAAAATTTTATTGACATATTCTAAAGCCGAATTATCATCAGGATCAACGATTCCTAAATGCAAAGAATCATCAGTTAACGATAGCGGTAACACTTGATAGTGTAAACACACCTCAAACGGAAGAATGCTGTCAATTAAAGGAAAAATCTGTTCAGCATTCATGGAAGTCGCCTCATTCGTGGGAGTTTGAGCTAACATTTGCCGATCAAAAAGTAATTGTAGATTTCCCAACACCCACTCCAATCACAGAAGCTCCTAGTGAAAAATTAACACAATTCAACCATCAGAAACCGTGAAATTTCTGTGACAATTCGGAGTGGTGCAAGTCTAGTAGATGCCCAAAGTTTACCCAGGCTTTTATAACTTCTGCATATTCTATCTATCCTAGTTTAACAAGTTTGTGTCCTTTAGGATCTGTATTTTGTCGAGATATTAACAACTTCAACACCGAGGGGAAGGACACCCCCTCAACTTCATCTTACTCTTTCGCCTTGATGCGGTGATGTTATGTTAAATTCCGGATAAACAACGTCAAATTGTGTAAAATTTGGTTGCGGGTTCGTGCAGTACAAACAGTATATGGTGAGAGGAGAATTTTTGATATCCAGCCGATTATGGCTGAGTTCGGTTGTCGTTTTTCTATTACTCGCTACCCCTCAACCCGTCATTTCCTCCCCCGTCAATGATGGAGTTGTTACCGCTAGAAAACTATCCGTCAGTAAATTCTCAACTTCAGAACCTTCCTTTGTTCCCCAAATCTCTAAACCTTCCCAACCGAAGTTACAGTTAATTATACGACTTGGCGATCGCCGTGTATACGTTTATCGCCAGCAACAACTTCTCACCAGCTACCCCATCGCGGTGGGTCGAGAAGGTTGGGAAACCCCCACCGGTGAGTACAAAGTCATCCAAAAAATTCAAGAACCCTCCTGGGAACACCCCTTTACCGGGGAAATTATCCCCCCAGGCCCGGATAACCCCCTGGGAATGCGTTGGATAGGGTTTTGGACTGATGGCACCAACTACATCGGCTTTCACGGTACCCCCAACGAAGACACCGTAGGACAAGCCGCCTCTCATGGGTGTATCCGAATGCTCAACCAAGATGTACTGCTATTATTCGATAAAGTTACCATCGGAACACCCGTAATTGTAGAACCGTAATTAAAGTTCAATCAACTTTCCTCCAGACCTACTTACTTAGATAGATGTAAAACCAATAATAATAATGCAATGATCCCAACAACGGATTAATTTAAGGAGCGGAAATCTGATGACTCAGTATCCCAATGTTCCCCCCTTCATTGAAAACGACGAACAAGAGTATTTAGACAGTGGAGTTCCCAGTAAAGTTGCTGTCGCCGGACATCCCATTCATCCATTAATAGTTACATTTCCTATTGCTTTTTTAGTCGGAGTGTTAGGAACCGATTTTGGATATTTATTAACTCACGATCTGTTTTGGGCGAGGGCTTCTGTGTTATTATTAGTCGCCGGACTGTTAACGGGATTATTAGCTGCAATTACCGGAATGATAGACTTTTTAGAAATTGATCGGGTTCGACAACACAACGCCGGTTGGATTCACATGATTGGCAATATTATCGCCTTAGTCTTGTCGGGAATTAGTCTGTTTTTCCGTTGGGAACAGCCCGCAGATTTTATCCTACCCATCGGCTTAATTCTATCATTAATTGTTGCTTCAGTTTTAGGACTTACGGGTTGGTTTGGCGCCGAACTCATTTATCGCCATAAAATAGCCGTCATTGGTAATGGCATTCAACAAAGACCATAAATCATTAATTGTTGATAGCATTTTGTATCGATTTAATGGTCTATCCTCTCAACCCAGTTTCTCAGAGAAACTGGGTTTTTCCCTCTGACACTGAAAAGCTTTGTTTTTAACAAAAACTGATTATCTAGTACATCCCAGAAACCCGGTTTCGATAAAGTTACCGGGTTTTTAATCAACTGTGTCTTATGCAATTGAAAACCGCTATCACTGTAATCACTGGTGAGTGATATGAAGCCCAGCCCCAGAACAAGCATTAATCAATCTGACATGGTATCAGCCGTTTATAAAACAAGTTTTGTTAGTATATAAAATTGACGGATTGTGTTTTTTTAGTGGTATACTTCTAAATAATAATTATCCCTCAAATCTCAAAATGCCAGTGGTACAGCATCCCCTCTTAGACCTGTCCTTATTCGCGGGTTTGATCACCTTCAGTTCTATTATTCCCGTTCTACCCACCCAAGCACAAATTGTTCCCGATAACAGCTTGGGTACAGAAAACTCCGTTGTTACCCCCAATGTTAACATTCGCGGAATAAATAGCGATCGCATTGACGGGGGAGCAGTTCGGGGCGGTAATTTATTTCATAGTTTTCAAGAGTTTAACGTTGAAGTTGGACGAGGGGCTTATTTTTCCAACCCCGATAATATTATTAATATTTTAACTCGCGTTACCGGGGGAAATATATCACAAATTCTCGGAACTTTAGGGGTTTTAGGAAATGCCAACCTATTTTTAATCAATCCCAATGGGATTGTCTTTGGGCCGAACGCCAGATTAGATGTCGGCGGTTCATTTTTTGCGTCTACAGCCGATGGTATTTTATTTGAAAATGGCTTTGAATTTGCAGCAAGTAACCCGGAAGCACCGCCCTTATTAACCATAAATATTCCCATCGGGTTAAACATTAGAGAAAATCCCGGAACAATTGTTAATCAAGCCGCACCTCAACTGGTTCGACCCGATGGAAATCCGTTAAGAAATGATGCGGGGTTTCTAATTTCGCAAGGCTTAAACGTTCCTCAAAATCAAACTTTGGCATTGGTTGGGGGAGATGTATTATTTGATGAAGGTTTTGCAATTTCTCCAGGAAGTCGAATTCAATTAGGGGGATTATCTGAACCCGGAATTATTCAAATTAACCCCGATATGACTTTAACCTTTCCCGATAATATTCAACGGGGTAATATTGCGTTAACCAATGAATCACAAATTAATGTTCGTGGAAATGGAGGCGGAGACGTTAATATTAATGCGAGAAATGTTGAAATCTCGGGTGATAGTGTTATTCGAGTGGGAATTGATGAAGGTTTAGGGTTTCTAGAAGCAAAAACTGGAGATATTAATATTAACGCTCAAGAAAATATTCTCCTAACAGGTGCAAGCAGTTCAATTACCAATAGAATAAATTTGGGTGGAACGGGTCTATCTGGAAACATCAACATCACAGCTAATTCACTCTCAATAAATGGCGGTGCTTTTATCAGCACTTCTATTTTAGGAAACGGAAACGCAGGGAATATAAACGTACAAGCCGCATCGGTTGAAATTGCTGGTACTTCTCCTGATGGTGAATTTCCGAGTGCTTTGATTGCAGGTGGAAGTGAGACGGGTATTGGTAATGGAGGAAATATTACAATAGAAACAGGACAATTTAGATTAACAGAAGGCGGGGAAATTCTCAACAGTAGTTTTGGACAAGGAAATGCGGGTTCAACCTCAATTTTTGCAACAGACTTAGTGGAACTATCAAATAGTAATATTTTTAGTATAATTGGAGAAAATGCGGTTGGTAATGGAGGCGATATTCAAATAGAAACAGGACAATTCCGATTAATAGAGGGAGCGGAAATTCAAAGCACTACATTTGGAGAAGGGAATTCGGGTTCTATATCGATTTTTGCAACCGATTCGGTGGAGTTAGCAAATAGTAATATTTTGATGGAGGTTGAAGCAATCCCTGTGGGAGATGGAGGAAATATTAATATTGAAGCACCGCAAATTTATCTTGAAAATTCTATCGTATCCGGTGAAGTTTTCGGAAAAAGTAATATTGGGAATATTACGATTAATACGGGAACTTTAGTCCTTCGAGATGGTGCTGATATTCGGCTTGATGTTAACCCAGAAGCAACAGGTTCAACGGGAAATATAATCGTTAACGCTTCCGAATCTGTAGACATAATAGGCGTTTCACCGACTGGTCTTAGAAGTCGAATCAACACCCGGACATTTGGCAATGGTAATGCAGGAAGCGTTATTATTAATACTCCTAGATTAGCCGTTCGGAATGGAGGTACTATCTTTGCTAGTAGCTTCAACACCGGACAAGCAGGAGACATAATTATTAATGCTTCAGAATCCGTTGAAGTCAGTGGAGGAAGTCCCGTTCAATTTGATCTAGATTCCGTAGAATTTGTTCTAGAACCTTCCATTAATCCTGAAGATATAACTGCATCTTTTAGCAACATATCAACAACGAGTTCTCTTTTAGAAGGAAGTGCAGGAAGTGTTTTCATCACCACAAATAAACTTACAATTCGAGAGGGAGGACAAATAGGAACTTCTGCTTTAGGAAGGGGGAGTTCAGGTTTGGTAGAAGTCAAAGCCAATGAAGTAGAGATAGCAGGACAGTTGAATATTGATGGAGGCTCCTCAAGAAGTAGTTTAAACGTTTTTACAAACGGTACAGGAACCGCAGGAACTCTCAATTTAGAAACCGGACGATTAACCATTCGAGATGGAGGTCAAATATCAGTAACCAGTGTAAACGGTAGTAGCGCTGGCTCTATCAATATTAAAGCTTCTGTTGTTGAATTAATTGGTGATCAAAGGTTTTCCAGTGTAATTGGAGAGACAATATTTCCCAGTCAAATTACTGTATTAACAGGTAGAACGGAAGAAACATCTCCTAATACAGAATTTAGCGGTAGTAGCGTGGGAAGTATCACACTCGAAGCAGACCAATTAAGAATACTCAATGGAGCAGAGATATCAACTTTATCAGGGGATGTAGGCAGTTCGGGTTCAATTGATATTCGTGCAAATAGTATTGAAATTAGTGGTAGAGGAACTCAAACGATTATTACTTCATTTACAGGAGAACCATCCACACTGGGTAGTGAAATTGTTGCTCTAGCTAGTAACGGAGGCAACACCGGAGATATTTCAATTACCGCACAAAGATTAGTCGGAATTGATGGAGCATCAATTAGCACTAATAGTTTGGGAATGGGTTCTTCAGGTTCAATTAGTATACAAGCTCAAGAGGTGTTATTTGATGATCAAGTTAATATTTCTAGTGGAACGAGAGGTGCGGGTAATGGAGGAGATATTACCATTGAAACAGAACAACTTAGAGTTCAGAATAATTCTAGAATTTCTTCGGGAATTTCGTTACCAGATGAATCCGAAATTACTTCTGTTGAAATTCCCCCTAATCGCCGAGGAGGAACAGTCTTAATTCAAGCCTCAGAATCAGTTGTTATTGATGGGGAAGGAACATCAATTAACACTGGAGTCAGTGAAGAAGGAGGCATAGGAAACGGAGGCAATATTATTATTGAAACTGGAGATTTAACTATAAGTAATAAAGTTTTATTATTTACAGGAACAAGTGGTATTGGAGATGCGGGTTCAGTGAACTTACAAGCCGAAAATATTGAATTAATAGGTGGTTCTTCTATTGGTGCAGCAGTTTTTGAAAGCGGGGTTGGAAATGGTGGAACAGTAACGATTGATGCAGAAAGTTTAACGATGAGAAATCAATCTGCTATTTTAGTAAGTAGTCAGAGTAGTAGAGGTAATCCCGGAAATATAGACGTAAGTGCTTCTCAAGTTCGTTTGGAACAAGCTGCTCTATTCGCAGAATCAGTAACAGGTGAAGGCGGAAATATTACTATTAATTCTCCCGATATTTTTGTGCGAGAAAGTCAAATATCGGCAGCAGGAAGTCAAAGCGGTCAAACGTTTGATGGAAATATTGATATTAATTCTAATTTTTTAGTGTTGTTAGAAAATAGCCAAATTGTTACCAGCGCCTTTGACCCAACCGGAGGGAGTAATATTAATATTCGTCCTTTTGAAAATTCGGAATTGGCACTTCTTCAATCTCAAAATAGTATTATTAATGCAGCCGGACAACTTTCTATCGATGATACTCTCAATTTTGACCCCCCAGAATCACCCGAAGTAACAGTTGTAGACCCTGCTGAATTAATTGCTCAAGACCCCTGCAAAAAAGGTCGAAATAGTTCATTTATTATCACCGGACGAGGGGGAATAGCGCCAGACCCCACTCAACCTTTATCAATAACTCAAGGGTTAATTGAATGGGAATCTTTCATCACTGAACCCGTTAATTCTCAAACCAATAATTCCTCACAACGTCCTCAACAACAATCCCGAAATCGTGATAATAATCTTGATGATCATCCTATAGATTCTCGGACAATTGTTCCGGCGAGGGGTTGGATAAGAACAGAAGATGGTCAAATTATTTTAGTGGGTTATGACCCAACAAACATGGGAGTTCAGCGTCAACGCCCTAATCCTCAAACTTGTCAACCCAGAAGTTGAGGAGTTAATACCATCTACCGAGTGAACCGTTAGAAGCGTGAGTCATATATTCAGAAGCAGGGCTGAAGATCCGAAAATCAGGGCCAGAAAACCGAGGGGAGCAGTTTCAGGAAAAATTGCATAAGTTCCCCTCGGGTGAGAGATAAGTAAGTATGCAACA
Organism: Lyngbya sp.; assembly: GCA_035285085.1. GTDB lineage: Bacteria > Cyanobacteriota > Cyanobacteriia > Cyanobacteriales > Microcoleaceae > Capilliphycus. The sequence goes on along the minus strand of JAYKHV010000044.1, from coordinate 224,960 downwards.
GCCATCTGTTCATCTACCCTGATTGGTAATTTGTATTATGTCGAACAATTTTGAAAAGGAATTTCATAAAATTTTTCAACAACAAAACCTTCGGAAAAAAAGCAACTAAAGTCAATCCGTTTAGATGCTACTTTCAAAAAAGTTAATAATTTCAGCCGGACTCAATTCAGGAATATATTAATTTTCTTGTCTATCCTATTCGTAATCATTTTTCAATCCTATATCCCGATGAGGTACAATTCATCTAGTGATTTGATTACTTACCTAGTCAATAACCCGACACCTCCGTTTGCCTCATCACCCTGGCCTTGGAAAGAGCATCAAACGATTCATCCCATCATTAGTAGCCTTACACCGGATTTTGAAACAAGTATTAAATCAGTTGCTCAATATATTGCTCAACATGAAACCGATCCCTATTTGCAAGTTAAAGCCATACATGATTATGTAATCAGTAGAGTCACTTATGATTTAGATGTACTTCAAACCGGAATACGACCTTCTCAGGATGCACAAACTGTTTTTGTTACTCACAAAGCCGTCTGTGAAGGCTATGCCAATCTTTTTCAAGAACTCGGACGAGCGATAGGATTAGATGTTGTTTATATAACAGGAAAAGTTCGTCAAGACTTGGCACCTATAGATTTGATTCCCACAGCTTTTAGGTTACTAAAATCCAATTATGATTGGACACTCCATGCTTGGAATGCTGTCAAAATTGAAGGAAACTGGCAATTAGTTGATACCACATGGGATGACACAAGTTCAAAGGATTTATATAGTACGGATTATTTGATGCTTCCTCCTGAACTAATGATTATTAGTCACTTACCTTTAATACAAGGTTGGCAACTTTTACGCCCGTCAAAAAATTACCAATCTTTTGAAAATCAACCCCTTTTAACTCCTCAGTTTTTTGCTCAAGGGTTGACCATGATTTCCCCCGAGGAGTATCAAACAACCATTAAAAAAAATGCTGTGATTGAATTAAGATCTTTGGCTCAAGAACCCCAAAGAATAGGAGCTTTATTTTCAAAAATCAATGAATCTAATTTTTTAGTTTGGGATTTACTATTGAGTAATTCATCTAATAAACATCAACAGCTAAAAGCCTGTCGAACTCAGACAGAGTATTCAAATATTCGGCTTTATTGTCAATTTCCAGAACCGGGAGAATATCAAGTTTTACTGTTCAGTCTTGCTCCTGAAAATCATTCTTTTAATCGAAAAATCACTCGGATAGGTCAGCTAAAGTTTCGATCTCTATAATTGCAAGACTAAACTTTTTCCTGTACTTGACGGAGAGGTTATATTAATGAGTTATGACCCAACAAAAACGGGTGTGATTCCCCAACGTCCAAATCCTCAAATTTGCCAACCCTAGTGCCTTCTATTCCCTCAAATTCTCCTCTAACCAGTTTGTCAAGTCTTGCAAAAAAGCCTTCTATTCCCTCAAATTCTCCTCTAACCAGTTTGTCAAGTCTTGCAAAGATGAAAAATTTAGTGGGCGGGTTTATGTAAATCTCGCAGTAGTCGTTAAAGATATTGTAGAACCCGCCCCTACGCTATTAACAGAATTAATAAAGAAAGTACCCCTTTGAGGGTAAAATAAATCTTCAGGTTGTCAAAATGCCGATTAGATTTAATAATCCTGAAATGACTGTCACAGCTTCCCCAACTCACGATACCAACTTCTGGCCGAATTTGCTGCAACAACTCCTCGACCGGGACTCCCTCTCGGTTTCCCAAGCTTCAACGTTAATGCAGGGATGGCTAAACGAGGAAATTCCCCCGGTGCTTTCGGGTGCAATTTTGATGGCGTTGCAAACCAAAGGCGTCTCCGCAGAAGAATTGGCGGGAATGGCTTCTGTATTGCAGTCTCAGTCGGCGTCGGCTTCAACACCGGTTGCAATTCCCAATTCTCCCTATCATATTATTGATACTTGTGGAACCGGCGGAGATGGCGCTTCTACGTTTAATATTTCCACTGCTGTGGCGTTTGTGGCTGCTGCTGCGGGGGTTCCCGTCGCCAAACACGGCAACCGTTCCGCTTCGAGTAAGGTGGGTTCTGCTGATGTTTTAGAAGCGCTAGGAATTCAGTTAAATTCGCCGTTTGAAAAGATTACTTCGGCGTTAACAGAAGTGGGAATTACCTTTTTATTTGCACCGGGTTGGCATCCCGCGATGAAAGCGGTTGTTCCCCTTAGGAAAACGTTGAAAGTCAGAACGGTTTTTAACTTGTTGGGGCCGTTAGTTAATCCTTTAAAACCTTCGGGTCAAGTGATGGGTGTTTATGACCCCAATTTATTGGAAACTATTGCGGAAGCGTTGGGAAAATTAGGGTTAAAACAGGCGATTGTATTACACGGACGAGAAAAACTCGATGAGGCGGGATTGGGTGATTTAACGGATTTGGCAATCTTATCGGAAAGACAGGTCGAAAAAGTTGCAATTAATCCAACAGAACTGGGGTTAAATTCGGCAGAAATAACGGCTTTAAAAGGTGGGGAAGTTGCGGAAAATGCGGAAATTTTGCAAAATGTTTTACAAGGAAAAGGAACACCTGCTCAACGAGATGTGGTGGCTTTAAATGCGTCTTTGGCTTTACAAGTTAGCGGTTTTGTTCCTATCGGAGATCACGTTTCGGGGCTGTCTGTTGCTCAAGATATTATCAGCAGTGGTGCGGCTTGGTCGAAACTCGAACAGTTGGTTAAATACCTCAAGTAGCCTATGTTAGCGATCGCGCAGGGGCAGATTTAAACATTGTTTCTAAATAATCTTAGCATGACTATTCGAGCCTTTTACCGAGCAACCAAAGTTGACAACGCTCAACCTCCCTACGATACCATCCATCTAAAAGTTTTCTATCCGGGAAAATTTTCAGAAGGTGAAATGAAAATTAACCCAGAAATGATACCCGTTGACTCTCAACACGCTCCGTTTCCCGTAGTGCTTTTTTTGAGTGGCTTCAACTGCCATCCTCAAATGTATGAATGGTTGGCGGTCGAACTATCTGAACGGGGACTGATAGTGGTAACATTTTCCTGGGTAGAAGAAAATTTTCCAGGCAAAGTTAGCATGACTCCAGGCATTAATTTTCAATTCTGGAAACCAGATACCTATGGTACAGGTTCTTCATCTTCCACTCTACCTACCATTATCGCAGAACTGGAGGGATTGAATTGTGAAGGAATTCTTGCCGGTATGCTTGACCTAGAAAAAATTATTTTGGGTGGGCATTCTGCTGGAGGTCGGATAGCTATGGAAAATGCTGACCCCAGATTTTTTCCTCAAGTTGCAGCAGCTTTTGCCTATGGAACAAACTCTGTAGCTCCCGTGATGCTTGGGCATGAACCCGGAAAAATCTTGCCTCTACCTGACTCACAACCGCTACTATTAATAGGTGGTACTTGTGATGGTTCGGTTGCTAAGATGAATGCTCATAATGGATTCCCTGAAGATGCTACTATCGCTGTTGAAAAGACATTTGAGCAAGCAATTTCTGGGGGGAAAAATGACAGCTATTTATTGTTATTAGAAGGTGCAAATCATTTTACGATTTCTGACCCTTTTGACCCCACAACTGCCATACCTTTTCTCGACTTCCCCGCAACTCAACCCGAAGATGAAATTCGCTCTATCATGGCAGAAACAATCGGTTTATTTATTGATGCTCATGTTCGTCAACACTCAACAGCATTTGATAAACTGAAGGAACTACTTAATAGCGGTCATCCCTTAATTAAATCATTTCAACGCAAATAATGTCCGAGATGAAATCAACACAAATCATATCATGTCCGGCTAATGAGCCTTTATATCCTTATCCTAAATATTGTAGAGACGTTAAGTACCTGTGCAAAATTATTTACACATTGCTATCTTTGCTATCCTTGTTAGGCGAGGCTTTCAGCCCTCTACGATGGGTAATTTATTTTGCCTACCCACTTCTATATAACGCCTCTACATTGTCGGTAATTAAACGGCTACTTCTAATCAAGTTTGAAGTTGGGTTTCGTAACCTCAACCCAACCTACAAATGCTATTTAACCTTCTTCGGAAACTAATTCTTGGGGATGAACTTCGCTACAAACTTCATAAAAAGAGGTTTTGGGTGCTTTAGCAAATAGATGCGCCATTTCATTCATAATGGCTTCGTAGGCTTCACTATGATTTTCATCCATATCTTCTATATTTTCCCAAAATATAATCGCAATTCCTTTATCGGTTCCTGGTTCTTGCAACAAATAAGAGCCTTTAAACCCTTTGGTATAGGTCGAAACCGCTTTTTCAAACAGTTGTTCGGCTTCATCAAACTTACCGGCTTTAAATTCACCGATCGCAACGAAAGCATATTTATGTTTAAGAAAATCTAAAAATTCTGACATTTTGAACCCAAAATAATGAACGTTACTGGGATTGTAGATTACCCGATCCGATCTCATCAAATCAAGCTGATCGTTAAAATTCTCGTTAAAATTTTTGCAACTGCGCCTCGGCGTTGAAATATTGCCGACAAATTCCCGCAGTTAACACCAGGGTAGCAACTAAATTCGACACTGCGATCGCCAACAGAATCACAATTTGATAGGACGCCGCATCCAACGGATCGGCCCCGGCGAGCAACTGACCGGTTAAAATACCCGGAAGGGTAACAATTCCCACAATAGCCATAGAATTCAGTGTAGGAAGCAACCCCGCCCGTATCGCTTCACTCCGGTAGAGTTTCACGGCTTGAGTCGGAGTCGCCCCCAAACTGAGATGGGTTTCAATTTCCGTCTGGGAATAGTTCAACGTCGTAACCAAACGTTCTCCCGCAATAGAAGCCGCATTCATCGCATTTCCTAAAATAGCCGCCAATAGCGGAATTAGATATTGGGGACTGTAGAACGGCGTCGGTTGAATCACCAACAGTTGAGCATAACCGACAATTAACACCGCACTCAACCCCAACGACCCCCAAACCCAAAATATCAGTCGGGGGAGTTTTTTGCTGATGCGGTTGCGGGTAACAACGGTAACGAGGGTTAACATTAACAGTCCAAAGGCTAAAATTAACCAGGGGTTAGGTCGCGCCGGATCGAAAACCACCGCCAAAACGTAACCCGCAACGCCCAACTGAACAATTGTTCGCACCGTAGCGAGGAGTAATTGTCCTTCTAAGCCCAATTGTTGCCAAAATGATAGGGCGCACGCAATAGTAATCAGTCCCAATGCTAACGCTAAGTCTGTAAAATCTAGGGGAATTAACAAGCCTCAACTCCAATTAACAGGGGTAGGGTGCATCACATTCTCCCCTGGTTGTTGACAATCACTAGATTAACCCCTTTATGGTGCATCAATGATTGTTCTCTGTTGTGGAGGAGTTCTCAGATTAACTGATTTGATGCACCCTACAGTAGTTTAGGGGTAGAGTCCATCAATGATTGTTCTCTGTTGTGGAGGAGTTCTCAGATTAACTGATTTGATGCACCCTACAGTAGTTTAGGGGTAGAGTCCATCAATGATTGTTCTCTGTTGTGGAGGAGTTCTCAGATTAACTGCTTTGATGCACTAGATTAAGCCTTTTATGGTGCATCAATGATTGTTATCTCTGTGGAGGAGTTCTCAGATTAACTGATTTGATGCACCCTACAGTAGTTTAGGGGTAGAGTCCATCAATGATTGTTATCTCTGTGGAGGAGTTCTCAGATTAACTGCTTTGATGCACCCTACAGTGTTACGGATAACGGATAACTCATTTTTCATTTTAGGTGTGAGCGTGAACAAAATCCCTCCAATCGATCTTGGTCAACAGTACAAATTAATTGCAGAGGAAGTCGGCGCTGCTGTCGAACAGGTGTTAGCCTCGGGTTACTATATTGGCGGATCGGAGGTTGCACGGTTTGAGGAAGCTTTTGGCGAGTATATTGGGGTTTCTGACTGTATTAGCTGTAACTCCGGTACCGACGCCCTATTTCTCGCCCTTCGCGCCCTCGATATTGGTCCGGGCGATGAAGTCATTGTTCCGGTATTTACCTTTATTGCAACTGCGGAAGTGGTGAGTTCTGTCGGGGCGACGCCGGTCTTTGTTGATATTGATGAAAATACGTTTAATCTCGATGTTAACAAACTCGAATCGGCGATTACTTCTAAAACAAAAGCCATAATTCCGGTACACTTGTTTGGTCAGTCGGTGAATATGACCCGAGTCATGGAAATTGCCCGAACTCACCAATTAAGTGTAATTGAAGATTGCGCCCAGGCGACGGGGGCGACTTGGAACGGTGAAAAAATCGGTCGTATTGGTGATATTGGTTGTTTTAGTTTCTTCCCAACTAAAAATCTGGGTGCCTGTGGGGATGGCGGCGCGATTACAACTGATAATACTGCGATCGCTGCTAAAATTCGGATGATTAAAGATCACGGACAGTCCAGTAAGTATAATTCGGAAGTGGTTGGGGTTAACAGTCGATTGGATGCGTTACAGGCCGCTATTTTGAACGTTAAACTGCGTTATCTTGATCGATGGAATGAACAACGATCGCGTATTGCCCAACGCTATCATCAATTTCTCGGGGCGGTTCCGGGTTTGATTGTTCCGACTGAAGCCACTCCCGCACAAAGTGTTTGGAATCAGTATACCGTTCGAGTTTTGCAACGAGCAACGGATTTAATCTTTGATCGAAATGTTGTTCGCGCACAGTTAGCCGAACGGGGAATTACTACGATGGTTTATTATCCGGTACCGTTGCACTTGCAGCCCGTTTATCAAGATTTGGGTGATCAACCCGGTCAGTTTCCCGTTGCTGAACAACTGTCTCAGGAGGTGTTATCGTTGCCTATGTTTCCCGAGTTGACAACCGAACAACAAGATTCTGTGGTCTACGCGATCAAGGATTTTTTGAGCCAATAGGTAAATTTGCTTCCGATTTGGGTGTGTAGTTTTGTATACTGTTAATTAACAAAACGATAACAAGACGATAAACACAAAACTACAGATATAGATCCGCTCAACCCGAGTCGATCTGTCAACTGTAACCCCCCTAGTTACAATTCAGCGTTTAAGAGGAAAATAAACAGCGTGAGTCCACACCAATTCACATCTGAACGGTGTTATGACCCAGAAGCGATCGCCCGATATTATCGCCGTCGTCCCTGGCAGGCCATTTGGCGGGCTATCACCGTAGTCTGGTTTTTTACAGGGTTTATCTTCGGTCTGGTTTGGGATCGATGGCGCAGACCCGATGTTGAACATACACCGCAACGAGCGACTCAGTTACGAGAAATTCTAACCCATCTCGGCCCCACGTTCATTAAAGTCGGTCAAGCCCTTTCCACCCGTCCCGACTTGGTTCGCAAGGACTTTTTAGAAGAACTCACCCGACTTCAGGATCAGTTACCGCCTTTCAACCATCAAGCGGCAATGGCAATTATTGAGGCGGAGTTAGACCGAGATCTAGACAGCGTTTACAGTCAAATTTCCCCCGAACCCGTCGCCGCAGCCAGTTTAGGTCAAGTTTATCGCGCCCGTTTGCGAACCGGGGAAGAAGTCGCGATCAAAGTTCAGCGACCCAATTTGGTTCCTATTATTACCCTAGATTTGTATTTAATGCGGTGGGCCGCCGGTTGGATCGCCCCTTGGCTACCGCTTAATTTGGGTCACGATTTGAGCTTGATTGTTGATGAATTTGGGACTAAACTTTTTGAGGAGATAGATTATCTCAATGAAGGTCGCAACGCCGAACGATTTGCCGCTTATTTTAGCGACGATCCAACCGTAAAAGTTCCCGAAATTTATTGGAAATATACCAGCACTCGGGTTTTAACTTTAGAATGGATTAACGGGTTTAAATTGACCGATGTTGCCAGCATTGAAGCGGCAGGTTTAGACCTCGATAATCTCATTTTAGTCGGGGTAACAAGCGGTTTGAGACAACTGCTGGAATTTGGTTTCTTCCACGCCGATCCCCATCCCGGTAATTTATTTGCAATGCCCGATGGTCGCATGGCATTTATTGATTTTGGGATGATGGATCAGCTAGAACAAGATGTTAAAGAGACTTTAGTTGATTCGGTTGTTCATCTGATTAATCGAGATTACAACGATTTAGCAAAAGACTTTGTTCAATTGGGATTTTTGACCCCGGAAACTAATATTCTCCCCATTGTTCCCGCTTTAGAAAAGGTCTTGGGAAATGCGATGGGTGAAAGCGTTCGGGATTTTAACTTTAAAACGATTACCGATAGTTTCTCGGAGTTGATGTACGATTATCCGTTCCGAGTTCCGGCAAAATTTGCCCTGATTATTCGGTCTTTGGTGACTCAAGAAGGCATTGCTTTAACCCTTAATTCCAGTTTCAAAATTGTCGATGTCGCCTATCCTTATGTTGCACGACGTCTGTTGAAAGGGGAAACTCCGGCTTTGCGTCGGCGCTTGCTGGAAGTGTTAATTAAAGATGGCAAATTCCAGTGGAATCGCTTGGAGAATATGTTAGCGATCGCCCAATCCGATCAGACTTTTGATATTCTACCAACCGCACAATTGGGTTTGCAATACCTACTGTCTCAAGAAGGGGAATTTCTTCGCCGTCAGCTTATTTTAGCTTTGACAGAAGGCGATCGCCTGCATACCGAAGAAGTCAGACGCCTCTGGACTTTGGTTGGTCCACACATTAAACCCGCCCGTTTGTTTGATGTGGCGATCAGTGCGATCGCAGAGTTTTCTACAACCCAAGTCGCCGCTTTGCGTCAAGACTAGACCTTCTGCGCCTAAAATACAGTTTAACAAGCGATTATCCCCTGTTACTGAGCAGGGGAAAATAATGTAATATCATGTTAAAACCCGTTGTTGTGCTTCCGCACTTTCAAGCAGTCCGGCGATCGCATCAAAGGTTAAATTTTGCGATCTTCGCGCAACAACAATCATATAAATTAAACTTGAGGGAACAGAACCGCCATGTATGAAATGTCCGATCCGCCTTACGTTATTCTTGCTGTAGGTTTATTTGCAGGAATTACCTCTTGTACCGCTTTTATTACCACGCTTAAACAACTCTTAAAAGAATGGTCTAGCAGTCGTTCAACTCGCGCTTTAGCCAAGTTAAGGGGTTTTCAATTGTTGTTTCCCTTTTGCGGAATTGCTATCGGAATTTGTCTATTTTTAGCCTCTTGTTTGCAGGTTTTTACCTTCTCGGCGTTCTTTTCTTATTCCTTTTCAATTCCGTTAACAGTATTGATGGCGGGGTTAGTTTGGTATCAGCTAACTCGGTTACTCATTCAACTCGAACAAAAAGGCGCTAAAGGAATAGATTTAGACGATCTCAGTTTGGGGAAAATTATCCCTCAATCTAGCCCTCAAAAAGATTAACAATTCACAATTAATTATAACAGACGTTCCCCCGAACGTCTCTCGAAAAATTCAGGAAAACAGCCAACCCGAAACAAAAAAACATTGTAGGGGCCAGGGCTGTTTCATTGCCCTAAAACTTGATTGGTGGGGAGGTGGGGAGGTAGGGAGGTAGGGAGATAGAGAGGATTTTTATTAACAAAAAGGTATTTTTAATTAGAAAAAAGTCCTCTCCCCACCTCCCCCCGAACCCCATCACCCCATCCCCCCCCGGCAATTTTTAACTGAGAACGAAACAGCCCTGGTTGTAGGGGCGGGTTCACATCAATTAAAAAAATCCCAAAAACAGCCTTGCTAAACCCGCCCCGTTCATCAATCAATTTTTTGAACATCTCAACCTAAATTTAATGAATTTGAGTCAAAAAAAATGAACCAATCTCATATTTTCCTCGCCGGTGCAAGTCGCGGCGTCGGTCGAGAAATTGCTAAAGGTTTGCGCGAACAAGGTATAATAGTAAAGGCATTATTGCGCTCGCCCGACACCAAACCCGAGTTAGAAGCAATGGGAATAGAAGTGGTTATGGGAGACGCCCTAGACGCCGAAGCCGTTAAACAAGCGATGTCCGGTTCCCCCATTTCTGCGGTTATCAGTACCATTGGCGGTTTACCCAAAGACGGCGAAAGGGCTGATTATTTGGGGAATAAAAACTTAATTGACGCAGCAGTTGAAGTCGGCGCCGGAAAGTTTATTTTAGTGTCTTCTATCGGTTCCGGTAACAGTCGAGTGGCTTTACCTCCCCAAGCTTTGGAAACCCTCGGCGCCGTGTTAGCAGAAAAGGAAAAAGCCGAACAACATTTAATCGATAGCGGTCTTAATTATACCATAATTCGTCCCGGTGGATTAAAGTCCGAACCCGCCACAGGTAACGGCATTTTAACCGAAAATTATACCATTTCTGGAACGATTCATCGGGCAGATGTGGCAACATTAGCCTGTCGGTGTTTGCAGTCTCCTGCGGCGAATAACAAGGTATTATCGGCGTTGGATAAACAGATGATTTGGGGTGAAACTGAGTTTGATATTCTCAATTTAGACTAGGGGAAAAACTCGGTTATTCTTTCGCCTGATTTCCCGCCAAACGCGCATATTCGAGATTTTTCTGATACTGTACAACCCGTTTTTGTGCGGCTTCGTAGTTGGGGTCATCGGGTTGTACTTGTTTCATATAGTCTATCGCATTTTGCCACTGTGTCTCGACAAATTCCCATTCATTTTTAGATTTTGCCGTTTGCACTAATAGCGAAGCGTTAGTCGCATTTTCTATCCCTTTTTTGAAGTTTTCATCGGGAACTTTAGGCGCGATAACTTCGGGTGTTTCAGGTTCAATTTTGGGTGAATTTACAACGGCTTTGGGTGAATTTACAACGTCTACATCGGGGGGTTCTGTTGCGTTAATATTTTCAGATAATTCTGATGATACCAAAGGATTTTCAAAATTAGTAAATGCACCGTAAATATAATTCCAATTGGTTGCGGTTGTGTAAATCAAAACCGTTGACATGAAAGAAAAAACAACCAAAGCAATAAACTTAATTACCTTTTTTGCTGAAACTCTTGTCCGAATAAGATATTCAATTTGATACAGATACAAACCGGATGTTATCCACACAATAGTCGCTAAAACTTCTAGACTCGCCAAGTAATTTTGAAGGCGATAATAACAATTTTTATCTTCCAATAAAAGTTCTTGTTGACAAGTTCCCCAAGGCATAAAGGGTAAAACAACTAAGAACACAGTTAAAGCGGATAAGATTAAAACAATTGGTGTATATATTCCCTGCCATAAACTTAAAGGTGTTGGGAACCATTGAAACGCTTTTACCGATGATTGACTCAACAAAAGCTGACGTATATAGGAGAAAATATAGAATAAGAGATGGTAGACATAGGAAAGAACTAATATTGACCCCAAAAAACCAATTCCTAAAGCTTGTAATATAGGTCTGATATCGTCAGAGACAACAGACACCGTTCCCCCGATAATTACCCCCCAAAATGCAACGATTCTGAGAACAATGAACAACCATAATATTAATATTATCATCCGACCAAACGAACTTGGATAAGGAAACCAAGCCGGCCATTTTAATTTTTGTTGAAATTTTTGTTGGAATTTTTCAAAAGTAGAAGGTTCGGGTTCGGGTTGGGGTGTTTCTAATTCTTTGGTTAAATCAATACAGTCAATCTTTTTAAGTTTTGTCTCTCCGGGTTTTCTCGCTTGAATTATAACATATTGAATGTACTGTAGTTTGAATAGTTTCAAAGCGTCATAGATTCGTTTAATAGACGAGTGAGGAGGGGGAATTTCAGCAGATTCTACAATCAGATACAGATAATTATTTTGGATATCAGCTTGACCAATAACGATGTTTTCTGGTTTCATTAAGAAATTCAAAACAACAGCAATTGCTTTGGGATTTCCTTTTTTAGCAAGTTGATAGAATTTTTTAAGTTCTGGTTTGGGTGAATTCATAATATTAACGTCCTTGAAAGATCAAAATAGATGAGTAAGTTTAAATCAGTAATTGTTAATCAGATTTCCGATAAAACAATTTTATTTGATTGATACTCACTCATTGAAATGATAGCAAACACCGAGACAAACAGCCTCAGTAATTGTACGGAATTATCAAAAAAATCCGCTACAGTAATACCTTCTACAGAAACGGTTTACAAAAATCACTGGATTTTGATAAAATTTATTTGGAAAGCTGACCAATTTGTTTTAAATCCACATTTCCGCCGCTGATAACCACCCCAATTCTAGCGCCCGGTGCTTTGACAACCCCTTGCAATAATGCAGCAGCAGCCAACGCCCCCGTCGGTTCAATCACTAACTTCATTCGTTCCCAAACAAAGAACATGGTTTTAATAATATCTTCCTCGGAAACCGTGACCATATCATCCACATTCTGCAACACCAACGGAAAGGTTAGCTTTCCTAGATAGGGAGTTCTCGCCCCATCTGCTATGGTTTTAGGATTCTCAATTTTTTGTAAGGTTTTTGTTTTAAAAGAACGGGTTGCATCATCCGCGTTTGCAGGTTCAACCCCAATAATTTTACAGTGGGGCGAAAGCTGACGGGTCGCAATAGCACAACCCGATAATAAACCCCCACCGCCACAACAAACCAGTAAAAAATCTAGGGTTTTGACCTCTTGTAAAAGTTCAAACGCCGTTGTACCTTGTCCGGCAATAATATCAGGATGATCGTAAGGCGGTATAATCGTAGAACCCCGTTCAGTTGCAATTTGTTGACACAAGACTTCTCGGGCAATTTCCGCACGTTCATAGAGAATAATTTCCGCCCCATAACCCCGTGTTGCCGCTTGCTTGACAATCGGCGCATCAGACGGCATAATAATAGTGGTGGGAATGCCTAAAATCTGACCCGAACGTGCGATCGCCTGGGCGTGATTTCCCGAAGAAAACGTTAACACACCCCGAGATTTTTCTTCCTCAGAAAGTTGAGACAAAGCGTTAAAAGCACCCCGAAATTTAAACGAACCCGTTCTTTGAAAATTCTCACATTTAAAAAAGACTTCCGCCCCGGTTAATTCGTTAACGGTGCGAGAAGTAACAACCGGGGTTTTGTAAGCATATCCCCCGAGGCGTTGTGCTGCTTTTTCAATATCGGCGAAAACAGGTAAATTCATTCTTAAATGACAACTGAGTTCTAAAGGGTTTATTGTTTGATTATAATTGTAGTTGGAATAAAAACCCTAATTGGAATAAAAACCCGAATTGGAATAAAAACCCGGTTTCGCGAAAGTTACCGGGTTTTTGAGTGGAATAAAAACCCGGTTTCTCTGAGAAACCGGGTTTTTGAGGTCTACTTGGAATAAAAAGCCGGTTTCTTTGAGAAAGGGGGTTGTTGAGGTCTACTCTATAAATTTTAAAGAATCTAGCCAGCGAGACGCTTGCACTACAACTCTACAATTTTGGGATATTTTGCGATATAATTAATAACAATAACAGCAAACATTGTTTAACTCTCGCCAAATTCTATGTCAAATCAACCTCCAACAAATTGGCTGCGTCAATATCTTCGACCCCTGCTGGCTGGAGTTGCAGGAACCGTTATTATTGCAGGTGTAACGGTTGCCCTGTGGAGTCAATCCCCTAATCAGGGAATCAATCTTTCTCAAGCAACAAATCCCGCCGAAAATATCGTAGCATCATCCGCAATTCCCCTCAATATTACCGTCCACCGCAGTCCAACTTGTGGATGCTGTAAAGCTTGGGTACAACACCTCGAAGCCAACGGCTTTCAAACCACTGATATTGTCACAGAAGACATCGCTGCGGTTAAACAAGAATACGGGGTACCCAACCAGTTAACCTCCTGTCATACTGCGGTTATCGACGGATACGCCATCGAGGGCCACGTACCGGCTGCGGATATCAAGCGCTTGCTGGCCGAAAAACCTCAAGTCTCCGGTTTGACTGTCCCCCAAATGCCCATCGGTTCGCCGGGAATGGAATCGGGTAATATTAAAGAACCCTTTGCGGTGTTATCTTTTGGTGCAAATGGCGGCGTGAAAACATTTAATGAATATCAATCTTATTAATAGAATTTCCGGGGTTGATTTTTCGCTGAGGAAGTTAATTAAAATAAGCGGGGAAACACCAGAAGGCACACCGTGAGGGATGAGGGAAAAGCGAATTCGGTGTTTAGCCCAAATTTTATCGAAACGGGGGTTGAGTCGTGTATTCTTCTCGGCCACAATGAAACAGAAGACTTTTGAGATTTTCCCTTTGAGAAACATCTTCTGAGGCTAATGCGTCCTCAATGCAGTGAGGTTTGGCCCGAACTCCGGAAAAGCCTGATTCTTGTGCCATCACCTTAGACGTTATCAGGGTGAGTAGGGTTACAGTGGCGAGAATTATGCCGAATCTTAATCGATTGAGTTGCATCACTGACCTCCTTTTTTTGGCGGTGAATTAAAATCCATAATCCGTGATTGACCATAGGCTTTCACTCGCAACAGCCACTCTATACCAAAGGGGATGAACCTTGGTATAAAGAGACTTTAAACAACGGAGAAGTTTAAGGCTGTGCGAGTGATTTATCTATCTTAAAGATAACATTGGAGTTCACAACCATCCGGAATATTTACCGACTCATTACAATTACTAAACTGTCGCGTCTGGGGGTTTTTAACGCGGAGTTAGGACGGGGTGAGGTTTCCAGCCATTTTTGAAGATGACCCACACCCAAGAACACCCAAAAACCCGGTTTCTCACAGCAACCGGGTTTTTTATCCAAAGATTTATTATTGAATTTTATTGAATATTGTTCAGAAAATTGCGTTCATTGGGATCGAGGGAATTGGGATTTGGAGCGGATTTTGCGCGTTCAGCTTGTTCTTTTAATCGGTCGCTGGCGTGATCTCTTGCTTTTTCAATCACTTGTTTTCTTTGTTCGGTTTTGCCAACAACATCTTTGGTTGTATCTAAACCTTTGTAGATATTATTAGCAGCAGATTCGGCTCGATTTGCACCTCTGTCTAAGTCTACGTCTTGATTTTTTTGAGACTGATTGGTAACACCATGAACTTGATAAGAATCCGCTTCGGGGGTGAGAGAAGCTGCAAAGGCTGTCGTTGAACTCAAGCCATTCAAACTCGAAAATAAAAGCCCAATTATTACCACCAAGCCGAACAATTTCATTAAACGTTTCATTGGGTTCTCCCGAATTTATTTATTATTTATACTTTCAATTTTTACAATAGAATATTATCAAAAAGTTGACATCTATCGGAGGGAGAGTTATTATATTTTTGCTTGCAATTAAAAACCCGGTTTCGATAAAGTTACCGGGTTGTTGGGGGATATGAGTTTTTGCGGGATCTGAAAATAGGTCTTGATTTGATTGAATTTAATTGGAAAGATTCAGAGACTCGACATTAGAAGAACCCTCACCGGCAACTTGAGGATTTCGTTGTTGAAACACTTGGCGTTGCTTGGCGCGAAATTCTGCGGCCGCATCGCGAATATTATCTTTTTGTTGATCGTAAACCGCATTGGGATTAACATCTAAAGTTCCCATTTGCGCCCGATGAATCAGTTGATACATGGTATTTTGATCGATACCCACACTTGTACCATTATCATTGTGTTGGCTGTTAAAATCCTGCAAGGGGCTGACGGTATTTTGTTGGGCAACACTGGGCTGTGTCAACAGGGTAACACCGACTCCCACCACCGATAGCATAGAGAAAACCATCCCCACACCAGACTTAAGATTAAGTTTCATTGCATTCACACCTAAATCGCTATTTCCAAAGATAGACCAATTGAGCATATTTTAACCCTCCCTGGAGATAGAGAGGGCTATCAATTTTTATCAATCCCACCGAGAAGCTTTACTTATGCAAAGCGACGGCGCAGAAGCGGTTGAATCAGCAATAACGCAGCGATCGCAAAGCCAAATAAAACCCCAATCGCACCCCCTAACGAAATATTAGCAAAAGGCGCTTGCATAACAATACTACCAAAAGACCAATCCGCGTGTAAATACAGATAACGAATCGGTTCAATGGCGTAACTCAAGGGGTTCAAAGAAGCAACCACCTGTAACCATCCCGGCATAAACGAAAGCGGCGCCAAAGCGGTACTCGCAAACAAAAGCGGTAAATTCGTGACAAAAATCACCGCAATTAATTCAATGTGTCCCGGTAACGCAAACGCCAAACCCAGACTTAAACCCGTTACCCCCAAAACCAACAATAATATCATCAAACCAATCAAACCCAATTCAGGAATTCCTGGAAGTCCGGCCCCCAGAAACGCACCAGCGCCGATAATAGCACCGGTTTGGATAAAACTCATGGTGATAATAAAAATTGCAGAGGCGATAACAATCGAAAAACGGGTCGTTAGCGGCGCCACCAACAAACGATTTAAAAAGCCAAATTCCCGGTCAAACATTACGGGCAATCCCGCATTCAACGCCCCGGCAAAGGCGGTAAACACAATAACTCCCGCCCCGAGAAATTGAGCATAATTTTGGCTTTCTCCAAATAAACCCTTGGGCGCATTTTGAAACAACGCCCCAAACAAAATTAACCACATCAGCGGTTGAATGACCCCCGCAATCAACGTAGACGGACGGCGCTGAAGCTGAATAAACAACCGACGAGTTAACGCCAAAGTTTCTTGGATAAATTCTCCGATTGGATTGGGTTCTATCGTTTCCCGTTGACTCGGAGATAAACTCAAATTAGAAGAATTAGAAGTGGTTGTACCTGTCATATTTACAAGATCTCGTTACAACTTTTTTACCAATTTCAGCAAGACGTTTAATCGATTAATTCTCTCTAGAAACCAATGCCTTCAATATTAGGAGTTCAGAAGTCAGTGACCAGTACCATGCTACTGATAACTGGTAACTGATAACTGTAAACTGTAAACTGCCTGTTCCCTGTTCCCTGTTCCCTCACGTTAACGCATATTCTGTTTTTTCTCGGCCTTGGGATCACGAACCGCAACGCCTGCTAATTCCGCATCCATCAGGGTTCGACCCGTCGCCGCCAGATAAACATCATCCAAACTCGGTCGAGACTGGGCGATCCCAAAGGTGGGTAAACCCGCCTCTTTTAACGCCTGTTGTACCGATAACAAGGCGTCGCTTTGAGGTTGTACCACCAAATTGAGAGAATTGCCTTGGGCGGTATTAATAATCGCTTCGGTAACAAACGGTAAAGACTCTAGGAGAGATTTCGCTTTTTCCGCTTCCTCCATCGGAGAAAACTCCCGAATTCTCAGGGTAATGCGATCGCCTCCCACTTGATCTTTTAATTGTGAAGGAGTTCCCGTCGCAATCACCACGCCCTTATCAATAATCGCCACGCGATCGGCCAAAGCGTCCACTTCTTCTAAATAGTGGCTGGTAATCAAAACCGTTGTTCCCGCTTGGCGTAACTGACGCAGGAAATCCCAAACCGCCACCCGGCTTTCAATATCTAAACCCACCGTCGGTTCATCCAACACCAACACATCCGGCTGATGGAGAAGTCCGGCGGCCAAGTCTAGGCGTTTGCGAATCCCGCCCGAATAGGTCCCGCTTTTTTGATCGGCCCAATCCGCCAAACCCAATAAATCAATCGCCTTATTAATCCGATCTTTAATCATCGGTCGGGGCAGATGGTACAATGCTGCTTGCAGTTGCAGGAGTTCGCGACCGGTTAACACCTTATCTAAGGCGACTTCTTGGGCAACATAACCGAGGCGTTGTCTAGCCTGTCGCGGCTTTTCAACGACGTTTACCCCAGAAACCTCCAAACGACCGGAATCAGGGGTTATTAACGTACACAGCGCCCGCAGAGTCGTTGTTTTACCCGCACCGTTGGGGCCGAGTAAACCGAAGATTTCCCCCGGTTTGACGAACAGGGAGACATCTTTGACCGCTTCTACAGAACCATAACGTTTTTGTAGTTTTTCAATTAAAATGGCAGGTGTCATTTTGCGCTTCCATTGGGGACTGCCCTGATTGACATCACTAGATATTTTAAGAGATCCCACAAAACCCTGAGAACCTCGACACAAGACCTCAGGTGAGGAAAACCGACTAAAAGTTGAGAAAAATCAATTTCTGAGTCGTATAACTACCAGGGTTGATATTTTCGCGCAAGATTTTGGGAAAACTACCAGTTAGGGGAAACAGTATCTATGTGTCTTGTGGATGTGGGGACGGGCGATCGCTATCTATCTTTGACAGAATCACTGTTTACGGTAGACGGTTGGCTGTTAAGATGGAATCGATATGCCGTCAAGATGCAAATCCCGGGGCAGACCAAGCATCTACTGATGGAAAACAAAAACCCGATCTGTTGACGATCAGGTGAAGCGATCGCCGTTGATGCTGAGAACAAAAGGTAAACTGTTACAGAATATCAATTTGGATTGACACTCGACTCGAAAGAACATCGGCTGCATCTTGAGGATTTCACGTACAGCATTCGTTTTGATCAATTGTGTTGAAATCGTTCTCCTGAAGGAAGTTCTGTCTAATGAGCCGGATTTTGATTGCAGAAGATGAACCTCGGATCGCCGCCTTTCTAGAAAAGGGGCTGAAAGCCAATGGCTTTACCATTACAGTGGCTAATGATGGCCGTGACGCCTTAGAAAAAGCATTAGGAAATCAATTTGACTTGCTCATCCTGGACTTAAATCTTCCCCATCAGGATGGCTTTCAAATTTTGAAGCAGTTACGGGGCCAGGGAGAAACAGTCCCCATCATTATTTTAACGGCTCGCGATGATATCGAAGATAAGGTCGCCGGTTTGGAAGAAGGCGCCGATGATTATGTTACCAAACCCTTTCGCTTCGCCGAGTTGTTGGCCAGGGTTCGCGCCCGTTTGCGTCATCATACTCCCTCACCGGTAAAAGAGGAACGAGTGTTAACCGCAGGGGATATCATGTTGGACTTGTATACCCGTCAAGCCCAAGTCGCGGATTGTCCCATTAAACTCTCCGCCAAAGAATTTCAGCTTCTCGAAACGTTTATGCGCCATCCCGAACAGGTGATGAGTCGAGAACAACTTCTCGATCGCGTTTGGGGGTATGATTACGATCCCGGCTCGAATATTGTTGATGTTTATGTCGGCTATCTGCGGAAGAAATTGGGCGGCGATCGCATTGAAACGGTTCGCGGAATGGGTTATCGTCTCTGTCCTTAATTTACAGAAAGATTGGGGAACCTGACTTTTAAAATAACGTCTTAGCTAGAAGGGTTCTGACTCGGATTCGGAGCGGAGCCGTTGAAAAGTGTTGCCCGAGTATTTTTCCTGAATCTATCTAAAGATAGAGACAAAAGATAAACTGATAATCTAGTATTTTTACCTTCTTTTTCAAGGAAGCTTTACAATCCATCAAAATTTATTTTTTAGTCATTCCGTTACACAAATCTCAACATAAACGGGGTGACTTATTTTTTGTATAAAAATTTTTGTAAATGAATAAATTATCACTTTTCGACTTCAGTAAAAACACGTAATTTTTCCTAAAAACGATAGTCATCACTTAGGCTTTCCCCCAAAAAAACACGCGAAAACCTCATTTTAAGCCCATTTAAGCCTTGATTTAAAAGATCCGTAATTTAACGGATGCTGTTGTTTGTTCCAGATGTAAGAATTGAAACTATAGGTCAAATAAAACATAAAAATCTTCTCATATGACCCTCATAGAGATCTTAAAACCGCTGATTAGAATGAGGTTATAGAACAAAAAGTTCGGTGCAAGACCTCAGATGAAAGTCTGAAAGAAGAGAACTCAAAAATCCAAGCAGAAAGGAGGAAATCAATTCATGCTTGTAAACCCACTCAAGACAAGTTAACCCGCAGGTCTTTATCAACCGAATCAATTCTTATAGTCTGGCTGAAATTGCGAGGAAAAAAAGTAAACCTCGTTCAGTCACTCAGTAACCTACAGATTTTTTTTCACTAAAGTTTTTGCCATTCAAGTAGAGGTTTAATTTAGCTATGGACGACTTAATTTTTGACCCTTTAACTGGTCTTCCTGTAGAAGAAGAAATTCAAGCCACCACCACAGAACCCGGTGTTGAAATAACCGAAGAAGAAGGGGTTGAGTCTGTTGATGTCGTACCCGGAGAGGATGATGGTGAAGCCGTTGAAAATACGATGATGGAAGACGGGGACGATGACAGCGACGACTCCGAAGATGACATCGATAATGACATGGATGATGACATGGATGATGACATGGATGATGACATGGATGATGACATCGAAGACGGTTTAGAGGAGTCAGTTGACGAAACTCCCATTCCCGTAGAACCCGATGGTGGAATTGGAGACGGCGCCGGACCCATTTCAGAAGTTCCCGAAGAAGCGGTACAAACGGGAGTTGAACTCGATGATACAGAATCAACAGATGATATCCTAGACGAGTTATTTGATGTAGACGCTTACTGTGAATTTAACCCGGATATCAAAGCCTTAGTCGATGCGGGTCAACTCGATGCAAAAGCCCACTTTGAAGAGTTTGGTCGGTTTGAAGGTCGGGAATTTAGCTACATCTTTAATATCACTCAATACGCCGAGAAAAACGTCGATGTTTCTCAAGTCGTTAGCCGTTCGAGTTTACTGCAACATTTCCTAGAATTTGGAATAGAAGAAGGTCGGGAGTTCAGCCATTTATTTAAGGTGCAAAAATACCTTGAAAAGAACACAGACCTCGATAACGTCTTCCAAGGTCAAGGTAAATTTGTGAGTGCTTTCCGTCATTTTCTGAAGTTCGGACAATACGAACAACGGGAATGCGGCGACTTGTTTAAACCCGGCGAATATCTCAGCTTCAACTCGGATTTAGAATCTTTTGTTGAAGGTGGTAATTTTAGCCTGTTCAAGCATTTTGCTAAGTTCGGGAAAAAAGAAAGACGAGAATTCAGTAACATATTTAAGGTTGGTGAATACCTCGAACTCAACCAAGACCTCCTTGAATTTGTTCAGTCGGGTCAAATTAATCCTATTGACCACTGGTTAAATTTTGGACGCTTTGAAAACCGTGAAATTAACTTTTCATTCTCGGTTTCTAAAGTTTTACAAGTTCTCGGAATTTCTAGCCTCGCTGAATTAGATATCGAACAATTAGTTGAGTCTATTGTTAGCAAGCTGAACTTAATTGTAACAGACGACGATGATGACACAGACGGGGATGATGTTCCGGATGATGATGTCGATAACGATGACAGCGACGACTCCGATGACTCCGATGACTCCGATGATGATGTAGACGACTCCGACGACGACTCCGACGACGATGTAGACGATGATGATATCGCAGGAGAAGATAGCGACGACTCCGACATTGGTGGTGAAGGGAATGACGGTATTGTTGGAGAAGTTCCCGATGTCAACTCCGGTAACGATAGCGTTGATGACGGTGACGATGATGACGGAGAAGTTCCCGATGACGGAGATGATGATGACGGAGAAGTTCCCGATGACGACGGAGAAGTTCCCGATGATGACGGAGAAGTTCCCGATGACGGAGATGATGATGAGGGAGAAACTCCCGATGACGGAGAAGTTCCCGATGATGTAGAACCCCCATCTAACGCTTATCTCAACATTAAAGTTGTTAAAGGTAACGCCGAACTGTTAGAAAAACTCGGTATCGAAGGCGAAATTAGCAACGAAGAACTGCAAGACTTGTTAACTAAAACAGACTTGTCTGAACTGAAAGGATTTAAACTTTCTAAGTTCTTTGATATCGATGAAATTGTCAAGCAGTTTGAAGACGAAATCAAAGCGTTCTTTGAAACTGAATCTGTTGAAGGATTGAAGTTAAGCGATTTAATTCAATTCGTTCAAGAAGAAGTTGTTGGAAAAGGAAATAGTCCTTCTCCGAAAGTTAACTTTGATTACCTCAAAACCATTTACGGCGAAGAACTGACAGAAGAACTCGGAGAAAATCCGACTCCCGAACAAATTCTCGAATATCTGGAAACCGCAGGAATTAAACAAGGTTTAAATACTTCTGCATTCTTCGACTTCAAATTCATCAAAAAACAATACGCTGAAGAAATTCGCGAAGAAGTTGATGTTGAGAATAGCAGCGAACTCACCGACGAACAAGTTCTCGATAGTGCCAACTTAGAAATTGAAGTTGATGTCGAATATTCCAAAGTAAAATATGCGGTTCAACTGGCTGAATTCTACAATATCACCATCGAAGAAGTCAGCACTTTAGAAGTTTCTCAAGTTAAATCCTTTATCCTCGAACAAGAGTTAAGCGGTTCTGTATTTAACTTCAAGGAACTGCGGAAAGAACTCAAAGGCTTTGAACAAGAACTCAAAGAATTCTTCAAAGGTGGATTTAAAGACATCGATGATTTAACCGACGGTCAACTCAAAGCATTCTTCAAAGGCGAAGGTTTTAAACTCGGAATCTTGAAACAAGTTGTAGACGTTGAATACCTCAAAGAAGTCTACAAAGAAGCTTTAGAAGTTCAATTCGGTACGGACGTTACCGTTGATGAAACTCTAGAATTTGTCTTCGGTGGAAAGCATCCCTTCATCGATGAAAAATGGGTTCGCAAACAATTCAAAGACGAACTGAAAGACTTTGCAGAATCTATCGGGAAGAAAGAAAAAGACCTGACTCTCGAAGACCTCAAAGAATACTTCTTCGGTGAAAACTTTGATGCTGAACAACAACTCTCACCATTCCAAGTCGAACTTTATCGCACAGAAAATGCTTCAGCACTGATAAGTTTCTTTGAAGTTAGCGATGTTAGTTTAATCAGTTCCGAACAAGTCTACAAGTACATGGTAACGGTTGGCTTGGAACAAGGAATTGACCTTTCCGGTTACATCGAAGAAACAGAAGTTGAAGTTTATCGCGAAGAATTTGCCGAAAAAATCGCCGCTTTCTACCATATTGAAGTAAGCCAAGTTAGCGAACTTGATGTAGAAGTTGTCCTGGATTTTGTAGTCGGTGGTTTATCGGAAAAAGTAGACTTTGACTACTTCCGTCACACCTTTGAAGGCGATGTTCAAGCCACCTTTAATGTCGAGTCCATTAGCGAAGTTAGCAAACTGCAAATTGTTCAATACCTCTACGAACAAGAAGGCGCTGTTGACTTCAGCAAGTTGAACTGGTTCGACGCTAAAGAATACCAAGAACAATATGGTGAAGAACTCGAAGCCGCACTGAAAGAATACTACAAAGATGTAGAGGATATTTCTGAACTTTCCTTCCAGCAAGTCTTCAAGTTTGCAGTTGAACACACCGAACAATTTAGCATCGAAGGATTGGTTGACCTCGAATACGTTAAAGCCACTTACGCCGCTGCAATTGCAGAAGCGCTCGATGTTGATATCGCCGCCATTACCGGTGAAGAAGTGGTGATGGTTTCTGAAACAGAAATCCTCGAATTCTTAGCGGAAACAAATGTAACTGCAATTGCTGAATCTGCGGGAGTTGAAGAATCAGAAGTTACCCCAGAATTGGCGTCTGAATGGTTCACTGAGTCGAACGTTGTCAGCGTAGAAGCTGGAGAACAAGACATTAATTATGAATTTGTTCGCTATCAACTGACTCAGGTTATTACCGCAGAAAATCTCAGCAGCGTTGCAGAAATTCTAGAGGTTGAATTAACTGCTGTCGAGGATATTGATAGCCTGACTGACGAACAAGTTGCTCAGTTAATTTCTGATAGCGACTTCGAGGAACTTCTGGGCGAAGAAACAACAATTGAACTGGTACCGACCGAGTTTAACTTAGAGTTCGTTGTCTCTGTCTACGGTGAAGATATTATTACCGCTCTTGGCTTAGAAGCTGATGCGGAAATCACTCAAGAAAACGTCATCGAATACTTTACCCAAAACTTCGCCACCGAAATTGAAGCGTTCGTTGCGGAAAATGGCGAAGGCGATGATGATGCTGAAGGCGAAGGCGATGATGTCGCAGAAGGCGAAGGCGATGATGTCGCAGAAGGCGAAGGCGATGATGTTGCTGAAGGCGAAGGCGATGATGTTGCTGAAGGCGAAGGCGATGATACTCCTGTCGGTGATGAAGGAGATGACACTGTTGAACCTCCAACAGAGGAAGACACTGATGATGGAACCGATGATGGAACCGATGATGGAACCGATGATGGTTCAACTGATGATGGTTCAACTGATAATGGAACTACCGATGATGATGTAGAAGAAGAAGCTTCCTTCACCGATGCGGATGTTCTAGAATTCATCAAACAATTCAATCTTGAAACTGTCGCAAAATCAGTTGAAATTGATGAGAATTACGTTGAGTATCAACTGAACGGTTTAGTCGAAGCAGGAACCGTTACCCTCGAACAAATTAACACCATCCTCGAAGTAGAAGTTACCACTGTTGAAGAATTGACTGCTCAACAACTGGTTCAACTCTCCGAAAGTGAAGCATTCCAAAGTGTCGAACTCGAATTAGTTCAGTCTGAAGTTGATTACGAATATATTCGTCAAACCTTAACGACTGAAATTGCAGACTATTACGAAGTCACGGAAGACGATGTTCTGCGGGGTGAAGTTGTTCCTCTGACGGATGCGGATATCCTTGATGGTTTGGATGAAACCTTCGCGAAACTCGATGTTAATTACCTGAAATATCAAATTTCTGAGTTGACTGTTGAACAACAAACTCAATTGTTCGCCGAGTTGGAAATTGAAGTGACCGAAATCTCTAAACTCGATGTCAAACAGGTGATTGAAATTGGTTTCAGTCGCGAGTTCAAAGAAATTCTCGGAGTCGAAAAAGTTGCATCCAATCCTATCGACCTCGACAAATACCGCGAAGACAACGCCGAACAAATCGCCGAGTTCTATCACGAAATGGATGATGATTCTGAAATGGATGATGATTCCGAAATGGATGATGACTCCGAAATGGATGATGATTCCGATGACATGGATGATGATTCCGATGACATGGATGATGACTCCGAAATGGATGATGACTCCGATGACATGGATGATGATTCCGATGATGGCGTAGGTGACAACGTTGATGACGCCGACGACATGGAAGGTGGAGAAGTCGATGTTACTTCCATCCCCGATAAAGAGTTAATGAAATTCATGTTCGGTAAGGGATGGAAAAACGGAATTAGTCCGTTAGAATACGTCGATGAAGACTACCTGAAAGAAGAATTTAAGCATGAACTTGCTGAACGGTTTGAAATTCCATTAGACAAAGTTGCAGGACTTCCTTCTGAGATGGTTGTCGGTGGTTTGTACAGCAAGTTTGTTGCAGAAGAAGAAGTCGATGTCGAGTTCTACAAATCCACTCAAAAATCAGTTCTAGAAGTCAATTTCGGAGTCTCGGTTGAGGAACTCAGCGAACACCAAATTGTTGAACACGCTTCAACCTACGGCTTGGCAAATAACTTAGAATTGTCTCCGATTGATGTTCATGGATTTATCAAAGAATACCAGTCAGAAATCGCCGAACACTTCGAGATTACTGTTGAACAAGTTGCCGAACTCGATGCTTCAGTTGTCAAGACATTCATCTTAGAAACGGCGACCGAAATTGGTTTAGATGTCGGAGAGTTTGTGAACCTCGAATACCTTCGTGATTTGGGTAACGAACTGGTTGAAACCTACCGAGTTGAACAGGTTTATCGCTTCAACTACGAAGCCGGTTTCAACTACACTTCCGAAATGGGAGTTAGCACATCTTCTCTGTTAGATACCGAGTGGTTCCGCCAAGAAAATGCTCAGTTAATTGAGCAAAATCTAGAAGAACTCGATACCGATGAAACTGGTGTGGTTGAAGATGATGAATTAATCGGTGCAATGCAGGGTCAATTCCTCGAAGAAGGTTTTGAAACCGATGATTCTTATGACCTCGACGAATACATCGCAGAAAATGGAGATGTTCTCACCAACTTCTACGGTATGCCTCTCGATGAAATCACAAACCGCCAAGTTGTTGAGTATGCTTTCGGTGCAGGTTTAGAAGAAGGTATTGACCCCTACAGCGATGAATTCTTGGCTGAAAATCCCGAATTAAATTTGAGCCAATTCATCACCGCAAATGCTGAAGGTTTGACTCAATACTACCACGTTTCCGAAGTGACGCAAATCAACTTCTATCAAGCCTATCAATATCAAGTTTCCTTCGGTTTTGTTGGTACGACAACGGGTTCTTCTGAACAAATTGTCTAGTTAGCCACTCTCTCCCTTCCCAGTTAAACTGGGGAGGTGAGAAAACCCCTTTCGTCACAATTGGTCTAAAATCAATGAGGTGTTCGGTCAAAAGACTGAACACCTCATTTTCAGTCGGGGGCGGTTTAGTTCAATTTCTGATTAGTATTACCGATAATCATAGAAAATACGGATCTTTTCTGTCAATTTTGGTCATTGAATCGTCAAAATGATTCTTTTTATGAATGTTGCTCAGAATTTGCTGTAAAGTTAAGTGTCGGGTACCTCAATAGTCCCCCAACGGGAAAAAAGCCCCAATTAGGGGACTTTCCAATTGGATCAAAGTCTGGAGAAATTGTTATGAGTACACCGTCTCCTTTTCAACCCCCCAATGCCAGTAACAATGGCTATTCTAGCGAAGCTCAAAACGCCCTAGAACGGGAACAAAACTTACCGTTAACGGGATGGCAACAAGAAGTTGAACGGGGCTTAGAATACGGTTTAGAGGCCGCTGAGAGCATCAAAGATCGAAGCATTCCCACGTTCTCGCGGGGCGAATTACCCCACTATGCCGGGATTAACACCTTTCTCAAAGCCCCCTATCTCGAAGATGTGCGGCAAGTTGGACAATATGATGTGGCTATTATCGGGGTTCCCCACGACTGCGGAACCACCTACCGTCCGGGGACTCGGTTTGGACCACAAGGCATTCGCCGAATTAGCGCTCTTTACACCCCTTATAACTTTGAATTGGGGGTTGATTTACGCGAACAAATTACCCTCTGTGATGTGGGGGATATTTTTACGATTCCAGCCAATAATGAAAAGTCTTTTGATCAAATTTCCAAAGGCGTTGCTCATGTGTTTCATTCCGGTGCTTTTCCAATTATTTTAGGGGGAGATCATTCGATTGGATTTCCAACCGTTCGGGGAATTTGTCGTCATTTGGGTGATAAAAAAGTCGGAATTATTCACTTTGACCGTCATGTTGATACCCAAGAAACAGACCTGGATGAACGGATGCACACTTGTCCTTGGTTTCATGCGACCAATATTAAGAATGCTCCCGCTAAAAATTTGGTTCAAATGGGAATTGGGGGATGGCAAGTGCCGCGTCAAGGCGTAAAAGTTTGTCGGGAACGAGCCACAAATATTCTCACGGTAACTGACATTACAGAAATGGGTTTAGATGCGGCTGCAAACTTTGCCATAGAACGGGCAACAGATGGAACCGATTGTGTTTGGATTAGCTTCGATATTGATTGTATCGATGCGGGTTTTGTTCCCGGTACCGGCTGGCCAGAACCCGGTGGATTGCTTCCCCGTGAGGCTCTCTATTTACTCAAGAAAATTGTTCAAAATGTTCCCGTTTGTGGTATGGAAGTGGTGGAAGTTTCACCTCCCTATGATATTAGTGATATCACCTCTTTAATGGCAACTCGTGTGATTTGTGACACGATGGCACATTTAGTGATTTCAGGGCAACTTCCCCGTCAACAAAAGCCAAATTATATTCATCCGGAAGCACAAGTTGAGTTGGTTGAGTGGAGTTAACAGAGGTTAATTGTGCATGAAACTGATATGACAAAGGCACTGATTTTAACCGTGAAAGATTGGTGGGAAGATCTTCCCGAACGTCCGCAAATTACTCACATTCATTTAATTGTTGGACGGTTTACTTGTGTCGAACCCGCCAGTTTACAGTTTGCCTTTGCCGCCCAAACGCAAAACACCTTTTTAGAGGGGGTGAAATTGGTGATTGACGAAACTCCTTTAATTGCGTTTTGTCATTCCTGTCAACAAGAATATCGACCCG
The DNA here is from genome assembly GCA_035285085.1 of Lyngbya sp. Lineage (GTDB taxonomy): Bacteria > Cyanobacteriota > Cyanobacteriia > Cyanobacteriales > Microcoleaceae > Capilliphycus. The sequence continues at coordinate 197,097 of JAYKHV010000044.1, read as the reverse complement.
AAATCGGACTCTATTATGCTTGTCCAACCTGCCAGTCTCCGATGGAAGATATTCGTTCGGGGCGAGAACTTAAAATCAACCGAATTGAATATTCTTCCCATTCTACTATTAAGAATTAGAGGTAAAAATGCACCAAACTTTTGATGCTGCATTAGAAATTAATCTGCTTCATGCCAATCAAACCGGAGCCGATCATAATCGTTCTCATTTTGATGAATGGGGGATTGTTTGCTTCAATTTAATGAGTGGCCCGGGAGCGGGGAAAACGGTATTATTAGAACGAACCCTCGCGGCTTTGAAGACTCAGTTCAAAATGGCAGTAATAGAAGGAGATATGACCACCGAATTAGATGCCGAACGGCTGCGTCAATTTGGTGTTCCTGTGATTGCAATTAATACCGGGCGTTCCTGTCACTTGGATTCTCAAATGGTTGCCGGAGGAATTCATCAACTTTCCGGCCAATATAATCCCGCCGAATTTGATTTGCTTTGGGTTGAAAATGTGGGGAATTTGGTTTGTCCGGCAGAATTTGAAGTGGGAGAACACGCAAAAGTTGCGCTTTTAAGCGTGACAGAAGGAGAAGATAAGCCCTTGAAATATCCGATTATGTTTCAAGCCGCAGACTGCTTATTAATCACAAAAATGGATTTGGCTCCCCACCTGAATATCGATCTCAAAAAGATTGAATCGAATGTGCGGCAAATTAATCCTGATGTCACGATAATTCCGGTTTCTGCCCAAACGGGAGAAGGCTTAGAAACCTGGTTTCAATGGGTTGAAAATAACATCAAAGCACTTTCAACTCAATCCTTTACCGTTCACAGTTAATCAAAAAACAGCTATTGTGAGTTCTCACTCAACTCGAATAGCTGCACAAATCACGATTGAATCAATTAACGATGACAGAGACAATTCTGTTTTGGGGAATTTTAGCTTTTTTATTTGGAACCCTCGCCATTGGACTATGGGCTGCCAAACAAATTAAAGGCGATAGCGTCAACTATTTAGTCGCGGGACGGGGATTAGTTTTACCCCTGGCTGCCGCCACATTAATGGCTCAATCCGTAGATTCTAATGCCACCTTAGGCAACACCGATTTAGCATCAGAATTTGGCTTTTGGTCGGGAGCCTCTTTACCACTCGGTTTAGCCCTTTGTTTGTTTCTAACCGGACTCTTTTTTGCTAAACCCATGAACCGCATGGGCCTAATCACCTTACCCGATTTTTATCGGGTTAAGTACAACCGAAAAACTGAGTTGATTGCCTCTATTATTATGGTTTTCAGCTTCTCTTTTCTCCTCGCCGGAAATCTGGTGGCTGGGGGATATTTATTTGAAGCGTTTTTGGGAACAACCTACACCGCAGGTGTGATGTTACTGGCGACCATTGTGTTAATTTACACGGCAAGTGGTGGCTTATTTGCAGTTGCTTATACCGATGCAATTCAAGTCGCCATTGCCGGCTTCGGTTCCCTGCTACTGATTGGATTTATTACGTTTAATTTCGGCTTAAATATTCCAGCCGGAACCGGCCCTTTTGCCTTGGCTCAACTCACTAACCCCGAGTCGGGGGCTGCGATTAATTGGGCGACTTTATTAGCATTAGGATTGGGGGATATTGTTGCAATTGATTTTATGGCAAGAGTGTTTGCGGCCGACAGTCCTGAAACCGCCCAAAAAGCTTGTTTGATTGGTTCTGCTGGAACCGTAATTGTTGGCGTTCCTTTCTCTCTGGTTGGCCTGTCTGCTAATGAGATTCTAACGCAAGTTGGTATTTCCCCGGACGGCCCTTTATTATTTGCTTTACTCAAGGGTGTGGTTCCTCCTCTCCTGGGTTTGCTAGTGATTGCAGCCATTCTTTCCGCCTCTTTATCGACTGCTGATGGGGCGATTTTAGGAACTTCTTCTGTGATGGCTCATAACATTTTAGGAATTCGTCAGAATCACCCTCATGCAGCCGGCGATAAACTCCTACAAATTACCCGAATCATGGCTGTTATCATTACTGCTTTTGGGGTGTTTTTTGCCTTACGGGTTCCCCAAACTGGTATTCTTTTATTGCTGGCATTTGATCTTAGCTTTGCCGGGTTATTAATTCCTTTAGTTGGAGGTCTTTATTGGCAAAAAGCAACCGGAGAAGGGGCAGTAGCTTGTATTCTCGCTGGCACTCTCACCCGGCTAATTTTCTTTGTTTTAATGCCGACAACCTTTGGAATTGATAACACACTGTTGTACATTCCCAATCCGGTTTTTAGCCGGGATTTTGATGGTTTTCCGACGTTAATTAGTCCGTTGATTGGTTTGGTTCTGTTTCTGGTCATTTCCAAGAAAACTTATCAAGATATCCCGGTCAAACTTGAAAAGTTAAGTCTTTAACCAGGTCAAATAAACTCACGCCCATAAAATTTTCAGGAGAAATTGATTCATTTACCCAATTTTTTGGTTAAAATTTCCGAAATCTAGGTTATAGACTTAACCTTGTTCATTGGATAGGGGCTTTCCTCTAAATCTTGGAGTTTTGACTTGAATTTGTTTTTCAGTTATCAGTTCAGGAGACTAACTATCCCGAAATACTGACCTTTCCATTGAAAAGTTCATCGACAGACGAGTTAACCGCTTATTAGAGAAAGGAGAGAGGAGATGAGGAGTTCACCCAAACCCATAAAATCAGGTTTTAGCAGTTTAGGTGTGGCGGTAACAATCGCACTTGCAGCTATTCCAGCGATCGCACAAATTGATTTAGCAATCTTAACAGAAATTCTCGGAGATAACAACCAAGTTTTTATCGAGAATCAAGTTGCTCAAGAAAGCGATAATGCGACTTTAGGCGAAGAAGTCCGCACCGAACAAGCCCGGGTGCAACTTAATTTTAACACGGGCGCATCGGCACGGATGAGCGAAAATTCTTCAATGGTTGTGGGTCAATGTCTTGAAGTCCAACAAGGATTTTTAGTCGCTTCAGGTCCGGCTAACGGTTGTCTTTCGGGGTTCGCCGTTGGTGTCCAAGGAACCATTTATTTAATGAACGCCGATGAAAACGGAATTGGTACAATTACTGTATTGGAAGGTGAAATTCAGCTCGCTACCCAAGAAAACCCCGACGACCCCAACGCCTTAACAATTAACGCCGGACAGAGAGTCAGGGGGTTAACCCAAGGTTTGGCGCTCGCTGATATTACCATTGAACAGATAACCAAAGAAGAATACGAAGCCATTATCACCGGGCCGCTATTTCGAGGGTATCAAAACCCGTTACTCGATCAAGATAAAATAAATGAAGTCTGCGAACGTCTCTATGGAGATTGTGTCGCCGTCGGCAGTGAACCCCGGCAACCCCCCCGGGGTACACCCATTCGCGGTTTATGGTAAGAATAGATTAACAGTTGAGAAAGCACGGGTTGTCATCAACTCGTGACTTCTTTTCAGGCGGTAAAATCGAATGACTTTGAAACGACCCCAACGTATAAAATGGTATCAGTGGAAAAATATTCAAGCCCGCTCGCCTTTATTTCGTTCCTTTGATAAATGTCTGTGGTTTCGCATTTACCTGGCATTGGTCATCGCTTATATTGGTTTACTGTTCGTTAACCGCATTGAAAATTGGGTCGCAGGTGAAACCATTTGTCAGGTACAGGACACGCCTTTCGAGTGTATCACCCAGGAAGTTCTTTCCCTAATTACCGTTGAGCATATCGAAAGCTTCAGCATTTCTACGGTTGCGGCTTTGTACCTCTTAGAAAGTCATAAACGCCGACAACGGGCAATTTACGAAGCATGGCAGGTTATTGATAGCGCCGCCACATCGGGAGTCTCAACCAGTCGAGCTAGACTCAAAGCGCTGCAAGACCTCAACAATGAAGGCGTTTCTCTCGATGGACTCGATATTTCTCAAGCCTACCTCAAAGAGATTAACTTATCGGGTGCAAACCTAGAGGGAGCTAACCTCTCCGGCGCCAACTTACAAGGGTCTAGCCTTAGTCATGCTAACCTAAGTGGAGCCAATTTGCAAGGGGCGGACTTACAAGGTGCTAATCTCCATGAAACCAACTTTTCCGGCGCCAACTTAGCGGGTGCAAACCTCGTGGGTGCAAACCTCAAAGGTACAGACTTTCAAGGGGCAAATTTGCAAGGAAGCTATCTCAAACAAGCTTATTCTGTGCGAAAAGCGAAGTTTATACAAGCCAACCTCTCGAATGTTGATTTTCAAGGGGTTTGTTTGCGGGGAATTAATCTTAAACAGGCGATTTTATCTGAAGTTAATTTTATCGATGCCAATCTCACCGATGCGAACTTAGAACAAGCTGATTTAATGGGTGCAGAACTGCAAGGCGCGAATTTAAAAGGGGCGAACTTGCGCCAAGCTTATTTAGTCAGAACCAATCATTTGCGAGAGGTTAAAAACCTGGGAGAAGCGGACTTACAAGGGGCAAATTTAACTCGGGCAAATTTACGAGAAGTTAACTTACAAGGTGCCAACTTACAAGGGGCAAATTTGCAACAGGCTATCCTACAAGGGGCAAATTTACAACAAGCCAATTTAATCAAAGCCAACTTGAGAGAAGCCAAACTCCAAGACGCTCAACTTCTTGAAGTTAACCTAGAACACGCTAATTTACAAGCGGCGAACTTGGCTCAAGCTAACTTTACCGATGCCAATTTAACCGATGCAAATTTGTGTGGAGCCTGTTTAAATCACACTCGGTTTTATCGAGCTATTTTAATTAGAGCAGATTTTTATTGTCTTGACAACCTCTTTTCTACCGATTTTCAAGATGCAAATTTTCAAGAAGCGAACCTCAAAGGTGCCAATCTCCGAGGAGTTCATCTGAAAAATGCCAACTTTAAACAAGCCAACCTCAAACACGCCAATCTCAGCGATGTAGAAATTCTCAACCCCATACAACTACAAGCCGCACAGAATTATTGGGAAGCCGAATATAACGAGGATTTTCGCCAACAGCTTAATCTAAAACAACATTATTAAGTCTCGATATTGGAGTGAATGTTTGTTTTCCGACTGTCTCGGAAAATTGACAAAATTCGGGTTTAATTTCCCGGACTGATACCTGATTCTTTTCGGCGGGATTATCAGCGACAACTTTCGGAAAAACACCGTTTTGATAAGCTGCAATTTGACTCGGGGTTAACATATCCATAAAATCTGCAAGTTCGCGATAGGTAACACATTTCACGTCCGGCTGACCACAAACAGCTTCTGCAAACCGAAATAAAGCGTTCCAATAAGCACCATTATTCCAAACCGAAAGGTGATGTCCGATGTGTATGGGGGCGCGATTTCCTTGATAATTACTCTCAAAATAGTTCATATAGCTTTTGAACATATCTTCCTCATAATATTTGGCTTGACTCGGGTTCGGTTTGGCTTTTGAGTGCAGATAATAAAAGTTGTAGTCCATTGACAAAACACTTTTTTTAGTTAATGCTGTCGGTATCGTAACTAACGGAAAATTCCAAACGCCGTTTTGTTTTTGCGGCCAATAATTCGGTTGACTGGTGAGACTGGTATCGTAGCGAAATCCTTCCTTTTCTAAGGTGCGAAATAAACCGGGACTGGTTGCTAATTGGGGTGCGCGAAACCCTTCTATTGCACTGCGGTCAAAGACGAGATGACCGGTTAAACCGTTGATTTTGTAAGCGTTAAAAATGAATTGGTCAAAGTAATCAAACTCTTTTTTCCAGTCCGCTTCACTCCAGTTATATCCATAAAAATGACCGACCGCATGAGAGGCGATTTCATGTCCTTCTTGATAGGCTAAATTAACCTGTTCCAGCCGTTTTTTAACATCATCAACCTCACCGCCCCAACCGATGGCCGAACGTCCCAGACCGTTTCCCGCAGGGGCGTTGTACAGTTTGCGGTTCTCGGTGTTGACAAAATAAACCGCACTGATAAAATAAGTAAAACGTAAATTAATCCCTTTTTGTTCTAACGTTTTCGCAAAGTTTCGCGACTTGTTCCAAGCCTCTAACGAACTCGAACCGTCGAAGGCTAATAATACAAATTGCGGGGGAACTTCTGGAGGGGTAATTAATCCTTCATTTCGCAGAAGTTTATATAAAAAGTTACTATTCCAACGATTAGATTGACAAGAATTACCCCCGTCTGCGGTTTGACAAGCGGTGACTAATTGGTTAGGAAAAGGGCCGATTGCATTATTTCCTTCTACACAGTAACCTGTAATCGAATTGAAGCGGGAACCATCGGGACATCTTCCATTTCCGTAGGCTTTGAGAAAGAGTGTTTCCGACCATTGGTTATTTTGACAACTGCTTCCACCGCCCCAGTCTATACATTTTTGTATCATTCTTTGGGTGATTGGTCCGAATGCGGTTGAACCGTTTGAACAATAATATCCGCCTTTGTCGTTAACCTGTTTAGCTTCAAATTTAGCTTCAAAAAGTGGCGAGTTTCCAAGAATTTTATCGGGGGTTTTTCTTTGGGTTTCTGTGGGTTGAGGAGAAAGGGTTGATGAGGTTGTACAGGCGGAGAGTGAGAGGAATAAACCGCAGCAAATTAACCCTTGATGCAATAGTTTTAAGTTTAAGTTTAAGTTTAAGTTAAATTTTCTCAGCACATTAAACCCCTTTTTTGAATACTTTGAACATCCATCACCCCTGTTAAATTTGGACAGTCCAAAAAGGGTTAACGGATTTTCTGGGTTAACTTTCAGGGATATTTTAGGCTGAAAACCGAGTTCAAGTCAAGAGGTTTAGGCTAATTTTACATTAATTTTATGTGGTTTGATTCACTTAAGAAGACAGCTTGTATTCTAAAGGTTCACAGAATTTATTAATGCCCGTTTTTACCGCATAGATAACAACCGGAGTCACCAACAACTCGGGACAAGTATTTTGTGACAGTAAATGTCCGACCATTTGACTAATATTTCCTTGCAACAAATCCTCGCGATATTCTTTATCACAAATCGTCACCCGATATCGTTTCGCCACACCATCCAACCAATTATCAGAACTTGTCGGCATTTGTCCGACTTGTATGGCGATAGAAATAGCCGCATCTTCGATATCTCCCTCGCAGTCTTCTATCGTATCCAACGCTTCCAACGCTTGGGGATATTCGGAAAGTTGCGAACGAAACTGAGCAATTTCTTGAGAGGTTACAATAATCATTGATCCTAAAATTAATCTCTTATTCTATTGTATTACTTGGGAACGATTTCATCATCAAACCAAGCCGTTAAAGCCACCGCTAACGCATCAGCAGCATCATCGGGTTTGGGAATATTATCGAGGTCTAACTCTCGGGCTACGGCATTTTGTACCTCAAATTTCTTGGCGTTACCATAACCCGTTAACGCTTGTTTCACTTGGGGGGGACTAAACTCAAACAGGGGAATATTTTCCTGGGCTAAAACTAACATTAAAACCCCTCTAGCCTGCGCGACAGAAATCACATTTCCCATCCGATAAAAAAACAATTTTTCAGCAACCGCCAAGTCGGGTTTAAACTGTTCAATTAAAGTGTGTACATCCTCATAAATCGTACAAAGACGCTTTCCCATTTCTTGATGAGCGGGTGTTTTAATCACGCCAAAATCAATTAAAGAAACGGGATAATTTCCATCCCGTTCCCGTTTGCTTTGACAGTGAATTACACCAAAGCCTAAAGTGGCTAATCCCGGATCAAATCCAATAATACATTTTGACATCGATTCGGGTTTTTTTAAATGTTTAAATCTCCAGTTTTTAACTGTTAATCAACCCTGAAACCGTCTCAATTAATTGCCGTCTTCCGGTTCAGGTAAACCAAACACCTGACGGAAAACTTTCTGCACTTTGTATCCCGAATCAATTGATTCTAACGGATCTTTTCGCAGACGATGACGCAAACAGAGCGTAATTACCCGACCGATATCTTCGACGGTTACTTCTGTGCGACCCTCAAAGGCGGCTAAGGCTTTGGCGGCGCGGTTAGTAACAATATCTCCCCGCAACCCATCAACATCAAGTTCGGCACAAACTTGAGAAATCTTCACTCGAAAATCATAGTTAATTTCCACAGAAGATAATCTTTGTTGAGCCTCAAGAATCGTCTGTTGAAGTTTTTCTTGATCGCTAACATACTGAGCCAAAAAGTCGTTAGGAGCGCGATCAAAAGCCGTCCGTTGTTCAACAATTTTCACCCGTAAATTGGGTTCTTTAACCGTCCGAATTTCGGCGTGCATTCCAAAACGGTCTAACAGTTGAGGGCGCAATTCTCCCTCTTCCGGGTTTCCCGAACCAACTAACACAAATCGCGCCGGATGACGAATCGAAATTCCTTCGCGTTCAACCGTATTCCAACCACTGGCCGCAGAATCTAATAATACATCAACCAAGTGATCATCTAACAGGTTCACCTCATCAACATAGAGGATACCGCGATTCGCTTTCGCCAACAAACCCGGTTCAAAAGCTTTCACCCCTTCGGCTAAGGCTTTCTCAATATCAATGGTGCCACAAACCCGATCTTCCGTCGCCCCCAACGGTAAATCAACCATCGGTACTTTTTTGCGAGCCAGAGAAACCGACTGTTGGTTGAAAACTCGCTCCCGTACCTCATCGCTCATCAATTCCGGATCGTCGGGATGGCTGTTGAAGGGGTCATCTGCAACGATATCGATTTCGGGTAATAAGTCAGCCAACGCTCTAATTGTAGTCGATTTGCCCGTTCCGCGATCGCCCATAATCATCACACCACCGATTTTCGGGTCAATCACGTTCAGCAGCAACGCCAGCTTCATTTCTTCCTGACCGACAATAGCGGTGAAGGGAAAGACAGCACGACGGGTGACGCTGGCTGTTGATTTAGCATTCTCAGTCGTGACGACAGTTGAACTCACAGTTTTTCAGTTCTCTATTCCGATGTACCGTTCTATATTGTCTCACATTTGTGTAGGGACGAGTTGATTAATTGGACTTTAGATAAATGAGCTTGTCAAACCGTTTCAAGTAACTTACGGTAAACAATTTTGTCATTGCCGACATCGTAGAAGTCACGAATTCGCGCTTCCTCATCATAACCACATTTGCGGTAAAATGCCCGTGTGCGCTCAAAACTGGGTAGTCCTGAAGTTTCCACAAGCAACACCCGCTCACCCCGCCCCGTCAACGTTTGCTCAACGTAGCGCAGCAATGCAGAACCCCGTCCCTGTCCCTGATAGTCTGGATGGACGGCGATCAACAATAGGTTCCAAGTCCCGTTGGTCATCCGTTCGGGGGTGCAGTACGCCACCCCTACCAGCCCATTATCTTCGTCGGTAATGCAGATATCATCGCTATTACCGTTGAAGTAGTCGGCGAACATTTTCCCCAGTTCCTCAAGTTCGTTTGGTTCAAAGCTAATTGTGTCGTTGGCTAGAGCTATGAGTTCGGCTGTATCATCGGGAGTAATGGGTCGAATCATTTTCAACTCCAAAGAACGGTTCAATGGTCTAAACGGGCGCATCACCATGCGCCCCTACAGTCGGGTTTTGGGTGGGTTCACATCCATTTATAGTGCTACTATCCCAAAAACCCGGTTTCTTCGAGAAACCGGGTTTTTAATTGAGTTTCTGGGTTAGTTACAATGCTTTGAAATTTAAGCGGGTTTTGCTTCGGCGCTGCGTTGTAACACTTTGCGAATTGAAGCTTTTTCAATTAACCCGACTAACATTCCATTTCGCATGACCGCCAGTTCGTCGAGTTGTTCTTTTTCAAATAAAGTCACAACATCGAGTAAGGAACGTTCGGCGTCTATCGTGTTAGAAAGTTGAACGGGTTGCATCAGTTCTTTAACTGAAGTTGTCGGCCATTGAGATGTCGGAATTGCTCTCATCTGATCGACTTCAAATTGACCCAACAATTGACCTTCTTCGTTGACAATAAAGAACCGTTTGGCTTGAGCTTTTCCGATGATATATTCGTTGGCTAACTCGCGCAAGGATAAATCCTCGGAAATAATCGGAGTATCGTTAGTGAGGGCATCTTCTGCGGTGAACTCAGACAGCTTGCTGCGTAAGGTCGCATCTTGTGCCAATACCCCCGCATTTTGTAACAGGAACCAACCGATTAATATCGTCCAGAAATTCGGGAATTGACTGTACAATAACGTCGGTAAAAATCCGATGGCGATCGCAGTCCAACCCAAAAATTGACCAACTCGACTCGCCCAAATTACCCCAGTATACTGGTTTCCGGTAATTTTCCAAACAAAGGCTTTCAGAACGTTTCCGCCATCTAAAGGTAAGCCGGGAATCAGGTTAAATAATGCCAGCGCCAGGTTAATATAAGCCAGCAAACCAACCATTGCTCCCAAAGGTCCGCTTGTGGCAACTGTGCTACCAATTCCACTTAATAGTAAGAATAGGGCAATACTCACCGCAGGGCCAGCGATCGCAATCCAAAAAGCACCGCCTGGGGTTTTGGCTTCTTTATCTAAACTCGCCAGTCCACCAAATAGAAATAGCGTAATTGATTTAACGTTAATTCCTTGTTTGATCGCGACAAAACTATGTCCGAGTTCGTGGGCGAGTACCGAAGCAAATAATAGCAAAGCGGCGACTAAACCCAGGAACCCCGCACTCGCCCCGCCCAAGGTGGGAAATTGGGATGCTAAGTTTGTCCCGTAACTTAATGTCATTAATCCCAGTACAATAAACCAGGAGGCATTGACATAAAACGGAATCCCGAATAAGTTGCCCACTCGTATAGAGTTATTCATTAAGAATGTCCTCTCAATTCAGCTTGTGTAAAAGGTTTATTACCTTAATTTAATGTATGAACCTATCGTAACGAAATGTAAACGGTTCGCGCAATCCGTCATTATTCGTATGTACCGTCTATTTTAGTACGGTTTTCGCCGGGTTTTCGCTAAGATATATTCCGATTGAAAGATTTTTAGGCTCTCTTAGCGGAAAAGTGGTATAATTACTGTAGTGATAAAAATCACTGGTTTATAAACAAACAAGTCACTAGGTTTTTCTAGTGCTGTCAACGCTCAGGAATTCAACAAAAACAGGCATTCATCCCTGCTTGTAATCTGTTAAAGTGAGGGATGAATGCCATTATAGGATTGAGAGTTTTATCGGATTTGGAGAAGCCGAACTTCCGAATGGGAATTAACTATTATTAGGATTTTCCGAAGAAGGCGATCGCGGACGAGAAACCGGTCGAGGCGAAGGAGAGGGAGAAGGTTTCTGAGAAGGTTTGGGACGTTTCGCCGAGGGAGAATTCGCCCCCGACCCAGAATTTCGGTTTCGGACGGGACGACTGGGGAAATCACTCTCATCGTAAATTTCGCCGACCAACTCCTCTAAAATATCTTCTAACGTCACCAATCCCACCGTACCGCCATATTCATCAACAACAATCGTCATGTGAATGCGCTGTTGTAACATTTCCTTAAGCAAATTTCCCACTCGTTTCGTTTCCGGAACATAAACCGGCGGACTCATGGCTTCCGTCACCAACTGAGAAGAATGATCTTCTGGCGATCGCAATAACTGTAAAGCTCGTTTCAGGTGAACAATGCCAACAATTTCATCTTTCGATTCTCCCTGAACCGGAATTCTAGAATATCCCGTTTCCAGACACAAATCAATCACCTCTTGTATGGTCGCCTGATGGGAAATGGTTCGCATTTCAATCCGGGGTTTAACCACTTCTCGCGCCATCAAATAATCCATCATCAGCGCCTTATTCAGCAATTGATGTTTTTGCCAATCGAGTTGACCGCGACCCCCCAAAATCTCAATCATCAGGCGCAATTCCTGCACCGATAAACTCGGTTGAGTCACACCCCGGTTAAACAAACGAATCACCCGTTGAGCGATCGCTTCAAACAAATAAATAACCGGAGCCAGTATAATAGAAAGCCAGTAAATCGGTCGAACAATCGCCTTAAAAAAAACCAAAGCATTGCTAATCGCCAGGGATTTCGGCGTAATTTCCCCAAAAATCAGCAACAGAAACGTCACCACCGCCGTGGCTACACCCAAACCCGCATTTCCCAACCACAACGCAAACAAATTACTGGTGAGAATGGCGGAGAAATTATTCACCAAATTATTCCCAACCAAGAGCGTGGTAATAAATCTAGCTCGATTTTCTAAAACCAGGGTATACATTCCCGTCGGATCACCCTGTTCTTTAATCAAAACCCGCAGTTTCAGATTATCTAAAGCGGTCATCGCCGTTTCTGAACCCGAGAAAAAGGCTGAAAGTGCTAGCATCAAAGCCAGCACCACAGCATCGATCCAAACATTTCCGAGTAAAGGCGTGGCTTCAGAAACAGCGCTCAGGTATTGAGGAATGGGAGTGGCAATCACAACGGGGTAAACTATACAGAACTGTTTTGATTTTAAGACATCATGGAAAAACCAGAGTATCAATCAAACAATTCTCCAGTTTCTTGCAACGAATGTAAACGTTGGTAAATTCCCTGTTGGTGCAACAATTCCTCGTGAGTTCCCACTTCCACGATTCTACCTTGGTCTAACACCACAATTTTGTCGGCCTCTCGAATGGTACTCAGACGGTGAGCAATAATAATGGTAGTCCGAGTCCCCAAAATATTCTGCATCGCCAACTGAATCGCCCGTTCCGACTCATAATCAAGACTCGATGTGGCTTCATCAAAGACTAACACATCCGGGTTGACCAGCAGCGCCCGTGCAATACCCAAACGTTGTTTTTGACCGCCCGATAAACGCACTCCCCGTTCCCCGACAATGGTATAGTATCCTTTGGGAAGATGGGCGATAAATTCATCGGCTCGGGCAATCCGACAAGCTTCTTCAACTTCTTCAAAAGTGGCTTCAGGTTTCCCATAGGTTAGGTTTTCTAACAGGCTGCCGTTGAAAACATCCACATCTTGATGGACGATTCCCAAGCGTTGACGATATCCGGTAACATTCAAGCTGCGAATATCTTCCCCATCGATTAAAATTTTCCCCTGATTCGGTTCAAAATAGCGAAACAATAACTTCACTAAGGTTGATTTTCCCGAACCCGAACGCCCGACTAACGCCACCGTTTGATAGGGTTCAATCAGCAAGTTAATATCATGCAAAATCGGTTTTTCCGGACTGTAACCAAAGGTCAAATGAGACAATTCTACTTTTCCGGTAAACTGATATTTTGGCGTAGATAAATTGTCTTTGGGATTGGCGCTGAGAACAACACCATCTTGACCTTCTGGGAGTTGCAGAAATTCGTGAAACCGAAGCATCGAAGCATAACGACGCGCAAACACTTCCGCCAGTTGACTAATTGGGGTTAACTCCGAATAAGCCATACTCGCCAAAGTATAAGCGGTGATAAAATAACCGAGAGAAATTTTACCCCCGAGAGTGGCGGCTATTAGAAACCCTAAAATCGCAAACAAACAACATTGAACGATTGTTGTTTGATAGGTTAACAGTTTGACATAGCCGACATGGATGCGATGAATGATTAGAAATAATTCTCGTTCCAAACGAGTGCTTTGTCGTTTTAATTCTTGGGCTTCTGTAGCAAAGGCTTTCACCGTTTTGATATTGGTGATAATTTCGGAGTTGCGACTTTCGGTATTTTCTTCGTGATGTTCTAGAATTTCTTCTTGATGGGCTAGACGTTGGAGGATTTTAACGGTGAGGGCTAAAAGGATAATAAAAGAAGCTAAAAACAGTAAGGCAATCCGCCATTGAATGATCCACAAAACTACAAAAATTCCCAAAACTCTCACCAATTTGGGAATGAATTGACCGGCAATTTCCGGGTAGGTCCACAGATGGTTACTTACTCCTTTGGCAACCCGACTGGCAACCCGTCCGGGGTTGTTTTCATCATAAAATTCTAGGGGAAGGGTTAAAATTTTGCGGATGGCATTACGATGATGATCTCGCCGTGCTTTTAAGGGAATCAGCCAGTGAAACCAATGCCCTAACCAAGCTTGAATGGGCGCTTTGGCAGCGGTTCCCACAAAAATCAGGCTGAGTAGTACAATAACACAAAGTTGAGTGTTGACTGGATTTCCGGTCCAAGATGCGATCGCACCCACGAGACTCCCCATGAGGCGATCGAGGGGTTGACCGGACAAGACGTTTAAAATTTGACCAATTGCATAGGGTACCACCAAATCTACCAGTTCAAACAGACAGGAAGCACTAATGCTGAAAATCGACAACGGTAGATATTGCCGATAATAGTTGCAGATGTCCCGAAAGGTAGCCATAAGTCCGGTTTAAATGCACTCTACGACAAAGTATTACAATTGTAGTATACTTTGGCAAAAAAATAAAGATGCGTGGAAATCGCATCTTGGGGTTTGAGGTGAGTTATCCTGTTGTTGCTGTATATATTAGAAGGAATAGGCAGTTTCCAGCGCCCACGCGATCAGAAAACCGACTCCTCCTAAGACCAGGATAGAAGAAACCAACACCACAATCGGGCTGTCGGCTCCCTTGAACTTCATAATGCCACGATTTAAGTCAGACATAGCCAATTTTACCCAACTCTACCCTTAATTTAGCAAATTATTGAGGCAGTTGATCGCCGAGAAAATTAAATCATTTTGTAGTTTTTAATTTTCCGGTTGACTCGGGTCGAAACACGATCCTTTTCTCAACACCTGTGCAACCGAGTCCCAGTGGGTAAGCATCAAAACTGAACATCATGTTGAGCGATTAAAATAATCTGATCGTCTTGTTGAAACGTATAATGATTAGGATTGACACAATATCCTCCATCACTTTGATCGACAGCAATTAAAATCGCATTGTGAACTTGTTTGAGATGGATAAATAAATCTAAAAACGTTCGACCGACCCATTCAGATTTTAACGGAATGCGATAAAAATGATTTCCCCCTTGATAGCTTAAAAGTTCGCCAAAAACCTCCATTAATCCATGATTTAAAGCAACTTGAGCCAGTAAAAAAGCACTATGTTCTTGACTGACAACATAAGCATTTACATTACCCAGAGCCAGATGAGACGCATATTCACGGTTAATTAATTCGGCACAAGTATAAACATTCGGATTGAGTTTTTCTGCGGTTAAAGCGGCTAAAATCGTGCGTGCATCAGCATCTTGTTCGCTGCGTCCGTGACTTTTATCCGAGAGAATAATACAAGTATTAGCCCGTCTAATCCCGGCTTTTTCCAAAACCGTAACTTTGGTAAAATCATCATCAAGAAACCGGACAATCGGTCTTAAAGCCGGATCGATAATTGTGCGATCGTCATCGACAAACGCAATCACAACAATAGGAGTATCTTTAGCTTTTCCAGCCGCTTTATATTCTCGAACAATAATTTCCGCCTTGCGATTCCAACCACAAATAATCGTATGGTTACTTAATTGATCCAGTTCCATCAGCGTATTTTCATTACGAAGTTTATCCACCATAAATGCTGAGACAGTCCCCGTAAAAACAACAAACAGAGTCATGTGCATCAGCATCAAACAAATTGTCATAATTCGTCCGCCCAAAGAGCGAATCGGACTAATAACAGGTTCGCCGGAAAATAGAGAATAGATGCTATACCAAACCGCCTCTTCTAAGCTTTCGATTTCCGAATTTTTTCCCCGTTCAAAACCCAAAATGATCATACTCCCAAATAAAACCGTTAGGAACAAAAGTTCAAAAATTAGAAAATATTCGGGAGTCCTTCGTTTGAGATTTAACGGTAACATATTCGTATAATGAATGATTAGGGTAAACAGTCGCAAACCCCGCAATAATCTTAACAGTTGAATCACGGGTGGCATTCCGAAAATTTGTAACAGAGGTAGAATGGCGATAATATCTAGCCAATAGCTGCGGAAAAAACGCTGTTTAGAAGAAGCTGCTATCCATCGTAATCCTAACTCAAGGGCAAAAATTGCGGTGATGATTTGTTGAATCGTTTCTATTCGACCTGTGGCGGGGAAAGCGTTGGGTTGAGAGAGTGAAACCAGCGTTAAACCAACGGAAAAAACAATTAATATTGCGAGAATCAAATCAACAAAGGGTTTGCGGAAAAAACGATTTAACTTGGCTTTTAGACTTTGTATTTTTTGTTTGATTTTTGCCAGAACTCGCTGTTGAAACCCCGGGAATATCTGACTGAGATTCCGAAAAAGCCTCATCTTGTGTTTCCCCCCCAAATGTTCCTATTCTCTAGATTATCTATTTAACAGAAAACTGAATATCCCCTTTGAGAAGAGATTTCAGATTTTCTCGGAGTCCGTTACGGGGTAGAAATCGATTACAGTTTACAGTTTACAGTTATCAGTGACCAGTTTTTACAGTTTACAGTTGTCAATATTCACTGGTAACAGTTCCCTGTTCACTGTTCCCTGTTATCTGTTATCTGTTATCTGTTCACTGGTAACAGTTCACTGGTCACTGTTAACTGTTCATCGGGACAGCCTATTTACCTGAGTAAAACATCATCAACCGTGAACGTTTCACGATCAACTCCAAATAATTCGATCAATTCTTCCCCGGTTTGTGCTATAGTTAAAATGAGAGAATCTGAGCGCCTATAAACCCCTAACTGTTCCCACCGCAACCCGCCATCGAGAACGATCGCATCCTCACCCTCCTCAAAGTCTAACAACAGATCCACACCCCCACCCGCAGCTACAAAAAAGCGATCGCGTCCTTTTCCACCGGACAAAGTATCCTCCCCTTCTTCTCCCACCAACCAGTCATCCCCATCCCCTCCCAAAAGGCGATCGTTTCCCGAACCTCCATCTAGGGTATCATCCCCGATCTCTCCAAAAATTTCATCGTCTCCCTCATTTCCATCAAGCCAGTCCTTTCCTTGACCGCCAAACAGGATATCATTATCGCTGTTACCCGAAAGCGTATCGTCTCCCGCATTTCCCGACAAGGTATCATTTCCTGCGTTTCCCTCCATCCAGTCTTCTGCGAGGTTTCCCTCAAGATAATCATTATCTATTCCACCTTGGAGGGTATCTCGACCTTTCCCCCCATACAGGGTATCATTTCCCTCATCTCCCGACACATAATCGGCTTCGCTGTTTCCGTTTACCCAGTCATTTCCCGAGTCAGCAAAAAGGCGATCGCTTCCCAAACCTCCATATAAACGATCTTCTCCATTTTCACCAACAATGTGATCCTCTCCGTTCTCTCCAAACCCTTCATCGTTACCGGAACCCATCTGGAGAGTATCGTTTCCCTCTCCACCGTGAAGGGTATCGTTTCCTTCGTCTCCGTTGAGGAAGTCGTTACTTTTATTGGCGATCACAATATCGTTACCTTTACCCGCAAACAGGGTATCTTCCCCGAATAAGCCAAAAATTTGGTTATCTGCGGATGTTCCGATAATCCGATCTGAACCATTTGTCGAAATGGCGATCGCAACACTATTTAATTTTACATCTAATTTTATCTCTAAAGGTCGGTTCGGGGGTGTAATCGGAGGAATGTAAGCAGTTAGATCAAAAATATCCGATGAACCTACAACTTCAAAAACAGTAGTGGGAGTTGGGAGTTGGGAGTTGGGAGTTGGGAGTTGGGAGTTGGGAGTTGGAGTTGGGAGTTGGGAGTCGGGAGTTGGTTCAAAACTCGAAGTTGGAGTTTCTTCAACAGTTGGTTCAAAACTCGAAGTTGGAGTTTCTTCAACAGTTGGTTCAAAACTCGAAGTTGGAGTCGGAGTTGCTGTTGGAGTTGAAGTTGGTTCAATAGTTGGTTCAAAACTCGAAGTTGGAGTTGGAGTTGGTTCAAGAGTTGGTTCAAAACCCGAAGTTGGAGTTGGAGTTGGAGTTGGAGTTGGAGTCGGTTGAGAAAGAACTGTGAGAGTAAAAGTATCAGAAACGAGACTATTAGTTTTATCGGTAGCAGTAACTTTTATTTGTAGTTCTCCGACATCTTCCCGACGAGGAACCCCACTCAATAAACCCGTAGTGGCGTTAAAATTTAACCAAGTTGGAAGTTCTGAACCATCTAGCAAAGTTAGATTAAAACTTAGAACATCTTCTGGATCGACATCTTGGAAAATATTGGCGATATTCAGACTCAAATTGCTATTTGCTTCCAGAGTTTGATCGGCGATCGCTTCTAAAAGTTCAGGAGGATCATTAACCCCAGTAACCGTTATTGTTACGGTAGCGGGAGACGAAATATTATTGAAATTATCGGTAACGGTATAAGTTAAGCGATCGCTTCCCGAAAAGTTGGGGTTAGGTGTATAAACAATTTCTCCAGTCGTTGTATTAACACTCGCATTTCCAGAGTTGGGAAGTTCGACTAACGTTATCGTTCCGGTTTGAATACTATCATTGTCTAAAACGGGAATATCAACAGATGTATCTTCCGCTGTATTAGCCGTGTCGTTATTAGCAACGGGAAGTTCTTCCTTAATATCATCACTAAAAATTGTAATGGTTGTGGTATCTGGTGAACCCAAGATTAGTTTTTGGCTGGGGTGAGGGTTCGTGAGTGCAAAATTAAAGGTTTCATCTGGTTCTATCTCTTGATCCTCTACAATAGGAACGCTAATGATTTTTTGAGTTTCTCCCGGATTAAAATTCAGAACACCGCGAGTGGGGATATAGTCAATTTCTGCGGTTGCGGTTCCTCCCATTGTCGTATAGTCAATACTGACAGGGAGACTCACAACTTGATCGAGATTAACGACAATTTCAATAATATTATCCGTTTCATTAACCCTGTAGCTTGTCTGTTCTAAACTCACCGTTGCGGTTTGATCATCGGTGAGAATAAGTTCGGCTTCGCTAAGGGTTCCCAACGTCGCGTTTGTGGGGTTATAAAGTTTGAGGTTTACCGTTTCATTCGCTTCTATACTCGGATCATTTTGGATCGAAATGGTAAAACTTTTTTGAGTTTCTCCGGGGTTAAACGTTAGGGTTCCTGTCGCTTCGGTGTAGTCGCTTCCCGCTGTGGCTGTTCCGTTTGAGGTTGAATAGATAACCGTAATAGCTGAACTCGAAGGGTTGCTAAGACTTATATTAATAGTCGCCGTTTCCGCAAGTTCGCTAACGGTGTAACTCGCGGTTTCAAAGTTAATAACAGGAAGCGGATCATCATTGGCGATCGCAATGCTTAGAGGAGAATTAATAAAAGTCGGGGTTTGGGAGGAAGCGAGACTAAGTTCGAGGTTTTCTTGCGGTTCAAAAGTCTCGTCTCCTAAAATATCTACGGTTAGGGTTTTAGTTGTTTCTCCGACATCAAAGGTAAGACTTCCGCTAGTATTTACAACCGTTCCCGCTAGACGAATATTGTGATAATCTATATCAGCAGTAGCGGTTCCCCCGATGTTGTAGTCGATCTGAGTGGGTTGACTAATATCCCCAGTTCGAGTAATCGTATAAGTAACCGTTTGACTGCTACTATTCCCTTCTATTACTTCTACACGATCAACCGATAAACTGTAACTCATTTCGTTATCCGCAATATCAACCTCAACATTCCCCACCCCAATATTATTGTAATTTCCATCATCGCTAGTCACCGTATGAGTTAGGGTTTGGCTGTGGTTTCCTTCAATAAGGTTATCATCTGTTGCTGTAATAGTAACCGTTTGGGGAATATTCCAGTTTGTCTCATTAAAAATAAAAGCAGAAACCGCTTCGACTTGGTTTCCCGTATCAACCGCAATAGTCACAAGTTGAGTCGGTTGGGTTGCGAGTTGGAGGGTGTAAGTCTTGTTTTCTCCTTCCTTTATATTGAGGTTAGTCGGAGTCACAATAACTTGAGGAGTGTTGTTATCAATGAGAGTCGCTGTTACCGTTTGAGTTGACGTCTGGGTTCCGTTAATAATGCTATCAATACCCACTTCTACGGTTTCGTTTCCTTCGGCGATCGCATCTGTCACACCGGTTAAAATAATACTACTGTCCGTCTCTCCTGCTGGAATGATGATAGATGTATTATTAGCAGTGTAGTCTGTTCCAAAGGTTGCGGTTCCTGCGAAGTTTAAATGAACTGTTATATCTTGACTGGATACCGCATCTAAACTTGCGGTAAGAGTTGTTGTGTCTGCGGTTTCCAAAAACAAGGTATTATTCAAACTCAAACTAACATTGGGAGGAGGATCAATATCTTCAAGGGTAATAGTCTGAGTTGAAGTTCCCCCAACAGTCGCGTTTGTTGGAGTGTCTAAGTTTAAGATAATGGTTTCATCGACTTCATCAAGGTTATCTTGACTCAAGTTCAGGGAAATAACACCTTGAGAATTTCCCGCAGGAATTATAATCGGACTAAGGTTAATCTTGTAGTCGCTGTCATTTGTTGCTGTTCCCCCGACTGAAAACGGAACTGTAATATCAACTCCCGCGACAGCAGACAGTTGAATAATAGCTGTTATGACTTCCCCTTCTTTGCTGCTTTGGGTAGCGGTTGTAAAATTCACCGTTGGAGCAGTATCATTATTTTGAATAGTACCCTCTCCGGTTCCCTTACCTATTCCCGCGTTGGATGAGTTGCTGAGAACTAAATTAAAGGTTTCGTTGCTTTCAAATAAGCTATCTCCCGCGATACTCACGTTAACGGTTTTACTCGTTTCTCCCGGTTCAAACTTCAGACTTCCGCTTTTGATAATGTAGTCGCTTCCTGCGGTTGCGGTAACATCTGTGGTGGTGTAGTTCACCGTTACGGTTTTACTGGTTGGATGGGAAAGACTGATAGTAAAATTAGCATCTAAAGTTCCGCTATCTGTTTCTACAATATCAACATCGTTCACCGAGAGGTTGGGAATTGCACCGAGAGAATTGGCTGATTTTGGTGTACCATATATAAGGTTATTATTGGCATCAATTCCGTTAATTGTTAGTCCGTCATTTGTACGCCAGTTGCTATCATCTCCGGGTAAAGTAGGATCGATACGTTCCATTGTAAAACGAACTGAATTTTTGTTGTATCCCGCTACCCAACCCCCACCATCCCCATTAACAATATCAATAATAGTCCCATCTGGAGATTTTAACGTTAGAGTTTCTCCCTCATTATTTAACCCTCCGGTATAGATCAAGTCAGCCTTAATATTTTTAAGGGGAATATCATCGGTTCGTTCTAATAATAAATAACCTTGGGGTTCGATAGTAACTCCATTAGGAATTGTCCTATTGATAGGAACACCACCATTCCCTTGTAAAGTCCATCCACTTAAATTAATGCTTGTCGAACCGGGGTTATAAAGTTCTATCCATTCATCATTAGTATTACTAGGTGTTCCCATCCAAGCAATTTCATTAATGACAACACTCAAGGGGAAAAATATTGCCTCAAAAGCACCAATATCAGGTAAACTATCTCTTATAATTCCCCGTTGATCGGTTGTTGTTGCGGTAGAACTATCGGCTGCATTAATAGCCGAACTTCCAAATAACAAAGCATGAGTTGGTGTTGAACCGCCATGATCTGCTAAGGTTGAGTCAAGTCCAACTTCTGCAAAAGTTCCGGTTAAATTATTTGTTTGAGTCGTACCTACTGCGGCGTTGTCTGTATTCCCCGCTAAAATACTATTGCTGAGAACATTAACCGTATTTTGATTATCAATCGCTTTCCCCTGATTTCCGGCAATCGTGGTATGATTAATTTTGTCAACTATTCCTCCATTAAGAATTCCCGAAACTTGGTTATTGCTAATTGTGCTATTTTCAATTGTTAGGGTTCCTATGGTATTAATAATAGCACTGGGAAAATCACCCCCCGCGATCGCACTGTGATTACTAACGGTAATTTCTGTTAAACTTAAAATCCCCTGATTGTGAATAGCACTCCCATTTTTAGCAAGATTTCCATCAAACCAACTGTTGCTAATGGTAACAGTTCCATTGGTTGTATTCAGCAGTCCCCCACCGCCACTTAAATTGCTACTACTACTTTGAGCCAGGTTATTAATAATGCTACTATTTATAATAGAGAGAGTTCCATCATTGCGAATTCCTCCGCCATCATCTTCTGAAAGATTATACTGGATAATGCTATCATCCAAGGTGAGATTTTCTTTATTATAAATCCCACCCCCATCTTCTTCATTTTCTACTCTTCCGTCTTGAATGGTTAATCCTTGTAGGGTGACATTAATTTTGTTATTGCTGTTATCATCAATTAGAAAAACACGGAAACTATTGTTCCCACTCACAATAATATTTGTTCCTAAACCATCAATGGTCAGGTCACTGGTAAGATTTAGTTGCGAACTGGTCAGGGTTATGGTAGAGTTAGTTAAACTGGCATCAAATCTAATCGTATCCGCCCCCGACCCCGTATCACCCAGATCGGTTGTTGTATTGTTATTAGCGGCGATAATGGCTTCGCGGAGGGTAACTAAACCATCACTCGGTGTGGTGTTGTCGGCGTTACTGTTTACCCGAATTGTAGCGAATATTCCGGGATAAGTCTGCTGAAAAGTCTCAGAAAAAACCGGGGGAACCGTTTGTTTTCCGCTGTTCCAGTCAAAATTCCAATTTCCCCCCAACGACCCATTGCCAACTCGCTGGGAAGACGCAATAATATTGACTCCGAGAAGATCGCGAAGTTGTTGTAAGAAACGTTGACCTTCTATTCCGGCTGCGACTTCACATCCGTATAAGACTAAAATACTCCCTGGCGGGGAAGATGGCAACCAAGACTTAAGGATAGAAGCGTACTCACAGAGACGATCAGCATTAAGTTGAACATTCCCCAACTGCAAACATCCGGGTGAACCGTGACTAATCAGGTGGATGAATGCCAAAGCCGGGTATCGGTGCAGGATTTCCCCAATTTGAATAATAGCATTGCGATCGCGATCGAGCAATAGGATTTCTGTTCCTGGAATCATGCCAGAGATGAGATCGCTATAGTCGTCTATGGTAGAATCTATCAGGGCAAGGTTTGGATTGGTTAATGTACCCGGGGTTTGATAATTTTTGAGCATCTTCGGTCGTTGAGAACGTTAGCAATAAAAAAAGAATATTCTGCTTGTTGCTTCGAGAAAGATTCTAGATTTTTGTTCTTTTATTTCGGTTTGTGCTGGAATATAACCAACGGCTAAAAAAACTCAATATTGTCCGAGAGTTGAGTTCAAATCAATTGGTCTATTTTATATTTTTAAAGCTTGATATTGGGCTGCAAGAACAAGAGTTTAAAACAAAAAAACTTAATATTACGATTAAGCTTTTATCTTGTATTTAATGCATCAAAATCTGCCCCAGATACAATCTATAATAGCATCAAGGGCAAAAAAAATTCAAGTTTAAACGCGGAAGGGCAACTTGTTGGCCTTGATGTAAACTTCTCTTAAGTTCGATTAAGTTGGATAACGAATGTTATCTTAACCCAAAAACCGAGGTTGTTTAACGCTCTAATTGTTTCTAATTGATCTTTTTCTCAGGGGGAACATACCGCAAACGAGCGAGAAAAGAGGGACGTTTAAGCTGAGTCACCACTTCTTCTAAAGGCAAAATTCTGACTTTATTATTATATAAAACATTCACCTGATAAACCTTCTTATTGGTGAGATCGAGTCCAGTTAACCAACCACTTTTAGCATGATAAACGCCCGTATCAATGCCCAACCATCCCTGTCCTTGAACCAAAGATCCGGGTTCAATCCCATCAAAAGTAAAAGTAATCGTATGACCAACAATAATCAATTTATCGTTAAAATAGGGTTTAGGAATATTGTGAAATTCTCGTCTAATCCAGCAAAATTCGGCTTCTGTTTGTTGAGAAAGGGGCAAATAGGGATGAACGCCGGCATGAACTAACCAGACATCTCCTAAGTCTAAAAAAACGGGAAGCGATCGCATCCACTGAAGATGGTCGCGGGGCATCATACCGGCTTGTTGATAACTAAGAATAGTTGAATGCCCACCACTATAAAGCCAAGCCTGCCAAGCTTGAGTATTTTTTCCGACTTCCGGTAAAGCATTTAACATCAGTTGTTCGTGGTTTCCCATCAAACAGCGATAGGGACTGTTTTTGACAAACTCGACAACCTGGGCGCTTTTCGGGCCACGATCCACTAAATCTCCGAGAAAATAAACCCGATCCTCTTGTCCGGGATCAAGTTTTTCCAGGAGCGTCATCATACCATCATAATGCCCGTGTACATCACCAATAATCAGGCGTCGGTTTGGCATTTTTTTCACCGGGGTTGCTCAATAATCGATCAAGATCTAAGCTTATCGACTGAGGGCGTTGAGAAAGCTTTGTAGTCCCGCCAGAAAGCCTTGTTTTTTGGGCTGTGGCTTTGAGGACTCGCTGGAGTCACCCTCACTCGGGCTAGTTCCTGCTAAAATTTGATCGAGTTCATCTCCGACAGGCTTAGTTTCTTGTTCGGCGATCATCTGGTATTGTCCGTCAATTTCTTGCCAGACTTGCCACAAAGAAGGATAACAGCGATAAAGGGCGGCATCTCCTTCTAGAGGGCGGAGATAATAGCAGGTGGAAATTTTATTAATAAACCGATCGCGCAAGGCGCGACCAGCATAGCCTATTCCTATGATAGCAACATCTTCCAAGCGGGGATTGAGTAAAATCGTGACGCGATCGCCGGTCAACTGAGATAATTGTTCCACCTGTTCCACTTCAACCGGACTGGGAGAAACCACTAAAAAACGGCTATCATCGTCTTGAAGACGGCTATCTATCGGAGATCGACTGCTTCCGAGATCGCTAATTCTAAACGGGACTTCTCCCCAGTCTCGACGGGCTAAAGCGGCGGCGCCCGCATCGGGAAAAAAGACTTTTAGGATAGTTTCGGGTTCTTGAATAGCGGGAATAAATTGTTGGGCGATGGCTTGGGCTTGCAGTTCAATTTCGGGAAAAACTAACTCGACTTGCAGCAGTTTGTAACCGTCATCAAGAGCGGCTTGGGTGGCTTGTTTTGCCTGTTCGACTGCTTCTTCTATGCTTTTCGGTAATTGCGTCATTTTCGTTCAAGGTTTGCCCAGAATCTTGTTATAAATTCAATTTCTTTCGGTATTGTATCGTAGGATGAGCATTGCCCATCCTAGTACAGTTTAAACGGTAACAACAACAGCTAACGGTTTGAGTCGCTGAAGAATTTGTTTCAACACCATCGCCGTCCAGTCAATATCGGCTTCGGTGGTGTCCCGTCCCAAGGTTAAACGAATTCCGCCCAAAGCGGTTTTTTCGTCATAACCCATTGCCAATAAAATCGGACTGGGACTCAGTTTACCACTATGACAGGCCGAACCCGCACTAATACCAATTCCAGCAAGATTCATTTGTCTCACCAGGGTTTTTCCGGTAACGGGTGATGAACTTTGATCGGTTTGCGGCTTTAAACAAAAACTGACATGATGGGGCAGTCGGTGAATGCGATCGCCTGTGGGAATTAACGCCGGCACATCGGCCATCAAATCAAATAAGCGATCGCGAAGTTGAATTAACCGGGGGGTTTCTGTTACCATCTCCTCTAAAGCGAGTTCTGCGGCGACTCCCAACCCGGCAATCACGGGAACCGCTTGAGTTCCAGACCGCAACTTCATTTCTTGACCGCCCCCGCCTAAGAACGGTTCTAACTCTACTCCCGGTTTAACATAAAGGGCGCCGCTTCCTTGAGGTCCATAAAATTTGTGACCGGACAGCGATAATAAATCTATCGGTAAACTCTGTACATCGATCGCTATTCGTCCGGCAACTTGTACCGCATCGGTGTGAAATAATATCCCCTGAGAACGGGCTATTTTCCCCAACGCCTCAACGGGTTGCAAGCTGCCGATTTCACTTTGTCCGTAAATCACCGATACTAAAACGGTATTGGGTTGGATTGCCGCTTGCAAGTCCAAAGGATGAACTCGCCCCAAACCATCCACCGGGAGACGGGTAACTTCCCATCCCCATTTTTCCAGCAATTTTGCAGGTTCAGCGATCGCCGAATGTTCGACACTGGAAATAATCAGATGTTGGGGGGTAGAATAACATCGAGCTACGCCCATGATTGCCATATTATTGGCTTCAGTCCCCCCCGAGGTAAAAATAATCGATTCTGGAGGGGCGTTGATCAAATGCGCGACTTGGCTTCTAGAACGTTCTAACACCGTCGCCGCCCTTTGACCCCATTCGTGTAAACTCGAAGGGTTCCCCCATTGTTGCGTGAGAACCGCTTGCATGGCCGCGATCGCCTCCGAACGAGTGGGGGTGGTTGCGCTATAGTCTAAATAGATTTGCATAGGTTTGTTAACTCGTTTAGCGTCTTGATAAAATTAGCCCGATCCAAGCTTCAAAATTCGGGAACTTCTCGGGAACTGTGAAGCCTGTTGATTCGTCTACAATTGGGTTGGTTCAGTCTCCTGGCTTGCAAACGTTGTAGTCTTCGTGAGATAGGATTTTTTGCGGAACAACAAAATTACCGCTATCTTGGCAGAGCATACGATAGTTGCGAGTCACTGGAATACTTATGATAAAGCGATTATGTCTGAGTCGCTTCCCTCCAAAGTCACGATAAGTTTTCTGATCGCTGAGTCCGGCAAGAATAGCCCGTGCTTTAATGACCACATAATCGGGTAAACCTCTGAGATCGATAATATCTTGCTCAAAGGATGCTTCCCATTCTTGCTTTCTATTTCGTTTCTCTGCTAGCTGTCGGTCTTCTAGTTGTTCTACCATCTCTTCTTGTTTGCAGCGATGGCAGACTTTTCCATATCCTTTGTGGCCACACGGAAATGTTCTCTTTCTTCTAGGCATAACACTAATGTGAGGGTTCTGACCCAGGTCGTGCGAACAAAATAGGAACTCCCACTGTCCTTGTATTGGACAAGGTTGCGGGATATTATGCAAAAAGGATTCTGCACAAATTGAAATTAAGCTCTATTTAATAGATTACCTGCCTTCCGCGATATCCCCCAAGCGGATATCTTTAGAAAATTCCTCGGGTTGGACGGAATGTTAAAAGTTTAGGAGATAACGGGGTTTGAGGAGATTTTGCAAATATTAAGATTATCAAACTCAACCTCACCCATCCCACCCCGATTTTCTCACCAAGATGGGACAGAATAAATCTTCTTCAGAGAATTTTTACATCTCAATCAAAATCTCTCCTCAGACCGTTGACGGCTGACTAAAATAATTATTATCTATCTTCGCTTACCCCATTTTAGCCGTGCATTTATTCAAAAAAAATCGATTAATTCTCGGTTTGGCGGTTTTATTCGCTTTGCTGTTGGGCGGACGTTTTTTGCTGGAGAAAAAACCCTCTCAGTCTACTCTCAAACCGCCTCTAGAAACTTTACCCCAAGATGGGTTAATTCAAGCTTACTTTAATCAGTCTCTAGCTTCTGTTTATACCGAACCCTACCGCCAACAAACTCGCTTCGGAGATGACCTCGAACAAATTCTTATCGATACCATTAAAACGGCAAATTCTAGCGTTGATGTGGCGGTTCAAGAATTGCGTTTACCGAAAATTGCCGAAGTTCTGGTTAACCGACATCAAGCGGGGGTTAAAGTTAGAATTATTCTCGAAAATAGTTACAGTCGTCCTTGGAGTGGTTTGACGGAAAATGAAGTGAATCAACTCTCGGAAACCGAACGCGATCGCTATTTAGAAGCGGTGCAATTAATTGATATTAATCAAGATGGAAAGATATCAACCGATGAAATGAATCAACGGGATGCTTTAGTTATCCTAAATAACGCCAAAGTTCCCAGAATTGATGATACCGCAGATGGTTCTAAAGGTAGCGGGTTAATGCACCATAAATTTGTGATTGTTGACGGGAAAACGGTAATTGTGACTTCGGCTAATTTTACCCTCAGCGGAACTCACGGCGACTTGGATGAACCGGAAAGTCGGGGAAATGCCAATAACTTATTAAAAATAGAAAGTTCACAACTCGCCCGTTTATTCACTCAAGAATTTAATTTGATGTGGGGAGATGGTCCCGGAGGGGAACCGGATAGTCAATTTGGGACGAAAAAACCTTATCGACGGGTTGAGAATGTTACCGTTGGAAATACACCCGTTTTCGTTCAATTTGCACCGACTCCCCGCAGTCAAACTTGGGAAAATAGCGTTAATGGTTTGATTGCCAAAACGTTAACGGAAAGCCGGAAATCAATCGATTTTGCGCTGTTTGTTTTTTCCGATCAAAGGTTGGTTGATGTGATGGAAACAACCCTTCAACGTCCGATAACATTGCGGGGAATGATCGATCCGGGTTTTGCTTATCGAAATTATAGCGAAATGTTGGATATGATGGGAGTTTCTGCGGTAAGTAACTGCAAATATGAAGCCGAAAATCGTCCCTGGAAACAGCCTATTTCTACCGTTGGTGTTCCCAATTTATCCCCCGGTGATAAGTTACATCATAAGTTTGGAATTGTCGATAATGAAGTTGTTATTACGGGTTCTCACAACTGGACGGAAGCCGCCAATACGAACAACGACGAAACCTTAATTGTGATTAAAAATGCCACCGTCGCCGCCCATTTTAACCGGGAATTTAACCGACTTTATGATACCGCAACGTTAGGACTTCCTGCGGGAATTTTAGCCAAATTTCAACGGGATATAGAAGCCTGTCAGGGAAACATTGAAACCGTATCAAAACCCCCCCGTTGGAGTTTGGGATACAAAGTTAACTTAAATACCGCCACTTTAGAAGAATTAGAAACCCTACCCGGAGTCGGTCCTAAATTAGCCCAACGCATCATTCAAACCCGCCAACAACAACCGTTTACTTCCCTAGAAGACTTACAACGGGTGTCGGGAGTTGGTCCGAAAATGACCGAAAATTTGCGGGATAAGGTAACATGGTAGATCCCAAATAATTGATCGTTGATAATTGTTGGGCGTGAGAATTTAAAAACTCATTCTAAGATTTTTTTAACCCGAAAACCAAACGCCCAGTCTTCAAGGCGAAAAAATTGGTTTTTGGGTGTTCTTTTTTGGCGTGTTTTGTTAATAGAGAAAAGAGCGAGTGTGAAATGAAGTTTTAAATTATAGCCACCGAATCTTTAATGAACCGTAGATACTCTATAACTTTTAAGTTAAAAGCAGATTAACAAATTTAAGAAAATTACCCACTTTACAAAATATTGATAATTATAAAGCTATTGTAAAGCTGATGCCGCTATTATGAAGCCGATATCATATCAAAAAAAACGAGTGTGTTTTCGTCGGTGTTTGGCTACGCCCCGGGCAAGGAGTTAGAAGGAATTTAAAACATTAGTTAAAACAGACTTGACAATTCCACTGCTAGTGGATATAAAAGAATATACTTTATCATATCAAAGTATTACCTTTAGCCAATGCTCGGTCTCAATCAAGGTCTCAATCAGGGAGAAATCTCACAAAATCAGGGGAAAATCTCACAAACTACCCTGGGAGAAAGTCCCAAAGGAACTCTTCTGTATCTATCTGTTTACGATCCTCATATTCCCTTAAGCGGAGCCGGAACCCGGGGCATTAACTTTGTTGAAAATTTAACCAAATTTTTTAAAATCGATCTGATTTATTTGGAAGGAGTCGGGCAAAAACCCGATGAAGAAATCAGCAAAAAGTATCAGTCCAGCTTGCCCGGTGTTCGCTCAAAAACCCCAATCAAGTTTACTCAATTTGATTATTTTGTCTACAGCAAATCTTTGTACGAAGAAGCCGTTAAGAAGTTAGAGAAAACTCGCTATGATTGGTTGCTCTGCGACTACGGATTGAGTGCAATTTATGGATCGCTTCTCTCCAAACGATTTCAAATCCCTTTTGTTTACTGCTCTCACAACATTGAATATCTCCTTTATTGGGATAAAGCCAAAACAGATCGCCGAAGATTGTTGTTGCTGCCCTATGTATATTGGATGGAACGACTGGGCGCGAAGCTATCAAATATTCTGGTTGCGATTTCCCAAAACGATGCGGACTATTATCGGCAAAATTATGTTGATCGAGACCAAATCCTGGTCATTCCGCAGGGATTTGATAGTGCAACTTTTAATCCATTTTATCAGCCCCCACAAAACGATCCCAAAGTGATCCTGTTTTGTGGAAATTACGGAATCCAACAAAATCGAGAAGCAATTACAATTGTAAGAGAACAGATTTTAGAGAAAGTTTTGGCCAATTTTCCCAATGTAATTTTTCGTTTTATTGGGGCAAATCCTCCGGAAAATATCAAGCATCCAAACATAGAATTTACGGGTTTTGTCGAAGATTATCCTTCCGAACTCAAACGGGCTGACGTTTTTATTTCTCCCTTAAAACAGGGGCGGGGATTTCCAACCAAAATTGTTGAATCTTTAGCCTGTGGAAAGCCAACGATTGCCACGCCCGTCGGAGCCAGGGCAATTGAAGGAGACTATCAATCCCTTCTGGTGTGCGATTTGTCCGAATTTCCAGAAAAAATTTGTCAAGTTCTTCATATGAATAATCCGGTGAACTTATCGGATTTTGAAAAGCTGAAACAACAATATTCTTGGAAGCATAATATACGGACTTTAGGCGATAAAATGAAACAAATAAAATCAAATTTGAGCTATAAAGGTAAGATAAAATGAAAACACAAACTCGCCCCTTCTCAACTCAGTCGGACAAAAATAAGCCCAAAGTTTTTTATCTCAGAGGCTCTTATCTCAATCCCTTCGAGGCACAGTATCTCATGCCATTACAAGAGAACTTTGAGATTGTCATGGCCCACCCCCGCTCCCATCGCTACAACCTGAGCAGCATAACAATGCCCCGGGTAGCAATTCCCTGTCTGGATTATTTTAACGGTTTAATTCCCCGCAATATTGGCGGTAAAACCCTACCGAATCCCTTCAAATATTTCGGATATGAGGAGATCTTGTGGGGTCTGGAACAGTATACTGCGGGCTTTGATATTATTCACGTACCCGAACAGTCCTTTTATTTTACCTGGCAGGTCGCCCGGGGGAAACGCAAACAGGGCTATAAAATGATTGCGGTTCAGGATGAAGTCAATCCCTTTTGGTATCTGCACAAACCCTCCATTACCCAACGGGCGGCTTTTGTTCGCGAACAAACGGATTTATTTATTGCTCGATCGCAGCGGGCGAAAACGGCTCTCATTTGCGAAGGAATTAATCCCGATCGCATTCGGGTCATTGGTCACGGCGTGGATGTGACTCGGTTTTCTCCGGGTTCTCGAAACGAACAATTGTGCAAACAGTTGGGAATCGAGACGAATCGGTTTATTATTTTATTTGTGGGTCGTTTGTTTTGGACAAAAGGAATTTACGCGCTCTCGGATGCGGCGAAACTCCTGCTGAGAGAACCGGAAATTCAAAAGCTCGATCCGCTGTTTTTAATTGCGGGGGATGGAGATGAACGGGCCGAATTTGAAGATCGGGTCAAACGCCTGGGAATTGAGCGTTCCTTTAAGTTTGTCGGCTGGCAGCCCTACAATCTTCTGCCCGATATTCACCGTCTCGCCGACATTTTTGTGCTTCCGAGTATTTCAACCCGCTATATTCTAGAACAATTCGGCATCGTTCTCATTGAAAGTATGGCCTCGGCCAAACCCGTCATTTCCACCCATTGCGGGGCTATCGATGAAGTGGTCGGCGATGCGGGTCTGTTGGTGCAACCGAACGATTATTATCAACTGTATCGCGGCTTACGCAGGCTTTGCCTGGATGCGGATTTGCGAGTAGAATTGGGAGAACGGGGACTGGAACGGGTCAAAGAAAAATTTACTTTTAAAGTCATTTCTGCGGCAATTGCTTCGGCTTATCAAGAGGTTTTGGAGTCTGAAGTCCGATGATCGAGTTGGCAAAAAAAATTGGGAGCTTAACCCACAATTTATTTCCCCGGCGTTACTTCCGGCGTCACGTTCGCACCGTCGAGCCAGTACCCGCCTATTTTTATCATCAAATTGATGCGGCGGAGTTTGAACAAATCTGTAAATTGATTGTCGAAGGAGGTTTTCAAGCCCTGACGATCGATCAGTTATTAGATCGCGATTTTAATCCCAAAGCTCCCGCTTTACTGCTGACAATGGACGATGGTTGGTCATCGGTTTGGTCGATCGCGTTTCCCATCGCCCGCCGATACGGGATTCGTTTTACCCTGTTTTTGGTACCCGAAGCGATCGAAGATTCGCCCGAATGTCGCTCAACCCTCGATGACGGGGCGGATGCGGCGGTGTTGAGTCGGCGGGATCTCGGCGATCGCCCGATGTTAACCTGGGCAGAAGTGCAAGCCCTGTCCCAAAGCGGTTGGGTGGAGATTCAGTCTCACTCCCTCAATCACGGTATGGTTTTTACCTCCGCCTCGCCCCGGGAATTTTCCGCGCCAACGGGTTCGTTTCCCCGTGCCGATCGGGTGCCGGTGATCAGTCAAATTGGCGATCGCGATGTGGCAGAGTGGAAGCCTCCCCTGGGAACTCCCGTTTATGCTTTGGCGCCGGCCCTGGTCGCACCTCAACGCTTCATCGAAAACAAAACGGCGAGGGAACGGTGTATTGCGGTCGTTCGAGAAAACGGGGGAGAACAATTCTTTCAAACCGAAGGTTGGCGCCAACTTCTCCAACAAACCTTCGATCAAGTTGGGGAAACCGGACATTGGGAAGGGGAAGAAGAACGACGCGATCGCTATCGTCAAGATTTAACCCAAGCCAAAGACCAAATCGAAACTCGACTTTCGGGCGTACAGATACGGGCCTTTGCACCCCCTTGGGGAGCGATGCACCCGGATTTGTCCGCCGTTGCTCAACAAACCGGACACGAGCTATTGGTGCTTGCCGATCCCCTGCCGGAACTGGGCAAACAGAGCAAGCTACCCATTTATCCCCGCCTGAAGGGAAATGCAATTTGGATATTGCTCCAAGGGCCGATTTTGGGAACGATTGCTTGGTTAAAAGCCAACCGGCGATCGAAAGAACGTATAGCCAAGGGTGCAATTCCTTAAGTTCAGAAAAGAGATTTTTTGCCGGTGCATCGGCAAAGTGGTATCAAAAAATCCCTCTAAAAAAGATCCAGAAATTATTTAAAAAAGAATTCAATAAATCCAAGAAATAATCGAACCTTTGGTTATCGAAGAAAATTAATCGTTTTACCGAATGAAACGGCTATTTTACCCGGTTTTCCAGAATTATCCTTAAACTTATCAAAAGTATTTCCTCCCGAGTTAAAATCAGAAGTTCAATAAAATAAGTTATGGCGATCGCAACTCCCAAACGTTTTACAATAGAAGAATATCACCGCTTAACCGAATTGGGTTTTTTTACCGAAGATGATCGGGTCGAACTTATTGGCGGAGAATTTTTTGATATGGCGGCGAAAGGAACACCTCACTCCGTTTGTGAGACTCGTTTAGAACGGGAATTATACAAATTAATTGGAGACAAAGCAACTCTCAGAGGACAACAACCGATTATTTTATCTTCCAATAGCGAACCGGAACCGGATCGAGTTATTGTTGTTAACCGCGAAGATGATTATTTAAGTTCTCATCCGACGCCCGAGGATATTTTACTTTTAATTGAGATATCCGACTCGTCTTTAGAGTACGATCAAGAAATCAAGTTAATGGCTTATGCTGAAAATGATATCAAAGAGTATTGGATTTTTAATCTAATTGATTATCAACTCGAATGTTACAGCGAACCCTACCAAAAATTAGATCGAACCTTTGGTTATCGAAGAAAATTAATCGTTTTACCGAATGAAAGCGTTATCTTACCTTGTTTTCCCGAGTTATCCTTAGAATTATCAAAAGTATTTCCGCCTCAGTTCAACTCAGGAGTTTGATAAAGTTTTTTTTCTTCAACTAAAGGTTTATAAAGAGGACTTGAAAACGGCTTAAAATCTGATTTTTTAATAATCATATGACACAACAACCGCATTTTAAGTGGTGCAGGATGTAAATTTATTTTTTCAACTGTTACTTCAACAGAATGCGGAAACTGCTGTAGAATAGGAAGCAGATCATCTAATAAATACCGGGGACAATAGCCTAGCAGAGAGTAATCTTCTGTTCGCAACATTAAGGCATTGTTATCATAGCTATTTTGTAAATCGTGCATAAAATATAGCTGTTCTTGAGGTTGAAGATTGATAATTCTATCATCTGTTGCTTTCTGCATATATCTTAAGCCATGAGAAAAGAAGTAAAAATGATAGTATTCATTTTCATCAGGTTCAGGATAGGGAAAAACCTCAAAGTTATCTGTTACTCTCTTTCCACCACTTCGACTTAATAAAGTTATTGGATCATTTTCATCTTCTGAAAAATTTAACCATCTTAAAAGTTGAGGATATTCGGGTCGAGATTGTCTCATAATACGATTTGAAAAAATGGGGAATACTTCTGAAGAATGATAAACTTTATGCCAATCTGGAAAAGAAAAAATTCCAGGAAATCCACATTTTTCTTTTGCTGTTTTTGCTCCCTGAATATAAGTAAATTGATAATAACTATTGCTAAAAGTTAACTGTCCGACTGGAAACCAAGCGCGACTCACTGAATCTTGCCAAGCTAAAAATAGTTTTTTCAATTGACTAACTCCCTAACTTTTAATAACCTTTGCTTATTCAGATTTAATACATTATTAGCGAACTCAACAGCAAGATCAGAAATACGACTCTTTGGAATTTGATTGAAAAGCTGATTGGTTTCATCTGAGGAGATGAGAGATAGTTTTTCTAGCCAAACTGAAGCCGCTCGGGGATACCTTTGTGCAACAATTTTAAAAGCCTCTAGGGTAGACATCGCTTTTTTATCTCCAGCTTGATGATAAAACCCAGATCGGCATTTTGTTATATAGTTGTTGATTGAGTTATTCTCAAGCTTTTTTCGTCGATTAGAATCTTGTAATTCCCTACCCAGACTGGAAGCATGATCAAAAGTAGGAGCTAAATGAATAGTAAACTGCAAACTATCCGGTAAAATTGGTGATTGAATAAATCCCCAGTTTTCGTGATGTCTATCAGTATTACCAATCCAAGTATCTAAAAGTAAATAACCCAGAAAGGTTTCAACTGCTGTTTGAATCCTTGGTGATAAGCTCAAAGATAGAGGGGGTTTAACCGAGCTTTGACTAATAACTTCTAATACGAGTTCAAGAGTATGTTGAGAGACATTATAAACTTCATATTTTGGATAATTAAGATCTCTTTGTACTAAAAGATCATTGCCAAGAATGAGATTGTGATTAGGAGGAACAAAAGAAGGTGAAATCGTTCCAACTGTTTGATTCCACGTTGCCAGTTCATAGTCAGCATGAGGAAGTTCAATTAATTGAGACAATTCAGCAGCTATTTTTTCTGACCAATCTTCACCCGTGTTAGAGCGTGCTTGTTTATAAAGGCATTGTCCAAGTTCTGGGTGATGAAACCAGAATTTAGGCTTCGTTCCCATATCTTCTGATTCTTGAATTGCATCTTCTGGAACTTCAATTATAGGAAACTCATTAGACATTGCTTAAGTGTTACTGAGTAACATATAGCCCGATTGCCTTTTTAGGGATAGATTTTCCACTCCGATCATACTATAGAAATATTGATTCAGTTGTTCTTCATCCATTTTTATTGTAGAATTTGTTATCATTAACATTATCCCTGACTCTCTAGAAAGTTTAAGAATTTAATACATTTTCAACAATTTAGGCGGTTAACTTCCCCGAATCTGAGATAATAGTAAATTGCTCTCTACAGGAAATCAAAACGATGCGACTCTCGAAAATGTTATTTGTTACGTTACGCGAAGATCCAGCAGAAGCAGAAATACCCAGTCATAAACTCTTGGTTCGTGCGGGTTATATCCGTCGCATCGGAAGCGGAATATACGCCTATCTTCCGTTGATGTGGCGGGTGTTGCAAAAAGTTTCGCAAATAGTCCGCGAAGAAATGAACGCCACCGGCGCCGAGGAATGTCTGCTTCCCCAAGTTCAACCTGCGGAGTTGTGGCAAGAGTCCGGTCGGTGGGATACTTATACTAAAGCGGAAGGGATTATGTTTGCTTTGCGCGATCGCCGCAACCGAGATCTGGCTTTGGGACCGACTCACGAAGAAGTGATCACTACCATTGCCAAAGAAATGATCCGTTCCTATCAACAACTTCCCCTACATTTGTATCAAATTCAAACCAAATTCCGGGATGAAATTAGACCTCGTTTCGGGTTGATGCGGGGCCGAGAATTTATTATGAAAGATGGCTATTCGTTCCATACCGATGAAGAGAGTTTGAAAGAAACTTACAAGGATATGGATCGCGCCTATCGTAATATTTTACAGCGATCTGGGTTGGCTTTTCGGGCGGTAGAAGCGGATTCTGGCGCTATTGGCGGTTCGGGTTCTCAGGAGTTTATGGTGTTGGCTGAAGCGGGAGAAGATGAAGTTCTCTACACCGAAGATGGCAAATATGCGGCGAATGTTGAAAAGGCGGTTTCTTTGCCTGCTGATGCCGAACCTTCGACGTTTAAAGCCTACGAAAAACGGGAAACGCCGAATACAGCAACGATAGAAACGGTTTGTAATTTCCTGAAATGTTCGCCGACGCAAATTGTCAAAAATGTTCTTTATCAGGCGGTTTTTGATAATGGAATGACGGTGTTGGTGTTGGTCAATATTCGGGGCGATCAGGATGTTAATGATGTGAAATTGCAAAATGAGTTGACAAAATTGGCGGGGGAATATAAAGCAAATACGGTGATTTCGTTAACGGTTCCCGATGAGGAAGCGCAGCAAAAATGGGCGGCTAAACCGTTGCCTTTGGGTTATATTGCGCCGGATTTATCGGATGATTATATAGCGGGAAGTAAGCAGATTAATCCTAAGTTTTTGCGGATGGTTGATCAAACGGCTGTGGACTTGGAGAATTTTGTAACGGGGGCGAATGAGTCGGGTTATCACGTGGTTGGGGCGAACTGGAAAAAAGAGTTTGATTTGCCTAAAATTGTGGTGGATGTGAGAACGGCTGCATCTGGCGATCGCGCGGTTCACGACCCGAAACAAGTGTTAGAAACGGCCAGAGGAATTGAAGTCGGTCATATTTTTCAACTCGGAACAAAATATTCTCAAAAAATGGGGGCGACTTATACCAATGAAAAAGGGGAAGAAATGCCGTTGGTGATGGGATGTTATGGGGTGGGCGTGTCGCGTTTGGCGCAGTCTGCGGTTGAACAATCTTATGATAAAGATGGGATAGTTTGGCCGGTGGCGATCGCCCCTTACCACGCAATTGTTACGATTCCTAACATTAACGACACTCAGCAGGTGGAAACGGCAGAAAACTTGTATACTCAGCTAAATAAAGCTGGAATTGAAACCTTACTCGACGATCGCAACGAACGGGCGGGAGTGAAGTTCAAAGACGCGGATTTGATCGGAATTCCTTATCGGATCGTCACCGGGCGATCGCTAAAATCCGGCAAAGTGGAGATTGTCGAACGGGCGACCCACAACTCCGAAGAAGTCGCAGTCGAAGATGTTGTCTCCTACCTGCAAAAGTCCATCGCCTTTTCAGTGAACAGTGACCAGTGAACAGTGACCAGTGAACAGGAGTCACCGAGTCACCGAGTCAGGAGTTGGGAGTCAGGAGTTGGGAGTCACCGAGTCACCGAGTCACCGAGTCAGGAGTTGGGAGTTCAGAATTCCCCTTTCCCCTTTCCCCTTTCCCCTTTCCCCTTTCCCTCTTCACTGGTAATGAGTGACTGTAAATTCCCAATTGCTATTTTTGTTACCGATACATGGTATTATCGGTGTTGGCTTGCAGAGCGCGGCCAATAACCCAAGTTTGAGTTTGTGAGTTTTGTTACCTTGTCTAACTCCAGAGTAGAAACCACACCCCCGGTAGAGAACAATTCCGACTCAGGCGTGCTTAGTCCTGAACCGGACGCCTCCATGCAGGAGTATTATCAACTCCAGATGGACTTGTTAATCCTGACGGTAATTCTGACCGGCGTGATTTTTGTGACGGTCTGCTTTTTTTATCCGCTCAAGATTGCTCTAAATTATTTATTAGGAGCGGTTGGAAGTGTGGTTTACTTAAGAATGTTAGCAAAAGACGTTGAGAAACTGGGTAGACAGCAACAACGTCTGAGCAAAGCTCGGCTAGCTATATTTATTGGGTTGATCGTTGTTGCAACTCAATGGAATAGCTTGTCAATTCTACCCATCTTTTTGGGATTTCTGACGTACAAAGCTGCGCTCATTCTGTATGTGCTGAAATCAGCACTGATGCCTGAGAACTAATGGTTTGAGGCCAAGCCAGACTTGGGTTCTGTATATGTTCGGGGAAGCCTTTTGAATGCAAATGCTTGAATTTTTCAACGCTATTAACTGTTTTCCCCTCGCCAGTTTGGAAGTGGGCCAGCACTTCTACTGGGAACTGGGCAATTTCAAGGTTCACGGACAAATTTTCCTGACCTCTTGGTTTGTCATAGCTGTGCTGATGTTGGCTGCTATTTTAGCATCAACCAACGTTCAGCGTGTTCCCAGTGGAATGCAGAATTTCATGGAATATGTCCTGGAATTTGTTCGCAACCTGGCTAAAGACCAAATCGGGGAAAAAGAATATCGCCCCTGGGTACCGTTTGTTGGTACATTATTTTTGTTCATCTTTGTGTCGAACTGGTCAGGTGCGTTAGTTCCCTGGAAGCTGATCGAGCTACCAGCCGGAGAATTAGCCGCTCCGACAAGCGACATCAACACAACGGTAGCCTTAGCCCTGCTAACGTCGGTGGCGTATTTCTACGCAGGTATGAGTAAAAAAGGCGTGGTCGGCTATTTTGCTGATTATGCCAAACCCGTACCCTTTCTCGCCCCTTTCCGGGTGATCGAAGATTTCACCAAGCCTCTTTCTCTGAGCTTCCGTCTGTTCGGTAACGTGTTGGCGGATGAATTAGTTGTAGCGGTGTTGGTCTTTCTGGTACCTCTATTTATTCCACTGCCGTTGATGATCCTGGGTTTGTTCCTGGGTTCGATTCAGGCGCTCATTTTTGCCACTCTAGCAGCGAACTATATCGGGGAAGCTCTAGAAGGGCATGGTGAAGAACATCACTAAAGCGCGCACCTAGAAGTCTAACTCAGAATTCTCAGCCGTTAGGAATGGTGCTGAGAACTGAAAATAGGGTTCGCCTTTGTCTTGTCTTAATTGTCAATTTAGTCGTTTAGGTAAGGAAATCATTATGGACCCGTTAATCGCTGCTGCTTCCGTTATTGCTGCTGCTTTAGCTGTAGGTTTAGGTGCAATTGGCCCTGGTATTGGTCAAGGAAATGCGGCAGGTCAAGCTGTAGAAGGGATTGCTCGTCAACCCGAAGCCGAAGGAAAAATTCGCGGAACATTGCTGTTGAGCTTGGCATTTATGGAAGCTCTGACCATTTATGGTCTAGTTGTTTCTCTAGTGTTGCTTTTTGCTAACCCCTTCGCGTAAAAAGTTTGGAGTTTAGGTTTTAGAGAGGCGGGATATTCTTCACCCGAAAACTCTGAAATCTAAACTCTCAAACTCCACAGCATGGGAACCCTAGACAGAAAAACAAATGATGCACTGGACGACGACGATTTTATTCGCGGTTGAAGAAACAGCCAAAGAGGGGGGACTCTTTGATCTCGATGCGACCTTGCCTCTGATGGCAGTACAATTTTTGCTCCTGGCAGTCATTTTAAACGCGATTTTTTACAAGCCACTCGGAAAAGCAATTGATGAGCGTGCCGAGTATATTCGAGAAAATAGACTGCAAGCTCAAGAGCGATTAGCCAAAGCGGAAAAGTTAGCTCAACAATACGAGCAAGAACTGGCAGAAACCCGCAAACAAGCTCAAAATGTGATTGCGGTCGCTCAAGCCGAAGCTCGAAAAATCGCATCGGAAAAAATGGCTGAGGCTCTACAAGAAGCCCAAAAGCGAAGAGAGCAAGCTGCTCAGGAAATTGAGCAGGAAAAGCAACAAGCTTTACAAACTTTAGAGCAACAGGTTGAACCCCTCAGTCGGCAAATTCTAGAAAAGCTATTAGGACCTGAATTGGTGAGATAATCCTCAATTTTTTTGGGTCAAACTGTTAGCAGCGCAGTTATGAGAAGAACATGATCATGGAGACGGTAGTATTACTCGCGACAGAGGCAGCCTCTGAAGGCGGTTTTGGCTTAAACTTCGATATTTTAGAGACGAATCTAATTAACCTTGCCATTTTGATTGGAGTTCTAGTCTTTTTTGGACGGGGTTTTTTAGGGAAAATCTTGAGCGAAAGACGAGCCAATATCGAGCAGGCGATCGCTGATGCAGAGCAACGTCAAAAGCAAGCGGCTCAAGCCCTCGCCGAGCAACAGCAAAAGTTGACTCAAGCCCAAGCCGAAGCCGAACGAATTCGAGCCGAAGCTCAAGAACGAGCCAAGGCCGTGAAAGCTCAGATCGAAGCTCAGGCGATACAAGATCTAGAACGCATGAAAGCGGCCGCCAGTCAAGAAATGGATGCAGAACGAGAACGGGCGATCGCGGCTTTACGCGCCCAAGCCGTAGCAATGGCTTTAGAACGCTCGGAAGCCCGACTGAAAGAACAACTGGATCATTCTGCTCAAGAACAACTAATCGACCGCAGTTTGGCGTTATTGTGAGGTAGTTAATGAGCGCAATTGTTGGAGAAATTGTTGAGCCTTACGCACAGGCTCTGATGTCAGTCGCCAAGTCGAATAACCTCACCAACGAAATCGGAGATAATATCCGGGCTTTGTTGGAATTGCTGGAAAATTCGCCAGATTTAAAACAGTTCTTGGCAAATCCTGTAATTAAACGGGATGACAAAAAAGCGGTAATCGGACAAGTTTTTCGCGAGGAAATGAACCCCTTTGTGCGAAACTTTGTCATGCTTTTAATTGATCGAGGACGGATTCTGTTTCTCGAACCGATCGGACAGCAGTATTTGGCTTTATTGCGTCAACTCAATAAAACGGTGTTGGCCGAAGTGACCTCAACCGTTGAGTTAAATGACGGTCAAAGACACAGCCTGTCTGAGAAAGTCAAAGGGATGACCGGCGCGGAAAACGTAGAAATCAGCACCAAAATCGACCCCGAATTGATCGGCGGTGTGATTATCAA
Organism: Lyngbya sp.; assembly: GCA_035285085.1. Classification (GTDB taxonomy): domain Bacteria; phylum Cyanobacteriota; class Cyanobacteriia; order Cyanobacteriales; family Microcoleaceae; genus Capilliphycus. Next base: position 156,143 of record JAYKHV010000044.1, on the reverse strand, counting down.
AGTCGGTTCTCAGGTGATTGATGCCAGTCTGCGCGGTCAATTGCGTCGGATTGGAATTCGCCTGAACGCATAACACAGTCACCAGTCACCAGTCACCAGTCACCAGTTAAGAGTAAACAGTTTACAGTCATAACTCATTACTGGTAACTAATAACTGCATAACTGATAACTGTAATTGCCAATCAACAACAGAAATCTTGCAGATCTAACGACTAGAGAACTATGGTATCAATCAGACCCGACGAAATTAGCAGCATCATTCAACAGCAGATTCAACAGTACGACCAAGATGTAAAAGTCTCCAACGTCGGAACAGTTCTGCAAGTAGGGGATGGTATTGCTCGCATCTATGGCTTGGATAAAGTCATGGCTTCCGAACTGCTAGAGTTCCAAGATGGTACAATCGGTATCGCCCTGAACCTCGAAGAAGATAACGTGGGTGCGGTATTGATGGGAGAAGGCCGTGGAATTGAAGAAGGGTCTTCTGTTACGGCGACCGGCAGAATTGCTCAAATTCCCGTTGGTGATGCAATGCTGGGCCGAATTGTAGACGCTTTGGCTCGTCCCATCGATGGCAAAGGCGACATCCAAACTACCGAAAGCCGTCTGCTGGAATCCCCCGCCCCCGGTATTGTTGACCGTCGCTCCGTGTGCGAACCGATGCAAACCGGAATTACCGCCATTGATTCGATGATTCCCATCGGTAGAGGTCAGCGGGAACTGATTATTGGCGACCGACAAACGGGTAAAACCGCGATCGCCATCGACACGATTATTAACCAAAAAGGCGAAGACGTGATCTGCGTCTACGTTGCCATCGGTCAAAAAGCTTCTACCGTTGCTCAGGTCGCCGGAACCCTGGCAGATAAAGGCGCGATGGACTACACCGTGATTGTCGCCGCCAACGCCAGCGACCCCGCCACCCTGCAATACTTGGCGCCCTACGCCGGAGCCGCGATCGCCGAATACTTCATGTACAAGGGCAAGGCGACCCTGGTTATTTACGATGACCTCTCCAAGCAAGCCCAAGCCTACCGTCAAATGTCGCTGCTGCTGCGTCGTCCTCCCGGTCGGGAAGCGTATCCCGGAGATGTATTCTACCTCCACTCCCGTCTGTTAGAACGGGCCGCGAAATTAAACGACGAACTCGGTGGCGGAAGTATGACAGCCCTGCCGATCATTGAAACCCAAGCGGGTGACGTTTCGGCTTACATCCCCACGAACGTAATTTCGATTACCGACGGTCAGATCTTCTTATCGGCCGACTTGTTTAACTCCGGTTTGCGTCCGGCGGTGAATGCGGGGATTTCGGTATCCCGTGTGGGTTCTGCCGCTCAAACCAAAGCAATTAAAAAGGTTGCGGGTAAAGTTAAGCTAGAGTTGGCTCAGTTTGCTGAGTTGGCAGCATTTTCTCAGTTTGCTTCTGACTTGGATGAATCCACCCGGAAACAGTTGGCTCGCGGTCAACGCTTGCGGGAACTCCTCAAACAGCCCCAAAACTCGCCTCTGCAATTGTTTGAACAGGTGGCAATTATTTACACCGGTATTAACGGTTATCTTGATGATATTCCCGTTGACAAAGTGGTTCCTTTTGCGGCTGGACTGCGGGATTACCTGAAGAATAGCAAGCCCAAGTATGGCGAAATCATCCAGGGCGAAAAAGTCTTAACAGACGAAGCAGAAAATCTCCTCAAAGAAGGTATTAGCGAATTTAAGCAAACCTTCCTCGTTTCTGCCTAGTTAGGTAGTGTGACCAGTGAGAAATCGGGCGTTTAGCTGTGATTAAATCTCATTGGTCACTGTTAACAAGTAACTGATCACTGACCCTATGTCAAACTTAAAAGCGATTCGCGATCGTATTGCTTCAGTCAAAAATACAAAAAAAATTACCGAGGCAATGCGTTTAGTTGCCTCTGCTAAAGTTCGTCGCGCTCAAGAACAAGTTTTAGCAACCCGTCCTTTTGCTGATAGATTAGCTGGCATTTTATATGCTTTGCAATCCCGTCTACAATTTGAGAATATTGATTCTCCTCTTTTAGAGCAACGGGAAGTTAAAAAAGTGGGATTGCTGGTCATTTCCGGTAATCGCGGCTTGTGCGGCACCTACAACAGCAATATTATCAAACGCGCCGAAACTCGCGCCAAAGAACTGAAAGCCGAAGGGATTGATTATACTTTTATCCTGGTTGGGCGGAAAGCGATTCAGTATTTTCAACGCCGGGATGTACCCATTCAAAGAACGGCTGAAAACCCGGAAAAAACCCCTCCCGGCGATAAAGTTGCTGAGGCGGCCGACGAAGTTCTTTCCTTATTTTTATCGGGAGAAGTGGATCGGGTAGAATTAATTTACACGAAATTTGTTTCGCTGATTAGTTCAAAACCGGTTGTTCAAACCCTGCTTCCTCTCAATCTTCAAGGGTTGGAAGTTCGAGATGATGAAGTCTTCCGACTGACCACAAGCGGCGGTCAACTGGATGTTACTCGGGAAAAAGTGGCGGTCACGCCGACAGTCATACCCCGTGATATGATTTTTGAACAAGATCCGGTGCAAATTCTGGATGCTTTGTTACCGCTTTATTTAACCAACCAACTGTTACGGGCGTGGCAAGAATCAACCGCTAGCGAGTTAGCCGCCCGGATGACGGCGATGAGCAACGCCAGTGAGAATGCTGGAGAGTTGATGAAAAGCTTGACGTTATCTTACAACAAAGCTCGACAAGCTGCAATTACTCAGGAACTCTTAGAAGTTGTTGGTGGTGCCGAAGCACTCAGCGGTTAAACGACATCTACCAACCATTTGCGATACACCATCGGGGTTGTGATTTTCACAGCCCTTTTTTTATTCAATTACCCGCCCCTATAGCGCTACGCGCAAGTTAGAAGTCGATTTGGTCAGTCGTCAGAAGTAGACTAGAAGAGGCTTTGCTGCCTTTACTAATGTCAAACACCGTGTCGGCGTAGCGCTATACAAAATCTTTCCCATCTCATCAATAACTATTGTAAACCCGCCCCTACATTTAATAAATTTAACGAAATCCTTTAAATTCTATCAATCAATGATATCATCAACTTAAAAAATGATGCGCTGTAACCAAAATTTTATGCTAATTTTTTTTATTCATGGCGTTGCAGAACGAAATTCTCAATATGCGAATAACTTACAAAATTTACTACAAAAACAATTTCGTCAACGTCAAGAAAAACTTCCTTTATTTTACTCTAGTTTTTGGGGAAATGTTTATCGAGAATTAGAAAATATCTGGAATAAGATTGATAATTCACAAGATCCCCTCAAACATCAAGACTTTAGAAAAGGATATTTTTCTCAATTTGTTGGCGATGCTTTTACTTATTTAAGTTCGGAACGGGGTGTAAGAATCAGAACAATTATCGCCAATGAATTAATCGATTTTATTCAGAAAAATCCCCAAGAAACAGAGTTACACATCATTACTCACTCTTTGGGAACGGTTATTTTATGGGATATCTTATTTTCCGATAAATTTGAAAGCAATGATTCCGCTTTGGAAATTCGAGAAGTTTTGAATACAAATTCGGAAGTTTTAGCCAATCAAAAAATCAATCTTAAAAGTATCACAACGATGGGTTCTCCCATTTCTCTATTTAATATTATGTTAGAGGTTAAACCGCAGAAGGTGAACCGGTTGGCGAAGCAATATTCTAGTCAAAAACTCCGATGGTTAAATATAATTCATGCGTCTGATATTATCGCTTATCCCATTCATCCCGTTTTAGATGCTGACAGTTTATCAAGTCTGTCTCTCACCGAAGAATATCTTCAAGAAGACGCCAACCCGTTTGAAGCGACAATTCGTCAGTTTTCTGAATTTATCAACAGTAAACCCGCTAATAATCAGAATAACATACTCAGCTATGCACAAGTAGCAGCAGGCTCAATTAATGCTCATACTGACTATTGGAACAGCGAAAAAGTTGCTAGTTTCATTGTTAATCATATCTTAGACCAGCCCAAAAATCAACCCTCAAATCAAGATAATTTTAGAAACCAAGCCATTCAGCGATTAAAACGGGTTCCGGGTTTTACAGAAGATACAATAAGACTCAGTTATAAATTAAATCTCGATCAAATTCTTATAAAAAGTTACTTTAAAGATGAAAGCGGATATCTTCTATTGACCAAAAATCCGGTTGGAGTTCACAATGTTTATATTTTTGATTGTCAAGATATTGCTTGTTTCGCTGGATATGTGGGGTTAATTCATGTCAACGGTTTGAAACAAGAAGTTGAGTTAATTCAAAGAGAGTTATGTGATTAGAGGAATATTTGAACTTGAACTGTTGTTAATTGAAAGAGATGCACCCCAAGTTACTGTTTGAGAAGATACACAGCAGGGTGAATATTTGACACATCTTCCAATCAAAACTCATTATTTCCTAAACAAGCCTGTGCTTGAGAAGTAGTCGTAGAAGCGGAAGACAAGTCACATTTTTCGAGGATACTAACTTTTGACTCCACCTTGATTTCGCTTCGGGGTAGTAAACTAGGAATTGGTTCGGAAGATTCTTCAAAGCTAACGATAATAATGACGAATGTGATAGCCGCAGCCATCAACACTCTCTGAAAGAAGTTCATTTTTCACTCCCTTGTCACAAATAATATGCCTTATTCATAATTTAATTAATAATTGGCATTTTTTCAAGAGAGTTGTGTAAAGTTTTGATTGAATTGATGTAAAGCTTTGATGAAACAATAAAATCTTGGATGAATTCGCGGCATACTGATTCTATTATAACACATTATCGGATGAATCTGTAGAGTGCATCAGACAAAAGAGTTAATCATCATATTATTAACTTAGAAATCTGATGCACCGTACTTTTTTACATTTTCATCGATAAACCAATCCGCTTTAACTTTTCATTCACCTCTAAAACTCGCACTTTCACCACCTGTCCAACTTTGACAAATTTATTCGGATCATCAACAAATTGATCGGCAATTTGGGAAATATGAACCAACCCATCCTGATGAACGCCAATATCAACAAACGCCCCAAAATTAACAACATTCGTGACAATTCCTTCTAACTCCATCCCCTCTTTGAGATCGGAAATCTCCTTAATTCCTTCTTTAAAGGTTGCGTATTTAAACTCAGCCCTTGGGTCGCGCCCCGGCTTTTCTAACTCGCGAATAATGTCTTTTAATGTGGGAATTCCGACGGTTTCTGTAACGTATTTTTTCAAGTCAATTGACTTCAATTTTTCAGCAACTTGAGAAATATTCTTCAAAGAAACCCCCACATCAGCAGCCATTGTTTCAACCACCGAATAACTTTCGGGGTGAACTGCGGTATTATCCAGAGGGTTGGCGCCTTCACGAATGCGTAAAAAACCCGCAGCTTGTTGAAACGCTTTCGGACCCAATTTAGAAACTTTCAGCAACTCTTTTCGGTTTTTAAATGCTCCTTTTTCGTTGCGATAGGTGATAATATTCTGAGCAACACTTGGGGTAATTCCCGATACAAACGTCAGCAGTTCTTTAGAAGCGGTATTCAGTTCGACACCGACATAGTTCACACAACTTTCGACGGTTTCATCGAGTTTTTTCTTGAGTAACTTTTGGTCAACATCGTGCTGATACTGTCCGACTCCAATCGATTTCGGGTCAATTTTTACCAATTCCGCCAAAGGATCTTGTAGACGTCGCCCAATACTAATCGCACCCCTTACCGTTAAATCTAATTCGGGAAATTCTTGTCGCGCCACCTCACTCGCCGAATAAATTGAAGCGCCGGATTCATTCACCATGACTTTGATTGGTTTGGTGTCAATTTGGGTTAAAACTTCCCCAATAAATTCATCGGTTTCTCGCCCTGCGGTACCATTTCCGATGGCAATTAATTCGATTTTGTACTTTTTAATTAACGTTTTAATCGTCTTGGCGGCGTCTTGGCGTTGGTTGGCGGATTGATGGGGGAAAATGGTTTGATATTCAGAAAATTGACCGGTTTCTGAGAGAACCGCCACTTTACAACCGGTTCTAAAACCCGGATCGATCGCCAGGGTTGGCTTCATTCCCGCAGGAGAAGATAACAGCAATTCCCGCAAATTCGCTTCAAAAGTTTGGATGGATTCAATATCGGCGTAGGCTTTGCGATCAGATCGAACTTCGCTAATTAAAGAGGTTTTCATCAAACGATTAAACGCATCTTTAATCATCGCCTGATAAAACTTTCTCACTTCTGCGGTTTTGGTTTTAATTTCCTGGGCTTCTAAATAGGTGAGAACAAAATCTTCATCAAATTCTAAATCAACTTTGAGAATACCTTCGGATTCTCCGCGAAATAGCGCTAAAATATTGTGGGGTTTAATCTCTGTGGCTTTTTCCCGAAAAGTTCGATACATCTCAAACTTGGTTGTACCTTCGGGATAGTCATCTTTTACCGACGAAACAAACACGCCTTTGTTCATCAAATATTCTCGCAAATAAGCCCGATATTCTGCTTTTTCTGAGACGATTTCGGCTAAAATATCGGAAGCACCCTGTAAGGCTTCTTCTACGGTTTTAACGCCTTTTTCTTCGGAAATATAATCGGATGCAGCTTTTTCAAGGGGAATAACGGGCGCTTTGGGAAGGTTCAGAGAGGCGATCAATTCTGCTAGGGGTTCTAAGCCTTTTTCTTTGGCGGTTGTGGCGCGGGTGCGGCGTTTGGGTTTGTAGGGAAGATAGAGATCTTCGAGTTCGTTTTTCAGTAAAGTTGATTGAATTTTAACTTTCAGTTCGTCGGTGAGTTTTCCTTGATTTTCTATCGCTTCTAAGATGAATTTTTTGCGATCTTCGAGTTCGGTTAAATAGCTAAACCGTTCGGAAATTTCTCGCAGTTGGGTTTCATCGAGAGAACCCGTTCTTTCTTTTCGATAACGGGCGATAAAAGGAATAGTTGCACCTTCTGAAAACAGTTCGAGGGTGTTTTCGACCTGAGAGGTTTTCAGGGATAATTCTTGGGCGATGGTTTGAGGAATTTTGAGCATCATTTCAACAATCTATTAACTTTTTGGGATAATTTTCGGGATAATATTATTGTACTTTCCCAATCATATTAGCCACAATTTTAGCCGAACTCATCACTCCGGGTATTCCGGCGCCGGGATGGGTTCCAGCACCGACAAAATACAGGTTTTTAACGTCTTCGCTGACGTTATGGGGGCGGAACCAAGCCGACTGCATGAGTGTGGGTTCCAGGGAAAATGCACTCCCTTTATAACTGTTTAGCGTATCTTGAAAATGAACGGGGTCAATGTAATGTTCTGTAACAATATGTTGGGATAAGTTGGGAAGATAGTGTTGTTCGAGGAACTGAATAATTTTATCTTTGTAAGTTTTTGCTGTAGTTTTCCATTCTATTTTAGCATCTAAATTCGGAACTGGAGATAACACATACCAACTGTCACATCCGGAGGGTGCAAGGGTTGGATCGGTTGCGGTTGGACGATGCAAATACAGGGAAAAATCATCGGCTAAATGTTTGCGCTTAAACAAATCATTCATTAATCCTTTATATCTGGGTCCCATAATAATTTCGTGATGCGCCATTTGTTCATAGCGTCGGTTTGTGCCGAAATAGAACACAAATAACGAGATGGAGTGACGCATTCGTTTGATTTTTGCGTCGGTATATTTGCGGCGAAAACGGGGTTTTATTAAGTTTAAATAGGTCCGGGAAACATCGGCATTGCTGACAATAGCATCCGCACTCAATAAATTACCATTTTTTAATGCAACTCCCGTCGCTTTTTTGGTTTTATCGTTCATCAAAATTTCGGAAACTTCTGTATTGAGTAACAGTTTACCCCCCATTTCTTCAAACAGTTGCACCAACGCCGAAACTAACGCCCCGGTTCCTCCCATTGCAAACCAAATCCCAAATTTTTGTTCTAATTTGTGAATCATGGCGTAAATTGAGGTACTTTGAAACGGATTCCCGCCAATTAAAAGGGGATGAAAACTAAACACTTGTCGCAAGCGTTCATCTTTGATATACTGATTCACAAATCCGGCAACAGATTTATAAGATTGTAACTCGATCATCTCCGGTGCAACCCTCAACATATCCCCAAATTTTGTAAAGGGTTGGGTCATCAACGGCAGACCTTTTTCAAACACTTGGTTCGCCGCCTGACAAAATTGTTTGTATCCGCCAACATCTTCGGGATTAAAAGCGCGAATTTGTTGGATTAAATCATCTGAATTATCGTTATAATGAAAGACGGAACCATCGGGAAATCGGACATTATAAAAGGGGTTGAGTTTAACGAGGGTTAAATAGTCTTGGGTTCGTTTTCCTGCGAGTTGAAATAACTCGTGAATGATATAGGGAGAAGTAATAATTGTTGGCCCGCCATCGAAGGTAAACCCATCCTGTTGATAAACATAGGCGCGTCCACCTGGGCGATCGCGTTTTTCTACAATTGTGACTTGATGTCCTTGGGCTTGTAAACGAATTGCTGCTGCTATTCCGCCAAAACCGCTACCGATTACAATTATTTTCATTGGAGATTAAACCAATTAGAGATTTTTAATTTTGAGAATCTAAACAATCTGTGCGAAAGGAATCAACACCTTGTATTATTAATTTAAACCCTAAACCAAAAATCTGCAATGAAAAGTTGGAATCAATTGTGTCTATTGTTTACCGTGATTTGTTGTTTGTCATTGCAATTGCTGCTATCTTCTCCGGCTTTGGCTTCGATTCATCGCTATCCAGAAACAGAAAATCAGGTGATGTATCGTTCCAAACAAAGTTTGCGCGATCGCCAGGATTTATCTTGGCAAGTGGTATTATTTAAACGGATAAAATTTGGTCAAGTCAATGAAATTCATTTGCGACTAGTTGGGTTTCCCGGCTTAACAGAATTTGCCCATCGCGAACCTTTACGCTTAACAACTGCAACCGGAGAAACGTGGCTGGCTGAAGATGTGGTTGATTTATCTTTGCCGAACAATGTGGGAGAATATGATGTATTTAAGATTTTGCAAGAAATCGAAAAAGATATTCCTTTAGAGTTATCTTTGCCTGTCGTTGAAAATCAGAAGATTCAATTACCCGTACCGCCTTATATTGTTAAAGAGTGGCGAAAACTGTTAGAATTAAATGAGTTCTCCTATCAAATTTCAGCGAATTTGTAGGATTTCGTTGGGTTTGATCAACCCAACCTACAGTTTAAATGAGTCGTTTTACAATCTTAACTCATCGTTCAATGAAATTCACCAAAATTTTAACCGGTCTTTTGCTTATTTTAACCTTAGTTCTGTTCGCGTTTAATTCTCCGGTTCGGGCGGCTAACCCGGAAAATGGCGCGAAGATTTTTAACCAACAATGTGCCGGTTGTCATGCGGGAGGCGGTAATATTGTCAGATGGGGAAAAACGCTCAAAAAAAGGGCATTAACTCGCAATGGATATGATACGATTGAAGCGATTTCTTACTTGGTGACTCAGGGTAAAGGCAATATGCCGGCTTATAAAGAACGTTTGACCCCAAAAGAAATTCAAGACGTTTCTGAGTATGTAATGAAACAAGCGGAAAAAAATTGGAAGTCCTAATTTTTCTAAGTTCGTAGTTGCGCTTTAGCGCACCAAATAAAGGTTAAAACAACGACTAGAATATCCTTGAAAAATTTACCCCAAACAGACTGATTTGCCCGAGAATATATGTTGACAAATCGAACAATTTTAAGATAGAATAGGAGAGGAAAAAAGAGGTGATTATTCCCGATTAAAATCTCAGCAAGTGGAGATAAAACAGAAATGATTAAACTGCTTGTCTTGGTAGCTTTCCTGCTTTTTTTCTCTCCCGCAATGGCACAACAGCAAGCCTGCGATCCGTCCTATCCGACAGGAGGAAAGGGTGAAAAAATTTGCATTCCTCCCGGCCCTCCTGACTTAGATTGTAAGGACATTCCCTATCGGGGGTTTAAAGTTTTATCCCCAGATCCCCATCGGTTTGATCGCGATAAAGACGGAATTGGTTGCGAATTAGACCTTTAGAAAACATTATTGTTTCATTAAAGAAACCAACGTTTTCAAGTCGGGAACTTCTAAGTCGGGTTCGGCTGCGGTGGGTTGAGTGGCACCGACTTCTTTACCTTGTTGTCGGTTCACCCAAACGGTTTTTAAACCCATTTGTTTGGCAGGTGCAATATCGTGATATAAACTCTCGGCAACGTGTAACAGCTTATCGGGAGAAAGTCCGATTTTTTCTAGGGTAAATTCAAAATTTCTCAAAGCAGGTTTATAAGATTTTACCTGTTGGGCGGTGACAACTTCATCAAATTCTACTTGTAAATGTTCGGCTGTTTTCGCAAACAAATCATCATCAATATTAGAAATAACAACCAAACGATATTTTTGCTTTAACGCTTGTAACGCTTCTATCGTATCCATAAACGGTTGCCAAGTGTCAATGGACTTCCACAAACTTTCTAACTCAGAAATTGTCGGTTCAAACTCCAACCGTTCCCCAATGTTTTGTACAACTTCCCGCAAAACATCTTTATAACATTGATATTTTCCACTTTGAGCAATTGGTTCATATTCAGAAAAAAACTTTAACAATTGTTGTTCGTCGCAATCAATTTGATGGTCGGAAACAATTTTTTTTAACACGGGAGTAATTCCATTTTCCCAATCAATTAAAGTCCCGTAACAGTCAAAACTTAAAGCCTCAAATTGATTAAAATCTAACATCTCCAATTTCCTCAACTCTGATTATTTTACTTCAACCACGCTTGCCAAGCAGACCAACTTTTCACCAAATTCGCCCATTCAACATAACCAGCTAAACGGGGATGAGCGCCATCATAATTTTCAACTTCACTCATCCAAACCCAAGAAGACTTTAAGGGTATAAAAACATCAAGATAGGGAATATTAACCCGCTCACAAATCAACCGCATTTGTTGAGACAATTCACCAATTATCTGATTTTGTTCAACATCTGCAATGGGTGGCGGCCCAATCATTAAAACCGGAAAACGAGATAAAGCTGCCGTTAAAATTTCACGGGTATTGTTGAGAGAATCTAATAAACTAACGCGAGTTTTTCCCCGTTCTATCGTGGTATCATTGACCCCAAAAGAAAAGACCAATCTGCTATCATATTCTGGGGATAAACGACAAGAAACTTCCGCCAACCAACGTTTAAGAATATCTGCACTGGTTTCTCGTCGGATGCCCAAATTGTAGTAGGTAATTTCATCTTTATATTGATAAGCATCAACACAAATTCGACCCGTCCATCCCAAACAACTCGGATCGCCCACACCATTAACAAAAGAATCACCCACAAAACAAATTCGCATCTGTAAGTTTCAAGAATTAGAATAAACTTCTTCCGGTAACAGACAGACCTTCAACCGTCAAAGACGGCGTACAACAAGACCCATTCCAGTCGGCATCTTCTCCCACTTCAATCACCCGTTTGAGAGCGGTATAAACATTTCCAGAAACCATCGTATTCTTAACTCGACCGACAATTTCACCCCGTTCGACCCGATAACCCAAATCGACATTAACCGAAAAGTCGCCGCTAATTCCCGCCCCTCCGCCTAACATTTGATCGATAATTAATCCCCGGTCGAGATTTTCAATTAAATCTTGTAACGTTCCCTTTCCCGGTTTTACCAATAAATTAAATAAACCCGGCGTCGGATAACTATTTAAACCCGCTTTAAAACCATTTCCCGTCGTACCACTTCCCAAAACTCTACCCGTGCTTAAATCGGTGTAAAATAGCTGCAAAACGCCATTTTCAATAAAAACAATCGGGCGAGTTTGTATTCCCTCATCATCAAACGGACAACTAAACGGCCCCTCATCCGGCGCCTGATAAACGGTCAACAGCGATGAGATTACCGGGGTTCTCAGGCGATCGCTCCAAGGGGAAGCGCCTTCTAAAACCTGTTTGCCATTCAACGCCGCCGCCACCGTTCCCCAAAGCATATCAGCCGCTTTCGCCGTGAACAAAATCGGCACCCGACCCACAGGCGGTTCGACATTTTCTTTAGCCCAATTTAACCGTTTTAAAATCCGTTCGGCAATTAAACCCGGATCGAGTACATCTCGCTGAGTTTGACCGTCTGAGATACTCAAGAAATCATCTCCGCGTATCCATTCGGTTTCCAGATAACCGCTGAGGGTTGTATCCGTGTAGCCCGAGTCCAAGCCCCGAGAATTGACCAAACGAGTTGATTCGATTTCGCAGTCCCACTCCGCACTACAGAGAATTTCGGGATAGTCCTCTCGAATTAAAGCGATCGCCTCTCGCCCCCATTCGATCAGTTGTTCAACCCCAACCATCTCGCCTAAATTGGGATAATGTTTGTTAATGGAAGTCGCCGTCAGTTCAATGGTTTCGGGTTCATTAAGACGACTGAGGGCGATCGCCCGTTCAACCAATTTTTCCGGTTCAACGGGGCCATGAGCCACGGCCAAACCCGGACGCCCATCTCGCCAAAGTCGTAAGGCTGTCCCCCCGGTTTGAATACTTTCCAGTTGTTTGAGTCGGTTGGCTTCAAAAAAAATCGGTTGTGATTCAGATTGGGACTGAAAGACCTCAGCAGCCTCGGCGCCGGCTAATAGAGCCAACTCCAGAAGCTGTTCGGCAGATTGGTCATGGGTCATAAACGATCGGTCATCGCACGGTGTTCATCGTTCCATCCTACCTTGTGGTGAGTCACTTATCGCAAATGGGAATCGGCAATCAAAAATCGGAAATCGGCAAATCCTCGTTAGAATTGACTTTGAGGTTTTGAGGCTGTTGGCGCGCGCAGGCTTACTTCCGTCTTTGGGCTTTGAACGATACGGGCGTTTGGGTGTAAGGTATTGATTTGAGGGATTATTATTATTTCGCTTAATTGGAAATCAAATTTGATATGACAACGAATTATGGTATCGTTTTGGTGACGGCAGGTTCTCAAACTGAAGCGGAGGCGATCGCATTGGCTTTAGTCGAAGCTAAACTCGCCGCTTGTGTGAGTCTGAGTCCGATTCGTTCGATTTACACTTGGTCTGGTGAAGTTTGTTCGGATGAAGAATGGCAACTGACGATTAAAACCGATTTAACTCAATTTGAAGCTTTAGAAGCCAAAATCCGTCAACTGCATTCCTACGAGGTTCCTGAAATTATCGCCCTTCCGATTGTTGCCGGTTCTTTGCCTTATCTTCAGTGGATTGGTCAAACGGTGAATTCCCATTCCTTGAATTAATTTTAATTGCTCAATTCAACCTCAAAAAAATCGGCGAGTTAATTCTAGGAGTGCATGATTGAAATTTGGCAAATTCAAGTATGAGAATGAGAGAACAATTTAAGGTTTTGGATCTTTTTGCCGGAGCAGGAGGGTTTAGTCTCGGTTTCAAAATGGCAGGAGCTACTCTGGTTGGAGGTATTGAAATTGATAAGTGGGCTGGAGAAACACTGGCTTACAATCATCCTGATTCTCAAATCGTAGTTCGGGATATACAAACGCTCTCTGATGAAGAAGCAATTAGTAGATTTAGGACGAATAAACCTAACATTATTATTGGAGGCCCTCCCTGCCAAGGTTTCTCTGTTTGTCGCCAAGGTACGGGAGATCCAAAAGATCCTCGAAATACTCTATTTCAAGAATTTATTAGGTTTGGTCGTCTTTTCGAGCCAGAACTAATGCTCATGGAAAATGTTCCCAACTTGGTTAACATTAAAACTCAAAGTAAACAAACAGTAATAGATCTAATTAAGAGTGAACTAACTCAGCTTGGATACCATGTTTATTCAAATATACTTCATGCAACAGACTATGGAATTCCTCAAAGTCGTCGCCGCTTATTTATTGTAGCATCTAAGGTTAAAATTGCTCACCCATTTCCACCGGCGACTCACACAATCGCTTCACCCAGTCAGTTATCTTTTTGGGAACAGCCATTATTACCTTGTCCTACGCTTTGGGATGCAATTTCTGATTTACCAATTTTAGAAGCAGGTGAAGGTGCAGAAGAAATGAGTTACAGTAAACCTGTTAAAACAGACTACCAAAAAAGACTCCGAGGAGACTGCAAATTACTTTATAATCATAAGGCAATGAATCACACCAAACGCATGGTAGAACGCTTCGCTTCTATGTCGTGGGGAGATTCTGGTTCTGATGTTCCTTATCACCTCAGACCTCGCAGACGAAACTCAGATAAGATATCCGATCACATTTACGATCAAAATAATCGCCGTCTTCATCCTTCTCGCCCCTGTCAGACATTACCAGCTTCATTTTATGCAAATTTCGTACACCCTTATTCTAATCGCAATTTTACTGCTCGGGAAGGAGCAAGAATTCAATCTTTTCCAGATGACTATGTTTTTCAGGGAAAACCTACTGTTGTCAGTCATAAGTTATTAGCTAGAGAAGGGCGAGAACATGAAAAGTTTTTATGTCAGTATAATCAGATTGGTAATGCCGTACCTCCACTTTTAGCTAAACAAATAGCAACTCATTTATTTGAGCAAGTTTCGAGTTTTAGAGACACTTTTAAGCAAGCAGTGTAAGACGGAGGCTTTTGGATGTTTCCTCATGGTGCAAATCTATCTCAAAAGGAAAATCATAAAACCAAGTATAGAGATGCTATTTCCAAACAATATTTATCAGAAATCCGGGTAAAATATCAGCAGTGGCATGAACAAAATACGTTGCTTAAAGGCCCCTTTATTCAAAAGAGCAACGAAGATCAACAGATGATTGAATCTCGGGTCAATTATCTTAATGATTACAAAGATTTCATAGACCAGCAAAAGTATGCAGAAAAATTTGACTCGCGATCAAATTTACATTCAACTGTCTTGGAAGAATTTATGTATTATCTGTTTAAAGATCTCGTTTTTGAATTTTCTGAATATGCCTTAATCGGTAAATCTCACACCTTTAAAGATATTTTCTTTTTACCCTCTAGTTATAGAAATATGCTGATATCTCCTCAAGCTATGATTGAGAGAAAAGATCATGATTTTGCAATTGGTGTACACGTTGATGCTACATTGCAGTGTCATGGACAGACAGAAAGCGAACATGATAGTTGGGATATTCCGGCTGTAGCAGTGGAATGTAAGACATATTTAGATAAAACGATGCTACAAGATGCCTCAACAGCAGCACTTCAACTAAAAACTAAGAATCCCAATGCACTCTACATCGTGGTAGCAGAATGGTTAAAACTTACTAATGCAGTGAATTTAAGAAAATATCAGATTGATCAGGTTTATGTACTCAGAAAACAGAAAAATACAGATCGTGAATTTCGATACTTAGAAACTTATGTTAAGAACCCAATCTATTCAGATGTTGTCATCCACCTGTTTGAAACAGTTAGAGAATTTTTGAGCGCCCCGTCATGGGAAGGAGGAGTAAATTATGGATTACAGCGAGGTTACTTAATTTAGCTTTGAATAATTAAATCCCCCCAACAGAGCCAGGATAATACAGGGATTTCTATCCCTGGCTGACAAAAAAAAGCCCTCAAAAAAGGACTTAGAAAAGCTATACTTTGAGAAACTCGAAGTTAACGTTCAGAAGATTGATTCTCTAGATTAACTCTCCGCAAATAAACCGCACCACACCAGTCAATATCCTGTCCGACCCTGAATGTGACATAATCTATACCGTAGGCACTCCAGTAATTAATCACCTGTCCTGTGAGTCCTTGAGTGCTGTTAATTCGCTCAACAGTACAACCGGGAGGAAATTTTTGAGCGGTGGGACAATCTTTCCACTGTTTGAGTTGTTGGATGTATTCCCGTTTCTGTGGAGACAATAACTCCCACGCCTCCCGTTTCCAGTGAGAGTAAGCTTGACCCAAAGCCTCAATTTCTTTCCAGGTTTGGGCGGTTGTCAATAATTCGGCGAGTTGTTGTGGGTTTTCCAGTTCCCAGGGAGAAAGGGGAAGAGCAGTCATAGTTACTTATAACACCATAGATAGGGTTTTTGACAAATTAACTCTGCCTAGACTCTAAATATAGCGTGTTTCCCCCCGATCTCCAATAGGCTAGAGGCAGTGATCAGTAACCAGTGATCAGTGACCAGTGAAAACAGTTTACAGTAACCAGTCAACAGTGACCAGTTAAGAGGTTACAGTGAACAGTTTACAGGCGATCACTTAAACACCTGATAACTGATCACTGACAACTCTAATAACTGGTGACTGGTGACTGGTGAGGCAGCGCGGTCTTGGCGGTTTCCGTCGAGGAGCGACTGCCGAACCCGAAGGGTGACTGGTGACTGTTAAGGCGTTTGCCAAATTCGCTGATGATATTTTTGCGGATCGGCGTAGGGGTCAACAGCTTCATGGGAATGATCGTGGCTGTGATGGTGGTGATCGTGAGGGTGGTGATCGTGATGGTGATCGTGATGGTGGTGATGAGCGTGGGAGTCGCCCCCTACCGCAGCCAACCGGAACTTACAGGCTTCACAGTTCATCTGCACTTGACCGAGTTGGGTTTCAATTTCGCGATCGCGTAACAGTTGCAGCAGTTGGGGTTGAATTCCCATTTCCGGCAAACAAGTCATGCTAATCTCAGGATATTGTTCTTGCTGTTGGGCGGTGATATCAAAAATTTTCTTAACCAACACCCCGGTAAACAAGAAATAAGGCAAGACAATGATCCGTTTGGGCTGATACAACCGGGCGCGACGAAAACCTTCTTCTAGACGCGGGTGAGTAATGCCGATAAAACAGGTTTCCACCGTATGATAACCGCTTCCTTCCCAAACCATCCGGGCCAGTTTGTAGACGTCGCCGTTGGCGTCGGGATCGGAAGAACCCCGCCCCACGAATAATATAACCGTTTCTGAACGGGGAATATCGGGGCGATCAAGTTCGGCTAACCGAGTTTTCCATAACTCCAAAATTAGGGGATTAATTCCAAAATGACGCCCGTAATGAAACTTCAGTTGAGGATAGGTTTCCCGGCAGCGATCGAGTTCGTTGGTAATATCAAATTTGTTGTGACGGGCCGCAAATAACAGCAACGGTAAGGCTGACAATTCGGTATAACCTTGTTTAATGCAGCGTTCAATGCCCTCAGCAATGGTCGGGCCTGTGAGTTCGAGAAAACAAGGAATCACCGGGCGAGAATGGTCAAGGCTTTGATAAGCCTCCGCAAAATCGATAAACGTTTGGCGGCCTTCTGTGTCCTTTGTCCCGTGTCCGATCAGCAACAGTGGACGTTTTAAGGGCAAAGGCGGAAGGCTGAGGTTGAAATGTTCGGTGGGATTAATAATCAAGAATTTTGCTCCTTTCCCGTGCTAGGCGGGATATGAGGTTTTAGGTAACAAGTTGGCATTCTGGCTCGTCAAGATCGCTGCTGACTGACTTACAGTTGCCGCACAGCCCCGGACTTTCACCGGAGTTTCCCAACACGTTACGATTGACTGAGTAATGCTTTTATAGCATAGCAAGTTGAGATCATTTTGCTGCAAATGTCACGAATCAAAATAATTTAGTCAATCAATGGACAAATTTCACCGGATCTGTTGCGATCGCCATTCAAAATTTGTCCCCTTGTCTGTTAATCGAACCGATCGCGATCGGTTGTCCATTTTGTTAATTTGGTTTCCAAGAGGTTTTGAATCAATTTTCCTAAATGTTTCCCACAAAGCTGGCAGGATTGCTAACATAACGATAAAATCTTTTGTGATAACGTGAACTCTAATCTTGCTGTTTCTGACGCCGGCTATGAACGACATAACGAATGATGCACAAGAAGTGTTACCCCGCGAGGTTAGGGTTAACCAACTTCGCAATTTGATAGAAACCTTGCATATTGCTGACGAAATCGCGAGCAAGCGTTACTTGATCAGCAGTTCCGAATTGGCCGATCTGATGGATGTCAATGCGAGTGCGGTCACCAGTCGCGGTGATAACTGGGCTTGGCGGAATTGGGAAGTTTCCCGAGTTCGCCGTGAGGGAAATCAAATCCTTTGGCAACTGGAACGGGTAGACTAATGATTTGAGGCTGTATTGAGTCTCTCAATTTTCGCTCGATCCATGCTCAGTAATGTTGGGTTTCATTCTTCAACCCAACCTACTCCTACTCCCTCAACATTCACACTCCCAAACCAATGCTCGTCCACTGCTTTTTTGGGTTTGGACTAGCGATCGCGGTGAAGTTTTCACGTTTGACTGAATTTTTTAATGGAGAGTGGGTTTATATTTTCATCGATTTTCTGATATTGTACCCGAAAATTACCCTAAAGTTACATCCAAAAACATCATAATTACAAAGCCAACCATCACGCCGAGGGTTGCTTCTTTTTCATGTCCGAGGCTGTGAGATTCGGGGATAATTTCATCGCTAATCACAAATAGCATTGCACCCGCAGCAAAAGCCATCGCCCAAGGTAAAATGGACTGAGCAATTGAAACGACTCCCGCCCCAATTAAGCCGCCCACAGGTTCAACTAATCCGGTAATTAGGGCGATACTAAATGCCGTCAACCGGGAGTATTTTTCAGTCAATAAAGCAATGGCGACGACAAATCCTTCGGGGATATTTTGTAAACCAATTCCTATCGCCAAAGCGGTACCATTGGCAACATATTCGCCCCCAAAACCGACTCCAACCGCCAATCCTTCGGGAAAGTTATGAATGGCGATCGCAATTACAAACAGCCAAATTCGTTTTAAATTCTCATAATTTCCTTCGGGGCCTTTGATAAAATGTTCGTGGGGAAAATATTGATGACTGTACAGCAAAAATCCACCCCCCAACAATATTCCGGCGACGACAATTAAAGCCGAAAAAAGATTACTATTGGTCTGTTGGGTCGCCGCTTCTAAACTGGGAACAATTAAGGAAAATGAAGTCGCCGCCAACATTACACCCGCCCCAAACCCCAACATCGCCCCTTGAACTCGTTGACTAATTTGACGGACAACTAAAACCGGAACCGCACCCAAACCCGTTCCCATTCCGGCGATAAAACTGCCCATTAATCCCAGATAAACAGTCGGAATATCTTTGATAAAATCCAGCATAAAGGTGTTAAAATTTTAGTAGGTAGACAGAAGAATTAGTCAATTTTAAAATTTTAATTTGCGCTAAGAGCGCAACAACGAACTTACGGTTTTCTCGCTAATTGATTTTTGCTCACCTACTGAGTTAGAATAAAAAAGCAATTGCAATTATAGTATATCAGGATCGACACCCAACTCCCGCAGTCTGGCGGCTAATTTTTGATTGCGTTGTTGTTCGGCTTCTTTTTGTTGGCGTTCTATTTCGAGTTGCTGTTGGGTTGCTTCCCGCTGTAGATGTTCCATTTCGGCTGATTCTTCGGGAGTGGGAACTAATTCACCTTCGGGAGTAAAAAATCTCAATTTCTGTTCATAAACCCCGAGAAACAGTTGTAATTGTGTACTCCAAAGCCATCCGTTTTCGTTGGGTTGAATCTCTTGATATTGTCCTCGCAGCAACTCAAATCCTTGAAACTCTAAAGTATTCGGATCGAACCAAAAATAGTCGGGTGTGCGGAAAATCTCTTGATAAATTTGTTTCTTTTCAGTCCGATCAACTTTAGCCGTTGAATTCGATAAAAGTTCGATAATAACGTGAGGATATTTTCCCCCTTCTTCCCAAACGACCCAACTTTTCCGGGGTTTGCGTTCGGTATCTAATACTACGAAAAAATCAGGCCCTCTAAAATATTCCGATTTGTTCTGATTCGGGCTATAATAAATGGTAAGATTTCCGGCTGCAAAATAGTCTTGTTTGTCTTTCCACAGCCAATCCAAACATTTCATCAACAGCAACAGTTGTTGCAGATGTAAATAGCTTTCCAAGGGTAACTCCTGACTTTCTAAATCACCCGGAGGATAGTCAATATCTTCAAACTCTGGTGAGGGACGGAGTAAATCTTCAGCAATGGTCATAATATTAACCCAATAAACGATAACCTACCCTCAATTTTAGATCGTATATTTATAATCCGTAGGGGCGCATGGCAATGCGCCCTGAACTTAATTGAATTCAGCAGTAGAGACGCTAAAACTAACGCCTCTACACAAGATTAACCTAACTTACAGTCGAAGGTTGTTTGCTAAAAAAGGCTTCTCGAATTTGTTCAGAAATTTGAGAAGTGGTCAACCCCAAATCAACTTTAGACTCATCGGGTTTCGCATGATCAACCAACTTGTCGGGAACCCCAAAGCGCTTTAATGGAACCAAAACATTATTATCCATTAACGCCTCAGCCACAGCCGAACCAAAACCGCCCATCACACAGCCTTCTTCTAAAGTAGCAACTTTACCAATGCGTTGGGCTAAAGGTAGAATTAACTCAGTATCCAAAGGTTTAACAAAACGGGCATTAATAACCGTTGATTCTATGCCATGTTCGCTCAGAATTTCTGCAACTTGCATCGCAGAATAAACCATCGAACCATAGCCAATTAACAACAAATCATCACCATTGCGAAGAATTTCCCCTTTACCAATCGGTAACGGTTCCCAACCTTCTTCCATCAACGGTACACCATAACCGGAACCGCGAGGATAACGCATGGCGATCGGCCCATCGGTATGATTAATTCCGGTAACAAGCATTTGTTGCAATTCCGCCTCATCTTTCGGTGCCATAATCACCAGATTCGGCAAGCAACGCAGATAGGCAATATCATACATTCCCTGATGCGTCGGACCGTCAGCGCCAACAATTCCCGCCCGATCTAAACAGAAGAAAACCGGCAGATTTTGAATGCAAACATCGTGAACAATTTGGTCGTAAGCCCGTTGTAAAAAGGTCGAATAAATTGCCACAACCGGCCGCATTCCTTCGCAGGCTAAACCGGCGGCTAAAGTAACCGCGTGTTGTTCGGCAATACCGACATCAATGTATTGTTTGGGAAGTTTGGCTTGTAATTTATCCAAACCGGTTCCCGTTGCCATTGCTGCGGTAATTCCCAAAATTTTAGGATTATTTTCAGCCAGTTTTACCAAAGTATGGGCGAACACTTTAGAATAACCGGGAGGCTTGGGTTTACTCGAAGGAATAGCTTTTCCGGTGGCGAGGTTAAAAGGAGACTGGGCGTGATAGCCAACCTGATCTTTTTCGGCGATCGCATAGCCTTTTCCTTTGGTGGTACAGACGTGAACCATCACCGGACCGTGAATGCTGTGGGCTTGTTTAAACGTTTCGATCAATTCTTCTAAATTATGACCGTCAACCGGGCCAAGGTAAGTAAACCCAAGTTCTTCGATCACCGCCCCAACTTTGGGAACCGCCAAACGTTTCATCCCTTCTTTGAGGCGTTCCATTTCCGGGGTAAAGGTTTCGCCAACAAAGGGAATATGTTTAAACTGTTCGCGGAGGTTGTCTTTGAGGAACTGAACGGGCGGGCTGAGACGCATTTTGTTGAGATAACGGGGAATGGCGCCGACGTTGGGCGAGATCGACATTTCGTTATCGTTGAGAACAACCAACAGCTTGGTGTGGGGTAAATGTCCGGCGTGGTTGATCGCCTCCAGCGCCATACCTCCGGTTAAAGCACCATCTCCGATGATCGCCGCGACTTTGAAGTCTTCGCCCCGCTGATCCCGTGCGATCGCCATCCCTAAGGCGGCTGAGATGCTGGTTGAGGCGTGTCCGGCGCCAAAATGGTCAAATTTGCTTTCGCAGCGTTTGAGGTAGCCTGCAACCCCGTCTTTTTGCCGCAACGTGTGGAAGGTGTTGTAGCGACCGGTGATCATTTTGTGGGGATAGGCTTGGTGGCCGACGTCCCAGATCACTTTATCTCGATCTAAGTCCAGAGTTTGGTAGAGGGCGATCGTCAGTTCTACGACTCCCAAGCCGGGGCCTAAATGTCCCCCGGTTGCGGCGACTGTTTCTAAGTGTTTTTCACGAATTTGTCGGGCAATTTCTTGCAGTTCGTGAATGGATAAACCGTGTAGCTGATTCGGATGAGTAATTTCACTCAAATGCATACGTCTAAGTACCCGCGCTAGCCATTACTTAAGGTAACGTGTCAATAACAAATTTGGATCGGTTTGGCAACCCATCCAAGTTGATGCACAGATGTCATCGTAGCAGGGGAAAGGGATCTGCGATCGCCGAGGGCTGTAATTTGTAATGGATGATTTCGGCCAGAGAACTGAGGTTTTCGGTAGCTAAACGGGGTCGAGTCGCGCTTTTTACTAAGAAAATTGGTGTTGGCGATCGCCTGGTAACATAGAGCAACTGATCGGATAGATAGCAATTTGTGATATAATGCTGTTTTGAGTCTTATTGACTTGCCACAAATGTTTGCACATCCACCCAGAACAAGGAAAGTCCTACCGCAGTGGCAAGAACTTCAAATGTGGTTATTGTGGATGGAAGGGAAATGCTGATCTCAACGGCGCGAAAATGATTTCTATTTTGGGGCAGTCTGTAAGCCTGCCTGTAACGCGCAATCCTCTATCTTGTTCCGTACTAGGTAGTATACCGGATTAGTGCGAATGCCCCACGACTTTAGTCGGGGGTAAGCTTACTTTCTGATTCATCTTCGGGTTCTGCGTTAATATCTGAAGGGGGTATTTTGTGCAACCCAATTAAACCTTCCATCACCGATTTGACAATGGGCGCCGCCACCTTTCCCCCACTCGCACCGTCTATCTGGGGTTCATCAACCACCGCAACCACAACGTAACGGGGATTATCAACGGTTAAAATCCCAACAAAACTGGTAATTCGAGCATTATCGGAGTAACCCCCATAAGCAGAGGCTTTTTGGGCTGTACCTGTTTTTCCGGCGACTCGATAACCGGTAATGCGTGAGGCTTTACCCGTACCGTCTTCTGCGGCGACAACCGACTCCATCATTTCTAGGACTGTATTGGCAGTTTGAGAGGAGAAAACTTGCCGAGATTCGGGTAAAGAAACTTCCCAATAAAGCTGTCCTTTACTATTATATAATCCCTTAACCACATGAGGAGTAACTAATTTTCCGCCATTGGCTAAAGTTGCATTTAATTGAGCCAATTTTAGGGGCGTAATTGAAAGCCCTTGACCAAAGGCTGCCGTTGCAGATTCTACAGGAACATTTACAAATTGATGGCGGGTTTTTACTGTACTGGCGACTTCAAAAGGCAAATCAACCCCGGTCAATTCTCCGAGTCCCAATCGTCTTAATCCGTCATAAAACACCTCGGGTTCCATCTTTTGGATAATGCGAACCATGCCAATATTACTGGAATATTTAATCACATCCGTGATATTTACTGAACCCCGAGTTCCGACATAATAGTAATCGGCATTTTGAATCGTCCATCGACCCATTTGTATCCGACCTTCATCATAAACGACGGTATCGCTTTGAATGGCGCCGGCTTCTAAAGCGAGAGCAACATTTATGGGTTTAAAGGTAGAACCGGGTTCATAAAGGTCAGATAACGCCCAATTTTTAAAGTTTTCAACATTCGATTTCCAATACTCGTTGGGGTCGTAGGATGGCTCATTAACTAGGGTTAATATTTCCCCATTACTGGCATCCATGACAATCACAGTAGCGCGTTTGGCTATATTTTGATCAACGCTTTCTTTGAGGATTTTGCGAACCATTCTTTGCAGACGAGTGTCAATGGTGAGTCGCAATTCTAAATCGTCAAGCTGAATAAATCCTGAAGCGAGTTGAGTCGGCACCCAATTTCCATTGACTGAACGTTGAAACTCTAAAGAAGGCATCACCCGTTCGAGGAGTTCTTGTTGACTATGTTCGACTCCGGCTTGACCTTTGCCTTCGCTATCAACATAACCGACAATATCGGAAGCAATATCTTGTTGAGGATAAAGGCGGTTTCGTTGTTGAATGAGTTCTAAGCCATCAATTCCTAAGTTGGCGATATTTTTGCCGACTTCTTCGCTAATTGACTCGGCAATTTTAATGCCACTATCGGCTTGTTTAAACTGTTCAACGAGTTCATCTAAAGTCGGTTTTTTTAAATCATTTAACACTAATACCGCAGATAATTTTTCGGCGACTTCTTCGGGAAGTTGTTTAAATAATTTGGGATGAGCATAAAGGGTATAAACAATCTGATCGATAGCTAAAATATGACCATTGGCATCACTGATCGGACGGCGAGGAACAAAAGGAAGATCCCGTTGGCTTTGTTGAAATTGGGCTTGCTGTTTGAGCATTGGCGCCATCGTAATTTGTACGCGAAACAAATTCACCGACAGTCCAAACAAACCCGTCAACAAAACCAGCCACACCATTCGCAAACGGGAGGATTTGCATCTTTGAATTTTGGCGGGTTTCCGAAGAAGAGGTTTTTCACGAACCGGAGGTTTTTCTGGTGGACGAGGATTAAAACCGGAAACTCGAGAGGACAACCGAACGGGTTTTTCCGTTCCCAGAGAACGAGAAAAACGAGGTCTATTCAAACGCGATCGCGAAGAAAGATCGGAGGAATCCATGATAATCAGTCAATAGTAAACAGTAAACAGTGACCAGTGAACAGGTGACAGTTGACCAGAAAAAAACTGATAACTAATCACTGATAACTGTTCACTGTTAATATCCTAATGGTTTATTGGTTGTGGAAGTTGGACTCAAATTGAGTTCGAGATTGGGAATTTTGGGTGAGACTTCCGGACGGGGTGGTGCCGGACGCAAAAAAATCATGTCCAGGGGTTCTCTTTCCACTAATCCGGTGTTGGGTTTTTGGGCGCCTTCGGCGATTTGATGTTTGAGGACTTCGTTAGTGGCTCGCAGTTGTTGTTCTTGAGTGCGATAATGTTCTAGGGTTTGATATTCTTGTGTCCAAGCCGCTTCTCGCGCTTGGGTTAAGCCGTAGACGCTGAGAGTGACTCCGACAACGGCGCCGGCAACAATCGAGGAAACTTGTTGTAAGGTAACAAGCGATCGCAACCACAGGGGTTGGTACGGTTGAGGAGGTAAAATTTCAACGACATCCAGTTCGATAATTTCAGGAGTCGAAGCGGAGGGCGGTTGAGTCAGCGGTTGAGTTCGCTGCTGTCGTTGGAGTCTCGCTCGTTCGAGGGGAATGATGCTTCCCGGCGTGGTGGGCGTGACGACCGATGGAGAGAGACGGTTTTGAGTGGAACGGGTGGGTCGGAATGCAACAGTCATAGCTTGGTTAAACAATCACGATCGCGGTAGTTAAGTTATCAAGTAAAATTGTTGAGGCTGAAGTCAGCAAAAAACTCAGGTAGAGAATTTCTACCTCATACTACCACAAGGTTTGTTGGAGCAATACAGGGAAATTGATAGTATTTTTGAGTCATGGTGTTTTTTTTAGAATTTCTCAAGCTTCAAACCCAATTTCTTTCTGTTTTTACTTATGCTTTTGCTGCAATTCAGTACATCCCATTATTGTCGTAAAGCCCGTTTAGCCTTGGGCTATAAGGGGATTTCCTACGAAGTGGAAAATCTCACACCGGGCTTACACGTGTTGAAACTCAAACCTTTAACGGGTTTAACAACGGTTCCGGTATTAATTCCGCAGTTGGACAATCAACCGCCGGCGATCGCAGATACGAGTCAAATTTTTGCATTTTTAGAGGCTTATTGTCCCAGTCCGCCCCTATATTTCGACGATCCCCGCCTAAAAACTCAAACGTTGATGCTCGAAGATTGGCTCGATGAAAGTATTGGCACGGCGACGCGATTTGTCTATTATCAATTTCGGGCAGGTGCAGGAAAAGCGATCGATCCGTCTTGGTCTTCTCAACTGGTGATTCAAGTGGTGCGCCGTCAATATGGGATCGATGAAGCTTCTGCGGAGTTGGCCGCCCAACGCCTAAAAATTGCCTTCGAGGTGTTAGAAGTTTGGCGCGAGGGGGGTTATTTGGTTGGCGCGCGCCAAAGCGCTGCGGATCTGGCGGCGGCGGGGTTATTGAGTCCGCTGGCGTTAATTCCCGACTATCGAGAAAAATATCCTTGGATATTTGAGAAGATCATCGAGATTCATCAATCGTGTGGAGAAGCGTTACCGCCCGGATTATCCCCAAAAAGATAGATTTCTCTGTTTTGTTACAAATCATTAAAGCTTTGTGCAATAATATCAACGACTTGCCAATTCTTGTCCGTATCCTCTAAAACAAACATGAGAGAAACTCCTCCTGTTGGTCATCTGATTTGTATACTGGTGTTAAAGCATTTGTCGATGAAGATTGGCTTGATCCCCAATCAATCTACCTGATTTTTAAAAGCCCGAGCGACCGAAAGCGGACAAATTCCCGAAACTCGGTAAAAATTGTATTGTAATATAACCTGCCCGTTTAAGATTAACCTGTTTGTAGTAGTAACGTGTGAGACCCATGACCACCATCGCACATGATCAAATTGACCGGATTGTTTGGAATCATCATCACGATCCCTTTGAAGTTCTCGGCCCCCATCAGATCCAACAGGATGGCAAAACCGTTTGGGTAGTGCGAGCCTACCTCCCCAATGCTGAAGCGGCATGGGTCATTTTGCCCGAGCAACGAGAAGAATACGCAATGCAGTCGGTCCATAACCCCCACTTCTTTGAATGTATTCTCGATCTCGATACGCCCAAACTCGCCAACTATCAACTTCGGTACAAAGAAGGAGAACACGAGCGGGTCATGTATGACACCTATGCTTTCCGCTCTCCCAAACTGACCGACTTTGATATTCACCTGTTTACCGAAGGAAACCACCACCGCATCTATGAAAAACTCGGCGCTCACTTGGATACCATTGATGGTGTCAGTGGGGTTTACTTCGCCGTTTGGGCGCCGAATGCTCGTAACGTTTCCGTGCTGGGTGACTTCAACTACTGGGACGGCCGTAAACACCAAATGCGGAAGTTTGGCAACGGCGTCTGGGAACTGTTCATCCCAGAAATTGGAGTTGGCACTCATTACAAATACGAGGTGAAAAACTGGGAAGGACACATTTATGAAAAATCCGATCCCTACGGTTTTCAGCAGGAAGTCCGACCCAAAACCGCTTCTATCGTTACCGATCTCGATACCTACCAGTGGAACGACGCTCAATGGATGGAGGAGCGCCGCCACACCGAACCCCTAACCCGGCCCATTTCCGTTTATGAGTGTCATTTGGGATCGTGGAACCGGGCGCCAATGTCCGAACCCCACAAACTCCCCGATGGCACCGTAGAACCTGCCATTCAAGCGATCGAACTCGATCCGGGTGGCCGTTTTATGACCTACCGAGAAATGGCCGAAAAGCTGGTTCCCTACGTCAAAGAACTCGGTTATACCCATATCGAAATGCTGCCGGTTGCCGAACACCCCTTTGATGGTTCTTGGGGATATCAGGTTACGGGTTATTATGCCCCCACCTCCCGGTTTGGAACGCCCCAAGATTTCATGTATTTTGTGGATGAGTGCCATAAACACGGTATCGGGGTGATTGTAGACTGGGTACCGGGACATTTCCCCAAAGACGGACATGGTTTGGCATTCTTTGATGGAACTCATCTCTACGAACACGGCGACCCTCGCGTTGGAGAACACAAAGGTTGGGGTACTCTGGTCTTTAACTATGGTCGCAACGAAGTCCGCAATTTCTTAGTTGCCAACGCCATCTACTGGTTTGACAAATTCCATATCGATGGAATGCGGGTGGATGCGGTGGCTTCGATGCTTTACCTCAACTACTGTCGCGAAGATGGCGAATGGGTTGCCAACAAATACGGCGGTTGCGAACATATTGAAGCGGCCGATTTTATTCGTCAAACCAATCACGTCCTATTCGGCTATTATCCCGGTACATTGATGATCGCCGAAGAATCTACCGCATGGCCGATGGTGTCCTGGCCGACCTACGTGGGCGGTTTGGGCTTTAACCTCAAGTGGAACATGGGCTGGATGCACGATATGTTGGATTACTTCCACATGGACCCCTGGTTCCGCCAGTTCCACCAAAATAACATCACCTTCAGTATTTGGTATCACCACAGCGAAAACTTTATGTTGGCGCTGTCTCACGATGAGGTGGTACACGGTAAGAGCAATATGTTGGGTAAAATGCCCGGAGATGATTGGCAAAAGTTTGCTAACGTCCGAAGTTTATTTGCCTATATGTATGCTCACCCCGGTAAGAAAACCATGTTTATGGGGATGGAGTTTGCCCAGTGGAAAGAGTGGAACGCCTGGGGAACTCTCGAATGGGAACTGCTACAATTTGAAGCCCATCGGAATATTCAGAGGTTCTTCAAAGATTTGAATAATCTCTATCGTTCTGAACCCGCTCTCTACGAACAGGATTTCGCTGAGGAAGGCTTCCAGTGGATTGATTGTAGCGATAATCGTCATAGCGTAGTGTCGTTTATTCGTCGGGCTAAAGATACGGATGAGTTTATCGTGACGGTGTGTAACTTCACGCCTCAGCCCCACAGTCACTATCGCATCGGGGTGCCGGAAGCGGGCTTCTACACCGAGTTGTTTAACAGCGACGCTCGTGAATATGGCGGTAGCAACATGGGTAACTTGGGCGGTAAATGGACAGAGGAATGGTGGTTCCACAATTATCCCCAATCTTTGGATCTGTGCTTACCTCCTTTGGGCGTGTTGATGCTGAAACTCGATCGCGAAAAAACGGCGGCGGCTTTAGGCGAGGGTGAAGCGTCTGAAGCTTAAGTTTGCTCTTTAATACTTTCAGTCTTTGCTAAGGACAGTGACCCAGTTTCTTCGAGAGACTGGGTTTTTTTTGGTTAGGTGTCGGGTGTCGGGTGTCGTGGGGCGGGTGTTAAGAAGTCAGAAGTTAGAAGTCGTGAGGTCAGAAGTTACCAGTATTGTAGGGGCGGGTTGTGTAATGATGTATGTTTTCCTAGAAATAATTGATGTAAACCCGCCCCGGATTTGATATGATAATGCGATCGCGTCCTTGTTGTTTGGCTTGATAGAGAGCAGAATCGGCTGCATTAATCAAGCTATCTAAGGTTATTCTATAACTGGGAATTACGCTAGAAATCCCCAAACTTAAAGTAATATATTGACTGATATCCGACTTCACATGAGGAATTTTTAGCTGTCGAACTCGATCGCGAATTAATTCGGCGACTTGCACCGCCCCATCGACATCGGTATTCGGTAAAATCACCACAAATTCTTCACCCCCATAACGGGCGACTAAATCCTTGGGATTGACTGCATGACGGATAGCTTGAGCGACTTGAATTAAACATTCATCTCCCTGTAAATGACCATAATAATCGTTGTACGGTTTAAAATAATCCACATCACAAAGAATTAAAGACAAAGGTTGCTGTTGGTCAAAGCAATGTTTCCATTCTTGCTCTAAAGTTTCATCAAATTTGCGACGATTGGCAATTTCAGTTAAACCGTCAATATTGGCTAAATGCTGTAACTTTTGGTTTGCGGCTTCTAAAGCGGCTAGAATTCGCCGACGTTCAGTTATATCTTTAGCAACCGTTAATATACAATTTTGACGTTTAATTTCTATCCGTTCAGCCGAAATTAATAAGGTTTTTATTTCCCCGGTTTTGGTGCGAAGTTCAAACTCTTTATCATAGATAAATCCCACTTCTTTTAAAGCTTTAATTTTGATTAAACGATCTTGGGGATTCGCCCAAATCTGGAGATCTTCAACGGTTTTATCGATCACTTCCTCTCGTTGATAACCCATCAAACGACAAAAACTTTCATTCACTTCTAAATAACGTCCTTCTTCTAAGGTACTAATCACCATCGGATCGGGACTCGCCCGAAAAGCCGAAGCAAACTTTTCTTCAGATTGTTGTAAAGCTTCTTCGATTTTTTTGCGTTCAGTAATATCGGTTTGGATGCCGATATAGTGCGTAACATTTCCCCCAGAATCTCGCACCGGAGAAATTGAAACTTCATTCCAAAAAAGAGTTCCATCTTTGCGGTAGTTTCGCATTATTACTAAACAATCTTCCTCATTTTTTAGGGCTTTGCGGATAATTTCTAAATTCGGTTGATCTCGATCTTCACCTTGTAAAAAACGGCAATTTTTCCCCAAAACTTCTGAAGCGGAATATCCCGTAATTTTTTCAAAAGCTGGATTGACATAAATAATCGGATTATCGCTTTGAGTTGCATCGGTAATAATCACTCCATTGCGACAAGCAGAAATGGCTTGATTAAAGAGTCTTAAATGGGTTTCTGCTTGCTTTCTTCTGCTGATTTCTTCTCTAAGTTTATAATTTTGTGCTTCTAACTGTTGTTTTTGCTGTTGCAGTCGCAACTGAAGCTGAACCCGGGCTAATACTTCTTTGAATTGAAAGGGTTTCGTAATATAATCGACTCCTCCCACTTCAAAAGCTTTCACTTTATTAAAGGCTTCATCTAACGCACTGAGAAAAATAATCGGAATCTCCGAAGTTGTTGGATTTTCTTTTAATTTTTGACAGACTTCATAACCATCTATTCCGGGCATGATAATATCGAGTAAAATTAAATCGGGTGGCTTAGAAAATGCGGAGGTTAACGCCATTTCGCCATTAATTGATTTTCGGACCTGATAACCTTCCTCAGAAAGAATCTGTGTTAAAATTTTTATATTTTCGGGCCGATCATCGACAACTAAAAGATTTTTTGGCTGAGAAGATACTAAAGGGTTAGTCATTTTTCTATAAATTCAATTAAATCAATAATTTTATCCAAACGAAAGTTCTTAACACAATCCGTTAAAGCGCCTGCTAAAGAAGCATGATTTTCTGGAATTTGAGTAATCAGGGTTAAAACGGATTCATCATCCAAATCGATAGAGGCTTGATAGAGTTCCTCTACCCAATCTCCTGGCATGACTTTTAAACTCTCTGCATCTAAAGTATAACTGACTTTTTCCTTGGCCGACCAACAGCTTTTTTCATAAAGATAACGAACCCCTAAATGTTTTTCAAGCATTTTAAAAATGATCGCATCTTGAAAGGGTTTATGTACAAAATCATCGCATCCGGCATCAAGAATAATATTTTTATCCTCTTCTAACGCACTGGCAGTAATGGCAATAATCGCAGTTGCTTGTCCTTTGGTTGTGGTTTTAATCTGTTGGGTGGCTTGATAACCATCCATCACAGGCATTCTCATATCCATCCAAATTAAATGGGGTTCCCAATGTTGCCAAATTTCGATTGCTTCTTTGCCGTTACTGGCTTCTTGGAGTTCAAAACCGAAAGGATTTAGGAGTTTAATTAAAAGTTTACGGTTGATGGGATTATCATCAACAATTAGAAGTTTATAACGAGGTTGATTCGGTTCGAGGGCAATAATTCGACGGGGAGAAGTTTGGGTTTCTACTGCTGTCGGGTTCACTAAGTTTACCGGAATATTAAAGCTAAAAACAGTTCCCACTCCCACCTGACTTTTAACGTTAATCTCACCGCCCATGAGGTGTACAAATTTCTGACTAATTGCCAACCCCAAACCCGTTCCTTCTTGGGCTTGTTTTCCACTTTGAGTTTGACTAAAAGCTTCAAACAGTTGATCGAGTTCTTCGGAGGCGATTCCCACTCCCGTATCTTCGACTTCAAAATAAAGAGTTTGGGTTGAGGGTTTTGTTTCTGGAGTTGATAAGCTTTTGACTCTCACAGAGATACCACCTACCTTTGTAAACTTCATCGCATTACCGAGTAAGTTAATTAAAACTTCCCGCAATTTTAACTCATCGGTTTGTACATACTGAGGAACGTCATCCCCGCGTTGAAAATTTAATTGTAATCGTTGATTGATAGCTTTCAGCTTAAATAAGTCTTCAATTTCATCTAAGAGTTGATAAAGATCAAAATTATTGGCGTTGAGGGTGGTTTTTCCGGCTTCGATTTTCGACAAATCTAAAATATTGTTAATTAGTGTGAGCAAATATTCCCCACTGCGGTTAATAATACTGACACTTTCTTGATGTTCACTCGGAAGATTATCAGAATAAGCCATAATTTGAGAAAAGCCCAGAATACCATTAAGCGGCGTGCGTAATTCGTGGCTCATATTGGCAATAAAAGCACTTTTAGCAAGGTTAGCAACTTCGGCTTTTTCTTTGGCTTCTGCGAGTTCTTGGGTACGTTGATCCACTTGTATTTCTAAGGTGCGGTTGTAGTCTGCTAAGAGTTGTTCGGCTTGTTTGCGTTGAGTAATATCTTGAAATGCGGCGATCGCATAAATAATCTGACCCTGTTCATTGTAAATGGGAGTTGCCCAAACTTCTATCGGTACAATTTTATCAGAATAGTGAAATTCGAGATCGTCAGCGTAGGCAATTTCTCCGGTTAAAGCCCGAACAACGGGTAAAGCTTTGGTCGGATAAAGTTGTCCGGTTCCGGCTTGATAAATGTGGTAAGCTTGGCTGAGTTCTTCGGTTTCAGCATCGAGAGGAGATTGAATCTTTAATATGCGTTTGCTGGCTTGATTTGCATAATAAAGTTTTCCGGTTTCATCGTGAACAGAAACGCCGACAGGTAAAGCTTCTAGATATTGAATCAGGCGATGTTCACTATTTTTGAGTTCGCTAAAAGAAGCTTGCAGTTGATGCGCCATTTTGTTAAAAGAATCGGCAAGTTCTCCCAGTTCATCGTTGCGGTTTATTGGTATAGTTGTCTCCCATTTTCCCAGAGCGATATCTTTGGCGGCTTGGTTTAATTTGAGAATCGGTTTCGTTACCCAACGGGCGGTAATAATCCCCAAAATTGTTGCTACTGTTAAAGCCACAATACATAAAATAACTGTCGTGCGAGTATTGGCATCAATCCGGGTCATAAAGTCCGATTCTGGCACAACAATTACCGTGAAAAACTCTAAGCCTTTATCCTTTTGAGTGGGAGTAACTTGTAAAAAATAATTTTGATGATCAAATTTAAAATTAAGCTGTTGACGGCGATCAATTTGCTTTAAACTTTGAAAACGATCTAAGAGGGTTTGGGTGGCATTCCGAACCAAAAAACTTTCACTTTTAATTGCTAACTTTTTCCGTCTTTTGGGATCGAGCGTTCGGGCTTTATCAAGATCAAAATTCTGAATAAAAGGAAGTTCTCCTGTTGAAGTGGCAATCAAAAATCCTTCGCCATCAATAATAAATGCTTCTCCCGTTTTTCCGATTTCCAGCTTGGCTAAAAAATCTCCAATTTGAGAGAGATGAAAAGCCGCAGCAACCACTCCTGAAAATTTGCCTTGCTGATTATAAAAGGGTTGAAAATTAACGAGGACTACAATGGGTTTGTCATAACCTAAAGGCGCAGAAACAGCGGGCATCCAAATTGATTTTCCTGCTTTTTTTGTTCGGCTATACCAAGGATTACCGGGGGGATCGTTATGAGGATCATAGGAATGAGTTTCAACCAGTTCAATCGGATTTCCTTGATCATTCAGTTGGTAGTTATATTGTTGTCCTTGGGTGGATTGATTGTAGATTCTCAGAATTTCAGTTACAAGTTCTGGCTTTTCAATTAATAAAAAATCTTTGTTTTCTGTGGCAATTCCGATGGCATTCACTCGATCAAAAGTTTGTATTTGTTGCCAAAAATAACGCTGTAAAAGTTCGAGATTATCTGAAGGTAAAATCCCCATTTATAGAGCTTCTGCGTTATTGCGGGTAATTTTTTCTAGGGTATTCAAATGATTAGAAAAATTCTGCTCAACCCGATCTCCGACTTCATCCATTAACTGCTGTGCTAAGTCTTCAACCGCTTGTTGTCCGTTTCTAAAAGAAAGATACCCCACCAGTCCCACCGTCCCGAAGATTTGCAGCACAAAGGGAACTATCAAAATGACTCGCAAGGGCAGTCTAGTGAAAATTTTCGCAAAGACAAGAGGGAAGGGTTTGGTCGGCATAGTAGCCAGCTTATGTTACCTAACTTGACCATCCCCATAATAACTCTGATTGCCGGAGCGGAGTAAAATATACCTACCTGACAAATCAAGTTTTTTATGAAAGTTAAGATTTACCGTAAAAAGCAGTCATTTGAGCGATCGCAGGTAGAGGTAATCCGGGGGGATAATTCCCTTCAGCTTTAATTCGTTTGATCTCACTTTCGGGAACAGGAACTTTCATTTCTATTAATACGGCTTTAACAATATCACCGCGATCAATTACACCGGCAACGGCGCCTGCGGGAGATAAAACCGTAATCCGAGAAAGCTTTTGAATTTCTAAAGTATTAATCACTTCCACCAAAGGGGTTTTTTCGGAAACTGTTATTAATTGATCGAGGGGAGTAACTACATCATGTAGGGTTTGAATATTCCATTGACTCCGTTCAATTACCCGGAGATCATCAACAGAAACTAAACCGCGATAACGGCCATCTGAAGCGGCAAAATAGACGGGAATGGTGTCCGGTGTAATCAAATATTCATCGGCAAATTCTCGCAGGGTTAAATCGGCATCCACAACGCGGAATTCACGGGTCATGGTTTTTTCTGCGGTGATTTTGAGCAGAATTTCTTGTAAGTCAGTGATGCGATTATAGGAGGTGGCATTGCGAACGGCAAACCAACCAATAAAAGCGATCCACAACCCCCCAAATTGATTTTCTGCTAAAAAGAGTATTAATCCTAAACTGATTGCAATCCAACCGAGCATTTGACCGGTTCTTGCCGCCCAACGCACCCCCACAAAACGACTACCTGTCGCTTTCCACACGGCTGCTTTTAACACCTGACCGCCATCTAAAGGTAAGCCCGGAATCATGTTAAATATTGCTAAAACCAGGTTAATTCCTGCAATTCTATTTGCTAAGATACCGGTTAAACTGGAGTCGGGTAAAAATTGAGCCGTTAAACTGAGAATAAAAAATAATCCTAAACTGACCAAAGGCCCCGCGATCGCCACTTGAAAAGCTTGACCGGGTGTTTTGGATTCTCGATCAATTGATGCAATTCCCCCGAATAAAAATAGGGTGATAGAATTAACTTGAATGCCTTGAGATTTGGCGACTAAACTATGCCCCAGCTCATGCAATAATACAGAGCCGAACAGCAACAACGACACAGCTAACCCTGCACTCCAAGACAGGAACGGCCCCCATTCCAGGTAATCCTGACTATTGGCAAGGGTAACAAGCACCAAAATTAAAAACCAAGAAGAATCGATATAAAGGGGAATTCCAAATATCGATCCGATTCGCCAACCTGCTTGCATGAGCTTTATCCTTAACTCTCGCTATTCCTGTTGTTGATACCCAGGATTGATCATCTTCTCTTTCCAGTGTACCAACAACATTCCTCAGCTTGGGTTTAGAGGACACCAGCATTACCTAATCCCAGAATCATTCCGGCACCTAACAGGTGTCCGAAACTCGCCGTCGCCAGCAATTCGGGAACGCCAAAGCCTGCAAATAAACCGGGTAATTGCACGGGAAGATCCGGGCCTTTGCCGCGATTTTTTTGGGGAATCGCATAAAATCCAATGGCGATCGCAAATAAGTTACAAGCAATCATAACCAGTGCGACTTTCGGCGACCACTCCGGCGTTGAGGGAACGGTAGATTGCACGGCCAGAAGTAAAGATGAATACATCAAAATTTGGCTCTCCTGTTAAATCGATTGATGCTAAAAATGCCTAAAGTTAATGATTATCTGGCATTATAGGAAGTCGTTTGCTAAAAATAGAATTTTGTTGGAATAATTAACATAGACGTTAACATTTGCAACAAACTCGGCTCGGAATTCAAAAAATTTTCATCTGACTGCCGATAGATTAATCAAGACGATGAGGAAGATTTGGGTTTAGAATAAAACAAAAACGGATTCAGGTAGACAAATGCGGGTGAAAATTTGTGGAATTACTAAACCCGATCAGGGAAAAGCGATCGCCGAGTTGGGAGCGACAACTTTAGGATTTATATGTGTTCCGAGTTCACCGAGGTTTATTACTCCCGAAGATATTCAAGCGGTGATTCAAGTGTTACCGAAAACGGTAGAACGGATCGGTGTCTTTGCGAATGCGAGCTTAGATGAAATTAGCCAAACTCTATCTGAAGCGGAATTGACGGGAATTCAATTACATGGTAACGAAACGATAGAATTTTGCGATCGCTTGCGTCAATTATTTCCCCATTTAGAAATCATTAAAGCCATTCGAGTGAAAACACCAGAAGCGTTAAATTTAGCTGAAACTTATATTAATCACGTTGATACTTTGCTGTTAGATGCTTATCATCCTCAACAATTGGGAGGAACAGGTCACACTTTAGATTGGCAGAGTTTACAACAATTTAATCCCGCTTGTCGGTGGTTATTAGCCGGAGGTTTAACACCGGATAATATTATTGAAGCGTTAAAGTTATTAAAACCGGATGGGATAGATTTATCGAGCGGTGTTGAACGGTCTCCCGGTGATAAAGATTTAACCAAAGTCACTCAATTATTTGAAGTTCTATCGCCCTGTATCTGAGAATTAATTAATCATTCTCATTAGCAAGTTGCAGAGCTTTTAGGAAAACTTCAGAACTTACTCTAAAACCAATTTGAACGAGTTGATTTAGAGCCGGTTTGACCTCAGATAGCTTACCTTCTTGTTTGGCTAGAAGAAGTATTCCCAAAGTTCCTCGAACGGGAATACCTAATGATAAAGCTGCATTCTTCGCGGCTCTATCATCAAGAATTACCTCATAGCCAGAATGCTGATAAGCCCAGGAAATCACATGACTTTCTCCCAGTCCTAAATCCCAAGATGCGACAATTGGAGCAATTTGCAGAATATCCTGACACCATACATTCCCCTCGGTGTTCAGCCAGATTTTTGCAGGGTCGTCATCCATTCCATCATTAATTTCTTGAACAACTCCCGTAGGAATGACTATCTCATCGCATAGCTGTGAAAGTAAACTAATCTGAGAAATTTTTGCTAAAACAATTAGAGGGGAAGCATTAATCACCCATTTTCTACTCACGAGTTAATTCCTCAGCGAGTTCATCGGGGGTGACTTGAAATGGAGAGACCTGATAACGAGAAAGAGTGTTGAGAAATTCATAACGACTAATACCTGCGATCTCCGCCGCCTTCGACTGAGAAATTTTCCCCAGTTCATACCATTTGACAACGGCAGCTAAACGCATTTCCTGCACAAACTCTTGGGGGCTGATTCGTAGGGCTGAGAAAGCACTTTCGGAAATATCGATCTGAATTTTAATGCTCATAATAAAATTTAAGATTGGGTCTATTTTTAGAATAGCATTAATGCTCACAACAGCAAATCAAATGTTATATTATTGAACCCTTTACAGTCTTTTTTGGTCGGGACGCTATGGCTGGCGTCCCCAAAACTAAAATCGATTAAACCTAATCCAAATAGTCTTCTCCGACTTCTTCAATTGCGGGAGGTTCATCACCGGGAGTTCTTAACTCCTCAACTAACCTTTGAACCGACTCGGGTGGTGGAGGTGTTAGGCGAGAAACAACCAGAGTAACGATTAAGTTGAGAATCATCCCAAGCGTACCAATTCCCTCGGCAGAAACCCCAAAAAACCAGGGTTCCATATTGTAGAATTTCACCGCAAGAATGTAATACATGGTGAAGGCTAAACCGACAACCATTCCGGCAATTGCCCCTTCTCGGTTGGTGCGTTTATCGAAGACTCCGAGAATAATAACCGGGAAGAAACTGGCTGCGGCTAACCCAAAGGCAAACGCCACAACTTGGGCAACAAATCCGGGAGGATTAATGCCAAAATATCCGGCAATAGCGATCGCAAATCCGACCATAATTCGACCCACCATTACCCGCAAAGATTCCGATGCTCCGGGGTTAATCATGCGATAATAAACATCGTGAGCAACGGAACTGGAGATCACTAATAATAAACCGGAAGCGGTTGATAAAGCGGCTGCTAGTCCTCCTGCGGCGACTAATGCAATTACCCAAGGGGCTAATTTTGCCACTTCTGGAGTGGAAAGAACGATAATATCTCGGTCAATTGTGATTTCGTTGGTTTCCGCATCTGGAGTGAGTTGAAAGCGTCCGTCGTTGTTCTTGTCATCAAAGGCTAAAAGTCCGGTTTGTTCCCATTTATTCGCCCAATCTAATTGACGCACTTCTTCGATGGGTTGGTCATGTAAGGTGGTAATTAAGTTGTACCGGGCGAAAGAAGCGAGTGCAGGTGCAGTGGTGTATAATAGGGCAATAAATAATAACGCCCAACCCGCTGAATATCGAGCAGAACGAACATCGGGAACGGTATAAAACCGGACGATTACATGAGGTAAACCTGCCGTTCCCACCATTAAAGCAATGGTAATAAACAGCACGTCTAACATGGATTTATTGACAAAAGGTTGGGTGTATTCTTGAAACCCTAAATCCGTTTGAATTTGGTTCAGTTTAGGAATGATATCACTGAAGGGAAAACTGAGTTGAGGAATGGGATTTCCAGTCAGCAACAGGGAAATGGCGAAAGCCGGAATTAAGAAGGCAAAAATTAACACCACATATTGAGCAACTTGTGTCCAAGTAATGCCTTTCATCCCGCCTAAAACGGCAAAAAATCCGACAATTACCATGCCAATTACAACACCGGTTTCGATGTTGACTTGCAGGAAGCGACTAAAGACAATTCCCACCCCTCGCATTTGTCCGGCGACATAGGTTAAAGAGATAAAAATCGCCGCCACAACAGCCACCAAACGGGCGATATTGGAGTAATAGCGATCGCCAACAAAATCGGGAACGGTGTACTTTCCAAACTTGCGTAAATAGGGCGCGAGAAGCAAGGCTAACAAGACATAACCGCCCGTCCATCCCATCAAATAAATTGAACCATCGTATCCCAAAAAAGAGATTAATCCCGCCATCGAAATAAACGACGCCGCAGACATCCAATCCGCAGCAGTGGCGGCACCATTTGCCAAAGAAGGAACCCCTTGTCCGGCAACATAAAATCCTTTACTATCTCGAACTCTTGAACTCCAACCAATGTAGAGATAGAGAATAAATGAAATCAGAACCAGAATAGTTGTCCAAACTTCTACAGACATGATTTAATCTCTCCTGTTAATATCGTATTTGCGGTCAAGTTTATCCATCTGATAGGCGTAGACAAAAATCAGGATCACGAACACATAAATTGATCCTTGTTGGGCAAACCAAAATCCTAATGGAATGTTGCCGAGAGAAATATTGTTCAACAAGGGAACGAGAAGAACTCCGCATCCTAAAGAGACAAAAGCCCAAATGAGTAGGAGAGTGATAATTAATTTGGTATTGGCACGCCAATAGGCTTGATGCCGATCTTGAGAGTTTTGATTCATGGTATTTTAGAGAAATGAAAAAATTAACCCTTTAATTCGCCCCGGGTTGAATATGCTGCTATTTTTAGTTAAAGGGTTGATCCTTAGGCTGAATATTTTGAAGAAAAAACTTTAATCAAATTCAGTCTTTCTAAAGCTCAAATTTTGCACCCAAAATCGTTGCATTGTCCCCGGGAGAAGGACAATTCCACCCGGTTCGCATGATACTGATTGTTTATGATACCAATAATCAGTCCCTTATTTACGAAAAAACCGAATCCAGTGAAGCGGAGAATGGAGGCGGAGGGGACTCGCAGACAAGGAGACAGTGAACAGTGAACAGTGAACTGTTACCAGTTTTTCAGTGATCGGTCAATAGTCAAGAGTGAACACTGAGAACTGAGAACTTATCGTTAATAATTGTCAAGACTGCTGACTGTAAGGACTGTTTATGGTAAAAGTTAAGAAGCAATCGTTGGCATTTTTCGGGGGTTGGTATCAACAGTAGAGAAACGTTCTCTCGTCACCTGTTGTAAAACTTTAAAAATAAACTTGGGATGAAACAAAGCTGTAGGTTGCTCTAGCATATGAAGAACTTTTAGCCAGGTATAATAAAGATCGTGATTTTCATTGGTTATTTTCATCAGTTGATCCATATATTTTTGCAAAATTAAAGTTGAGAGACTCGCTTGTCCGCCCACTGTTGTTTTCCAGCGGAAATCTTCGCCCGTTGCCAGCGTCCAAGGACTACGAATAACCTGATGGAGTTGCTGATAAAAATCGTGAGCAAATTGAGATGAATTTTCTCTTTTCTGTAAACATTTATCCAACGTTAAAGCCTCTAAAGCTGCGGTTGTCATGCCTTGACCATAAACAGGATTAAATGCACAAACTGCATCTCCAATTGTCACTAACCCTTCAGGAAGTTTAGAGAGTTTTTCATAGTGAAGTAAACGATTTTCCGTGCGTCGATAACTAGAAATGGGAGAAATCGGTTGAGCGTTGGCGATCGCTTCCGATAAAATTGGATGTCGTAAACTGCAAGCAAAGTCTAAAAATCCCTGTTCATCTGTGGGTGGATAATCTTTACCCACACCTACCAAAGTCACGATCCAACGATCTCCTTCGACTGGATATAATACGCCACCCCGAGTCATAGAAGGCGGTTCTGTTTCAATTAACAACCCTTTCCAATCTGCTTCAAACCCATCTGGTTTTTGATACGAGCGACTTGCATATCCTAAAAAAGAATTAACAATTTTTTCTTCAGGCGGTTGATAACCTAAAGCGGTTAACCATTGGGGAGTTTTTGAATTTCGTCCGCTGGCATCAACAATAAAATCGGTTTTAATTTGTTCCGTTTTTTTGCTGTCTTGATGATAGAGTTCAACACCAATAATTTGAGATTTATCTGAACTCGCAATTATATTTTTTACCTGACAATTTTCTCTAAGTTCTAACTTTTTATTCGCGGTTAAAAGATTCCGAATTTTCCATTCTAACAAGTTGCGACTACAGGCATAAAAATCTAAGTCTGAAGGAAAACGTGGATGCCAACCCTCTATACTGTAAGTTAGCCAGTCTACTGTAAAATTAATCTGAGGAACTTGTGAAGCAATGAGTTCACGTTCTAAACTGGGGAATAAATCAGTTAGAATTTGTTGTCCTCGTATTAATAAAATATGAACATGACTCCCTTGAGGAACACCGTTACGCTGTTGAGGTTGGGGCGGAAAGCGATCGCGTTCAACAAGGGTAACACGCTCAAAATGGTTAAGCAGAATTCGGGCAGCAAGTAGTCCGGCCATGCTTCCTCCAATAACAAGGGCATGGTTGCGGTTGTTTGAGAGAGAAACACTCATTTCAATGAATCGTGAACTCAGCAGTTTACAGTGTACAGCAATCTGTAAACCGAGAACACAATCTCTCACAAATTCTTAAATTTTTCAGAGGAGATTGCATGACCTATCTATAAACAATCTCCTCCAAAAAATCACCTCAATTGACTTGTTTACAACTGAGGTTGATAATAGTCGTTGGGCTTAAGATCTCCGATCAAATTCGGATCTTTATTAATACAGCCACTCTGGTTTACGAACTGACAAACTCGTGCTGTCAGGCGGGATCTTGTTCCAGGAGGCCCCGAAGAAAACAAGACTTGATCTCCTGCTGGTGTCTTCTGGATTTTAACGTTACAAACGGGGCAAACTTGAGATTTTTGGTCAGGCATAGATTCTTTGAACTCATCCATCTTGACTTTGGTGACATCCTAACATGATTGATAGAAAATATTGTATCTCTGTAGACAGACTTGAAGGATATTTTGAAAGCGCAAGTTATAACTTTAGGAAGAGAAAGCCCTTAAAATTGTAGCCATTGATTCAGGATTTGATAAATTTTGACCAAGCCCCGTAAATGGGATTTATCCGAACGTCCGTAGAGGAAATCAGACAAGCTCATCTGATAATTTTGTTGAACGGCTAAATCTAACCAGAGGTTGTTAAATGCTTGTCCGGGAAGATAATCCGGAACATTTTCTTGATAATAAGAATAGCTGTCGAGACAGGTATTCATAAAATTCTTACGTCCCCGATATTTGAGATAACTTAGGCGAGGTTTAAACGCCGTTGGATTTTCTAAGACGGTATGAATTGTATCCGCTAAAGATTCCGGATCGAACTTGGCATATAAACCCGCTCCTTCAGGAAATGCACCATCTTCACCTCGCAGATATTGATTAAATTCCTGAAAACAAATGACCGGAACGTTACAACTCATGGCTTCGCTCAAAAAGCGATTTTTTCCTTCTAAAAGAGAACCTAAAACACCAACTTTAGCGCGAGAATAATAAACAGGCATTTCTTGATAATAATCTGCCCGAGGCACTAAATCAATATATTCAAACGGATCACCCAAAATATTTTCTATTTGTTGCCATTCATGGCGAGCATGAGAATCTAGTTGATCAACTCCGTTAAAATTATGTAAACCTGGAATTAAGGTCATCTTTATTTTTTTTCCATACTTCTGATGATAAATTTTTAAGGCTTTGGCGATAACAGGAATATTTTTTTCCTCCGATAGTCGAGAAACACACAATACATCAATATCTTTTTGAGGAACAGGTTTGGGTGCTATGACATATTCATTGACAAAATCTGAATCATAGCAAGGAATGAGAATTTTGTGCGAACGTTCCCGATAGGTTTGACGAAACCAATGATTTCGATGAGGATTCTCATAAATAGAAGAATAAGAATCGGCCGTATTTGACCAAGGAAAACCCGCAGACATCGAATAAGCATGAGCAAAAAAATATTTCGACAGTTGCGGTAAAACTTTGTTCAACAAATCGACCGATTCACTAAAATAAAAACCTTTAATAAATCGCCCTTCATAGCGAACCGGAGGTAAAACGACAAAAAAACTAACCGTATCAAAACGATCCGGTTCATTTTCAAAAATTTCATAGGTATAAGCATCTAGATCTGCATAGATTTCTTCCCGGGGTTTATTCACATTTGGATTGTGAAAATATTGGCGCAGACGCTCGTGATTTCCTTGTCCCATAAACTTTAATAAGTTATCATTAAAATTAAGTGATAGAGTAGCTTATTCAAGATTTTGTTTAAATATTTTTTCAAGGCGCTGGGGTTGCGCCCCGAACGGATTATTGAGTCAAATAATTACACCGTTGTTAATTCTCGATGTTCTATTTTTGTGCCTAATACGTTGAGAAATTCCGCCAACCAACGGGGATGCGCCGGCCAAGCGGGTGCAGTGACTAAATTTCCATCAACCACCGCTTCATCAACAGAAATCTCCACATATTCTCCGCCTGCCATTTTCACATCCGGACTGCAAGCCGGATAAGCTGAACAGCGTTTTCCTTGAATCACATTTGCTGCGGCTAACAGTTGAGCGCCATGACAAATTGCAGCAATGGGTTTGTTGGTTTGGGCGAAATGTTGTACCATTTCAATAACTTTTTGATTCAGGCGAATGTATTCGGGGGCGCGTCCGCCAGGAATCACTAAAGCGTCGTAATTTTCAACATTAATTTCATCAAAAGTGGCGTTTAACTTGAAATTATGACCGGGTTTTTCACTATAGGTTTGATCTCCTTCAAAGTCGTGAACCGCAGTCCGAACCGTTTCCCCCGCTTTTTTGTTCGGACAAACCCCATGAACCGTATGACCAACCATCTGTAACGCCTGGAAGGGAACCATACATTCGTAGTCTTCGACAAAATCACCAACGAGCATTAAAATTTGTTTTCCAGCCATGTTAAACCTCTGTAATCTGGCATTAATTTATTCTTAGCATGAATTGCCGAAAATTGGCGATCGCAATTTGTAGTAACGTTTAACTGATTTTCAGCTTGGGAATGACAACGCATTGGTAAAAAGCCATGAAACCGAGAATTTTCGCCTTAACCTTATTGTTACCGTTCGTGTGGACTGAACCGATTTTTGCAGAAACTTCACCGATACAACAACCGGATGATTTGACTCCCCCAAACTCGATGATACTGGCTCAAAATCCCGCTCTGACTTTGGGAGAAGCGGCGGATTTAGTGAGTGAATGGTTGAACGCTAAATCCCGTATTTTTGCTCCTCCTTTTGACCGTCGAACTTTAGAACAGTTTACCACAGG
This sequence comes from Lyngbya sp., assembly GCA_035285085.1. Classification (GTDB taxonomy): domain Bacteria; phylum Cyanobacteriota; class Cyanobacteriia; order Cyanobacteriales; family Microcoleaceae; genus Capilliphycus. The sequence goes on along the minus strand of JAYKHV010000044.1, from coordinate 112,292 downwards.
TGCGCTGTATCAAGATACTTTAAAAGCGATTGATTTTTTAATCGAAAATGACGGTTATTATGAGTATGGGGTGCAGAAGGTCGAAACCGTTGAACGATTTGCGGCGTCGGGAAATAAAGCAACGATAGAAGTTCGGGTCACTGAAGATACGACTTTTTATCAAAATGGTGAGATCAAAGATAGTGATTTTAATACGAAAAGAGTGCGCTATAAATTGGAGTGTTGGGATGGAATTTGGAAGATAGCTGATTTTCAAGTCATTGACTAAGTTCAGTTTTCAAACTGCTTTTTGGGGTGCTTTACTGCTATGCTCCGCTCAATCTTTTTAAATTGAGTGAAAATTCAGCTACAATAGTTGGGGTGAAGGAGTAAGCGAGATTAACTTGACAATGGATACAAAAGCTGTAGAACGAAACACTGCTAAAAACAACCTCCGAGAGGCTTTAAATCAACAGGGGGGAGACCCCAAAGCGGATGCTGTTGTGACGGCGATTTCCCAACTAACGGCTTTAAATCCTACACCTCAAGCCACCCAAAGCCGAGCGTTATTAGAGGGAAACTGGCTGTTAATTAATGCTCCCGATTTTCCCGGGGGAAAAAGAACAGAAGATGGAGAATATATCTATACCTTAGGTCGGCTAGCTTTTAATCTATTTCAACCCACTGATTTAAAAGTATTGATCAATCGTGTTCTTCAACCCATTCTTCCGAGCAATGATGGCGAAAAACTCACCTATAATATTGAGATAGAATTCACCACCCTTGATGAAAATTCTCCCAAATTGCGAGGAATTGTGAGAAATAAAGGCTTATGTTCTCCGCAAAACGAACAAAGTTTACAAGTTCAATTTATTGGCGGAGAACTCGCACCCCTGGAACCTGAAAACCCCGAATCTATGAAAGCTTGGATGTCGGTTTTTGGTAATCAAAAATCAAACAAATCTTTAAATATTGCCCAAAAACTGCAATCTTTTATGGCTAAACTGTTATTCGGTTTAGAACCGCCTCAAGGAATAGATAGTCAAACCGGAAAAGTCTCGTTCACGATGAAAAAATCTCCCAAAGGGTCTTTAGAAGTGCTTTATCTCGATGAAGAACTTCGCATCACTCGCGGAAATCGAGGCACCGTTACCGTTTGTGAACGAATCTAATAATATCATTTTTTTTTAAATAGAATTCATCCCTTTATTGTTTTCCTAAATCTCTACTATTCGGTTAACAGTTTTAGGTCTTTTTGCCACTGTTTTAACTGAGAATCTCGTTCTTTTTGTTCGTTCGGTTCTGGGGGGCGTAGTCCAGTTTTCCGGTCATATTTCCCATAATATTGCAGCATTCCTTTAAAACATTGAACATCTGCATTGGGGTGAATTTTCTTCGCCGCCAACCAACGTTCACAGGAATATTGCCAAAAAAACAAATGATCGTGAATTTCATTACCCAATTTTCGCAGGTGTTGAATTGTGGGTTGTTTTAAACGAAAAAGAACCCGGTCGCTTTCTGCATTTTTAGGAATTAACCGAGCTTCAGAACCGATTCCCCGTAAAAATTCTATCACAAAATGTTGACCCAAATCAAGGATTAAAACTTCGGTTTCATCGGGACAGGTTTTGAGAACTTCACAAGATAAATCCCCCCGTTGATACCCCAGGCGATCAAAAGAATTTTGAGGTAAAAGTAAACGAACCCTGCGAATGCGATCGCTATAATTTGCCCAAAAATTCTGTCGTTCTTCTAACTGTTTGCGGTCAAATTCTGTCGGTTGTAAACATCTTAAAATCAAGTCAATAAATCTCTGAATATAACTAGAATTGAGCGCACCAATCCAACGATTTAGGCTATTTTGAGCGGGTTCAGAAAGTTGAGCGAGTTGAGTTGAATATTCATCTCTGAGCCATTCAATTAATTGCGGACGGTGATTTTTTAAAATATCATCTGAAACTTGTGTGAGTAATATTTCGACAGTTGCGAGTTGCTGTTGAGGCGACATCTGTTGGAGACATCGCACCATCCATTCCACACCCGAACGATCCGAAACATTATTTTTCACGAAAATTTGACCCACACAATTTAACGCCAGTTCAACTGTTGGAAGGGAAACAGGTAATTGTGCTTTTTCCAGGAGTTCTTGAGGCGTTTTTCCATATTTCCAGCTTAAGTTGGCGATTTCATAATCAATTTCACCTTGAGAAATTGTTTTCAGAATTTGTATGGATAAAGCATCCCCTGATGTGGCGGTTAAACTCCATTCAATAAATTCTGCAACTAAAGTTTCAGCAATCACTTTAAACGGTGAAGTTTGTGATGTTATTAACTGTTTTTTATTTTGATAATAAACTCCGATTCTCCACAAAATTTGCTGTTTTAGCCAATCGGCAAACAAGAAATCATCGCTGATAGCTTGCCAAATAATTTGGGATATTTTTCGGCTAGTTTCCAGATGTTCCTGTTCCCATTGAGGTTGCATCCAGAGATAATAAATCCATTCTGTTTTCGTCAGTTTATCTAGATTTTGACTTTGAATATCGGCAATAATCTCATCGAGAGAACGAAGTAATGGAGTTTCACCAATCGGTAAATTTAGGATATTTTTCGATGAAATATTACTGGCGAGATGCAGTTGATTTGGAATTTCGGGGGGTGGAGTTGGCGGAATTTTTAGCTTGATAAATTCAACAGTCATCGGTTGATTACCTTTCTATTTTTAATCGATACTTAAACTCTCACGACGGAATTGAAAACGGAACGTAACTTTGCGATCGCCAGGGTTATCTTGAGTTTGATCGGCGTCAATTTCACCTCGACCCGAAACCAAAAGTTTATCCTGAAATTCTGCTTGTTGAGAAAAGTTTAGCTCATTAGATAGGATATAATTAGAAACAGCTAAAGCGCGTTCTAAACTCAATTGCATATTGCGGTTAGGAGTTCCGGCCGAACTGGTATGACCTTCGATAATAATCCGAGAAATTTGTTCAGAAAATTGCGAATTGGAAAAAACAACCTCGCTATAAACCGGGATAAATGCTTTTAAAAATTCTTTTCCTTCTGTTTTCAGCACCGAACTATTATCATCAAATAAAATGCGATCGCGGATACTCACATCCCCCGTCGCCGGATCAACCGTAAAAGTATCTTTGGTTCCGACTTTCCCTTCTAACGCATTGATAATAATCTGCGGTAATGCTTTAAACGCCTGTTGATATTGTTCCAACTCCCGAGATAGTTTTTCCACCTGAGCCATTTTTTCATCAAGCTTTTTCACATACTCATTGAGTTGAACTTGTACGGTAATAAACAACAGCGCAAAAAACAGCAGCAAACCCGACATTAAATCCCCAATAGACAGCCAAACACTAGAATCTTGGTTGTCTTCTATGTCTTCATTTGTTTCGATCTCAAAGAAGTTTCTGTTCATGGTTTTATAATTAGTTTTTGCCTTGTTTGAGACTTAAATTATCAGCAGAAGCGACTAAATATTGAGCCACTTGCATTAATCCATCAGAACTCGCTTGCAACCCTTGACAGACTTTTGCCATCGAACTATCCGCTTCTGCAAAAAATAGATTTTGGGAAGCCGTTGCACGTTCTAAATAGTGAATTAATTGTTGATTTCCTGACTCTAAAGCGAGATTAAATTGACTGACTAAATTTTGATAAGCGCTCTCAACTCGTTGCACTTGTTCCTGTTCGGCTTGCAAAGATACTTGCAACTGATCGACTAAATTTGTATAACTATTTTGCAGCCGTTCTCCCTCAGTATGCAACTGTTCGACTAACTTCTCATAGACGGTTTCTACCCGTTTAACTTCCTCTGCGGTGATCTTCGCCAGTTCTTGCAATTGAGCCATGCGATCGCTTGCATTTAACCCCACAGAATTGGCATAATCACTCACTTCTTTTGCGGTTTTTAAAACAATTGCCATACTTTCATCAACTTGCTGCGACATCAATTTTCGCTTTTCTGACTCCTCTTGAAACACCCGTTGTAATGCAATCACAACTTGAGCTAAACCTTTTTGTTGCTTTCCGAGTGTTCCCTCTAATAAATTATTTTGTTCTTCAAAAAAATGTTGCAGAGAGATTTGATAACCCACCCGAAACTTTTCTAATTCTTCCTGTACCGTTAAGCGCGTATTTTGCAGCATTTGATCCACATTTTGCAAACTCCCCACTAAATTTTCTTGAGCTTGATTCATCAGTTGGGAAGCTTCTTCACCGACTGCTTTAATGGTACTAGATTGAGTTTGAAACGCATGGTGAGTTGCGGTTAAAATCTTCGTCATTCGTTGCTGCACTTGTTCGAGCATTCGTTGTTCTTGTTCGGCTTGAGTTTTTAAAGCCGCTTGCAGGTTTTCTTGAATTCCTCTAAAGGTATTCGCCGCATCTTCTGCGCTGTCTTGAAACGCTATTCTTTGTGCTTTCATTCCCTCAATACTTTCCGCAACTCCCGAACGAATTTCGATAGCAACTTGTTGTAAAACGCCTTGAGTATCGCTTTGAAATTCTCCTAAAATCGTTTGCAATGAACCCGCAAAAGCTTGCAACTGAGTTAAGGTATCTTCCTGAAAAGATTGAATGGTTAAAATCGATTGCGCTAAACTCGAAGAAATTCCCCCCAATTCACTTTTTAATTCCCGCACCGCTTGGGAGGCGTCTTGAGTCAATTGTGCGCTTTGATCGAGCCGTTCAACGACAGGTTCAATCACTTGTATTCGCAATTCCCGCAGTAAATTATTTAAGATAACTTCACCCTGATCGGCTTTAATTTGTTTTAAAGTTGTTAATTCCTCGCGAATGTCTTGAAAAATCGGTGTCATCGCCAACCCCACTTGTGTTCCAATGGCGTGAGAATCTACCCGACTTTGGGCTTCTACCATTTGGGCGAAACCGGCTTGCATAATCTCTGCGATATTTTGATTTCCTAGTGTTAGATTTCCTTGAGAATAAGCAGGATTTGATAGTTGCAGTTGAGCAATTTGATCGAGTTTTTCTCGCAAATTATCTCTTAAATTTTGGCGCGATCGCTCTCCCCAGGCGAGTACAAGCGTCATCAAACTTGCAGAACCCAAACCCATGAGTGAACTCGAAAAAGCGGTTTTCATTCCTTCTAGAAGTTGTCGGATTGATGGAAGTAATTCTGAGGTATTTTCTAAGTTCCCTAAACTCACATCTTGTAATCCGGTTTGGATACCATAAAAGGTTCCAAGCACTCCTATTCCAATCAACAAACTCGGTACAAATCGCCATTGACTCCGAGGAATTGCTCGAGTTAAAAATGATGGATATTGAAATAAAAGAAATTTTCGACCTTGTATTTCTGTCCGATAAGTATCGCCCTGAGGGGAAATGTCACCCATTAGGTAGGTGCTAAACCACTCTAACAGGAGTCTCCAATTTACCGAAAAAATATTGGTTGGTTCTAACTCAATTTTACCTTCGGGTTGATGTTCTAATTGATGGGATAAATAGGCGATCGCTTCTTGGGTAATCTGACTTTGGGTTTTGATATACTGTTGGTATTGTCGGACTAATCTATACTCGCCCCAGACGGCGATGAGAAACAATATTAAGGTGCAAAAATGAAAAAAGCTATTTTGCCAAATGACTGAAAAAAAACCGTTCATCAACTGCATTTTTAAATGATAATTTTTTGAACTAAAATGGGCATTAACTGAGGTTCAAATCTGATTGAAAAAGGTCAGTAATTAACTTCAATCGTTTTTAATCTTGATGCCTGACTATTAAAAAATGCGGATACTCGAATTAGGGGATAGGTTAGTTACTCAAGCTACCCCCAGATCGCGATCGCCAAACAAGCGGTTGTGTTTATGATGACACAATCATACCAGATGACAATCAAAAAAGTTCATCTGAGTGATATTAATTTTCTATACGGTCGATAGAGATTCAAAAACCTTCCCCGATTTCTTCATACTCTCCCCTTTCCGTCTATTCTTGCTGCTCTTTTCTCTTACTTGATCCTGGAAAATTGATAGTTTTCACTTGTTAACAAGTGCTGATTGCTGTTACCTTAGAAGGAACATAGTCATAAATTCTCTCTTCATATCTGCCATCGAGATATTCACGACGTAAACGGATTCGTCGAATTTCATAAACCGCTCTATCGGGAATAAAGATAATCCAAACATCCCGGGTAATCGCCCCAAATGTGGGATCACAATATTGCAGTTTATGGGTAATATTCCAGTTATTTTCTTGATGATAATAACAGTTTTCACCTGTCGGAATATGACTGAAGTTGTAAAACGGATTCCGCCTCACACAGTTCATTCCCGTTCCCATAAACACTCGATCTTGTTCCGTGAAGTAATTTGTTAATATTTCTAGTGTTTGCAGCCAAGATGCTTTAGTTCTGAAGTCGAGAAGATATCCTAACTTTTGCATAACGGACTTCATATATGAGGTCGTTATATCATCAGGATGACAAGCTAAAAGTTGGGCAATTTTTTTCTTAATCTCATCGAGAGTCATAACCCGTTTCTCTTTCAACACTTCATCCTCATAATATACAGTATAGAAGCCAAAAATAGAAGTTTTTCTTCATATAATTTTTTGACCCATTGGGTCGGATTCCTAGTCTATCATACTGACATCAATTTTTAGAGCTTTTCTGGAGAGGGTTGGCCCAAACATCAGCGATATTTTGACCGAAAATCCTTTAACAAATAGATACTCAAGCCCCGAGATAGAAAGGGAACAGTTTGAGCCGTTCATACTGTCAATTATATGAGCATCAATTTTAGGAATTTTCCTGCATTTTTTCTTGAGAACGTTTGAGATAGATCCGAGCCACGCGATCGCCTGGATTTTGTCTAAGACAGTCTTCAAAACGTTGCATCGCTTGGGAGAATGCTTGATGGTGATAATCAAAGCAAGCTTCTGTAAATAAAGGTAAGGTTGCTAACTTTTTTTCTTTCACCAATGGAGGATCGGCATCAAATACTTCATAAACCGTAACTTCTTCTGATTTTCCCTTGACTTTCACTCGATCTATCTGACGAATAGTATAATCTGCTGGATTATTTAACCGAGAAAAAGTCTGTTGTGAAATCAATAAAGATACACCATATTCTTTGGTAAGATTTTCAATTCGAGAAGCTAAATTCACGGCATCACTAATCACGGTGCTATCCATGCGATTTTGCCCCCCCACCGTTCCTAACATCAGGGAACCTGTATTAATTCCAATACCAATTTGAATGGTAGTTAACCCTGCATTACTTAGAGATTGATTGTATTCTGCAAGTTTATGAAGCATAACAATTCCTGCTTTAACAGCGTTATCAGCCTCACCACTAAACAGAGCCATAATTTCATCACCAATATACTTATCAATAAAACCATTATTATCAGTAATTGCAGGTTCCATCTGGCTGAGATAGGAATTAATAAACTTAAAATTCTCCTCGGGAGTCATCATTTCTGAGAGAGCTGTAAAATTACGAATATCCGAAAATAAGACAGACATTTCGATCTGTACCTGATCGCCCAGTTGGACATCGACAATACTATTTTTATCTAAAAGCTGAAGAAATTGACGGGGAACAAATCGTTCGTAAGCTTTGTTAAGTTGAAAAAGTTCATTGGTAAATTTTTGGCGTTCAGCCTCAGCTTTTTGACGTTCTGTGATATCTTGAAAGACGGCTATTGCGTAGGCAATATTGCCCTTGTCATCATAAATGGGCATTCCTTGAACTTCAATGGGAATAATCCGATCTCCTTGGTGAATTTCAATGTCATCAACGGTGGTACTTTCTCCACTTAAAGCCTGAACAATGGGCATTTTTTGAGGCGGATAAGGAGATTTGGTTCCAGCAATATAAACTTGCGTAACTTCGGCAAATTGCTCAACCGTAATATCGGACATAAATTCTTTACCCAATAACTGTTTAGCAACGCGATTTGTGTAGCAGGGTTTTCCAGAAGCATCAAGAATAGCAACGCCAACAGGTATAGCTTCTAAAAACTGAGAAAATCGACTTTCATTTTCACGAACTTCGGTATAAAGTTGGGCATTTTCTACCGAGATAGCCGCTTGTCCTGATAACAGTTTTAAGACTTCGACTCGTTGGGGTGTAAAAGCTCCTGTTGTTAGATTATTTTCTAAATAAACAATACTGACAAGTTGACCTTGATTAATTAAGGGAACACAAAGAATTGACTTGGGTTGATTCTTTTGGATATAAGGATCGCGAAGAAAATTTCCTTCCTCAGCCCCATTATTTAAAACCACAGTTTCTTGAGTTCGGAAAACGTAACTCACAATAGATTCGGCTAGAATTTCACAGTTTTCAATGGGAAGAGACTGTAAAACCGTAACGTCTTCAGCATCGATAGCACCTGAAGCTTCAATGAGTAGTTTTCCCTGTGTCTTCAAAATTAAACATCCCTTTTGTGCGCCCGCATTCTCAATTAAAATCCTCATCAAACTTGAGAGTAATTTATTCAATAAAATTTCACCAGAAATGGCTTGTGAAGCTTTGATTACCGTTGCAATATCTAAGTTAAGATCTGTAGTTTTTGCCACGCAAGTTAAACTGGTGTTCTTGTCTTGATTAGGATTGACAGACTTGGAAATTGTTAATAACTGAGAGTATTTTGTTTCTAAATGTTTGACTTTCGCCTCAGCACCCCAAAGTTGATAACAGTAGCGAGATTCTTGCAGATAAGCTTTAGCAATTAGTTTTTTTCCTTGAGAAACATAAAACTTAGCCGCCAGTTCATAAGCCAGGGCGACTTCATTAATATATTCATGTTGTTTAGCTAAAATAATTGCTTGTTCATAAGAATTCATGGCTAAAATATCTTCACCTAGAACCCGATATTTTTCGGCTTCTACTAAGATATATTTGTGTAGGTGATTCATCGGTGCATGGTGCGCCCATTTTTTAATCTTTTTTTGATTGAGTTTTACTTTTTTCAGGTGATATTTTTGTTCTGACTTTGGCACTTGACTATAGACTGCGAGTCGGGTTAAGGAATCATAAAAATAAAAATAAGGCACTGCAAATGTGGCTGTAGAACCCTCAATATACTGCCGAGTTTTAATCCCATGAGATAAGGCTTCAAAATCCCGTTCAAAGAGGTAACAAAGAATGAGTTTATTTAAGTAAACATAACAAAGTGCCGTTTGAGTATTGGCTTGAATAAATAAAGGTAACTCGATCCGATCATCATAGGCTTTCCCTACTAAAGAATAGGGATTTTCAGCCAGATTGAGTAAGTTTAAAACGGCCTGATGATAGGGCTTGTGAAGGCGAAGTGCTTGCTCTTGATTCAATTGTTCCATCATTTGATGATAGGCTTCCATTTGAGTTTTTAAGCCTGATAATTCTTGACCGCTGAGGTAGCTATTAAAACAATAAACATGAGCCGCATAAGCAGCATATTCTAAATCTCCAGTTTCCAAACCACTTTTATAAGCCTCCATTAACGGGAGCAATGTTTCTTTAGCAGGTGCTTTCCAATGACTAATAAAACCATAAGCAATAAACAGTGCTTTTGTTTTAAATTCTTTAGAATTCAATTGCTGTAATAGCCGCAAAGCTAATTGACCAAATTCATAGCCTGCTTGCAAATCTCCAAGCACACCACAGAGAATTAATCCATAAACGGCGTAAGCATAAATCGACTCAGAAGAGTTACCATATTTAATGGATAAAATCACCTGTTTAAATGCAATCAAAGGTAAAAGATTGGGGAAAGCAATATAGGCAGGTGAAACAATTTTAGATAAAATTCGTAATGCGGCTAATTTATAAGGATCGGTGATTTGTGGCAAGTTCGCCAAATTTTCTATTTTTTTGCCAAATAGAGTGAATTTCGTCTCTAGCGCTCCCATCAAAAAATTTAAGATTGTAGGCTTTTGGGGAAGTTTGATTCCGAGTTTTCTTAAAAATTCTAACCCGGTACTAATCGCCTGTTCAAGTTGACTTTGAGCAATCTGAGCCAAAATCTTGACTTCAATAATTTTAGCTTGATCTAATACTGTTTTCGTGTGTTTAAGTACAACTTTGACTAAAGTCTCCATCTGTTCAAAGTCGCCTTTGAGATAAGCTGCTTCTGCGGCTTCGATAGACAGTTCTAAAGTTAATTCATACTGTCTGACCCAACCCTCTTCTCCTAATAATTCTCGACCCACTTGTAAATAGTTAAATGCTGGCTGGTAAGCAACAGAAGCTTTTGCTTTTTTCCCGGCTTGCAAATTCAATTCAGCCAGTTCATCTTTTTCTCGCTGACTTGAAATGAGTTCTCTACCGAAATTCAGTTTATTAACAATATCAAAGATCTGATTTTCGTAATCGTCATCCGAAGTATTTTGTAACAGTGTTTTACCAATTTTCTGATGAATAATCGGCTTTTCAAGTTCAGGAATGAGAGAATAAGCAGCTTGCTGGATACGGTCATGTACAAACCGATATTCTGATAAGGGATCTGGAGCTAACAATAAGGATTCATTACTGTCTTCTATCTCAATCAAAGCCAGTTTAATTTCTTCCAGGCTACCCATTGGTATAATTAAATTATAAATCACAGCTTCCCATAAATAATTTACAATTTCTTGGATGGGATTTTCACAATGATCTGCCAGATTTTTCAAATTAAATTTATTACTAATACAGGCGGCTAGCTTTAATAATTTTTGGGTATTATCCGGGAGAATTTTAATCTTGCTTGCCATCAATTCTACAACATTATCTGTAAATTTCTGAGTGTTAATTTGTTCTAAATTCCATTGCCATCCCCTTTGAGTCTCATCCAAATTGCTCGGAGAGTTGTGACCCGTAAAAATGAGTAGACCATCTGTATAAAGAGATTTGATAAACTCATTCATAAAAAAGGGGTTTCCCCCGGTTTTCAACAGAACTAACTCTGCTAGAGGTTGAGCTTTTTGTTCTGCACAGTTGAGAGTATCACAAAGGAGTTGATTCACTGTTTTTAAATCTAACGCTGCGAGATAAATCCGATTAATAAAGGCTCCCGTTTTAGCAATCTCCTCGACAGTTAGCATTAAAGGATGAGCTGAGGAAACCTCATTATCTCGATAAGCACCGATTAAAAAAAGACCGGGTGATGCAGCGCTCATCAACACTTGAATGAGTTGTAATGATGCACCATCTGCCCACTGTAAATCATCCAAAAATATAACTAAGGGATGGGTGGGATTTGTAAAGACTTTGATAAAGTTTTGAAACACTAAATTAAAACGATTTAATCCTTCAATTGAACTCAATTCGGGTATGGGAGGCTGCCGACCAATAATCAATTCAACTTCAGGAATAACATCAATAATGACCTGTCCATTAACACCTAAAGCCGATAATATTTTCTCTCGCCAATCTTGAAGTTGTTGGTCTGTTTCTGTGAGGATTTGTTTGACTAACTCTCGAAAAGCACTCACAATTGCACTGTAAGGAATATTACGCTGATACTGATCAAATTTACCGGAAATAAAATAGCTGCGTTTTTGAGTAATGGGTTTGTAGAGTTCTTGAACTAAAGCCGACTTGCCAATTCCTGAATATCCACAAACTAACATCATTTCGCTGCATTCTGAAACTCGTTCAAAGGCACTCAGTAACGTCTGAATTTCTTGCTCTCGACCATAGAGTTTTTGCGGAATTTGAAGCTTTCCAGTAATATCTTGACGAGCTAAGGGAAAAATAGATATCCTACCTGTCTGATGAAGTTGATGTAAACATTCTTCTAAATCGGCTTGAATTCCAAAGGCACTTTGATATCGTTCCTCAGCCGTTTTTGCCATCAACTTCATAATAATATCAGAAACAATTTGAGGAATTTCTGGATTCACTTCTGATGGGGATAAGGGTTGTTTCGCAATATGACAATGCACCAATTCTAAAGAGTCAGTTGTCTCAAACGGAAGCCGGTGAGTGAGCAGTTCATAAAAAGTTACACCCAGAGAGTATAAATCAGTGCGATAATCGAGAGAACGGTTCATTCTTCCGGTTTGTTCGGGAGACATATAAGCTAATGTCCCTTCTAAAACATTGGGATTTTTTAACTGAGGATTTTCCCGTGATAAAAGCGTTGAAATTCCAAAGTCAATCAGTTGAATTCGTCCCGTCTTTGGATTGTAGACAATATTTCCCGGATTAATATCTTTGTGAATAATATTGGCACTATGAACTCGACCTAAAATTTCGGTTATATCTCGGGCAATTTCCAGAAACGCTTCTAAATTAAACCGTCGCTGATTCATCAACAGACGAAGAGATTCACCCCCACAATCTTCAAAGATAATGATGAAAGTGTTTTGATATTTTTCTAAACCCAAGGAACGACAAACGCCTTCAATATTCAATTTTCGAGTGATTTCATATTCTTGTTTGTAGCGTAAACGTTCTTCCCGACTGGGATAGTCTTGTTTGAGGAGTTTGAGAATAACAGATTGTTGGTCTGACGTGCGAATGGCTCGGTAGACGAGGGAATTACTACTTTCGTAAATCGAGTTAATGATCTGATAGTTGGGGAGGAAAATCATAAAAGGATATGACAATTAATGCTCAAATAATAAAATTCAGTCACCCGATTAAGGGATCAGATAAAATCTTAACAAGTTTCTCAGATGCCGATGCTCCCTTGACTTGAATCTCAAACCACCAGGCTTCAACTTTTACTCCTACAGATTAACCGATTGACAACAACATTTGTATTCTGAACACTTGTGAAGAACAGCAAGTAGTAGTCATTGTGAAAATAGTGGAGACTTGCCAATCACACCCTTCAATATTTTCATCCTTCTCATATAATAGACAAAGTGAAAGGATACACTCTAGGTCGTTTAGCTATAATACCAAACCTCTTCCGGGCAATATCAAAAATTCATTGATTTCTCTTGCTCAATTCTTGCTAAACTCTGTCGCTAACTCGACAATATTGCTGTTTTCTATGGTCTGGAAACATGAACCGAATTGCTGTATTTCTGGCTGCTAGTATACTTTCTGCGAGTCCGTTACCGATACCTCCTGTGCGCTTTGAGGGGCCGGCTGCGGGGAATTTTGTCTGTCAATACAAATACAAAATCGGCGATAGCGACTGGATTTATGTCAGCAGCGGCGGTTCAACTCCCGCCCGAGCCAGAGTCCGGCGCACCCGAGATATTCGACATTTACAAAAACAAGCGGAAGAGGCGGGTTTGAGCTTCGAGGTGCTTAAACTGTTCTGTGAAAATCCTTGGGGCGGTGACGGAAATCGGGGAGATTGAGAATTTGGTGAGAAGGATTCTAGAAATTAGCTCAAAAAGCTTTTTGAGAAAAATTTTAATTAAGCCTCCGATACCTTTGATGCTAGATGCTAGAAAAGATGAAGACAAAAAAACGGGCAACTCCCGTCTGGTTTGGTGTAGAGAACCCGCTTGTCTTCTTGAGTTTTTAAGGATTGGAGAATGCCAAAAGCATCCCTATACACAAGTTAACATAATTGCAACTAATTTTCAATAAGTTGGGAGGGATGATTGAGAGGAGCGGCTATTATTGTGACTCTATATCATCTAAAAGCTGTAGAGTTAAAGAGATCGGAAGGGGTTGACTCTCCTCATTTTGGCTTACTTCCTCTAAAAATTCGGTTAAGTCTATAACATATTTTGGGCAGAAAAACTCTCTCTATACAAATCTTGACATTGACAACGCTTAAAATGCTTGAAACCCTTTTATAAAAGGCGTTTTTTCAGTTATTTATCCTATTGAAAATCGGGAAAAATCGCGCTTTTGTTACAGAGGAAACCAACAGCGATCAAAAGCTAAATTTTCCTAAAAAATAAACTGAGTAGAAATACAGGGATGTTAATTTAATAAAGACAGCTAGATAAGAATACATTTCAAAAGGCTGACGCGAACTCTACTCAACAGGAGTTAAACAATTGAATAAGAATGAAAATCAGTGCCAACAAGGTCAAAAAGGTAAGGGCTGGAGCTTCAGATACTTTGGAGGAACTCGCAGCCCCTCGCCAACCTCAGACTCACAGGAACCGACCAACCGGTCTTCTTTCCCTCTAACTCAAGCCCGGTCGGGAACGCGGGTGTGGGTGGTGGGTTTTCGCGGCAAAGGCGGAATCAGCCGGATGTTGGGAATGGGAATCACTCCCGGCGTCGAACTGCAAGTTTTAAGCACGCAAAATAGCGGTTCCGTCGTGGTTGCCATCGCCGATAACCGCCTGGGGTTGGGGGCGGGAATGGCGGAAAAAATCATGGTGGCGGACGAACCCCTCAACACTCAACAGGAGGAACCCAAAATGGCAACTCAAGAAACCTCTATTTATCTGCAAGAAATGCCCTCGGGAAGCGTCGGGCGAATTCTGGGCTATGAAAAAGCTTATCGATCCTACAAAAGCAAATTACTCTCAATGGGACTGACGCCCGGAACGGAATTTACGGTAATTCGGGTTGCTCCGTTTGGCGATCCGGTTGAAATCAACGTGCGGGGGTTCAACCTCAGCCTCCGCAAACAAGAAGCCGACGCTTTAATCGTCGAAATCCTCAGTCAAACCTAAATCCGAAAGGAGGTTTAAGATGGCACCCCTCAAACCGATTATTGCCCTAATTGGCAACCCCAACTGCGGCAAAACAACGCTATTCAACGCCCTCACCGGATCGAACCAGCGCACCGGCAACTGGCCCGGAGTCACCGTCGATCGCAAAGAGGGACAGTTCAAATACCAAAATACGACCATAACCGTCGTCGATCTGCCGGGAGTCTATTCCCTCGACGCCGAAGACACCGCCACCGGGATGGATGAACTGGTCGCCCGGGATTATCTCCTCTCGGGAGAAGCCGAACTGGTGATCAATATTGTCGATGGTTCCAACCTGGAGCGCAACCTTTATTTAACAACCCAGTTAATGGAGATGCGCCTGCCGATGGTGGTGGCTTTAAACATGATGGATATTGCCGAAAAAAGGGGCATTACCATCGATCCCGAACGCCTCGCCCAACGCCTGGAACTGCCGGTGATTCCGATTGTCGCGGCCGAAAGCACTGGCGTCAAAGGCCTGATCGAAACCATCGGCGAGATGTTAAAACATCTAACGCGATCGCCCCACTACGTCGCGTATCCGGCGGCGATCGAAGAGGCGCTCAACGAACTGATCCCCTACATTACCGAACACAGCCGCCTCCGCATCGTCGAACCCCGCTGGACGGCTTTAAACCTCCTCCAATACGATGAACGGGTCGCCCCGGAACTGGCAACCCCCCAACTGACGAACATTGTGGCCCGGCACCGCCACACCATTCACCAAGTTCTGGGGGAAGATATCGATATTTTGATCGCCGATAGCCGCTACGGGTTCATCCAAAACCTGACCGAAGAGGCCACCCAGCGGGCAGGACAGGCGAGCGGCCACCTCTCCGACAAAATTGACGGCATCGTTCTCAACCGCTGGCTTGGCGTGCCGATTTTCCTGGGCGTGATGTACCTGATGTTTTTGTTTACCATCAACGTCGGCAGCGCTTTTATTGACTTTTTCGATATCCTGGCGGGTACGATTTTTGTCGAAGGCTTGGGGCGCGTGTACAACAGTATCGGTATGCCGGGGTGGTTGGTGGCGCTGCTGGCCGACGGCGCCGGGGGCGGTATTCAAACCGTCGCCACCTTTATTCCCGTGATCGGGTTCATGTTCCTGTTTCTGTCGATGCTGGAAGATTCCGGCTACATGGCCCGGGCTGCGTTTGTGATGGATCGGGTGATGCGGTTTATCGGACTCCCCGGTAAGTCTTTTGTGCCGATGCTGGTGGGGTTTGGCTGCAACGTTCCGGCGATCATGGCAACCCGCACGTTAGAAAATTCTCGCGATCGCCTGATGACAATTATGATGAACCCGTTCATGTCCTGCGGGGCGAGATTGCCGGTTTACGCGCTGTTTGCGGCGGCTTTCTTCCCGGTTGGCGGTCAAAACGTGGTTTTCGGACTGTATATTTTGGGCATTTTGGCGGCAATTTTTACCGGGCTGGTGATGAAACACACCATCCTGAAAGGGCAAATTTCGCCGTTTGTGATGGAGTTGCCCCCCTACCATTTGCCCCGGATGAAAGGCGTGTTGCTGCGAACTTGGGATCGCCTGCAAGCGTTTTTGTGGAGGGCGGGAAAACTGATCGTGCTGATGGTGATGGTTTTGGGCTTGCTGAATTCTTTGGGAACCGACGGTTCTATCGGAAATCAGGATAGCAAAGATTCCCTTCTCAGCGTCAGCAGTCAGGCGGTTACTCCCCTGTTCGCGCCGATGGGTGTGACTCAAGAAAACTGGCCGGCGACGGTGGGAATTTTTACGGGTGTATTTGCTAAAGAAGCGATGGTCGGGACTTTGGATGCGGTATACGGTCAATTAGCCATTCAAGACAATCCCGAATTAGAAGCCGAGGATGAATTTAGTTTTTGGGGCAATGTCCGGGAGGCGTTTGCAAGTATTCCCGCAAATTTGGCCGAACTTCCGAGCGCCGTACTCGATCCGTTGGGGTTAAATATTGGCAGCGTTGACAACACGGAAACCGCCGCCGCAGAACAGGAAGTTACCCTCGGAACGTTTGGGGCGATGGCGAAGCGGTTTGATGGAAAAGTCGGGGCGTTTGCTTATTTGCTGTTTGTATTATTGTATTTTCCTTGTGTTTCGGCAACGGCTGCGATCTACCGGGAAACAAATCGGAGTTGGACGGTATTTGTGGCGGTTTGGACGACGGGAATGGCTTACATTGTTGCCACGAGTTTCTATCAAATTGCCCGCTTTGGCGAACATCCGGTTTTCTCTTCCCTGTGGCTGCTGGCGATGGCAATTTTAACGGGAGGAAGCTTATTTACGCTGCGGATGGCGCGTCCGGTTCGCCGCCAAAATAATCAAGAGGCAACCGCAATGGATTTCTAATTAATGAAGGGAAAGTTACCATGATTTTAACCGAAGTACAAAATTATCTCGCCCAACGGGGTAAGGCGTCGTTATCTGAAATGGAAGTTCATTTTCGCACCGATGGCGAAGCGTTGCGGGGAATGCTGAACCGGCTCGTTCGTAAAGGTAGAGTTTATCAACATAATGTAGAAAAATGTGGCGGATGTAGCCACTGTCAAACCGAAAGCTTTGAACTTTACGAATGGGTGGGAAAAAATAATTGATTTTCGCCCCCTCAGCTTTCAAAAAATGGGTCTAATTGTCAGGCCCATTTTCGTTATCGCTTGTTTCTTTTTCCTCTCCCCTTGCCACCGAACCAAACACCCGCACATTAAAGGCGCCGTGTCGGGCGGAAATTTTGAGGATTTCATCGCGTTTTTCTTGCAATAATCTCATTGATGACATTGCCTTTTATTCCTCCTACTATCCTTAATTAACAGCAAACTCGGTATAGGGACGCACATCCGGGGGATGAAACCCCAAAACAATTTGACTTTTCGGAATTCCCGCCCTGAGCAAATCATCTGCAATTCCATCCTCCAAACCATCTTCGTGTATCCAAATTTTATCCCCAATAATTTCCAAATGAACAATACAACCATGCACCCGTTTACCCTTTAGATACCCCACCGTAAATAACAAATAATTTTTGTGGTCTTCCCCCACAATCAATTTTCGTTCTAAATCGCCATAAGCGTAGGGTAACTTGGCATATTCCCCCAAGATTTCAGTAATAACTTGATGATAATGATTTAGGGTATCCATTGGCAAATGACCTCCTTGGTTCGATCAAAAACCATTAAATTCAGGCGTTTTTTCCTCAGTAAAATTTTCCCAATCGGCTGTGTAAAAAGGGCATCAAAAACATCTTCTGTAATCGCCAAATATAACAATCGTTCCGGTTCAAAGTCCTCGATTATATCATAATAAAGAATATATTGCCCCAGGGCTTTCTCCAAGTCATTAATCCGCGAGCGTCCAATAAAACTTTTGATTTCTACAGCGATTTTCCGCTCTCCTTTTTCGGCAGATAATAACTTATCGGCCCCCAAGTCAACAAATAAATCTGTTTTACCAATACTCAAAATATAGGGGTCGCTCGTAATCCTCCACCCATCCTTAATTAAGGTATTTTTAACCGTATCGTGATACAGATCCTTGGCTGGCATCCCCCACTCCTCTCTATTAAAACCAACCTCAGCCAATTATAACTTAATCTCCTCATCCAACGCCTGTTTTCTTCACTCAGTATCAGAAAGAACCATCTAGCAATGAAAACACCGGACTACATTAATAATCTTAATTGGGAACCTGTTGGGGATTTATTTACTTCTATTCTGGCTTGAAACGCTTCTTTTAAATGGGGCATATGGGTGACGGTTAAAATACAGGCAAAATCTGAGGAAATGGCGTTAATAGCCGCAATTAAACGGCTACATCCTTCGGCGTCTTGGGTGCCAAAACCTTCATCAATAATCAGCATTTGCAGCGCTGTTCCCGCCCGTTGTGCGAGTAATTTTGCTAACGCTAACCGAATGGCAAAGTTAATCCGAAAGGCTTCTCCGCCCGAATAGGTTTCGTAGGGTCGAGTTCCTTGGGCATCTGCAATTAAAATATCCAAAGTATCGATTAATTTCGCTGTTTTCTTTTTGGAAGATTTGCTACTGCGTCCCGCCCGTTGGGTGATAAACTGAATGTGTAATTGATTGGCTGATAATCGTGATAAAATGTGATTGGTTTCTGCTTCTAATTGCGGTAATACATTTTCGATCATTAACGCTTGAATGCCATTTTTTCCGAAGGCTTGGGCGAGTTCGCTGTATACGCGATATTGACGGCGGACGGTTTCTAACTGCTGTTTTTGTTCGGTATGTTGGGCGTTTAAACTCTCTAAATAGGCTTGCTGTTGTTTGAGGCTTCCCAACTGACTTAACGTTTGATCCATTTGTTGACGGCGCTGTTGAATTTGTCGCTCTAACTGTTTAATTTGTTCGCTGAGATCGGGGGTTTCTTTTAATTTTTGTTCCAGCAAGTCTATTTGAGTTTCAACGGTTTTGATATCTTGGGCTTTACCGGCTTTTAACTGTTGTAATTGTTCTAAGCGCTGTTGAAGTTTTGGATATTGTTGTTGGGCTGAATTTAATTTCTCTACTCTTGTTATCCACTGTTGGGCTTGGCGCAACTGCGATCGCACTCGGTTGTGTTCTTCTAAATTATAGCCGATTTCAGCAATAGAACGTTCTAACGCCGCAATTTGCTGCTGTAATTCTGAGTCGGTTTGTTGTTGGGTTAACTGTTGTTCTAAAGCGGATTTTTTCGCTTCTAACTCGGGTTTTTGCTCGCGAATTTTGCTCAACTTGCTTTCGGCGCCTTGCAGTTGACTTTGCTTAATTTCCGCCCAGCGCCAGCGCTTTTCTTCATTCCGGGCTAAAACGTGACTTTGTTCGTTATAATTAAGCTGTTGTAAGTGCAGATTGAGTTGTTGCAATTCCCCATTTAATTCTACAGCAAATTCGCCCGTTTGTAAAGACCGTTCTATTTCTTTTGCTTCTAATTTTAGTTGTTGGAACCTTAACTGTTTTTCTTCAATTCCTTCTAATTTTGCTTGAATTTGTCCCCGTTGTTCTCGATATTCCTCATAGGGCGATAACTCCCGATCTAACTGACGATACTCCTCTCTAAAGACTTTAATTTCTCGTTCGGCTACCGCTAACTGTTCATTGACAACCCACATTTGATCGCGAATTTCTTGCTGCTGAGAACGATGTTTTCCGACAACTAAATTCCAGTGATGTTCATCGAGGGGGCGATCGCATAACGGACATAAAGGCATAGAAGAAGCAGCGGTTTTATGCCCATTTGACGGCGTTCCCAAGAGACTAATTTTATGATCTAATTCGGCTAATTGCGTTTCATAATCTCGTTGTCTAGCACACAACCGCTCCATGAAATTATGCCGTTCTAATCCTTTTTCTCGGACTCGTTTTTGATAAACCTGCTTTTTCTCTAACTCCTGAATTTGAGTATTAATTTGTTGCAAAGTTTGCTGTAATTCGGGATAGGTTTGCAAACTTTGTTGCAGTTGACGAATTGATGCAGACAACTCCTCCAAACGCGCACCATAACGCGCAGAAACCCGATCTAATTCGGTTTGTAATTGTTGGCGTTGTTGGAGTAAAGGCGTTACCTTGACTTGCAGTTCATCGAGTTGAGTTAAATGGTTACGAGCGGCTTGTAATTCGATCAGGGCGGCTTCGACTTCCGAACGCTGGTTTAAGACTTCTAACTGTTCGTTTTCTTGTTGGGCTAACCCCTCTAACTGCACATTTATATTTTGTATTTTTTGCTGAAATTGTTGCAAAATTTGCCGCTGTTGTTCCTGAAGTTTCTGGCGGTTTTGTTGGGCTTCTTGATGGGTTTTAAATTGGGCTGACAGGCGTTCTTCTGTCGCCTGTAGGGTTTGAAATAAAGTGTATCCGGCTTGAATTTCCGAGGCTTGTTTTAAGACGGCTTCGAGTTCTTGCTGTTGCTGTTGAGTGGTGTTAAATTCTTGCTGAAGTCGTTGATAATCTTGGGAAATAGTTTGATATTGTTGTTGTTCGCCCTGACGCAATGTTTCCCAGGTTTGGCGATGGTGTTGGCCGGCTTGTAACTGTTGTAATTTTTCCCGTTCGGTGGTTTGTTGGCTGTTGAGTTGGTTGAGGGTGGTTTCGAGTTGGGTAATCTTTTGAGTAATTTCTGTTTGCTGTTGAAGCTGTTGCTTTGTGCTGTCTATTGTTTGTTGCAACAGTTCAATTTTGGCTTTATATTGTCGGGATAAATCTTTGGCGCGTTCGGCTAAATTATCATATTCATTGAGTTTCAATAAACTGGCTAAAATTTCTTTGCGTTCGTTGGGGCGTTTTAGCATAAATTCATCCGCCCTTCCCTGACGCAAATAAGCCGAATTAATAAACGTATCGTAATCGAGTTTAATCTGATCTAATATCTTTTGTTGAGTCGCTCGCATTCCCCGTTCACCGATGGGGCGAAACTCAATTTTTGCACCCTTTTGAATTTCATCATAGGGTTTGGTCGCCACCTGAAATTCTAACGTTCCCGACTGACCTCGGCGACGGTTGCGAATCACCCGATAGAGGTTTCCTTCACCGATGAAGGCAAAGTCAACTTGAGCTTCCGTTTCTCCCAGATGAATGATATCATCTTCTGTGGCGGCGCGACTACAGCCCCAAATTGCCCAGGCGATCGCTTCGAGTAGGGAAGATTTTCCCGCCCCGTTTGCGCCGCAAATGCAAGCCGTGTGCAGTCCGCTAAAATCCAGGCTGGCGTCTCGATAGCTGAGAAAGTTTTTGAGTGTCAGTTTGTGTGGAATCATAGAGTGATTTTAAGATAATCTCCCCCCTCTTGTCACAGGTTTAATCTAGATTTTATAATTCTTTACAGTTTGAATCTCGATGGGGGATATCTGATGCTTACGGTTGGGTCTTCGTTAACGGTTCAATCCGGGCTGGATACGCTCTATTTAGAGTCTCTCTCCGAGTGAAAACACTAGATTTAGTGTTAGCTTGCTTGTCTAATTTCTTATTTCTATTATAACCGATGACTTCATTAACTCAAAGTTCCATTCTTCTCGAACAAGCGGTAAAAGCGGTGTTGACCAACTCGCCGGAAAAACCAGCGCCCGAGTCGGTTGTTGAGGCGCTTGTTGAACAGGAAAAAACCGCAAAAAAGCTAAAAGAACGGTCGAATTTTAGTCAATTTGTAGGAACTTGGCGGTTATGTTTTATTACGGGAACTCAAAACACTCGCCGCAAAATTGGTACCGCTTTGGGCGCCGGACGTTATCTTCCCAAGTGGGTGAAAATTCATTTATCCTATTCCGTTTCTGTTTCTTCTCAAGCCAATTTAGAACAAACTTTTCAAGCGGGAAATGTGGAAAATTCGGTAAAATTGGGCGGTTTAAAATTAACACTCAGCGGCCCTGTAAAATTTCAAGAAAAGAAGAATATTTTAGCGTTTGACTTTACCCGCATGAATGTGATATTATTCGGAGTGAAGTTGTATGATGGCTATATTCGTGGCGGCGCAGAGAGCGAAGAAAAGTTTTATAGCGATCGCATAAACAAACAAGCATTTTTCGCCTATTTTTATATCCAAGAAAACGCGATCGCCGCCAGAGGACGAGGGGGTGGGTTAGCCCTCTGGGGTCGGGAAAATTGATGTTATCTTCTTCTATGATTTCTTGTATGGTTTCTAGCCCCCATTACAAAAGCATTACCCACATTCCCAATTAACATTCCGGTACTGCCAAAAATAAACCACCAAATGCCAGCCTTTTGGAATTCTAACAAGAAGAAAAAACTGCCAATTAAAAAACAAGTATTACCCAGAATTCCAATACTGGTATGAACCCACTTGTACTTATTGATAATCTCCTTAAGGGGTTTCACTGTTAATTTTACCTCCTAAGTGCCAGTTATCAAGCCCATCAAAACTTGAAAATCTTCGGATGAAATAGGAGTTAAATAAATTATTTTAAAACCCTATTTCTTTGTCTTTATAAATTTAACTCGGTTCGTTCAACAAACCTCTTACTCAAGTTATACATTTTCGGAACAGTCGATATCTTCCTTAGGAGGGATGAAAACAGAGGGGAAAAGTTTAATATTATTCAATAAGAAGGTGAAATCAAGCAGAGTAGCCAGGAGCAAAGAAATTGAAGAAATTTACATCTCTCCTATTATGACTGGCATAGCAACATTTGATCGAACATTACAACCAACTCACACTGGGGTTAACGATCAGGAAAATTTTTAGATTCCATCGAACAACAATTACCCGCATGGGAATCAATGAATATTAGCATTGAAAACTTAGTTCGTCGGGCGGTTTTCAACGTAATATCAAGTCGGGTTTTCGCAGGCGAAGTCAAAGAAGTCATTAACATGATGCCGACAGAAATTAAACAGCTTTGGCCCGAACCCATGCAAGCTGAAGCCGCGAACCGATAGTCATTAACACACCTAAAAATCATGGTAGATAAAACCGTCAAAAAAGTAAATTCTCAATATTCACCCCAAGGTGAAATGGATCAGAAATATTTAGTTTCCGGTCGCACAATTTCGATGCGGTTGTGGGAAAATGAACAGCCCCACGAAGGAAAACCCATCGTTGAACGGGACTATGAAACGGTTGGTTTTGTAATCAAAGGTAAAGCCGAATTGTACCTAGAAGGACAGAAAATAATCCTCGAACCCGGTGATTCTTGGGTGGTTCCGAAAGGCGCTCGTCATACCTATAAAATTATCGAACCGTTTACCGCAGTAGAAGCAACAAGTCCCCCGGCAGAAATGTACGGACGCGACCAAGTTTCTGATCAGTAGAACACTCAAAAAAGGAGGACTCAATTTATGAGTACCAGCGAACAATCAAGAAAAATAATGACTGAAGAACGTCATTATTCTCAGCAGCGTAAAGAATCAATGGTTGAACGGGCAGAACCCCAAGCCAAGAATGCGGACGAACAAGCTGACATCACTCAAGAAAGAGCGCGAGAACTGGTTAGCGAAGCCCATCTCAAAGAAGAAAAACGTCAAGAGTCGATGTCAGAACGCATGGAAGAAGCAATTGAAAAATCTCCCATTGCTGACCCCGATAACCCCGATTAATTGTTGATGAATGAAACCTGCAAACAATCTCAACAAGGAACCGTTATTTCGGTTGGAGGGAGCGTAATTGACGTTAAATTTTCCCCGCCCTTACCCCCGATGTTCAAAACCTAGATGAACCCTTCTCCATGCTTCTCAAGGAAGAGGATCGCGCTCCCTCTTTCGGGGGTTAGGGTAAAATTTACCAATTTAGATAGATGGTTCTGAATGATTATTTTTCTAGTATAAAGTTAATCGGGTTATCAAGTTTAACCCTACAATTTACTTATAATAATGTAGACAGGAGGAATTCATTATTATGAATTTTAACACTTTAAAATCAGAAAACAAGGAAACAAATTTAATTAAACGTCTGGCGAACAACTGGAAAAAGAGCGGTTCAGCAGTAGCAATGCTCCTGTTATCCGGCGCTTTAGTTGCTTGCGATGGGTACGAAAATAACGCTCTAAATACCCCAGATGACAATCTGATCACAAACGACACTGAAGCGGTAGAAACTGCAACCTCCGTTGAAGAAATCAAAGAGGACACCGAAGAATTTATCGGCGAAACGGTTACAATTAGCGGTGAAGTTGAAAACGTCGTTAGTCTAAATTCCTTCGTATTGCAGGATGAAGATAACTTATTTGACGAAGAGCAGGTGCTTGTGATCTCAGTCGATAATCAAACCGAACCAATTGTTGAAGGTGAAAACGTACAAGTTACCGGAGAGGTTCGTCGGTTTAACATCACAGAATTGGATCGCGATTATGATCTAACTTGGGACTTAGATCTTCAACGAGAACTGGAAGCCGAATTCAGAGATAAAACGGTCATCGTAGCCGATTTTACTCGCGTTCTGTAGTGTATTTAATTAACACTTATGATCCCCTAATTCTGAATCGTTGCAATCGATTTTAGATGAAACTTTCTACTCCTTTGATCGGGTGTTGCCAAAGCATCAACCCCTGCTAAAAAGTCGGAAAATTGGTATTGTACAATCGGTCTAAACTGGGATTGCAACTATCTCCGGCTTACCCCAGATTTGAAGCCTTAACTTTGGCAGGAGAATCAAACAACTTGTCGATTTATGAGTTTAAACGAGCCGGAATGCTACAAACTTGATTGCGTCCTTTTGCCTTCGCTTGGTACAAAGCATTATCGGCTCGTATCCACATCTCATCGAGTTTTTCATCATCCAAATCATAAGTGGTTACTCCCAAACTAATTGTAATTTTTATCTCAAGATTAGAGGGAGAATTAGAGTTAGAAATCGGAATCGAGAGATGGGCGATCGCTTGTCGCAAACGTTCCGCTATTTTCTCAGCCGTTTTCAGATCGGCTTCGGGTAAAACAATGGCAAATTCTTCCCCCCCAAACCGTCCAAAGCTATCCCTCTTTCGCAATAAGCTTTGTACCTCCTGAGTCATCGTTTTCAGGACTCGATCGCCAACAATATGTCCGTAGGTATCATTAATCTTTTTAAAGTGATCGATGTCAAGCATCACGATAGAAAAAAGTCGATTATAATCAATCGCGCCCTGAAATTCTGTCTCCGCAATCGACATCAGATGGCGACGATTGAAAATTCCAGTGAGCGGATCGGTAATCGCTAGCTTTTCCAAAGTAGCTGCCGTTTTTTTGAGTTCATCTTTAGTATATTTTAATTCCAGATGAACTCGCACCCGAGCCAACAGTTCGGGAGGGTAAAAGGGTTTAGTAATATAATCCACAGCTCCCTGGTTAAAAGCTTCTAATAAATGCTCTCTTTCTTCACTAGCAGTCAGAAAAATAATCGGAATTTCACCTAATTTTGCATCGGCTTTTAACTGTTGACAAACTTCTAAACCGCTCATAATCGGCATCATCAAGTCCAGTAAAATTAAATCGGGTTCAGCAAGTTTTGCCCGTTCTAGGGCTTGTAAGCCGTTAGTCGCAAATGTGACTTCATAGCCCACTTGCTCTAACATATCAGCAAGCACTTGCAGATTTCGAGTGATATCATCAACCACTAAGATGAGAAATTGCTCGGGATTAAAACTCATAATTTTTACGATCTATCTCTTGTAAAATTAGAGAAAATTGTTCTATGGTTTCGGGGATTTTCTGCCAGTCAAAAGCTTCAAGTTGGGCTGATATTTCTTGAGCATAATCGAGCAAAAGCTGACATTGATGCTCCGTTCCATAAGCTTGTAAGCGTTCATAAAAAGCCTGAACTTCACGCCTTTTCAGAGTAATTTTTAACTGCTCCCAAACCGTTTTTTCTTGATTCAATTTTTCAAGGAGTTGAGGGAGTTGTTGTATTTCTTCAGTTGGATTCGGTTGAGATTCTGGGGTTTCAGAAGCTGTAGTGGGTTGGCACTTAGTTGAGGGAAGAACATTTTTTAAGGCACTAACGAGTTGAGCGCGATTAATCGGTTTGTGAAGCACGCCTTGGCACAGCAATTGTACATCGAGATAGTCTTGTCTGAGAACAGAAGCCGTGAAAATAAAGATAGGAATATTTTGAGTTTTCTCATTTTGTTTGAGGGCATTAAATACACCTCGTCCATCCAAATTTGGCATTCGCCAGTCCAACAAAATTACATCAGGTTGTTCAGCTTGAGCAACTTGAATTGCACTTTGACCATCCTGTACCAATAGCAAACGATGTTGAGTTCCCTCAAAATAACCTTGAATCAGTTGTAAATTTGAGTATACGTCATCTACGGCTAATATGGTTGAACTGTTAAATTGGTTTAAGTCTTCATCGACAAATGAAACCGTCTCCGAGTCTAAGAGTGCATCACTCACCTCGATTTCTGGAAACACAAAAATAAAGCGACTACCGTGACCGAGTTCACTTTGCAGCATCAGTATTCCCCCCAATAAAGTTGTGAGGCGGCGAGTAATTGCTAATCCTAACCCCGTTCCTCCGTATTTGCGCGTACTTTGACCTTCACTTTGAACAAAGGCTTCAAAAATATCGTCTTGTTGGTCTTTAGCAATGCCAATTCCTGTATCGGTTATCGCAATTTCTAGCCAGACTTTTTGGCGATTATCGTGAGGATAAACTTGAGCGAGAATCGAAATTTGAATAAATCCCTGCTCGGTAAATTTAATTGCATTTCCTAAGACATTAAAGAGAATTTGCCGCAAACGTATACCATCAAAATAAATGCCTTGAGGAACCGTGTCATCAATTTGGCTAATCAGAGACAATCCCTTTTCTTTAGCTCGATGAGTGAAAAGTTGTTGAATTTCGGCAATTAACTGTCGCAAATTTAAAGGTTCGTATTGGAGTTGTAATTTTCCGGCTTCGATTTTCGAGAGGTCGAGAATATCATTAATTAGATCCAGTAATGACTGTCCACTGGCTGCAATTAACTCTAGATAAGAACGTTGGCGGGGTTCAGTGACTAATCCTTGAAGCAAGTCACAAAAGCCTAAAATAGCGTTCATCGGAGTGCGGATTTCATGGCTCATATTCGCTAAAAATTCGCTTTTGGCTTGGTTAGCAATTTCCGCCCGTTGAGCCGCTTGTTCGAGAGCCAACTGAGAAGACTGTAAAGCCGTGAGCATGAGTATATTTCTTAATTCTAAAGCTGCATCAAGTTCGATTTTTTTCCAGGGAAGCGAACAGCCTTTAATCGTCTCTTTCCAAGCTTCAAAGGAGCGACGCGGAGAGAGCTGCATCGTACCATCTTCTGCTAAAATAACAGGTTTATTGGGATTTCCTGCCCAAGTTACCGTTTGAGTTCTTTCCGGTCTTAACCAGACAATTTGATAGGAAGTATTCAGCGAGAAAATAGAGATCGCTAAAATTCCACTGGCGACCTTTTGAACGGGAGAAAAATCGGGATAAATTTCACTGATATTGTTGGTTTGAAAGAGTTCGACTTGATGATTAACTTTCAACCAATGTAACAACTTTTTTACCGCTTCAGTTGGAGGTGTCTTTCCAAAAACGATCAATTCATCTTCCAAAGCAATCAGAATTCCACTGGCATTCACGAGAGATAATAAATGCTCTCCATTATTCTGAAGAAAAGCGCTAATATTTAAAGGTTGTATTGACAAACTTTTTTTAAACTCTTTTTGTAAATCTCTGACTTTTTCTTGATAAGCCTCTGATTCTTTAGACTGCTTTTTAAAGAGTTCAATCGACATAAACTGTCCCAAAAATTCACAGGCTTTGCGCGTTTCATAATTGACGTATTTAGGTTCATAATGATGACAGACAATCATTCCCCACAGTTGATTATCTTTAATCAAGGAAATACATAAAGAAGCTGCAACACCCATATTTTGAAGATATTGTACATGGATAGGAGAAACACTCCTCAGCACGGAATGACTTAAATCTAAAGGTTCATTTCTGAGGGGATTGAGAACCGGAACGATATCTACAGGTTTATAGTTGATATCCATAATCAGACGTAACCAGTTTAAACTGTATAACTTTCTCGCTTGCAAAGGGATATCAGAAGTCGGATAATGCAAACCTAAATAAGGTTCTAGTCCCTCTTTTTTTGCTTCTGCGACAACAACTCCACTCCCATCTTCTTCAAACTGGTAAATCATCACGCGATCGTAACCTGTAAGTTGATAAATCTCACAAACTAACCGCTCCGTAGACTCTTGAAAACTAGAAACCTTGACAATACTTTTGAGGGAAGCTTTGAGTAAATGATAAAAGCTGAGGGGATAACTTCTTTGAGAATTAGATTTGATTTCTAACTCCAAACATAAAACGCCATCTGTTCGATGAATGACCCCTTCAAATTGAACAGAGGGAGAAGGAATTTTTGTTCTAATTTCAAAGGGGTTAAAGTAATCAAGATCAACTTCTGAAACCGCTTGCGTTATCAACTGAATATCAGCCTCGATAAAAATTTCGTTTAGTTTTTTTCCGAGTAGCAATTTAGCCTCAATTCCTAAAAAATCGATAGTATTTTGACTGGCTTGTAAAATTTTTAGATCAAGTTCTTGGAATGTGAGGAGAACTCCATGAGGTTGAATCTGACCGGGAATATGGATAGGTTCGCGATCGCAGTTCGTCAGATCAATGGGTTGGGAATACACAAAATTGATATCTGGCATTTGATAAAGCTGATTGAATTGTGTGGGTGCATTTCATTATAATTTTGATGAGACTAATGATCAAATCGGAGTTTCACGCCCCTACTCCGGTGAACCGTTCCCCCACTCAACATCTTGATGAACGAGTACAGCAGACAAACGCTAAAATATAAATATTTAGCAAAAAAATAAGGAGGTTATTGATAACCTCCCCAATTTAGGATATTTCGGTTAAATGAGATTTGTTTCTACACGGTGGCGAGTTGTTGCGTTTTTTCTTCGAGAGACTTTATCAACTCATTATAAGGTTGAGTAAACTTATCAATTCCTTCTTCGAGGAGTTCAGACATCACTCGATCTAAGTCGATTTGAATATCCGGATCTTGCAGACTTTCCATCAATTTATAGGCATGATCCACATTGGTTTCTATTTTATCCTGGGAAGGATGACAGTGATCGGCGCAAGCTTGGAGAGTTTTTAAAGGCATGGTATTTACTGTGTTTTTACCCACTAATTCATCGATATACATCACATCGCTGTATTCCGGGTTTTTGGTACTCGTACTCGCCCACAGTAACCGTTGAATATTTGCACCTTTTTCTTCTAATGCTTTCCAGCGATCGCTACCGAAAATTTCCTTATATTTTTGATAGGCGATTTTCGCATTAGCAATTGCAACTTTCCCTTTCAGTTCATTCAAACGGGCTTCTTCGTTCAAGTTTTCCGTGCCGATTTTTTGAATTCTTTCATCAATCAATTCATCAACTTTAACATCGATTCGACTCAGGAAGAAACTCGCCACAGAAGCGATTGAATCAATGGGTTGATTATTCTTAAGCCGCGTTTCAAGTCCGCGAATATAAGCTTGGGCGGCTGCGAGATAACTGTCAACTGAAAATAACAGGGTAATATTAACGTTAATTCCTTCAGAAATCGCCTGTTCTACTGCTGGAATTCCTTCCGGAGTACCGGGAATTTTAATCATCACATTCGGACGATTAATTTCGTTAAAATACCGTCGAGCTTCGGAAATAGTTTTTTCAGTATCTCGCGCCAGAGCGGGGGGAATTTCGATGCTGACATAACCATCTAATCCCTGAGTTTCATCGTAAATCGGACGAAAAATATCACAGGCTTGGCGAATATCATCAAAAATTAAGTTAGTGCAGATTTCTTCCACAGACTGGTTCTTCTCAATCCCGGCTTTGATATCAGCATCATAGCTTTCATTTCCAATTATAGAAGCCTTAAAAATAGCCGGATTGGACGTTACTCCTCGGATGTTTAGATTTTTGATTAAATCTTCTAAATCTCCCGACTCAATCAAACTGCGATTCAGATAATCCATCCAAATGCTTTGATCATACTGGCGAATTTCAGAAAGATGATTCGTAGCCATCATTAATTTCTCCTATCTCGTCAAACTTTCAACAAACTTTTAACGTTCTACAACGCGATGAACAAGTTAGTTTTTGTTTTGTACAACTAACACTGAACAAGGCGCATGGTGAACGACATGATTACTCACACTGCCAATAAAAGCTTCTTCTAAACCTGTGCGACCTGTACGACCAACAACCGCTAAATCTGCATTCCATTCCTTGGCTGTTTTACAAATTTGTTGACCGGGATTTCCCGCCGACGGAATGCATTTATATTGAGCGTTAACTCCTTTATTCTCAGCTTTTTTTTGGTAGTTACGCAGCCAAGTCTCTGCTTGTTCAGTTGCTCTTTTAATCTCTTGTTCGGTGGTTTGTAACACCTCGGTTTCCGTCATGGAAGGATACATTCTCATTAGTGGATGTAAACCCGTTCCCGTCGTCGGTTCTACTGGCGGTACAGTTGGCAATTTTTCCCACCTTTGCATACAAAAAATTAACAGTAGTTCTGCCCTTTGAGTTTGAGCAATATCTAACGCTTGTTCAAATACATCTTCTCCTTGGGAAGATCGATCTAGTGCAGCTAATACTTTATTATAACTCATCATCTTATCCCCTCTGTTTTTGGGTGTTTAACTTCAGTATATCGACCTGTTAAAACTTTGAAAATCTACTACTTATAAACATAACATCGAGAACAACTAATCTCTTCTGTCACAAGATGGATTTCTCTCTATACTCCTCAAATCACAGTCAGTTTGAACTGAGATCTGGCATCAGTATCAGCAACTAGGTTTCTTGCTACTGCTTTTAGTTTACCTATATTTTTGTAAGTTTTAACAAACTCTTCCTCTTGAGAGATGCCAATTTGAGAATGAAATGATAAGCTCTACTTTGTAACCCGAAACTTTTTTGCAGATAATCATATAATCAAGATCTCTCTCAAGTTGTGGTTTAACCTCTGTCTTGAGAGAGAAGAACTCAGCCGTTAATAAGTTTATAATAAAAGCTGTCTTTAAAACCAAATTTAAACTTTAAAAAATCCCCACCGATGAGTAGAATATCGGATTAATAGATTCTCGGCAAGGGAGTGATTTTAACTCTCCAGTCAGCTTAAACCCTTTCATTAAAGCCTTTTAAAAAATGAAGATCTGTCCTCTCTGTTCCGGAGAATTAACTCGTCATGTTTGTCAGCACCAAATCAGTTGGTTTTGCTTAAACTGTCGGGAAACCTTATCAAACCTTTTAGTAGAACGATACAACGAGCAGCCATCAGCTTTAGTTGCGATCGCCAACCCCAGTCAAAATGCCATCACTCCCAAAACAAATAACCGTTTTTCTCCCTCTAAAAAGTTAGCCTCATCAAAGTAAATAAAAGTCAAAACTTTCACATTGTATCCCTATTAGGTTAACCCCTATGACCCAAACTCAAGAACAGCAGGAACAGCTAGATCTTCGCTGGACAAGCTCCCATTCAGCAGAAGAAAACCTGCATAAACTTTCCGTCGAAACCAACCAGGGACTCTCCGCTTCTACCGTCAAAAAAAGACAAGAAAAGTACGGCCCCAACCGTTTACAAAAACTCAAACATCGCAGTGCTTGGCAAATCTTCATCGATCAATTTAAAAGTCCAATTATTGGGTTATTAGCGATCGCCTCCGCTCTTTCCTTTGCATTTCAAGATTGGGTAGAAGGGGTTGCTATTATTATTGCAATTCTTTTAAACACAGTGATTGGCTTTTTTACCGAACTAAAAGCCGTCAATTCGATGGAGTCTTTACAACAACTCAGCCAGACAAAAGCCAACGTTCGACGAGACGGAAAAGTTGAAGAAATTTCTGCTGAAGAACTGGTTCCCGGTGATATTGTTGTTCTAGAAAGTGGGGATTTAGTTCCGGCAGATCTGCGAATTTTAGAAGCATCAAAACTACAAGCAGATGAGTCTGCTTTAACCGGAGAATCCGTTCCCGTTAGTAAAACAACAGAAGCATTAGAAGGCGATCTTCCCCTGGCTGAACGTACAAATATGCTGTTTAAAGGAACAGCAATTACAAGGGGTTCGGGTGAAGGAGTTGTCATTGCAACCGGAATGAAGACCGAACTCGGTCATATTTCCTCAATGACGGCGCAAGCTGAACAAGAATCTACCCCCTTAGAACAACGACTCGATAAACTCGGTCAAAATTTAATTTGGGTAACATTAGTCATTGCTGCATTAGTAGCAGTGGCAGGAATTATTGGGGGAAAAGAGTTATTTTTAATGATTCAAACCGCCATCGCTTTAGCTGTGGCTGCGGTTCCGGAAGGACTTCCAATTGTGGCGACGGTCGCCTTAGCGCGAGGAATGTGGCGCATGGCAAAACGTAATGCTTTAATCAACCGTTTGTCGGCGGTAGAAACTCTCGGAGCCACCAATATTATCTGTACCGATAAAACCGGAACTCTGACGGAAAATCGCATGAGTGTAGCGCAAATTGCGTTGGACTCTACCATCATAAAAGTGAGCGGAGAAGCCTTAGAATTAGAAGGAGAATTTACCCAAGACGAACAATCAATCAATCCTCAAGAAAACGACGGTTTGCGCTCCCTCTTAGAAGTGGGAGTTTTGTGTAATAAAGCCAGCTTACCTCAATTTAACGAACACAAAGATAAACCCACTGGCGATCCGATGGAAGTCGCCTTATTAGTTGCCGGGGCAAAAGGAGATCTTCGCCGCCAAGAACTATTACAAACCTATCCAGAAGTGCGGGACGTGCCATTTGATTCGGATACGAAAATGATGGCAACTATTCACGAAGACGAACAAGGTTATCGTTTTGCCGTTAAAGGCGCTCCCGAGTCTGTTCTCGATGTTTGTACTCAACAATTAACCTCAGAAGGCGTTCAAGATTTAAGCGAAGACGACAAAAACGCTTGGCGAGAACGCTGCGATCAATTAGCAAAACAAGGATTAAGAATCCTCGCCTTTGCTTCTAAAAATATAGACAATTCGGATGCCGAACCCTACGAAAATCTTACCCTTTTAGGCGTAGTGGGATTACTCGACCCGCCCCGAGAACAGGTTAAAAATTCCCTAAAAGCGTGCCACGATGCAGGAATTCGAGTGATCATGGTGACAGGAGATCAACCCGTTACCGCCCGTAATATTGGCTTGGCTGTGGGTTTAACCACCGAACAAGAAGCCGAAGCCAGACGGGGCGAGGAACTTCAATCCCTCGATAATTTATCCAAACAACAAAAGCAAGAATTACAACAAGTTCCCATTTTTGCTCGCGTTAGTCCCGAACAAAAATTAAATTTAGTTACCCTACATCAACAGCACAATGCTATTGTTGCCATGACGGGAGATGGTGTTAACGATGCACCCGCATTAAAAAAAGCAGATATTGGCATTGCGATGGGAAAACGGGGAACACAAGTCGCCCAAGAAGCGGCAGATATGGTATTACAAGATGATGCCTTTTCTAGTATTGTTGCTGCGGTCGAACAGGGGCGGGCTATCTTTGGGAATATTCGCAAGTTTACCATCTATTTACTGTCAGGAAATATGGGTGAAATTATTGCGGTGGCTGCGACTTCATTAGTGGGCGCACCGTTACCGTTATTACCCTTGCAAATTTTATTTCTAAACGCTATTAATGATGTGTTTCCGGCGTTAGCTTTGGGGGTGGGAGAAGGAAGTTATAACCTGATGAAACAAAAGCCCCGCGATCGCAGTGAACCGATTTTACCCCGCCGTCATTGGATGGCAATTGTGTTGTATGGCGTGATTATTGCGCTAATTGTTTTGGGCGTATTTTGGCTGTGTTTAAGTCGTTTGGGAATGAAAGAAGATAAAGCCGTTACCATCTCATTTTTAACCTTAGCTTTTGGTCGCTTGTGGCACGTTTTTAATATGCGGGATTCAAACTCTGGACTGTTAAAAAATGAAGTCACAACTAACCGTTATGTCTGGTTAGCACTTTTACTTTGTACGGGTTTACTGTTGACGGCTGTTTATTTTTCTCCCTTAGCAAATGTGTTGAAAATCGTTAATCCGGGTTTGCAAGGATGGGGATTCATTTTAGCCGGAAGTTTAATTCCGTTAGTCATCGGACAGATACTCAAAGCAATCATTCCTCAGAGATGGTTTGCATTGTAAATGAATCTATCCCCAGTCAGTTTTCTCAACAGCATATTTCCTTTAGGCTAGATGAAAGAACAGCAATCAATTCACCAAAATGAGTAATAAAAACTACGAAGAAAAATATACTAAGCCGGACTTACGGCGTGAAATAAAACAGGAAATCATGGAGTCTGACAAAGGCGGAAAACCGGGTCAATGGTCAGCGAGAAAAAGTCAGTTACTTGTGCAGGAATACGAAAAACGGGGCGGAGGTTATCAAGGGGAAAAAGACGAATCCGCTCATTCTTTAGAAGAGTGGACGGAGCAAAATTGGCAAACCCAAGAAGGGGATGAAAACGCTCGGAAAAATAATCAAACCAAACGCTATTTACCCCAAGAAGTTTGGGAACGTTTGAGCGAGGAAGAAAAGCAAGAAGTCGAGGAAAAAAAGCAGTCCGCTTCTCAAAAAGGAGAACAATATGCAGAATGGACGACCGCAGTCAAGCGAGTCATGCGCGAAATTCAACACTCTGATGACTCTCAACTCACCAAGCGAGAACTTTACCAAAAAGCGCAAGAATTAGACATAGAAGGACGCAGTAAAATGGATAAGTCGCAACTTTATGAAGCGATAGAAGAAGCGGAAAATTCTCGTTAAATAACACAACAGGAGGAAGCAGACGACCAGGGAATCGAACTACAACCTCCAATTAAATGTAATCTCTACGTTATTTGAGGAGTTTTTTTGAAGTTTTGAAAAGCTCTAATTAGAATGACGATAATCAGCATCTACCCAGCAACGAGGTAAACTTTCACCGGAAGGAAAAACAAGTTTTTCTTTCTCCATAAACTCGGGGGGTTGTTCTTCTTCTCCGGCTTGAACTCTCCCGGAAATCTGACTTTTATTCGGGTCAGCCAATGCAGTTACATCCAAAACTTTTACTAAGTTTCCGGTTTGTTTGTTTTCTAAAAAAATCATAGCTTTATCAAGTTCGACTCTACTTTAGAGAGTATCTACGATTTGTTAAATTCTGTCATCTATCTTAAGTCCTATAAATTCTAAATCGCTCGGGATACTCTCTATTTCCCTCTATTTATCCTCTGATACTCTTAATTATTCCCAAGAATGTAAGGCTCGCAACTGGGGAGTTTTTTTCATTTGATGGGCTTGCATTCGCAGCAAAACATCATCTAAAATCGTCACCGCTTCCTCAATAAACGGTCCTTTATTCAACATCACACATTCCGAACGTTGAGCCATCGCCGCATCAGTAACTTCCGAACGGGAAGGAATTCCGGTTTTCGCCAAATTCTCTAAAACCTGAGTCGCCCAAATCACTGGAATATGCGCCGCTTCACACATCCACATAATTTCTTCTTGCATTTCTGCTAAACGTTGATAGCCAATTTGCACGGCTAAATCCCCCCGCGCAATCATTACCCCAAAGGGTTGACGACCCGCCGCTTGAACAATCAATTCGGGTAAATTTTTAATCGCAGTTTTAGTTTCAATTTTGGCAATTAAACCGATTTCGTGACCGGGATTTCTTGCTTCTAATTCCTGCTGCAATCGCTTAACATCTGAAGCGTCTTGTACAAACGAATATCCAATAATATCCGTATGAGCCGCAATAAAATCCAAATCTTGTAAATCTTTTTCAGTCAAAGCATTAAAATAAACTTCTGTATCTGGAAAGTTCATTCCCTTGTCATTTTTCAGCTTTTCTCCCTTTTCCGGTCGAGCTTGAATGACTTTTAAAATTAAACCGTCTTCCTGAACGGATTCCACCCGAGTTCCCAGTTGACCATCATCAATCCAAACCGTATGTCCTTCTTTAACTTGATCGAGAATTTCGGGAATTGTACAACGGGTTTGAAAGGAAAATTCCCCATTCCGCTCGGGTTTATTTTTACTCATCAAAAAGCGGTCGCCTAAATGTAAGCGATTTTCATTTTCTGGAGTAATTACATCGGCGGTGCGAGGTTGAATTCCGCCCAAATCCATCAATAATTTACAGGATTTTCCGGTTTCCGATTCAGCCCAATGCAAGTTATCAATCATCGCTTCCCATTCTTTCGGGCTATCATGGGCGCAATTAATTCGTACACAATTCACTCCCTGTTGCAAAATTTTGACAAAAAAATCATAATTTTCTGTCGCATCGGAGGGTAAAGTTACCATAATCCGCACCCGACGTTCCGATGAAGATGCTCCCAAAAGTTGTTGAGTTTGACGGTTAAGCAAACGTTCTCCGCGAAAAAATGCATGGGTCGAAGGACGTTTGGGTAAACGCTCTGGGTCGGCTTTACAAATGGCTCCCAAAGCAGCAATGGTTGCATCTAAATTTTCCATGACTCGACCTTCACAGCGTCCCAAAGAAGACAACCCCAAAGGCATTAATGCGCGTTGAATGGGTCGCAAGTCATGGCGTCTTAAAATCAGATAGTGAGCGAGATTTAATGCACTGATTGTAAATGCTCGTTGAGTAATATTAGGTCGCCATTTTTCATAGATTTTTATACCTTCCTCCTCCACAGACTGACGCAACTGTTGTAGCGTATGTAGTAAAGTTTTTAAGTCAGTTTGATCCATACCAACCTCCTTTGATTCCTCGGGCTTCCGTTTCACAATATCATGTCAGTTGAATTTCCTTTATACTCCCCCAGGTAGATTTCAAATTATTGGCGATATTTATTGAAAAATTTTCGCTCTTAATTCTCACCTAAACTGTGTCTATCGGGAGATGCAGTGTTGCAATTCCTTTTCTTAAGGTAGAAATCGAGTTCGGTGTAGTCGAGTCTAGGGCAACTGCAACTCTTCTATTATAGCTTAAATAAACTCGGGCGGTTCGATGTTCATCCCCATCAAAAAACATTTCATTTTCTAGCTCATACGTTCCTCAAACATACAATTAATTTTTTTGGATATTTATCAATCTTTACAACAGGAGTTTATACAATATACCCATCATTAAAATACATTGAATTTAAAACTAACCTCATCCTCTAGATAGAAGGCGATCAATTGACAAACACTTAGCCTAAAAATATCCGCTAAATCTCACATTTTGAAGTCAATTGGAGATACAATTATGGCAAGAGTTGCAATTAATGGATTAGGTCGGATTGGTCGGGCAGTTTTCAAAATTTTACTCGATACTCCCGAGTTAGAAGTTGTTGGTGTTAACGATATTGTTCCCGCCGAACAACTGGCTTACTTACTCAAATACGATACCGTCTATGGCAAATGTTCTAAAACCGTCGAAAACACCAAAAATAGCTTAGTTGTCGCAGGTAAAGAATATCCCGTTTACCAAGAAAAAGATCCCACTCAACTCCCCTGGGGAAAACAGGATCTCAATGTCGATATCGTCTTTGAATGCACCGGAATTTTTACCAAAAAACCCGACTTAGAAAAACACCTACAAGCGGGTGCAAAACGAGTAATATTATCCGCCCCTCCCAAAAGCGAAGGAATTCCGACCATTGTTAATGGAGTCAATCAAATTTCTGAGTCCGATCAAATCATTTCTTGTGCGAGTTGTACCACCAATTGTATTACCCCGGTTGTCGAAGTTTTGGGTCGTCGAATTGGCATCAAAAAAGCAGCAATGACCACAATTCACGCCTACACCGCCAGCCAAGGATTGGTTGATGAACCGAATAAAAAATGGCGGCGAGGACGAGCCGCAGCCGAGAATTTAGTCCCCACTTCCACCGGTGCCGCTCAAGCCACAACTCAAGTCTTAACGCAATTTCAAAATAAATTTGATGGTTCAGCAGTGCGGGTGCCAACTCCCGTCGGTTCAATTACTGATATTACCCTCGTTACCGAACGTCCAACCAGCATAGAAGAAGTTAATAATATCTTCCGAGAAGAAGCGGGTAACGAACAATATCAAGGCATTTTAGGCGCTTCCGATGATGAATTGGTTTCCTCTGATATTATTGGCGATACCCGCGCTTCCATTGTTGATTTGAGCATGACTCAAGTGATTGATGGAGACTTAGTTAAAGTGATGAGTTGGTATGATAATGAGTGGGGTTATGCGAGCCAAATGGTTCGCCAAGCCGTGCAAATGGTTAAACGCATCAAAGAACTACAACCCGTCTAAATTTTTGCATCAATATTCTCACTTGAGATCCTAAAATTTGTTCCTCTAGGAAGATCCTTACTTGGTTTTGAGGATCTATCCTAGAAGTTAATGGCTTTATTTCAAGCTAGAGAAGGCAAAAAATAGGAGGAGATCTCCTGATGGATTTTTATTTATTACTGGGAATTATCGCAGTTGGATTTGCAGTCCCATTACTAATACAGCGTCATCGCTTATTTCGCTCTGTTGTCACTTTATTTGCTGTTTTATTACTCACTTGCATTCAGAGTTCATCCGCTCTGGCAACGCCGTTTTTAGGTGCCTTGGCAACTCCCGATAGTGCGCTTAAAACGCCCCAACAGCGACAGCTTGATGAACGTTTAAAACTCAATCCCGGTGGCGGTCAATATAGCGGTGTTGAGTATATTCAAGACGGTTGGAACCGTTCAAAAGCACTTAGCGATCGCGAAATTAAAGATACCATTAAATCCGAGATAGAAGAAGATTTAGTCGCGATGGTATCCAATGGTTCGGTGATTCTCTCCGGTACGGTTAAAGATAGAGATACAGCCCGGGAAATCGTCGAAGAAGTGAAAGCAATTCCGGGTGTTCACGAAATTACCTTTGAGCTTGGATTAAAGGAAAAAAGCAATTTTTGAAATGACGAATTGCCGGGAATTTTTATTTTCAATTTTCCGCAAAAATAGAGAAATTTAAACTCTTTATTCTTGCCGATAGTCTCGAACCAGATTAACAGTTTAGGAGGTAATTATGCCAGAACTCACCCAACAAAAATGTGAAGCCTGTACCAAAGATTCAAAACCCGTCACTCAAGACGAAATTAAACAGCTTAAACCCCAAATTCCCCAATGGGATTTAATCGATAACCAAGGCGAAGATCGTTTAC
This sequence comes from Lyngbya sp., assembly GCA_035285085.1. Lineage (GTDB taxonomy): Bacteria > Cyanobacteriota > Cyanobacteriia > Cyanobacteriales > Microcoleaceae > Capilliphycus. Next base: position 73,182 of record JAYKHV010000044.1, on the reverse strand, counting down.
AGCGTTCTTATAAATTTCCCGACTTTAAAACCGCTTTAGAATTTACAAAAAAAGTCGGAGATGCAGCCGAAGCAGAAGGACATCATCCCTCAATTACCACTGAATATGGAAAAACCACTGTTACTTGGTGGACTCATGCCATTTCCGGGTTACATCGTAATGATTTTATTATGGCTGCTAAAACTGATGAAATTGCTCAAAGTTTCCAATAAACTCTAACTCAATGAGACTTGAAATTAATTGTTCGCCTCCTCTCGGCGAACCTTTTTTTGCACGGGTTCAAGTTCTTTGACCGAAAAATAGATTTTTATTCAACTTTTTTTGCTCGAATTTAGATTGAAGCCGGGAACATTTTCAGTGAGTTTGAGAAAATTGTAATAATAATGTATTACAACAGGCTTTTGTTCCAAGTCTTGATAAATGGGGCATAATCCCAAGGGGACTCCTCAATTGGCTTGACAGCTTGGCGGAAATGTGTTACAAAATATATATTCATTTTAATCACACTGATTCAGTAATTTGGCACTGTAAACTGGGGTTAAACTTTGCTCTAACTCTCAAGGGTTTTCGCAAATCAATACAAATCAAATTTTCAGACTCAAAACTTTAGATGTTGAGCGCTCAAAACTGAGTCAATTTTTCTCATTTTTATCCGGTTAAATCTTGTTAGTTTTTTAGCCGGATATAAGTTTTGTGCAGGGGAGGAAAAGTCGAGGTGAACCTACTAAAACCGTATCGTTTTCACACGAAGACGTTTATTGAACGTCAAGCCAACCGCATCTTAGAACAGATGCAAACTACAAAAAATTTTGCACCAATCTGGCCGTTTGATGGCTCCTTAGTGGCTGATTTTCTTGATTTAGGCGTCGTTTGGGATGTGATTGAACCCGACGAACAAGGGCCGATTGCCGCTCGGATTTTACCCAGAGAACGACTGATTGAAATTAACGAAGACATACTCGACAAACCGCAAGGATTCATCGAATCAACCCTCGCCCATGAAATCGGCCATTGGGTCTTACACGTCAACCATCAAGCGCTTCTGCAAGCCCCTACAAAAGCCGAGGAACCCTTCGTTTGTCGCTCCGAGACAACCATCACCCAAACCGCCTCTATCGAATGGCAAGCTCAATATTTTGCCAGTTGTTTACTGATGCCCCGTTATATCATGGAGCAGAAACGCCTCGGTCGCAACTTAACCAAATGGTCACACCTTTATGAAATGCGTCAAGAATTGGGGGTCAGCATCTCCAATTTAGTCTGTCGCCTGCAAGATTTAGGCTGGATTCATATTCGCCCCGGAGAACGCACCATTTATCCCGGCGCCGAAATCCTCAAACAACACCAACAGTTTCTCAATCAACACGCTCAAGGAAAATTACACAGTGGGCTGAGGATTCCCCAAGAAGTCAAAAAGTGATTTTCCGCCCTCTCAACTCAATTAAAGTCAGTGAACGAGTCACCTCCTTCGCTGCTATTTTTCCGCTTAGTGATATTGATAACGGAAAACTGATAATCATTGATCGGGCTAGAATTTATTATATCATTTCTTTCCACATCTGGCTTTCCATTCTTCCAAAGCCAAATCAACTAAAGTCTCTATTGAATTGGATTGAACTGATTTTCCAGTCATCTTTTCATACCATTTTAAGTAGTACATGATATCAATAGAGTGACATTTCCCTCCCGATGAATAACGACTCGGAATTTTAGCTTTTAAGGCAATTTTCCAATCTTCTGTTAGGATGTTTAGTTTAACATTTTTGGCGAAGGAATAGGGAAGATAAACAAACAGCTCTAGATTTTGATTTTTATTGGATTGGTAAAATCCACAGCAGAGTAAATGGGTCGGTTTACAAAGTTGACCATCTTGTTTCATTCTACCATAAGTTAGGGTAACACTTGTACTTTTTTCGCCCATTAGATCATCAAAACTCAGAATTCTTTCTCGCAGGTTGAGAATAATATTTTTAATTTCTGTACTTTGAGACTCTAGCATCCGAGCGAGTGCTTTCGGAATTTTAGGCATTTTCCTCAAACTAACTTGCATTTGAGTTTGAGGAACTTTATAGTTTGCTAAATCCAGAATTTTTAAAGAAGCAATCAATTCTTGACTCTGATTTTTTAAATTAAAAGATATCTGATTAGTGGTTTCCCGGATCTCAAACCACAAAAAGTCGATTTTCAGCTTGTTATATTTGCGATCGATTAAATTATGTCGATGAAAACTCGGCGCGAGTGCTAACAGGTGAATTGATTGTGTATAGTCGAGATCAGCTTGAAAAGGTTTCTCAGATAAAATGCGATCATAGTAACGAGTTAATTGCTGCACAATATATCGATCTTCAATATTTTTTAGCTCGATAATAACTAATGCTTTGTTTTCTGCGATCGCTAAAATATCACAAAATTCTCCTCGAATTGAGAATTGTCGTTTCAAAGGTTGTAAATTGAACAAATTCTCTAAATTATCCCAGACAAATGTTTCTAAGTCGGCTTCACTGTTAAATTTCCAGATCCCCTCATTCTTCCTCAGCATTATTTTTAGAATCTCTCTGAATTACACCTTAATTTCTACCTTTCCATTCATCTAACGCCAAATCAATCAATATTTGTAATGAATTTGACTTTACTAATTTTCCAGTCATTTTATAATAAAGATTGAGATACTGTTCAAAGGGATAATATGTCCCCGGTTTCCAAGGTTCTTTATAGCGATAGGGAAGCACTATTTCCGACACCGTTTTCCAGTCATTTGTTCTAACTAAAACTTTGATAATTCTTTGATTTGTTTCATCCTGGGGAAAAGGAAGATAGAGAAACAGTTCAATTTTAACTATTTTTTTAGAATAGGAATACTGAGGCTTATCTAAAGGTTCACCCCAAAGATCGGTGGTTTGTGTATGTACAACGATATCTGGATCGTCTAAATTTTGATCAGCTAAAACCCAATATTGATCTCGATGAAACTCAGCACAACGGGTATGATAAGCACGATAAAGCTGATTTTTACCTTTTCTTTTACCATAACCAATAGTAACTTCTGTGCTATTTTCACCCATCCGTTCGTCAAATCTGATAATTTTTTCTCGAATATCTAAAACAATATTTTGCTTTTCTAAACTCTCCTTTTCAATCAGGTTTAGTAGTGCTTTTGGCGGACGAGGTAATATTTTAGAATTCGGTGCATTTTCCGGATTAATAATATATTCTTCAGACTCGGAAATTATTACTTGTGAAATCGTTGTTTTCTCGCGGGTATTCAAAGTCAAATAAAGCCGATTTTCCCTTTGAATAATCTGAAACCGTAAAAGCTCCAAATCAAGAGTATGATATTTGAGATCAATCAAGCTATCTTCGTGAAAATCGGGTGCGATCGCAATCAAACGGATAGACTGAGTATAATCAATTTGAGAACTGAGCGGTCGTTCTTCTAAGATATTCTCATAATATCGAGTAAGCTGCTGAACAATATAGCGATCTTCAGCATTTTTTAGCTCTAGTATGACCAATCGCTTACCGGAATCTATTGCTAAAATATCACAGACTTCTCCTCGCACTCTATATTGCTGCTTTAGAGGTTTTAATCCGAGTAAACTCGATAAGTTTTTCCAGAAAAAACTCTCCAAAGCCGCCTCATTATAAAATCCCTGTCCTTCTCTAGATTTTCCCAACATAAAAAATCAATTTAGAGCAAACCGTACAACCGTTGAATCAATTGCGGCGCCCGTACCACTCCCTCAATGCGATCAACAGGTTGACCGTTTTTAAATAACACCAAAGTCGGTAAAGCTTCAATGTGATATTGAGACGCAATCTGTGGATATTTGTCCGTGTCAATTTTAACAATTCGGATTTGTTGATTCATTTCCCGATTCACTTCCTCCAAAATCGGCGCCATCATGTGACAGGGGCCACACCAAGTGGCATAAAAATCAACTAAAACCGGAAGATCCGAACCCTCTAGAAGTTCTTTAAAGCTGCCAAACGTCTTTTTAACTGACATGGAGAGAAACTCCCTCTAACTTGATGCTCGTATTATAATCTGAGCCAATCCGAGTTGACTATCTTTACCGGGTATTTTCATCTTTAAAATCACCCAAATCAAGACTTGACTAATTTTTGAATCGGCTCAAACTTGATTTTAAATTCAGTTTCAATCGAACCCCCGTAATCTTAATAGAAATCACAGTTTATGAAGAAAGTTTAATTTTATCGGGGTGTCAAAAGCAGGGCCGTGCCCGTTCTAACCCTAAAACTTGATTGGTGGGGAGGTGGGGAGGACCGGAGGTAGGGAGGTAGGGAGGATTTTTATTAATAAAAAGCTATTTTTCATCTCAAAAAAGTCCTCTCCCCACCTCCCCATCCCCCCATCACCCCCCGAACCCCCGGCAATTTTTAACTGAGAACGAAACGGCCCTGGGGTGTCAAAAGCTGTTAACCTCTATGATGGAAAGTTTGACCGTAAAAAAATCGCAGAGGAACTCTCAATGGACGTTTTACCCGAAACCCTACAACAGCTAAAAGAACAAGTTGCTATCATTACAGGAGCATCGCGGGGAATTGGTCGGGCGATCGCGATCGCCTTAGCCAGTCAGGGTGCTAAAATCGTCGTGAACTACGCCAGTTCTTCCGGTGCCGCCGATGAACTCGTTGGAGAAATTACCAACGCCCAAGGAGAAGCGATCGCCCTGCAAGCCGACGTTTCCCAAGCCGATCAAGTCGATCAGCTGATCGAAACCGTCATGGAAAAATGGGGGCGAATCGATATCCTCGTCAACAACGCCGGCATCACCCGCGATACCCTACTGCTGCGGATGAAACCGGAAGAATGGCAAGCCGTCATCGACCTCAACCTCACCGGCGTCTTTCTCTGCACCCGGGCCGTGAGTAAAATTATGTTGAAAAAGCGATCGGGGCGAATTATCAATATTGCATCCGTTGCCGGTCAGATGGGAAACCCCGGACAGGCCAATTATAGCGCCGCCAAAGCGGGGGTGATCGGCTTTACCAAAACCGTCGCCAAAGAACTCGCCAGTCGGGGCGTCACCGTCAACGCCGTCGCCCCCGGTTTTATCCAAACCGACATGACCAAAGACCTGAAAAATACCGAAGAAATTCTAAAATTTATCCCCCTCGGTCGCTACGGTCAACCCGAGGAAGTCGCCGGAATGGTACGCTTTTTAGCCGCAGACCCCGCCGCCGCCTACATCACCGGTCAGGTGTTTAATGTAGACGGGGGAATGGTCATGGCGTAGATAGGGAACAGGGAACAGGCAACAGGGAACAGGGAACACCGGATCAGGGAACAGGCAATAGGCAAGATTTCCCCATCTCCCTACCTCCCCATCTCCCTACCTCCCCATCTCCCCCTGCACCCCATCTCCCTATTCCCTATTCCCTCCCTTGTACGGTTTCCACCAACTAGCACTCGTAAGCTAAGAGTGCTAAATTGACAAGGTGGAGAGCTAATGGTCGTTACATGGCTAAAATTGTTGCGTTTGACGAAGAGTCAAGACGGGCGCTGGAAAGAGGGATTAACGCGATCACAGATGCAGTGCGCGTTACCCTCGGCCCGAAAGGTCGAAATGTATTATTAGAGAAGAAATTTGGTGCGCCCGATATTGTTAATGATGGGATTACCGTAACCAAAGAAATTACGCTCCCCGATCCCTTAGAAAACACCGGTGCCCGACTCATTCAAGAAGTGGCATCCCAAACCAACGATGTCGCCGGAGATGGTACAACCACAGCAGCAATCTTAGCTCAAGCGATGATTGCAGAAGGTTTAAAAAATGTTGCCGCCGGCGCCAACCCCGTATCCCTGCGTCGGGGAATTGAAAAAACCGTTAGCCGTCTGGTAGCCGAAATAGAAGCCGTCGCCAAACCCATCGAAGGAGATGCGATCGCCCAGGTTGCTACCGTATCGGCAGGAAACGATCGCGAAATTGGTGAGATGATCGCCGAAGCGATGGATAAAGTCACCAAAGACGGCGTGATCACCGTTGAAGAGTCCAAGTCTTTGACAACGGAATTGGATGTTGTCGAGGGGATGCAATTTGATCGCGGCTATCTATCCCCCTATTTTGTTACCGACCCCGAACGGATGTTAGCCGAGTACGAAAACGCTCGCGTTCTGATCGTCGATAAGAAAATTGGTGCCATTCAGGATTTAGTTGCAGTCCTCGAAAAAATCGCCCGGGCGGGTCAGCCTTTACTGATTATCGCCGAAGATATCGAAGGAGAAGCACTAGCTACCCTGGTTGTTAACAAAGCCAGAGGCGTGTTAAATGCCGCCGCCGTCAAGTCCCCCGGTTTTGGGGAACGCCGGAAAGCAATGTTGCAAGATATCGCCATTCTCACCAACGGTCAGGTGATTTCCGAAGACATCGGCTTGAGTTTGGATACCGTTACCTTGGAAATGTTGGGAACCGCAGACAAAGTTACCCTCGAAAAAGACAAAACCACCATTGTCGCTTCCGGGAATAAAGCCGATATCCAAGCCCGTATCGAACAACTGCGCCGGCAACGGGCGGAGACGGATTTGGAGTACGATAAAGAGAAGCTGCAAGAACGCATTGCTAAACTGGCAGGCGGCGTGGCGGTGATTAAAGTTGGGGCGGCCACAGAAACCGAATTGAAATCTCGTAAACTGAGAATTGAAGACGCTCTCAACGCCACCAAAGCCGCAGTTGAAGAAGGTATTGTTCCCGGTGGCGGGACGACCTTAATTCATTTGGCGAAAAAAATCGACCAAATTGTTGAGGAACTGGTTGGAGAAGAGAAGATTGGCGGTAAAATTGTCGCCAAAGCGTTGGAAGCTCCCCTGTCTCAAATTGCCCACAATGCCGGCGCAGAAGGTTCTGTTATTGTTGAGAAGGTTCGGGAAACCGATTTTAATGTCGGTTATAACGCACTCACGGGCGAATGCGAAGACCTGATCAAAGCGGGTATTATCGATCCGGCGAAGGTTGTTCGTTCGGCACTACAAAATGCCGGTTCTATTGCCGGAATGGTCTTAACTACCGAAGCGTTAGTGGTTGAGAAGCCCGAGAAGAAACCCCCCGCTCCCGACATGGACGCTATGGGCGGCATGGGCGGCATGGGCGGCATGGGCGGCATGGGTATGGGTGGCATGGGCGGCATGGGTATGATGTAAGCCGCTACCCCCTTAACGAGTCTATGTCCGAATATTATCATTGATTGACAGCAACCCTATTTTTTGGGTTGTTTTTTATTGTTTATTGGGTTCTATCATGTCCGGATAATTAGTGATAAAAAAACTTTCTCCTTCTCTCTTGGTGCGCGTTCCCATGCGCCCGCAGGTGGTGAGTGCAGTGCGGACTTGGCGGTTTCCGTATCGGAGCAACGGACGTTCCCGAAGGGCGCGGTGAACCAGTGCGTTGGTGAGGCAGTGCGATCTTGGGGGTTCCCCCCATGAGCACCTGCCGAAAGGGTTCCCCGACTTAAAGCAACTGGTGAACCCGAAGGGGGTCGCACCGCTCCTCTTCTTTCTTCTTCAAAATTTCCTCGGTGACTCCTGACTCGGTGACTCCTGTCTTCTCCGTCGTTTATTTATAACTGTTCAACCGGACATGATATTATATTAATTCCGAGAAAATACTGAAACTTTCGATTGAATTTAACAAAACTACCCAATATTTACGAATAAAATTATTCCTAAATTATTCATTTATAGAAGCTCCTAAAATTAACAATATTTTGAGAAAATTAAAGATTAAGTAAACTATAAAACTTTTGATTGTACATTAGCTTTTCAATAACTTAGAGTTGAAATTGGAGACAAACAATAGGAAAAATTAGAGACACCGACAGGGTGAAGGAGCAAAATAAATGAATAACTACAAATCATTTTTCGCAGTCGCAGCAACAGCAATTGGATTTTTAGCAGTACCTTCGGCCGCCAACGCTTTTACTTTGGGTGGTATTATTAATGGGGAAGGCGCCTTCAGCGAACTGGATGCCACCATCGGCGTCGCCGCAGAAGGACGCATTGGCGACCTCTCCGGGGCGGCAGAACACGAATTTAATATCCACTACGATAATGAAAATGGGGGTCAAACCGTTCCGACTCAATACCGTTCTTTTGACTGGGTGAGTGGGGAAGGGGTAGATTTTAGTTTGACTTTTGCCAACAATCTGCTAACCTATATCATTGGCGGACAAACTTTGGAATACAGCATCGCCGATAGTTTCAAAGACTTGTTTATTCGCACCACCGCCCGCAAGACAAATAACAGCGTTGTGGTCGATAATCTCTTTCTCAACGGTACGGCGATCGCGGAAAATTCTAGTTTCACCTGTACCGATGTTAGCGGTTGCGACTATTTCAATAGTTCTCAATATTTGTGGCTCACCGATCTCGATGAAACGTTCACCCTGACCGGAACAACAACGATGTTTTGGACGGGAGACGCCAAAAACCTAAGCGATAAAACGGCACCCCACCGTTCCCAACTCGCATTTCAACTCAAACTCGGCAATGTGGCAGTAGAAGACGAGTTGGCTAAAGTACCCGAACCCGTTTCTATGTCTTTGTTGTCCGTTGGTCTGGTGGGTTTGGCTATGAAAGGTTTGCGCCGCCAGCAGAAGGGTTAGTTGGGGGGAATTATAGATATAAGTCATCCCTGTGTTCACATCAGACGTACAACTCAAAATTGAATACTATTGTCTGTAGACTCTGAGTCTCTCTTTCTGAGATATTTTTCTGCATGACAAACATTAATAAGACTCTAGGTCAAGTTATAGCTAAGTATAGAAAGATAGCAAATATCTCTCAAGAAGAACTTGCTGACAGAACAGGGATTCACCGCACCTATGTTAGCCAAATTGAGCGGGGTTTGAAATCTCCTACTTTGTCTATTTTGTTTGAGATATCAAAATCTTTAAATACAACAGCTAGTAGCTTGATTGCCGAAGTAGAACAAAACATAGATGACTTATATCATTAACCCAAGGTTTAATATTTTTTGTGGATTTGAAGTCAATAGTGAGCATATTGAATCTGCATTGCATCAAACCAATGAGTTTTTAGAAGTTATTCCTTCAACAGTTTATAAAAATATTGACTATAAAACCACCAGTTCAATTGTGGGGTCAATGTTTTGCCACTCTATTGCAAGTGAAACGGCAGCTATTGTCAATCCAATTTAAAAGGGTCATCCTGATGTTATTCCTATATGAAATTTTCTACTTTCTAGCAAATCAAAAATTTCAAGTTGTTGGGCTGCTTTATTAGATTGATAATAAATAACTTCCCTGCTAGTTTTACCGGCTACGCCTTTCAGATTTAGCAATGGCTTAAATGGCAAATAATCACCGCAATTCCCTTCGCAAAATATAACTTCTCCCTTCCTATTCTTCGCCCACTCTGCCAGTTTTCCGTAATCAATTAATTTGCTACCGTAATAGTAACCTTGACCAGCCTCTTTTTTATACGGCGGGTCAATAAACCAAGTAGCTTCTAGATCTGGAGCTAGTGTGTAATCTCCGCAGATAATTTTCCAATGCTTAATTTTAAATAAATTCTCTGCCATATATCGTTTACTAATCTCCCAATTTCTTGCTAAAACAGGAGTTACCTTAATGGTTTTGTAGTGAAAAGCCATTTTCGTCGCAGCATGAACAATGTGAAGAAATTCGGAACTCTTTTCACCAACCTCTAAATCTGGGAGGCTTCTGATTTTGGATGGAATTGCTTCATCGATCAACCACTGCCAAATCTTAGCAACACGCTCATCTCTCTCAATGAGAATAACTTCCTTTTTCCAATGATTCCCATATAGTGAATAAGCTGCTGAACCTGCAAATGATTCTATGATGGTGTCATAGTTAGGAGAGGGATAATATTTTGCTATTTGTTTTTTTCTGCCGTAGTAGTAGAACATTTGCTATTTGAGAGACTTAAATACTATAGTGTTAGCTGGCGACCAACAAAAGTCAACCAATTTTTACGGACTACCTAAAGCGCGTGTCTAAAACTGCCTTTATATGGATGAAAAAGATTCCTCTTTTTATTTCATCGCGGCGATCGCCATCTACTTCTATTCTATTCTATTTTACCTGAAATTCTACTTGTTCTAACACAATTTTCGCCAACTTTTCCGCCGCACCCGGTTGACCCCGCACTTTAATTAAGCGATCGCGAATTTCTTCCAGCTTTTGGGGATTTTCCAAATAATCCAGCGCCAACTCCGCTACTGTTTTCGCGTCCAACTTCCCGACTAATTCTGGAACAATTTCCGTTTTCGCCCAAATATTCGGCCACGCAAACCGCCTCTTTTGCTGCAATACAATCCAATTAATCATCTTCGCAAATAGCGAACCCGCCAAAGGCAAATTAGCCAACAATCCCGGTATTCCATCCCAAGCCCGCATCGCATCTAACTGTTGCGTCGGAAGCAATACAATCATCGGCACCCCCAAAGACCCCAATTCCGCCGTATTCGCCCCAACTGTTGTTAAACATAACCGACATTGAGACAACAAACCATAAGCCGGCGTTTCCGTACACAGGTAAATTTTTAACCCCGATGCCAACTGAAAATAGGGCGGATTAGAATAATGTAAACTCGCCTGAAAATCGCCAATTTGTGATAAAACTGGGTTAAACTTAGAATCGGCAAATTTTGCTAAAGTTGATAACTCCAACGTGGGAGCAACAGGAATCATAAAACAAGTTTGGGGTCGTTTATTGTGCAGATATTCGGCGATCGCCAACGTTAGCGGAACGCCCTGAGCCAACTTCGCCGGTTTTGAACCGGGCAACAAACCAATTAATTCAATATTGCGATCGCCCAAAAACTCCCACCCCAAACCTTGATTTTTCCTCAACTGCACATCCGCCATCAAATCCCCAACAATTTGAAATTTAGCAGAATATTCATTAGGAATTCCCTCGATAACCTTACCATTCATCGCCCCAAAACTATCTACCCACCGCCACCAACGCGCATCCCATTCCGCATAAATAACACTGCGATAACCCAACCGTTTGGCAGCAATTACGGTAAAAAATTGATCGCCCCCCAAAAACACCACCGCACCCCGAGAAAACCAATCCCAATTTTCCGCCGTTTTTCCCGATAATAAAAATTGCCAAAAATATTCCGCACTTTGAACCCGATCAATCTCCCGATAAGAATTAGCGATCGCCACCTCTTTTCCCGTTGCATGAGGACAGGGCGAAAGCATCAGCGAAATTCTTACCTTTTCGCTTTGGTTTCCCAACTGTTTTCTCAGCGCCTCCACCACCGGACGCACCCAAGTTGTTAGCTCTCCGGGGCCGTTAGAAAGGATTAGAATATCGACAAATTCCATAATCTCCTATTATCGCCGGTTGATTAATCCTGTTTTGGAGTGGAGCGGTTTAAACAGTGAACAGTGAACAGTAGACAGTGAACAGTGAAGAAGTACCATGCAGGTTACAAGCGATTGCTGAAAACACGCTCGAATTGATAACTGTAAATTGAAACACTGGTGACTGGTGAGGCAGTGCGGACTTGGCGGTTTCCGTCGAGGAGAAACGGACGTTCCCGTAAGGGTGACTGGTGACTGGTGACTGTTTAAACCGCCCCTACTAAGCGGATTATTGATGAGTCGGACATGATATTATTTTTACTCCAAAAACCCCCTTTCTTTACCCTTATTTCTAGACATAATATCCCAGTTTATCTTACCCATCCCTTACTATAACCCCATTTAGTTCAAGTTGATTAAAAACTCGCTTTCTATTGGGAAACATTGAAAACCTACCCAAGTTATTTATCCGGCTTATAGTAATCTTGCTTTTGGTTTTGTAATTTCTATCAATCAGCCATTTTTACAAAACTTAACTCGAAAATAATTCTCAACTAGCAACGTGCTTGCGTTGTTTCAGCCTTTATGGTATTCTAGGTCTTGAAGATAATGGAGGAATGGTCTGACCTATAAGGTGTTTTCACTCCTGATAACGGCTGAAACCATTATTACTTCGTTGCTTGACCCCGCCATTCCCCTAAATTTTTACCCCTTCCCTTCACCTGCGACGAACGAATTTTTACCACCCGTTTTGACCCCGACTTGACAGAATTCCCAAAATGTGCATTAGCCCGAACCCGTTCCCCGGAGACACCTTTTAGATGCTATCGGTGATGCTACTAAAATTAAACGCCTTCACCCGCACCCCCGGAACCACGATACTACCGTAGCGGTGAACTTGACTCAAACCGTCCACCTCGGCGAACATTTCCGGCAAGCGTTGATTGAAGCGCAAATTCTTAATCGGATAGGCGATTTTTCCGTCTTCTATCCAGAACGTACCATCCCGCGTCATCCCCGTAACCTCCAACGTGCGGGGGTTCACATAACGGACGTACCAGGCGCGGCTAACCAAAATTCCCCGTTCGGTTTGGGCGATCAAATCCGCCAAACTTTGTTCGGAACCTTCCATAACAACCGGATACATCGCCCCGTTCGCCTCAACCCCCTTCTGTGCCGCCCAATAGCGACTGTAGGATAACGTTTGGGGAATTCCATCTTTGATAATTTCGAGATCGTCTTTTTTCAGCCCATCGGCGAAGAACGTCGAACCGCCAATTAAAGGATGAGCGGCATTTCTCCGCACGTTCACTATCGGACTAAACAGCGCTTCTCCCAGACGATTTCCCCCCGGTTTTCCGCTTTCATCCAAACGCGACATAAACGAGCGTCCCTCGTCGGCTGCCCGGGCATCCAAATTAAACATCACCCACATCAACAAATCTGCAAAAGCAGCACCATCAAAGATGACCGGATAAACTCCCGGCTGCACTTGTTGAGGATTACGAGCAGAATAGGCGCGATTAATAATCGTTTCCGTTAACGATTCTATCGGTAAATCTTGTACGGCGATCGCGCTGCGGCGACTCCAGGCCGAACCGTTATCGATCTTGGCAGTAAACCCAAAATCGGCACTTGTTAAACGGTTACAAGCTCTCAATCCCCGAGAATTTCCGATCGCGAAGACTTCCGCATCGCTGCTGAGAGTTCCCGAACCTTCAACCTTCGCCTCGGCACTCATCTGACAAATGGTTTTAACTCGCTCTCCCCGTTGCAGGGGGGAAAAACAGGCGGTTGCTTCATCAAAGGCGGGGATGCGGTTATCGTAGGTTTGGGGTTCTAGCAGCGGTACCCATTCGGGATCTTCCGGGGCGATCGTTGCCAATTCTTCGGAACGTTTAATGGCGGCGTTGATGGCGTCGGGGTCGAGTTCGGTTGTGGAGGCGGTGGCGCTGCGTTTGCCAAAATAGCTGGTTATCGAGAGGCTGAAATTGGTACTGCTGACGTTCTGGGTAATTTGATTTTCCGAATACCGGGTGAGGGATTCTTCGCTGTTGCCGATTGTGACAAAGACTTCTTCGGCTTCCGATTGTTGGATAACCGTTTCAATTAAGGAAAGGGCTTCGTCTTCGCCCAGGAGGTTGGGAGCGCTAGCAACAGTCATAGGTAAAAGGAAGTGTAAGAATCCGAATCGCGATCGCGGATGGTGCGACTGCTATTTTTGGGGTTGTCTGCCCATAATATATAACAGCCAACGGGCAATAGGCAACAGTGATCAGTGATCAGTTATCAGTGATCAGTGACCAGTGAATAGCTCTCGGGGAATAGGGAATCGGCGATAGGCAATAGGCAATAGGGAATAGAAAATTGTAGGGGTGCTTTGGCTTGCGCCCCTTGCATCCCGGCTAATCATCGCAGAAGGATAACAGGCAGAAACCCAGAATTTTGTGGGGGCGGGTTCTGACTAGAATTATTTCTGTTCTCGATAACTTTGCTAAACCTCCCTACATGGGTGACGGGTTTTGTGGGTGGGGCGGGTTTATATAAATTGTCTGCCCGAAGACATCAATTAGTTAGGACGCAAGTTAGGGCGCAAGTTAGGACGCAAGTTAGGGTTCCCCTACGGTTATTAATTACCCCGAACAGGTTACGGGTTTTTTCGGGGCGGGTCTCCGACTAGAATTATCTCTGTTATCGATAACTTTGCTAAACCTCCCTACATTGGTGATGGGTTTTGTGGGTGGGGCGGGTTTATATAAATTGTCTGCCCGAAGACATCAATTAGTTAGGACGCAAGTTAGGACGCAAGTTAGGGCGCAAGTTAGGGCGCATGGCAATGCGCCCCTACGGTTATTAATTACCCCGAACAGATTACGGGTTTTTTCGGGGCGGGTCTCCGACTCAAATTATCTCTGTTATCGATAACTTTGCTAAACCCGCCCTCCGACTAGAATTATGTTTGTTATCGAGTGGGTGGGGTGGGTTTATATAGATTGTCTGTCAAACCGAGCAATTAATTGCAGAACCCGCCCCTACATCGGTGATGGGTTTTGTGGGTGGGGTGGGTTTATATAGATTGTCTGTCAGACCGAGCAATTAATTCTAAACCCGCCCCTACATCGGTGATGGGTTTTGTGGGTGGGGCGGGTTTATATAGATTGTCTGTCAAACCGAGCAATTAATTCTAAACCCGCCCCTACATCGGTGACGGGTTTTGTGGGCGGGGCGGGTTTATATAGATTGTCTGTCAGACCGAGCAATTAATTGCAGAGGCGCGCCCCTACATCGGTGACGGGTTTTAGGGCGCAAGTTAGGGCGCATTGCGATGCGCCCCTACGGTTATTAATTACCCCGAACGGGTTACGGGTTTTTTCGGGATGGTTTAATGGTTTGTATCGTTGGGTTTTTCGGTTATGGTCTCAAAACGATACGATAAAACAGAAAACAATAATATAGATATTGAAAATAGAACAGAATGACTTCAACCCAAACTTTAACTCTAATTAAAGATCGCGATCGCCTGGAAAGCCGATTAAAAGAAATTCCGCCGGTTCCGGGTGTCTATCTGATGCGGGATAAATCTGACCATATCCTTTATATTGGCAAGTCGAAGAAATTGCGATCGCGGGTTCGTTCTTATTTTCGCGACGACAACCGCCACAGTCCCCGCATTGCCATGATGGTTCAACAGGTGGCAGAAATTGAGTTTATTGTTACCGATACCGAAGCGGAAGCCTTAGCTTTAGAAGCGAATTTGATTAAACAGCATCAACCCTATTTTAATGTGCTGTTGAAAGATGACAAAAAATATCCCTATCTCTGCATTACCTGGTCGGAAGAATATCCCCGCATTTTCATTACTCGCAAACGCCGCTTGGGAAAACCCAAAGATCGCTTTTACGGTCCCTACGTTGATACCCGACTGTTGCGGAGTACCCTACATTTAGTTAAACAGATTTTTCCCTTGCGTCAGCGTCCGAAACCCCTATTTAAAGATCGCCCCTGTTTGAATTATGATATCGGTCGCTGTCCGGGTGTCTGTCAACTGTTGATTTCCCCGGAGGACTATCATCAAACCCTGCAAAAGGTCGCGATGATTTTTCAGGGACGCACCGGAGAATTAATTAACTATCTCACCCAACAAATGGAAGCCGCAGCCGAGAAGATGAATTTTGAAACGGCGGCGAAAATACGCGACCAAATACAGGGGTTGAAGTCTCTCAACGCCGACCAAAAAGTTTCTCTTCCCGATGATAGAGTGTCTAGAGATGCTATTGCTTTGGCGGCGAATGATAAACAAGCCTGCATTCAACTGTTTCAAATTCGGGCGGGTCAACTGGTGGGACGGTTGGGGTTTCAAGCGGAGGTCGGACGGTTTAATTTGGAAACTTTAAGCGAAGATGCTGACAGTCAGTCGGAAAAATTATCGGAATACGGCGCTATTTTACAGCGGGTTTTGGAAGATCACTATCAAACGGTCGATCCGGTGGAAATTCCGAGCGAAATTTTGGTTCAGTACGAATTACCCGAAGAATCTATTCTATCCAACTGGTTGAGTGAATATAAAGGTCGCAAGGTGACAATTATCAATCCCCAACGACAAACCAAAGCCGAGTTAATTGAACTGGTTGAACGGAATGCGGGTTATGAACTCGAACGGGTGCAAAAATTGAGCGATCGCAATCATCAAGCTTTAGAAGACTTGGCGGAAATTCTCGATCTTCCCGATAGTCCTCACCGGATAGAAGGTTACGATATTTCTCACATTCAGGGTTCGGATGCGGTGGCTTCAAGAGTGGTGTTTATAGACGGTTTACCCGCCAACCAACAGTATCGCCATTATAAGATTAGAAACCCCGAAGTTCATGCCGGACGTTCCGATGATTTTGCCAGTTTAGCCGAAGTCATTGGAAGACGCTTTCGAGATTATCCCACATTATCCCCGGAAAAAATAGCCGCCGATAAACCCGATCTAATAATGATAGATGGGGGAAAAGGTCAACTTTCGGCTGTGGTTAAAGTCTTGTCTGAATTAAACCTTTTAGAAGAGTTGCGAGTTGTCAGTTTAGCCAAACAGCGAGAAGAAATTTTTCTCCCCGGTGAGTCTTTTCCCCTCGAAACTCATTTTGAACAACCGGGAGTGCAACTGTTAAGGCGTCTGCGAGATGAAGCCCATCGGTTTGCAGTCAGTTTCCATCGCGATAAACGTTCTCAGCGTCTAAAACGTTCCCGTTTGGATGAAATACCCGGTTTGGGACAGCACCGCCAAAAACAACTTTTAGCCCATTTTCGCTCTATCGATTATCTTCGCATGGCAACCCCCGAACAAATCACAGAAGTTCCGGGAATTGGAATAAAATTAGCTCAACAGATCTATAATTATTTTCATCCGACAACAGACGGCAAAGATGCGATAATCAGTTAGGGATGGGAAATGCTCAAACACTGTCAGGTGGGGTTGATGGAAATTATGATGAATATTTAGATAGACTTAAACTCCATAACCCTCGACTGACTATGCCTGCCAGCAGCTTATCCCGATTTGATTCTTGTCTGGATGCGGCGATCGCTCCCAACCCATTAACGGTTTCTCCGCAAACTCCTCTGTGCGAAGTCGTTGCCTTGATGCATCAGGTGAGAAAAACCTGTAAGTTGTCAGCCTTGCATCGAATTTCTCCAGAGGATTTGATCGCAGATTCACGGGGAAGTTGTGTTTTGGTACTTGATGCGTCTCGTCTGGTGGGAATTGTCACCCAACGAGATCTTGTCCGCTTAATTGCTACAGAAACTCTAGACAACCCACTCCGGGTTTCTGCGGTGATGACCACTGAACTGATCACTTTGAGGCGATCGCAATTTCATAATCTGTTTACCGCGATTAATTTCTTGCGTCAGCATCGCATTCGCCATCTTCCCCTCTTATCGGAGGATGAGCAACTTTTGGGGTTAGTTACCTTGGAAAGCCTTCGCAGTTGTTTGAGACCTGTAGATTTACTTCAACTCAGACGGGTTGAGGAGGTGATGAGTCCGAAAGTGATTTATGCCCCTCCTCATGCTACGGTTAAACAAGTCGCCCAACTGTTGGCTAAATATCGCGTTAGCTGTATTGCGATCGCCGAGAAAATCACCAACAATCAACTTCAGCCTTTGGGTCTGGTAACAGAAGCCGATTTAGTCCAGTTTCACGCTTTGGGGTTAGATTACCACATCCGAGTCGATCGGATTATGTCCGGACCCTTGCAATTGCTCCATCCCGATGAGAATCTATGGGAAGCTCATCAAAAAATGCAGCAACAGCAGATTCATCACTTAATTGTCGGGAGTGAAAAAGGCGCGATCGCGGGAATTGTCACTCAGACGAGTATTCTGCACGCTCTCGATCCGATGGAGATGTACACGGTAATTCAAATGCTGCAACAACAGGTCAGACAGTTACAAGGTCAACGAGTTCAACGGCTAACCCGTCAACTTCCCCCACCTGCAACAGTAAACTCCCCCCCGGAACAAGACCTGAATGCGGCGATTGTTGAAACGATTAGCAATTTAGTGGTCGTTCTCGATACTCAAGGGCGTATTGTCCGCTTTAACAAAGCCTGCGAAGTCTTAACCGGCTATTCGTTTGCTGAAGTTCAACATCAAGTGTTTTGGGAAATCTTTCTTCCCCCCCCGCAACAACAGCAACTCAAAAGCTGCTTTGAAAACTTACAATCTTCCGGCTACCCCCAACAGCAAGAACTCACTTGGCAAACCAAGGGTTTACAGGCTCGCACGGTTTCCCATTTTAATACTACCCTACTCAACGAAAAAGGTCAAGTGGAATATGTAATTTTAACCGGAGAAGATATTACCCCCGGTCGCGAGCTGGAAAATGCCCTAAAAGAACGGGAAAAAAGCTGCCGTCATTGGAGAGAAAAACTCGAACAGCGGGTGCATGAACGGACGGAAAAACTAACCCAAGAAATTGCCAAACATCGCCGTACAGAAATCGAATTAAAGTGGGCGAGAGAACGATTACATTACTTGTTATCATCGAGTCCGGCGATCATTTATAGTTGTAATTATCAAAGCTATAAAGCGACATTTATTAGTGAAAATGTGAGAACAATTTTAGGGTATGAACCGTCAGAAGTGGTCGGGGATGCCAATTTTTTGTGGGAGCGAATTCATCCGGATGATTTGAGTTTGGTGTTGGCGGAAATCAATAAAGTTTTAGAGCAAGGTTACTATCGGTATGAATATCGTTTCCGCGATCAAAAAGGGAATTATCGCTGGATGCGGGATGAAGTCAAATTAATTCGGGATGAAGGGGGAAACCCGGTAGAATTGGTGGGATATTGGATAGAAATCAGCGAACGCAAAGAAATCGAAGCGGCATTAAGGGAAAGCGAAGAACGATTTCGGGTAATTTTTGAACAAGCGGAAGTGGGAATAGTAGCAGTAACACCATCGGGTTCATTTCTGTTAGCCAATCGGAAATTTACAGAAATAGTCGGATATTCCCCAGAAGAACTCTTAACAAAAACCTATCAAGAAATTACCCATCCGGAGGATTTACACAAAGATTTAGCCTTGGTCGAACCGATTTTAACAGGAAAAATTCCAAGATTTTCCTTTGAAAAACGCTACATCCGCCAAGACGGAACAGCAGTCTGGGTAAACTTAAGTGGTTCTTTAGTTCGTAATAGCGAAGGGGAACCGGAATATATTATTGGAATCGTTCAAGATATTAGCGAACGCAAACAAACCGAAGCTATTCTATTAGAACGAGAAGCCATTCTCAGCAATATTTGTGAAAACACAACCTTAATGATGGGGGTGATCGAATTACTTGATCGTGAGATTTTTCATCTGTGGGATAATCCGGCAACGGCCAAGTTGTTTGATTGTAATTCAGAGCAGATGAAAAACAAAAGTTGTCGTCAGTTAGGCGTTCCCGAACACTTAATTCAACTCTGGTTAAAACATTGCGACGAAAGCTATAAAACTCAAAAATCCGTTCAGTTTGAATATCATCATCAAACCCCCACAGGAGAACATTGGTTATCAGCAACAATCTGTCCGGTTAACGGCAACTTTAGCCGTCCCCGATGCTGTTATGTGGTTGAGGAGATCACCGAACGCAAACGCATAGAAGAAGCCCTGCGTCACACCACTCAAAACCTATTAGAATCCCAACGCATTGCTCATATTGGGAATTGGAGTTTTGATGTGATTACCAAAGAGATAAGTTGGTCTGAGGAGATGTTTCATATTTTTGGTATAGACCCGGCGGAGGGTGAACCGAGTTTAGATGATCTCGTCGAAATGATTCACCCCGAAGATCAAGAACGTCACCGGCAGATTGTAGATCACTGCATGAAAACGGGAGAATATCTAGAAATTGAATTTCGCTTCATCCGTCCCGACGGAGAACTGGGTTATTTCAATACCCAAGGAGAAGTCATCCAAAACGAAGAAGGGGAGGTTATTCGCCTGTTTGGGGTGGGGATAGACGTAACCGAACAAAAACTCGCCGAAGAAGCGTTGTGCGCCTCAGAAGCCCGTTATCGGGGGCTGGTGGAACAAATGCCGGCGGCGGTTTATACAATTACGGTGGGGGAAGCGAGTATGCCCCTTTATATTAGTCCCCGGATTGAACAAATGTTGGGGTATACTGCCGATGAATGGATGAGCAACCCGCAACTGTGGTCTCAACGGTTGCATCCGGAAGACCGAGAACAGATCAGTAATCGGTTAGCCCATCTCCCGACTCACAATTATCCGTTTAGCTACGAATATCGCCTGTTAACCCGCAATCAGGATGTATTATGGGTACAGGATTCGGCGGTGGTGATTCGGGATGAAGACGGGACTCCGATTTTGTTGCAGGGGGTAATGCTGGATATTACCGAACGCAAAGAAGCCGAAGTTGCCCTCAAACAGAGTGAAGAACGGTTTAGTACGCTGATTCGGAATTTAAGCGTCGGGGTAACGTTACATGGTTCCCCTGGTGAGGTGTTGCTGTGTAATCCCAAAGCCACGCAATTGTTGGGGTTGAGTGAAGGGGAACTGTTGGGGAAAACGTCTCTGTCTGCGGAATGGAAAATGATTCACGAAGATGGTTCTCCTTTTCCCTATCGAGATCATCCCGTTACCCAAGCGATTTTAACCCGTCAAGCGGTGAGAAATGTGTTGATGGGGATTTATCGCCCTTCGGAGAAAGTTGGAGAAGAAAACGACTTGATTTGGATTTTGGTCAGCGCCGAACCCCAACTTACAGAAGCGGGAAATGTTCAACAGGTGATTTGTACGTTTAGCGATATTACCATCCTCAAACGAGTTCAGGAAGATTTACGCACCAGCGAACAACTTTATCGAACGATTGCCCATAATTTCCCCAACGGTACGATCTTTTTATTCGATCGCAATTTACGCTATTTGGTCGCCGATGGTCAAGGATTGGCTGATTTAAAATTGCGTCGGGAAGCGTTAGAAGGTCATAGGTTGTCGGAGGTGTTGTCGTCGGAAATTTATACTTCAATTGAACCGTTGTATCAAATGGCGTTGGATGGAAGGGAACAGGTTGAGGAAATTCAATATCAAGATCAGACCTATTTGGTGAGGGCGGTGCCGATTAGAAATGAAGAGGGCGAGGTGATTTTGGGGATGATTGTTTCTCAGAATATCACCGAACAGAAACAAGCCGAACTGGATTTACAACGGGCGAATCAACATCTGGCGGAAGTGAATCAACGTTTGGAACAGTCGGTGAAAGCGTTAGAACAGCGCCACCGAGAATCGGCTATTATTAATCAAATGATTGAGTTTTTGCAAGCTTGTCATACGGTTGATGAAGCTTACGGGCCGATTTCTGAGTTTCTTAAACAGCTTTTTCCGGACTGTGCGGGAACGGTTTTATTGAGTAATCAAAAAACTAATCAAGTCGAATCAATTGCTTGTTTTGGAGAGTTAGCCGCTTGTGAATTGAATCTCGCTTTTGATGATTGTTGGGCGTTGCGACGGGGACAAATTCATCTGACGGATAACAGTCAACCGGGTTTGTTTTGTCATCATGTTCATCGTCATCCCCTACCAACGGCTTCTCTGTGTATCCCCACGATTGTTCAAGGTCAGGCGTTTGGGTTGTTTTATTTGCGAACCCAACAAGTAGAAGGTTTGAGTAAGGGTCAACAACAGTTAGCCCAAACGGTTGCCGAACAAATTTCTTTGGGTTTATCTAATTTACAACTTCGCGAAGAGTTACGCAATCAAAGTATTCGCGACCCGTTGACAGGGTTATTTAACCGCCGCTATTTGAAAGAGTTTTTACAGCGAGAATTTAAGCGATCGCAACATTCGGGTCAACCGTTAGGTGTTATTATGGTTGATATTGACCATTTTAAGCAATTTAACGACAACTTCGGCCACGAGGCGGGGGATGTGGTGTTGCAAGAGGTGGCACGGTTTCTACAGCGTCAAGTCCGGCTGTCGGATGTCGCCTGTCGCTACGGAGGGGAGGAGATGACGTTGGTTTTACCCCAGATGTCGTTGGAAACGGTAACAGCCAGGGCGGAACAGTTGTGTCAAGGAATTCGACAGCTTGAGTTATCCTATCAAGGTCAAGATTTAGGACAGATAACGGCTTCGTTGGGTGTGGCTTGTTTCCCCGACCAGGGTTCTACGCCCGAAGAAGTGATTCAAAAAGCGGATACTGCGTTATATCAAGCTAAAAATCAAGGTCGAAATCGGGTGGTTTGTGCTTGAGTAGGGAACGGGGAACAGGGAACGGGGAACAGGGAACGGGGAACAGGGAACGGGGAGAAGTGTTGTAGGCGCGGGTTCTGTCTAAATCTATGTTTTCCTAGAAATAACTTACATAAACCCGCCCCGCACCCAACTTTAATCAATTATTTTAGCCAATATTTAAGATTTTACCAGCGTTTTTAAATCTTCTACGAAAGCGGCAAATAAATTTGCTGAATTGACCTGTTGGGCGATCCAGGCGTTTGCTCCCATTTTAGCATGATGGCGGCGATCGCAGAGGGTTTTTCCTTTGGTTAATTTCCCGAAGACTTCTACTTCTACCCTAGCCCGTTGAAATTGTAGGGTTTCGGGATAAAATAAATAGGCGATGGTGACGGCATCGTGAACTAAAAAACCGGATATTCCTTGGGTTTCTCGGTGAGAAAGGGAGGTTTGGGTCATGGCTTTGGCTAAGGCGACAATAAACTGAGTGATGTCACTTTCCGGGTTAACTTCGGAAATACTTTCGGCCATTTGGGGAAGAAAAATTAGCGATCGCGTTACATCAAGGGGTAAAATAACCAGATTGCTATTACTGTTAAAAACAATCTCTGCGGCTTGGGGACTGTAAGCAATATTAAATTCGGCTTCTGGGGTAACATTTCCGGCGACGTTAAACGCACCCCCCATAATAATAATTTCTTTGGCTTGTTTTAAAATACCGGGAGATTTGGTTTCGGCTGCGGCTAAATTGGTTAAGGGGGCGAGGGCGATAATGGTAATTTCTCCGGGAAATGTTGTCAATTTTTCGATTAAAATTTCATCGGAATATCTGGCTTGTTCATAGGACTGTTGGGGAAAAGGTAAGGTGTGGGCTAAATTTCCTAAGCCATCATTGCCATGAATAAAGGCTGCATCGGCTATTTCTTTTTGAGTTTTAATCACTCCCCGTCCGACTTCTATTTCTGAAAAATTTGTCAGTTGGAGAAGTTTACAAGCGTTGGTAAAGGTGAGTTTTGCATTCACATTTCCTTCAACTGAAGTGATGGCTAAAAGTTCGGCAAATCCTTTTTTAACTAAACTGATTAACCACAAAATCGCGAAGGCATCATCGCCGCCAGGGTCTGTATCTAAAATGATTTTGGGTGGGGATAATTGTTGATTCATATTGATTAAAATTGTTCTAAAGATCGGGGTTAAAAACCCGGCTTCTCAAAGAAACCGGGTTTTTTATGATAAATTCAAGAGTTTTTTAGCGGCAATTTTAACGACTTTCTCAAAAACTCGCAATTCTGTATAATAGTGTTGGGGTTCTACGGTTTCATAAACAACAGCACCGCCAGTTGTTATTATAGCCCCTTCTAACATTAAATTATCCCTCATCTCAAAGTCTTCGATAAACATTCCGCGATCGTCGAGAGTTTCTGAGGTTTTATTAATGACTCGTTCATTGTACAGACGCCCATCATTACTGTAGCCAAAAATCGGTTTTCCGAGAGCGGTCATATACCCAATTTCAAACGCCGTTCCCGCATCTAAACTGGGACTTCTAAATGGAGTCATGTTGGCGATAATCAAATCACAACTCTGCATCAACTTAATATTACAGTGATAAATTTTTAGGGCGGCTTCTTGGGGTTTTAAGTTGGTTAAATCTAAGTTAGCATCAAAGGGAAATACTCCCTCAAAGCCATAGTTTTGACAAATTTCTTTTTTGGCTGCTGCCATTTTTAAAGGTTCGGGTAAAAAGACATCGGGGCCTGCCAAATAAACGCGCACCAGGAAGTTCCTTAAAAAGTTAGATGATTTTGGATTAAGTTTATGATACCATCTTCACCAACATTTTGAGAACCGAAAGTTAAATCTAATGTCTTATGAGTTTAATAGTTTTTGGTAGTATTAACATGGACTTGGTGGTTCAAACGCCCCGTTTACCGAGTCCAGGAGAAACCCTGCAAGGGGATCAATTTTTTACCGCGCCTGGGGGGAAGGGTGCAAACCAAGCGGTTGCTGCGGCGCGTTTGGGGGCGTTAACCTACTTGGTGGGGCGAGTGGGAGAAGATAGTTTTGGTCAGGAACTTTTAGCCCATCTCAACGAAACGGGGGTACAAACGGAGTGGGTAAAGGTAGACTCCCAAACCAGTTCCGGCGTGGCGATGATTGCGGTTGATCGAGAGAGCGAAAATACGATTATTATTATTCCGGGGGCGAATGGTCGAGTTGAACGTTCAGACGTTGACCGATTAAAGAATTTGTTATCTCATGCCAGTGCATTATTGTTACAGTTAGAAGTGCCTTTAGCTGCTAATATTGCAGCGGCTAACGAAGCCAAAAAAGCCGGAGTAAAAGTTATTCTCGATCCGGCACCCGCGCCGGACAATTTACCGGATGAACTTTACCCTTTAATTGATATTATAACACCCAATGAAACCGAAGCCAAGCGATTAACGGGATTGGATTTAGCAGCGGAAACCAACTGGTTCAAAGCGGCGGATTTTTTTCTGGAACGAGGGGTGCAAACGGTGGTGTTAAAATTGGGCGCGAGAGGGGTTTTTTGTCTGAATAAAGGGGGGAATTTTAGAGTCGAAGCTTTTCCTGTTAAAGCGGTTGATACGGTGGCGGCGGGAGATGCGTTTAATGGGGCGATGGCGACGGCTTTTGAACGGGGTTTATCGTTAAGAGAAGCGGTGATGTGGGGAACGGCGGCGGGGGCGTTAGCAACGACAAAATCCGGGGCGCAACCTTCCCTTCCCGACCGAGAAACGTTTGAGGCTTTTCTCAACGCCGACGAGATCTCTATCCTTTGACAATCATTATTATTTCGATCTCTAACTTAAGAAGGATGAGAATTCAGACCAAATTGTATTAATTTTAAGCATTGAAAATAACCGTAAAAAAGGAAATAAATAATAATGCCGGATGACGTAAAAAACAAAGACTTGCCCGAGGTCGATCCAACGGAAGTCGAAGATAGAAGAACTGTTATTGCCGATGAGCATCGTTCCTTTCTCGAAAAGGTGATGAAAAAAAGTGGTCTGGCGGATCTCTACGATGCGAGAGATTTTACTGAGGTTGTTTTTCGGGTGATGCGGGATTTAATGACCACAGAAGCCGCCGATCGCGTAGAATCTGAACTGCATACAGAAGCGTTACCGACGAAAGAAAAATCACTCCAGATGGAAGTTGCCCAACTGTGGAAAGATACCAATCCGATTGTAGGTTTTTTAAGTCGAGTTCGTCCACCTTGGCAGGGACCGGGAATCTTCAAAATTGATTCTGATCGCTTCTTATTTCGAGTAGCAAATGAAGGCGGACTGCCAAGAACAGTAGATCGCGAACAAGCGGTAACGGCTGTATTTTCGGCAACAAAAGAAGAACTTTCAGAAGAACGTATAGAAGAAATTAGCAGTTGGCTACCCGGAAAAGTAAAAGAACTTTGGGAACACGCTTAAATCGGGAATAGGGAATAGGTGATGGGGAAGGGGTAAAGCTGTTAACTGTTAACGGTTAACTGTAACCCCTCCCTTTTGATTAGTTTTGATTGATCTAAGCTTTTAGTAACCTTAAACCGCTAAGGGTGACTAAAACTGTCGATCCTTCATGTCCAATCACACCCAAAGGGAGATTGATTTGACCTGCAAAATTAGCAATTAAAAGCAGACCAATAAAAGATAAAGCAAACACAATATTTTGGCGAACAATCCGATTAGAACGACTCCCCAAATGAATCGCTGACGGTAACTTATCTAAACGATTCGCCATTAATACAATATCTGCGGTTTCTAACGCCACATCGGTTCCCGCACCGCCCATAGCAATTCCCACCGTTGCTAGGGCTAAAGCGGGTGCATCGTTAATTCCATCTCCGATCATCGCCACCGTTTTATATTGCTGTTTTAACTGCCGAATTACGGTTAATTTATCTTCGGGTAAGAGGTTGGCATAAACCTGTGTAATGCCCAAAGATTGGGCGACACTATCTGCCGTGCGTTGGTTATCTCCGGTTAGCATCACAATCTGTTTAATGCCCATTTTCTTTAACCGTTCAATCACCGATTTTGCTTCCGAACGCACCGTATCTGCAACGGCTATTAAACCTAAAATTTCTTGAGATTGAGCCACCCAAATTACCGTTTTTCCTTCGTTTTCAAGGCGGCTAGTTTCTGCTTGTAATTGTTGATTGTCTTGGGAAACTTCGGCGGAAATAAAGCTCGATTTTCCCACAATTACCGCTTGATTTTCCACAAAGCCAACAATTCCTAAACCGGCTTTGGCTTGAACCATTTTTGCGGTTAAAAGTTGTAGGTTTTGGTTAGTCGCAGCATTGGCGATCGCTTCTCCGATGGGATGTTCTGAAACCGCTTCTAAAGCCGCAGCCAGTTGCAGAACTTTTTCGGGAGAATTCCCCGCAGTCGGAACAATTTCAACAACTTGTAATTTCCCTGTGGTTAAGGTTCCAGTTTTATCAAATGCTATGGCTTTTATTGTCCCAATTTTTTCGAGTTGCGCCCCATTTTTAAACAGAATACCCTGACGCGCCCCGTTGGCAATTCCAGATAGTAAAGTGGGCATAATTGCCGCCATTAACGCACAGGGAGAAGCCACGACTAAAAAGATTAAAGCCCGATAAATGGTTGTTTCCCAATTCCACCCTAACAACAAAGGGGGAATAATTGCCAGTAAAATCCCAGAAATTACAATAACTTGGGCATAACCTCGCTCAAATTTTTCGATAAACTGTTGAGAAGGAGGGGCTTCAGTTTGGGCTTGTTCAACTAAACGAATTACCCGTTGAATCAGACTGCTTTCTGGGGGTTGATGAACTCGCAAGCGTAACGCCCCGTGACCATTTAACGTTCCCGCAAACACTTCCTCACCGATGGTTTTTTCAACGGGAATAGATTCCCCGGTAATTGAAGCTTGATTCAGACTGCTGTGACCTTCTATAATAATCGCGTCGGTGGGAATTAATTCACCGGGTCTGACAATGACAATATCATCAATTTGTAATTGATTAATCGGAATTTCAACTTCTTCAAAATTTTCGGAGGAGTCGTTGAAAAACCCGGTTTCTTGTGAATTTTTGTGTGAGTTAGAAACCGGGTTTTTGTATAAATCCTGTTCTTGACGCTTGCGAAGGGTGCGGGCGGTATCGGGAGTCACTGCCATTAAACGGCGAATATTGCGTTCGGTGCGTTGCATGGCAAAACTTTCTAAAGCGCCGCTAATCGCAAAAATTAGGATTAAAATTGCCCCATCAATAATTAAAGTATAATCCCGTTGCCATAAACCCAAACTAGCCGCACCCAAAGCCGCAACCATCATCAACAAATCCACATCAAGCTGATGTTCTTCAAACAGAGTGGTTAATCCTTCTTTGGTGCTTTCATAACCGCCAATGATATAAGCTGCGGTCAACAAAAATAATGCAATTCCCACCCAACCCAAGTGTAAACTCAGCCAACCGAAAACCACTAAAATCGCACAGCTAACCGCAGCGATCGCTTCGGGATATTTATGGAGGAGTTGGCGAAAATCTGGAGGAGAAAAAAGACGTGTCATTGGTTGTGTAGACTTTAACCCTGTTTTTAGTTTAAGGCGATCGCGGGGAAACAAATCTAAAATTTGACTAAAATTTTTTTCCCCAATCTTGGCTGAAACATGGTAATCTTGGGAAGGGAAAACATCTGGAGCGCACAGACCCTTTCAGCTAAAAACTTCGATGACGCAATTTCAGACTAAAACTCAAGCTTGGCTAAAAAACAGTCAACCTGTAGATCGAGTGGCGATCGCACTAATGATAGTGTTAACGGTGCTGATGGGAATGATGTTACTCACGGGCGATCGGACCACCCCAAAAGTGCGAGAATTTAGCTGGAACAATAAACAGATTGGCGTCTTTGATACCGGATTTATTCTCACCTTCAATCGTCCCATGAATCGGGAAAGTGTCGAGCGCAATTTGCGAATTGATCCGCCCCTTCCGGGTAAAATCAGTTGGGCGGGACGACGGATGGCTTATACTTTAGTGGAACCCGCACCCTACGGAACCCCGTTTAGCGTGCAGTTGCGGGATGCTCGCGATCAATTGTACGCCGGAAATGAAGGGCGGGTGATTGAACCGTTTACGGGCTATTTTCGCACCCGAGATCGGGCTTTCGTGTATATTGGAGTCACGGCAGACAAAGAAGGGCGGTTGATGTTGGTGAACCTGTCTGAAGAAAGTCCCCAACCGATAGCCCTCACGCCTGCGGATTTGGTGGTTTTGGAGTTTGAATCCTATCCCAATAGCGATCGAATTCTATTTTCGGCGATTTCCCGCGAAGAACAAGCCCGAGGAAAATTTGAACCCCAACTCTACACGGTGACGACGGGAATTAACCCGAATTCTCCTCAACAACAGAAACCCAAACGCCCCCAACCGCCCGGAGAAGTGAAGTTAATTGTTGATAGTCAAAAGTATCGCAATCTCAAATTTGACTTGTCTCCCAATGGTGAAATGATTGTCGTTCAGCGCGTGAAAAAAGACAATCCGGCGGACTTTGGTCCCTGGATTATTGAGTCGGGAGGAACGCCGAAACCTTTAAAAACCGAAGGGGGTGACTTTTTAATTGGGCCGGATAGTAAATCGTTGCTGATTGCTCAAGGGCCTGATTTAACCACCATTTTACCACTAGAACCGGGATCGGAACCGTTAGAATATTTACCGCGATATGGTCAAGTTCTCGGCTTTACCAATGATGGTTCGGCTGCTGTGATGGTGAAGTTTAATCTCGATGGTACGCGATCGCTATTTTTAGTGAATAATCAAGGAGAAGAACGAGAACTCTATCGCACGCCGCCTTTTGGTAATATTTTAAATGCTCAATTTGATCCGAGTAATCGGTTATTATTTTGTTTGTTAACCGAACTCCTTGATGAAGAGGAAGAATATCAGGAACAGCCATATATTGCGGTTATTGATATTAAAACAGGTGAGTTGGCGCCGTTGGTGATTTTACCAAATCAACAAGAGATTAATATGAGTTTGTCGCCGGATGGTTTAGCGTTGTTGTTCGATCAAACGGTGACTAAAAATCAGCAAAGTTCATTGCCAGATGAGAATGCACCTCGGAGTGAAGGGGGTGATGCAATTATTACCAGTCGTTTGTGGATACTTCCCTTAGAAATATTATCCGATCCGACCCAAGCGGAAATTAAGCCCGAAGAATTGCCGTTTTTTGGGTTTAATCCCCGTTGGTTGCCTTAAGTTTAGGTTCAACCGATCTCTAACAGTTCTCTTCTGCCGGATTACACATGGTATTGGGGTTTTCAAAAGTTGGAATCGGAGCGGTATAATAGTTGTAAAATTCCGTTCCGGTTACTTTATTGTTGACAATAACATGACCATTTTGAGGATTAAAAATAACCTCAACTTGATCATCACTACCGACGAAACTTCCCGTTTCTCCCCGCTTCAAAATGCCAGAAAACTTAAACTCCCCCTCAGTAATTTGCATGGCAATTTCATTACTGTTTTGAATAGTTGTATAGGTGGTTGGGGTGTAAGTTGTTGAATTGGATTCTCCTTCAACCTCAAAAGGGGCAGTATTCCAATAAATATAAACTGATTCTTGAGGCATTCTGAAAATAACTCCCAGTTCTCCTAAATCCCCTTGACGATAAACCGCCCCACCGGACTGATCTTCAAAATTTCCGGGTTCATCCCCAACCGGACTAAATTCGTATCGAGTTCCATTTTGGCGTTGAATGGAAATATAACCCTGGCGTTGGGAAAAGGTACACACCTCAGAAGCAGAGGCTTTATCTTCTCCTTTAGGATAAAAATCACAGCGAACTTTGACGGTATCAGCTTTCGCTGAAAGGTTAAGATTGATCAATGCTAAACTGAAAACAAATGCTACCAGTGAAACGGTTGTTCTTCTCATTTGTCTTTCCTCACCCCTTTCTGGTTTAAGGTTCAATAACCTATCCGATATCTATATCACATCCGAGTCAATTCAGCAAGTAAAAATTAAATAAAAACCTGATTTTGCACAGAAAGCAGGTTGGGTGTGAAAGCCAACTTGACCATGATCGCCAGACTTAGGAATCCGTTAATAATACATGAACTCGCGATCCCCATTCTAGCTGTAAAATCGATTGAGCATTGGCTTGATTGGCGGCAATTTCTACCCAACCCTGAGAACCCACCAAAGCAATTAAACTCCCCGGTTGCACATCGGCGTAGGTACGTCCACCGGGAATAATCCGGGAAACCTCAGACAAAGATTCAATCTCAGAAGGGGTTTTTTTAGAGATTTTATCTTTATTACTTTTACCTTTTTTCTTCTTCTTATCTTTGTTTTTGTCTGGATTTTTTAGGAACAACTCCGGCGTTTCTTCAGTTTTATGTACCCCTCCAATTGCTACAAACCAAGTTTTTCCTTCAATAAAATGACCGGGAATATTAGTAATTAAATTCCCAAAATGGTCAATATGCTGAATACAGCCTTCAATTCCTTCCTCGGTGAAGCTAGACTCTGATAAAATCAGATCGGTGAGAGTAGCCGGATCGATGGGATGACCCAGTTCTCGAAAAGGCACCCCACTGGCCAAATAAGCACCTGCGGTTGCAAAAATATCCCGACCGTGAAACGTGGTACTGGGGATAGAAGTCCGCCAATAATCAGGATTACTCAATTCGACCACATTAAACTCATCGGCGGTCTGACATTGGGCTAACATCGCCCCCATCGCCCCGCCTAACACCCCATTATCCGGTCCGATCAGGTATCCTGTAGGCAGTTGTACGGCGATCGCCCGACGTTGACTGCCAACACCCGGATCGACAACTGCAATATGAACCGTTTTTGGGGGAAAATAGGGAACAGCATTCATCAGACAAAATCGACCCGCCGCAATATTTTGAGGGGGGATGTCGTGGGTTAAGTCAATCACCCGTAATTCCGGGTTAATTTGGGCGATAACACCCTTGATCACGCCGACATAGATATCACTCAAACCAAAGTCCGTCAGCAGGGTGACAATTCCAGATAGAGACATGGGGAAACCGTTTGCAGATACAATGAGGTTCAATTATGCGATCGCAATGGGATAATTTTCTCGAAAATTTGGGCGAGTGGCAGGGTTCGTTTACACAATTTTCCAATCAAGGGGATATCGTTAAGGATACGCCTAGTATTTTGCAGTTAGAAGCGTTTGACGACAACAAAACCGTTCGCTTAACGTTGCGTCGTTTTCCGCCGAGTCCTGATGGTATCACAAAACCCCCTGTTGATGAATTAGTCCGAGAGTTTCGATCTTTGGGACGGGATATCCTGTTTTTTGAGAGTGGGGCGTTTTCTCAGGGGACAATACAGTTGGCGCCGTTTGCGAAGTCGGGGGCGGAATTTGGGTTTGTGGGGGAAAATCGCCGTTTGCGGTTGGTGGAATTGTTTGATACAGAGGGAAACTTTGAAAAATTAACGTTAATTCGAGAAATTCGGGCGAATACCGACGCCGTTGAACGTCCTCCCCTGACGGTGGAAGCGTTACTGGGAACTTGGACGGGAGAGGCGGTGACGCTTTATCCCGATTTACGTTCTCCCGATCGCTTTTCGACTGAAATGAATCTTCAGTTAGAGGATACCGGAAAGCTCACCCAAAGTCTAACTTTTGCCAATTCTACGATTTCTTCTACTGCCACAATAGACGGATCTATTCTTCATTTTGATGGGGGTTCAAATATTAAAGTTTATTTGTTACCCGATGGTGCTTCTGCAACCGTTCCCCAACAGGTTAAACTGCGTCAAGGGTTCTTTTTTGAGGCGGGTTGGTTAGTTAACCCTAGCGAACGACAGCGTTTAATTCGTCGCTACAATGACAAGGGAGAATGGGAAAGTTTAACGTTAGTGACCGAACACAAAACAAGATAGTCGGTACAAGATTGGTACAAGATTCAAGTGAAATTAGACAAAACGGTTAGGCGTTAGCCTTTTAATTTCCCGATACAACAGAGCATCACAGCGTCTAGCCTTCTGTGACTCTTCACGTTGACATCGTGTGGGAACGATATATCGGCGATCGCAATACACCCGACCGCTCCGGCTATAACAAAGTGCTATACAACACCATTGGAGAATTCGATTTAGTACCCAATATTTGGTTAATTAACGGGTACGCCCATCGCTGCGCCCACTGCGGTACATTAATATCGACTTTTTCACCGGA
Organism: Lyngbya sp.; assembly: GCA_035285085.1. GTDB lineage: Bacteria > Cyanobacteriota > Cyanobacteriia > Cyanobacteriales > Microcoleaceae > Capilliphycus. Next base: position 40,929 of record JAYKHV010000044.1, on the reverse strand, counting down.
ATATAGAACTTTATAGCCAGGATTTAGCCGAATTTGGAAATCACAACACGACTTAATTGAATTAATTTTTGACGGTAATTTCATCGGTATGAGTAGGGAATTAATGCGGCGATCGCTGCGGCTTTAATGTCTCATTATTTTCTTTATCGTTTAGGAAATAAAGAAGCACTGGGATTATTTTTATAACGTTATGTTCCGGGTAATTGGTCGGTAAATTGGGATGGAAAAGTTAGCACCTTGGGTTGGGAATGTGTACAAGCTGCGGTAACAGCAATTGTTCGCAATCATAGCCTCAGTAAAATTTTGCAGGATTGCGTGGCATTTACCGGAGATGTAGACACCGTTGCGGCGATCGCATTGGGGGCGGCTTCCTGTAGTCAGGAAGTTACTCAAGATTTACCCTCTCATTTATTCGAGGGTTTAGAAAATGGAAAGTATGGTCGAGATTATATTAGAGAACTCGATCAAAAATTATTTAATCGAGTGATTTAACTCAATTCAGAATTATCAATTATCAATTCAGAATTATCAATTTATGGCTTGAAAGTTTGGACTAAATTCTGAAAAGGGTTTGATTATTGAAGAACAGATATTGCTGCCCTCCAATAATTAATCCTTTTGATTGTTCATCATTCATCATTCATCATGCATATTAAAGGTTATTTTTTAAAATAATTTAGTGGGAGTGGGTGTGATTTTAAAGGTGTTTTATTAACTGGCGATTTTATTTTTTTTGAGTGAAATCAGGGCTTTTTTGACTTGAGATTTCCGCAACCGCATAAAGGGTTTCCCTTCAAGTAACCAACTTAAGTCAAATATTTGTTCTCCTCGGTAGCTAATTTTACAACCCACGATAAATAGTGAAAAATCAGAGATTTTAATCCCCGAAGATCTAAAAGGACAGCGTGTTTTTGAACAAGTTGTACATTTTCTTTCCATAATCTTTTTTCCTCTCCCCTATTTATCTATAGTTCATATTTCCTATAGTTTCAGTGATAGGGGTGCTGAGAGGAATTGATTATAATCTTTATTTCAAGTGAGATAGGTCAATGAAGATTATGGGTTTAAGTCGGTTAATGTTGTGATTGCGATCAAGTCAATCAATGATATCTATCACAACCCTAGAGAATCCCATCTTCAACCCTAAACTGATTTTAGTCTGAGCTTGATCAAAGCTTGATTGACCTATTAGGCTCAAGCTGTTGATTGGCTTGCAGCAATCAACGTCGCCGCAGCTTGTCTAGCCTGCACAGCCGCTTTGGAATTGCGCCCCATCATTGCTACCACAGTCGCACCGATCATCAAAATCACTAACTGCTGGGTCAGTTCCTCAGCATTAGGAAACTTAGCCGCTCTCACCAGAGAGAGGATATAGTCAAAAGTCGCCTGCTGATGATCCAAAGACACCTGATAGCCGGGATGATCCGGATTAACTAGCTCAACCGCTGAGTTGAGAAAGGCACAGCCGCGAAAATCCGGCTCCTCAAAGCTTTCTTGGAGCGCGTCGAAAATCGCCAACACCCGATCTTCTGGCGTGGTTGCCAACCGTTCCACCGCCGCCTGAAACCAACAGCGCCAGTGATGATCCTGCTCTTGCAGCCAAGCCGCAATCAGCGCATCCTTCGATTTAAAGTGGTTATACAGCGACATTTTAGCCACACCCGACTCGGCGATGATCCGATCAATGCCCACATTCTGCACTCCTTCCTTGTAAAACAGTTCAGATGCAGCCGCCAAAATGCGATCGCGAACACAGGGACGGGACGATGATTTTGTGTTTGCCATAGAATTTATGTAGACAGGTCTGTATATAATTATATCGCACTCCCTAAGTGGCCTGTCACGCCATTGGTATCTGAAGGCACTAACCCACCACAAAAGAAATTTTAAAAATTGGCTTGACAATATACAGACCTGTCTACATAATAAGAATATACAGACCGTTCTACATAAGGATTGTCTCTCAAAATGAACTCACTCCAAAAAGCATCGGTTCAACAGAGCATCGAAAGTGGCAACAGCCGCCTGACAGAAGCCTGGATGATGGCGATCGCGATCATTATCCTGGTGGCACTTCAGGCTCCTACTCACTCTCAAACCCCCTCAACTCGCAGTCAGCCTCCAACACAACCTTTCATCCTTAACCGGGTGTAACAGTTCTGAAATAACAATTTCCCGTCAAGTCAGCCGATAAAGCGTTTTGAGATCGAGAACCAGTCGATCAGCCAAAGCGATTTACAATTCAACGCTCTCGATTTGATCATCACCCGGAGAATCTATCATGCTTGGTAAATCCATCAGACCTCAGCCTCAACACCTCAACAACTCCTGGAAAATTTCGGCTACTATTGCCCTAGTTACCATTGGTATGATTGGCGGAACCGCCGAAACTCCTCAAACCGCTTTGAGAAGTTATCAAAACGCAGATCAAACCGAAGAAATTAATCTGATCAAACCGGGAAAAGTCACCATTTCTCGCTACGAAATGACAGACCCAACGACAGGTTCAACGATTTCCGTCTCCCAAATTAAAAACCATTAATAATTTCATTTCAGGAGTTTTAACATGAGCTTTGATATTCAAGGAAAAGTCGCTCTGATCACGGGCGCAAATCGGGGTATTGGTAAAGCGATTGTTACCTCTTTTATTGAACAGGGAGCAAGCAAAATTTATGCAGCCGTCCGCAACCTCGACTCGGTGAAACCTCTTGTTGAGGAATATGGCGATAAAATACAGAAAATATAGCGGTTTTAAAAACCCGGTTTCTATTCAGTTACCGGGTTTTTGGGATGATAATCCTACACCTCTTTCTCCTCACCTCCGGTCCTCCCCATCTCTCCATCAACCCATCCCTATCAAAAGTTAAATTCTGGTGCTTCCACCAAAATGGGATTAACATCAAACCAAAAATCTTTGCGGTAGCGGTATTCAAACACCCACAAACTCCGCAGTAAAGTTTGATAATCGGTTAAACCACTTAATTTTTTAGTTTTTCCCACCTGACGCAACATTTCCCATTCATTCGCTTCAATCGCTAATAATAACTGATGACGGCGCTGTAAAATCACATCTTCTAAAGCCTCTCTCGAAAGCGGTGGATCTTCTTTTTGAAGACAGCTATACAACAAAACCAACAACGTTCTCACATGACCCCCACTCATCATACACAACCGATCTAAGGTTTCAGAACGGTCAAAAACTTGAGGAATTAAACGTGAATATTCATCGGGTTTGACTTTCGGAAATGACCGCGCCATGACCATTTGTCGCAACAATTCAATCCCTTCCTCACAGAGCGTTTCATCGGAAAAACGTACCGGAACCATCGGTAAAGTTTTCGGATCGCCGCCAAATCGATTGGTGAGCCGTCCTAAATCATTAGAAAAAATTAATCCCAAGGGTATTGTATAAACCACATGACAGCTTAACTGATTTAATTGATCGCCGCGATCGATAAATAAATATTCCGGTTGGGGTCTTCCGGTGGCGGTTCTCGAACTCATAATCCGATCTAGATTATCAATAATCACCACCAATCCTTGTTTACCTTGCTGTTTTAATTGTTCAATAGACGGTTCCAGCAATTCTTGATTAATCGCTTGTAAAATTGTGTTGGTACGCGGTTCTAAATATTGTCGTAACCGAGTCCGTAAGTCGCGACTATCTCTGGCTTTAGCCGTAATTTTACCAATTTCCAAACAGAGGGAAAATTCTCCCTTTCTATTCCCACTCCCATTTCCTAAAGCGGGGAGATCTCCGGGAAGATCAATTTGGGCTTGCAGAACATTCGCTAAACCCTCAAGCAATGCTTTAAACCCCGTCGGTTGCAATTGAATATCCAGTTGTTCTATACTTTCACTCGCCTGACGGGCGATCGCCAGCAAAATATCCGTAATATCTACATCCGCCATATCGAGATCCTTACTCGACTCGAAATAGACGACATGAAATTCTTGTTCTTCTAACTCCGCCTTCAGTCGTAACAGTTCCGTTGATTTCCCCGAACCAATATGTCCGGTAAAAAGCTGACAAGTCGGATTATCCGGAGACAGGCGGGTAATTGTCCGGGCAATTTGTTCGATCAGTTTTCCGCCACGAACTTCAGAAAAATCAATGTAATATTGTCGATCTTCTATTGTACCAAAATTTAGGGTTTTTGCGGGATTAGAAGCCCGAAAAAATCTGCGTAAATTGAGTTCCATCCTTGTCCACCCAAGCCAAACCTATGTCCGTAAACTTTCATTCTTGTCGTCATTCTTTGAATCAGTAGGGAATAGTAAATCAACCTTTATTGGCGAGCCAGTATCCCAGTGTTAATCCTAAGCCAGAAGTTGTAGCGAGAATCATAAAAGTATAAAACCCATTAAACGACTCAATTAATTTTTCTCCGGCAACCATTTGCGCGATCACTCCCGAAATTAAAACGATCGCACCCCAAGCTCCAAAAATCACTTCTAAGCCTGTTTTTTCTATCGCTCGCATCACGGCATTTTGTCCTGCACCCGTCCAGGCCCCGATACAAGCTCCAAACCCAAATCCGAAGACGCTTCCCGCGCCTGTTTTGCTCCTAGCTTTGGTTTGGAAGGCTCGATCGCAAATCAAGCCCATTGTCGCCCCCACGACTGCCCCTAGCATACCTCCCAATAGCGATCCTTGCCAATCTCCCGTTTGGCTTCCGGCGACCAATCCCGCGATCGCAGAAATTCCGGCGAGAGTCACTATCCACAAAATCGCCTTGACTCGGGCTTGTGAACCTAAAATTGCTCCCAATACCAGCCCAATTATCGCCCAAACACTCCCTGTGATTATTCCTCCGGCTTGATTTCCTGTTACCCATCCCGCCATTCCCCCGGCTACCATCAAAGCGATAAACCAGGAATGTTCAAAGGTTCGTCCACAAGCGGCGGAAACTGCGATCGCGATCCAGAGAACAACGGCGAGGATTTCATTCCACAAGGGGACCGATAACGTGGTCAAAATCCACCCGATTAGGGTATAGCCTAAAAAAGTACCCGCTAGCCATCCCCAAGGAATTAAAGGCGTGTCTGGTGAGGAGACAGAAGAATTAACAGGTCGAGGGGTCTGAGGATGAACCGTTGAGGTTTGAAAATTGTTGTTATCCCCTGCGGTTGGACGAGGCGAAGGGCTGGGTCCGGGTGTTTGTCGCTGAGAAACCGAAAATTCAGGATCGCTTAAGCGCGATCGCAAACAAACATAAGCGTAATTGATTTCTTTAAATTTTTGTTCGGCTTCGGCTTGTAAGCGAGAATCGTGAGGATAGCGATCGGGATGCCAAATTAAAGCCAAATTTCGATAAGCCTGTTTGACATCCTCTAGAGTTGCACCAGGCTGAAGATTTAAAATTTGGTAGTAGTATTCTATCTCATCCACGTTTTAAACTAATAGCGAAATCGGACGGGCAGTGGCTCATCGTTTAAGTGGGGATTTGACAACAGGTCATCACCTCAAACTGCACTGTTTTTGTATTTTTCTTTGCCACTCAAACAAACCCTTGTTTAATTTCGGGGTTCAATTCCATGATAATTCAAAAGTCTCAGAGAACGATGAAAGATGTAAAACTTGGAAAGTATCTGTCGCTGGAAACCTTTTGTACTTGCACTGTGACCTATCAAAAATATGCAGACCAGATTAATCCCTATCCGGATTCTACCGAGAGTCTTATTGCGATTCAAGCCTTAAACCAATCGATTATTGATCCGATTATTGATTATTTTGGTTTTGAACGTTTTCAACTAACTTATGGATTTTGTTCTAAGGATTTAAAACGATTTCTTGAAAAAAAAGATCCGATTACCGGACTTAAAAATGGTCGGGTCGCCCCAAACCTCGATCAACACATGGCCCATGAAGTCAAAAAAAATGGTCAATATTATTGTAATCGATTGGGAGCCGCTTGTGATTGTCAAATCAAATCTTTAGAGAGCGATGAATTAATTGATTGGATCATCGCCCAAAATTTACCGTTTGATTCCCTTTATTTTTATGCTAAAAGTAGACCCATTCATATTAGTTACGGACCCCAAAATAAAGGCGAGATCTGGACGTTTAACACCGCAGGTTTACCCACAAAAAAAGGTACAGAACGTTGGTTAAAAAAGAAGTCACCGAGTCAGTGAACAGTGACCAGTGAACAAGTACCGTGCAGTTATAAGTTATCAGTTATCAGTTATCACTAGCATGGTACTGATAACTGATAACTGGTGACTGGTGACTGTAAATTGCCTATTGCCTATTGCCTGTTGCCTTTTAACTGGTGACTGGTAACTGGTAACTGTAAACTGTTAACACTGGTGACTGTAAAACTGGTCACTGTTAACTGTTCAAGACCGACATAAAGCCGTTTTTCGACTATCAAATAATTTAACAATTCCATCTGTTACGGTCGTTTTCACATAAGCATCACAACCTGCTAAAAATTCCTCAGCAGAAATCACATTTTGAAAGAATTCTTGGGCGCGGTTTCGCTGGTGTCGAATTTCATCAAACCCCATTGATTTAACCATATAAGTCGCTAAAGGAGAATTTTTAATATCATAGGAAGCGCTTTGAGTTCGTCCTTTATCTAACAGCGTTAACACCTGTTGTTCTAACTCATTTTTCGGTTGATGGGGATGGGAAATTTCCGGTAAAAAATCAACCAAAGAAGCCGCCACAAAGTTTTCCGTTGGCATTTCGCCCATCAAAGTCGAAACCGGAATCACCCGTCCAAACCGCAGAGAAAGCGCTTCTAAAAAGGCAATTGTAAATAATTTACTGCCGAGATAAAGCCGTCCGACTTCGATATTTTTGCGAGCGCGATCGACTAAATGGTGATAAATTTCATCTTCGGGATAACCTTGAAACTGATGAAAGATGACTTCCGGCTTAATAAAATTCAGAAAGCCTTCCATTTTTTGTAAGGCGGTACGATATTGATTAATCGTATAAGAACTAGAATATTTAAGATGATGATTGGTTTCCGGGAGTAAATTCCAAGTATTATCTAAAAAACGAGCCGGATTCGGATGAGCAAAACTGCCCACATCACGATTAGAAAGACGCACAGAACGAATAATAGTGGCTTTCAAATCCTCTTGAGTTAACTTCAGACCTAACTGTTGAGTAATCGTTTGTAAGCGACGATATAAAATATCACTATTGCTCAGACCTTCTGTGTTGGGAGTCCGAAACGGAATTGTGGCTTCAATACAAGCGACAATTTGAAGAATAAATTTCGACGGTAAAAACGGCTCAAGAACCTTAGCGGCTACCAAAGCACTTAAAAACTCGTTTTGACCTTCCAGAGGAGAAAGAGTCTGACCGGGGGAGAAATTAAACACCCGCATCACCATCTCAAAGCTGCTATCAGAGGGCAACTCCGAAGCATCTCGAATCACCAGATGTTCTCCGGCCTGTCGAACAAATGGAACAATATAATAAGTCAAATTAAAGTTTACACTTTGATCGACCTGTACATAAACAACATCGTGAAATAAAGCGGCTAGCACCTCAATGGCATCTTCCGACCCCCCAACCTCAAAAATATGTTCTGGGGTATGAAAATAGCGCCAAGGCCCGGTCATCGTCTGAACAATCAATTCGGTAATTTTAGCCAACTCTTGACGTTCGACAGCAAGATCAAGCTGTTGCATCGCCCAAGCTAACTTCTGGAGACACTGTTGGTTGTAATCCTGTTCAACACTCATCTGCCGATCGCACATTACGTTTGTCATTGTTCCGATCACCCAACGCGGCGAAAATACTGTTTCCCGTAGCTGAAGCTATGGGTTTTCCTACAATGGTTGATATCTTAATTTAATTATGCACTCTCTGTGCGTGACTATCGTACCGATTACCCCCCAAAAACAACTCCTGTGTCAAAGCAGACAAACGGGTAAAGCCAAGAGAGAGAGAAATGAACGGATCTTTCTTTAACTCTCCTATACGATGCAAGATGTGTACTAGCCGACAGACAACTCCCTGCCGTGAGGTTTGAGATGAGCAAAACTTCTTCCCTTAGCCAAAATATTCAGGTAATGATGAATTGCCCGAATTGTGGCATTTTAAATTCAGAAGGTGCAAATTTCTGTATGGAATGTGGCACATCTTTGTATAAAGTTTGTTCCCACTGCCACCATAAAAATTCACCCCAAGCCAAATATTGTACAGAATGTGGTACATCGTTAAAAACTGAGAATCACCCTGCTGCGGTCACTCCCATCACCCCCCCCGAACCCACTCCCATCCGACCCGCTGAACGGCGCCAACTCACCGTCATGTTTTGTGACTTGGTAGGTTCGACCGCCTTATCGGAAGAACTCGACCCGGAAGAACTGCGAGAACTGGTTCAAAAATATCAGGAAACCTGCGCCGAAGTCGTTCTTCAGTACGAAGGCTACATTGCCCAATATCTCGGAGATGGCATTTTGGTTTATTTTGGCTATCCCATCGCCCACGAAGACGACGCCGGACGAGCCTTGCGAGCGGCTTTGGGTATTATTAAAGCCATCTCCACCTTAAAAATGAGTTGTATTGCCAACCGTTGTCTGCACCTGTCTGTCCGTTTAGGCATTCATACAGGTTTAGTTGTGGTTGGGGAAGTCGGCGCGGGTAATAAACGGGAACAGTTAGCCATCGGCCAAACCCCGAATATTGCCGCTCGACTGCAAGGGTTAGCCCAACCCAATACCGCTGTTGTCAGTCCCACGACGCACCGACTGGTGCAAGGCATTTTTGAATTTCAGTCCTTAGGTCAACATTCACTCAAAGGCGTCTCTACTCCGGTCGAAATTTACCGAGTGTTGCAAGAATCGGACTCCTGCAAGCGCCAGAAAGTCGCTCAAAGCAGTTGGACTCCCTATGTGGGCCGAGAAGCGGAACTCGAACAACTGCAAGGCATTTGGGAACGAGTTAAATTGGGACAGTCAGAAGCGGTACTGTTAATGGCAGAAGCCGGTTTTGGAAAATCCCGTCTCGTCCAAGCCTTCCGAGAACGCATTGCCAACGATGCTTATACCCTGCGGGAAATTTTCTGTTCTCCCTACTACCAAAATACCCCTTTTCATCCGATTATCGAACTGATCGCCGAACGAGTCTTAAAACTAACCCGCGAAGACAGTCGTGAAGAACAACTGGCTAAACTCGAAGAATTCCTCGATACTCATCAAATTCCTCGGGCTGAGGCGGTTCCCCTGTTTGCTCAGTTACTTTCCATCTCCGTTGATCAACGGCGTTATCGGCCTTTGAACCTGTCGCCCCAAGCCACCAAACAAAAGCTGTTAGAAGTGATGCTGGCGATGATCCACAAGGCCGCGAGTCAGCAACCGCTTCTGGTGATTGTCGAAGACTTGCACTGGATCGATCCCTCGACCCTCGAACTTGCCGATCGCCTGATTCGGGAACAAACCCATTATCCCATCCTCCGAATTTATACCATGCGACCGGGTTTTCAATCCCATTGGTTGCGACTCCCTCATGTCAGTCAGATTAATCTTAACAACCTGACGGCTAATCAGATTGAACAAATTATTCAGGGGGTTACGGGGGGTAAACGGCTTCCCTACGCGGTGTCTAAACTGATTGTCGAAAAAACGGATGGGATTCCCCTGTTTATCGAAGAAATGACTAAAATGGTGGTGGAGTCCGGGCCGTTTCTTGAAACGGAGGACAGCTACGAACTGACAGGCCCGTTACCCACTCTCAGCATTCCCGACACCCTCAAAGGTTTGTTGATGGAACGGCTCGATCGCCTTGATGGGGCCAAAGAAGTGGCTCAACTCGGCGCTAGCATTGGTCGGGAGTTCAGTTATCAATTGTTACGGGCGATCGCCCTCAACCCCGTACCCACCAGTCCTCACGAGCCTGGTCGTCCGGCAGTCGTACCGATCAATCTCAATGAAAGTAGCATTATTCGCGGCTTGGAAAAGTTAGTGGAAACGCGATTATTATTTGTAGACGGTGAACTTCCCAAAGCCGTCTACAGCTTTAAAAACGTTCTCATTCAAGATGCGGCTTATGATTCTTTGCTCAAAAGTACCCGAGCGCAATATCACCGTCGTATTGCTCGGGTTTTGGAAGCGGAATTTCCGATTTTAACCAGCCGCGAACCGGAATTACTCGCCTATCACTATACCAAAGCCGGATTGCCCTTTTGTGCGATTGATTATTGGCAAAAAGCCGGAGAAAAGGCATTTATGGGTTCGGCCAACGAAGAAGCGATCGCCCATCTTAAATCCGGTTTAGACTTGATTGATAATCTCAAAGCCGAACAAGGTCGGACGATTTCTCTGTTGGGAGGGCCTTCGAGTCTTGAGTTGTTAAAGCAAGAACTTGAACTGCAAACGACCTTGGGTAAAGCTTTAATTGCCACCAAAGGTTATGCTTCTCTAGAAGTTGAACAGAATTATAAACGCAGTCGGGAAATTTGTCAACAATTGGGAACGACTCCCCAATTGTTTTCGGTGTTGTGGGGACTTTGGGGCTATCATGCGGCGCGATCGGAACATAAAATTGCCCTTGATTTTGCCAGTCGGTTAATGGGTTTAGCTCGACGTCACAACGACCCGATTTTAGAGATGGAAGCCCGTTTTACTCTCGGATTTGCTTTATTTTATCTGGGGCGGTTACAAGCGGCTCACGAACATTGGCAAACCAGCTACCAATTGTATCAAAAAACAAATCGCACTTGTCAGACTTGTTTGACCGGACAAGATGTGGGAGTTGCCAGTTTGTCTTATATGTCGCTGAGTGCGTGGTTACTCGGACAGCCAGAAGCTTCCCTGGAGTACAGTGAAGAGGCGATTCATTTGGCTTTAGAGTTGTCTCATCCCTACAGTACCGGGTTCGCGTTGTCAATGAAGGCGATGTTCCATCAACTGCGTCAAGAACCGGAAGCGGTTCAACACCAAGCCGAAGCGGCGATCGCCTTAGCAACAGAACAACGGTTTGAGTTTTGGTTGGCGACTGGGATTATTATGCAGGGTTGGGCGTTGGTCGAACTCGGACAAGCGGACTTGGGAATTAATCAACTTCGCCGAGGAATTGCGGCTCATGCGGCAACGGGTGCTAAAATTTCTTGGACTTATTTCTTGGGATTGTTGGCGCAAGCTCATGCCAAAGCCGGACAGTTAGAAGCGGGGTTAGCCGTTTTACATGAGGCGTTGTCTACCGTTGAAAGAACCGGAGAACGGTTTTGGGAAGCGGAACTGTTTCGACTCAGAGGTGAGTTAATGTATGCCAAAGGTGGGGGCGGACAAAATTTGCATCTTGAACAAGTGGCGATGTTAGTTGCTCAAAGTCAAGCGTCTGCTCCTCATTCCCAGTCTGTGGAATATTATCTCAATAAAGCTTGTGAAATTGCTCACGCTCAGGGGGGAAAATTGTTAGAACTCAGAGCAACTGTGAGTTTAGCACGCATCTGGAATCAACAGGGGAATTCTAAGCTAGCAGAATATTTGTTGGCAAAGGTTTACAGTCAATGGCCCCAAGGTTTTGAAACGGTTGATTCAACAGTAACGGCGGGTTTAGCAAACTTATTGATCGGCAATTCCAAATCTTTTTAAACCTGCCCGTACCGTTTTTAGCTGTAGAATAACAATTGGCTACTCATCCAATTGTGTGGAATGTGAGGGGTGTATTTTTCGATTTTGGTGTGTTCAAAAATCTATGAATCAAGCCGCATACGAAGACTTTCTGAAGTTAGAAATTCGGGTCGGAAAAATTCTCAAAGCCGAAGTTTTTCCCGAAGCCCGTAAACCCGCTTATAAACTCTGGATTGATTTTGGAGAATTGGGCGTTAAAAAGTCGAGTGCCGGACTAACAAAGCTTTATCAACCTCAAGATTTAATCGGTCAACAAATTCTCGCCGTTACCAATTTTTCCCCCAAACAAGTGGCTAATTTTATCTCCGAAGTCTTGGTTTTGGGAGTGGTTATGGATGAAGGAAAAGTAGCTTTAGTTCAACCCGATCAAGAGGTTCCTCCGGGACTGAGGATTTTCTAAATTCATCTTTAGAAATGAGGGCATTTTCCTAAAATTGGGGCGGGTTCTGCGCTGATCCAAGTCGCTTTTCAAAGCCGTTGGCGATCGCAGAAGTGCCGCTTCGGAGATGATCGCCCAAAGTCCCTAAATGAAGCGTAATCCCCAAAGACCGGATCGGCAGCTAACCCACAAAAAATTTCAGTCTAGACAAATAGAGATACTGTGATAATCTGGAGTAAAAATTCTAAAGTCTAAAGGAATTTGGAACTTTCCTCAAGCCGAGATTTGATCTCTGGTAAAATTCCCGTTAAACCGTAGGCATGATTTCAGTCAACCTTTATCTGCTCAGATCTGCCAAAAGTTGTTTCAATCCACTCCTATCGAGGCGGTACGGGTAAAAATGGTAGCATTATTTGGACAGAAATTAATGCTCGTGCCGTCAAAGACAGTAGTGGTAAAGTTCTCTATTATGAAGGCATTGTCAAAGATATTACTGAACGCAAACGCCAAGAAGATGAACTCAGACGGCAATTGGAAGAATTGAAAATTGAAATTGATCACAAACAACGAGAAGAAGAAGTGGCAACCCTCACTGAGAGTAGCTACTTTCAAGAAGTACAGCAAGAAATTGCACAGATCAACCTCGATGAATTTTGGACTTAGAATTCTTAATTATGAATTATCCCTGTTGTCTGTCCCCTGCCAGGTCAATGTTACAAGATCCACTCGGAAGCCCGTTCTCCCAAGTCCAAAGGAATACTAACTGCTTTACCCAGGCGAGGTTTTTCTCGGGTATTTTGAATGTAATTTTTCACCAACTCCACACTCCCCCATCCGTTGAGATATTGGGCGATCCCATTCAAATGGGCGATGTAGTCCGCCTCGCTCAACGGAAAAGACACCTGTTCGAGATACTTCCACATGATCTGCAAGAAAACCTTGCCTCGGGTTCGTCGCAACTGGACATCATAGGACACACCCCACTTGTCCAACAGTAGCTGATGTAGTTCTTTCCCGGTCATGGCACGCTCCTGAATGAACCCCTCATGTTTACATTTTGTAATAATAAAAGACGAAGTTAAAAAAATGTAATAATACTCTAATGATGGGAAAAGCCGTATACAGAATCACTCTGTTTGGTTTTAACCCATAGCAGACTTGGTGCAATAATTCAAGCTAATCTGCAATACATTTTTGGTTTCTTGGCTCCAAAGCTATCGAATAACTAACAGAAGACAGAATCAACTGCGTCAATTATGACTCAAATTTCTGAAACACCGGAAGCCCCCAGTATGGGGCGTCGTCAATTTATGAACCTGTTAACGTTTGGGTCGGCCACAGGCGTAGCTCTGGGTGCGCTTTACCCCTTCGTTAAATATTTTATCCCCGCATCAAGCGGTGGTGGTGCTGCGGGTGTCACAGCCAAAGATGCTCTGGGGAATGATATTCTCGCCAGTGAATTTTTAGCCAAGCATAATCCTGGCGATCGCACGTTAGCCCAAGGCTTAAAAGGCGATCCGACCTACTTGGTGGTGGAAAACGACGGCACATTAGCCGACTATGGCATTAACGCCGTTTGTACCCACTTGGGCTGTGTGGTCCCTTGGAACGGTAGCGAAGAAAAATTCATCTGCCCTTGTCACGGTTCACAGTATAATGCCCAAGGTAAAGTCGTTCGTGGGCCTGCCCCTCTGTCTCTCGCGTTGGCTCATGCCAATGTGGAAAATGACAAAGTGAGCTTTACCCCCTGGACTGAAACTGACTTCCGCACGGGCGAAAACCCTTGGTGGGCTTAATAAATTTGCATAAAATTTGAGATTGGGGAAATTCAACCGTAAAATTCCCCCTCTCAAGCAAAATCCTTTGACTTTGAGCGAGTAAGAACATTACTAATGTCAAAATCTGACCCTACTGCAATGCTGCATCGTAGCATTCGGGCAACTTGGAAAATGATGCTGGTGGCGATCGCAACCGTGACGTTTTTCCTCACGAGCGATATTGCCCTTCCTCAAGCGGCTGCTGCCTATCCCTTCTGGGCGCAGGAAACTGCTCCGGCAACTCCGAGAGAAGCAACTGGACGAATTGTTTGTGCCAACTGTCACCTCGGCGCCAAACCGACTGAAGTAGAAGTTCCTCAGTCTGTTTTGCCAGATACCGTGTTTAAAGCGGTGGTTAAAATTCCCTATGACACCAGCGTACAGCAAGTTTTAGGCGATGGTAGCAAAGGCGGCTTGAACGTTGGGGCTGTTTTAATGCTTCCCGAAGGCTTTAAAATTGCTCCGCCCGATCGCATTCCTGAAGAATTAAAGGAAGAAGTCGGGGATCTCTACTTCCAACCTTATCGGGAAGATCAAGAAAATGTTGTCTTGGTTGGGCCGTTACCGGGTGAACAATACCAAGAAATTGTCTTCCCGGTTCTGTCTCCCGATCCGAGAACAGATTCTTCTGTGACTTTTGGTAAATATGCCGTTCATGTCGGTGGAAACCGGGGTCGCGGTCAGGTTTATCCGGCTGGAAACGCCAGCAATAACGCCGTTTACAAAGCCTCTGCCTCGGGTACCATTACTCAAATTACCTCTGAAGAATACGTTGGCTATCAAATCAGTATTGAAACGGCTGACGGTAAAACGGTTGTGGATACTGTTCCTCCCGGTCCGGAACTGATTGTTTCCGAAGGTCAAGATGTCACCGCAGGTCAGGCTCTCAACACCGATCCGAACGTGGGTGGTTTTGGTCAAGTCGATACTGAAATTGTCTTGCAAAGTGCAGGCCGAATTCAATGGCTGTTGGCTTTCTTTGCTTTGGTGATGTTGACTCAAGTGATGCTGGTTCTTAAGAAGAAACAGGTTGAAAAGGTTCAAGCTGCTGAAATGAACTTCTAGAATTGGCTCTTGTTCAATTGAATCTTGATGCTGAGGAGTTAGAGGTTAGTCGTGAGGAAGACTTCAAGATTAATTTCTGACTCCTCAAATTTTCTTCTTTTTGTCCAACCTGTTGACTTCTCGATACACAAACACTCGATTTTGTCAAGATGTCGATTTTGGGGTTTTGCTGAGTCGCTGAAAATTGGTGCGTCGCTGTAGAAAAATTCAGTCAGGATATGCTGATATTTAACGAAAGAATCAGGGTTGTAGGTTCTATTTTGACGTATAGACAGGGTAAACCCTTGGGCGGTGTTTTTTATAGTCTACCAGAACCCCTATAAATTCGTCAACTATTTAAGAAATTTTCTCAATTAAAAATCCGATTTTACCCCTAACCTTTTATTTTTTAAAACTATTTACAGCTATTGATTAGAAAAACTTAACTTTGAGTCGCGCTTGAGTCGAAGTGGGAAGCGATCAGTTAATTTGTAAGAGTAATAAAGATAGATCTCAGTTAGACGACAAAACCTATGAATAATCCTTTTCAAAGTCTTATTGATGTTCTTCCAGCACTTATAGGTTTTATTATAGCTGGATGTATACTACGGTATTTTTTTATTTACGAGAGCAATTCTAGAGGAATATTGTATGCAAGTTTAGGCTTTATATTATCAGGTTTTATTACTCAGATATTCTGTGAGAATTATGAAAAATTTAAAAACTTTATCATTGAAAATAAAGACATTTTAAATTTTCCAATTGTATCCACAGTTGTAGCTCTTTATCTAGTAAATAAAGCTTCAACAGATCGTGCTAATAAAAAAGAAAGAAGAGAAACATCAATTCTTTTTGTCAACGCTATTAATTATCAGGTAGATTCCTTGAATTTTATTCAAAACTATTTTTTGTTGGAGTATATAAAAGAAACTAAAAAATATATAGATATTCATCTAGAAAGGTTAAAAAAACATGAATACTTTATTACGGCTTTCAATAAAATTGGTATCTATGATGAGTTCGCAATAGATTTAATATCTAGATACTTCGTTAAGTTTGAAGAGACTTTAACCTATATTGAAAGACTATTCATAGAGCTTAATTTCGATCTGAAGGAAAAATCTTTAGAAGAGGAAGACAAAAATAAATATATCCCTCAATATAGGCTAACTTTCATTTATCCAAAAATATCAATAACTATCACTTTAATTTTTGCTGCTTTGTGTATTTATTTTTTGGATAAAAATTATAAAAATGAAGATATAAACCAAGTCAACAAAAGATTTTTAGATGAATTTACAAAATATCTTCAACCTTTAATAGAAGACTTTCAATTTACGCGCATCTATAAAATTAACCCAATAGTTCCTAGTGCTTTAGTTCAAGATCTCAAATATGTTAGAGAAAAGTATAAAAAAATTAGTCGAGATGCTCATATCACAAACCCAATTAATGAAGAACCTATTTATATCATTCAAATATTATTTAATGATATTCTTTTAAGTCAAATCTTCTCCGATAATCTAATCTTAGAAGAAAAATATCGAAGAGCAACTCCTAACTATACAATTGTAACATTTGGATGCTCAGAAATAGAAGCCAGACAACATGGCGAAAGTCTTTTGAAGAGTTATATTGATAATTATATTTCTGAAAACCCGGATGTGGATGAACAAAAATTTCAGAAAATTATACAATATTCTGAAATAAAAATTGATATCATTTCTCCTTGGGGATAACTGTAAAAGTCTCTCAATGAAAATTTTATGTATAGGTTTAATGCGAGTCACTTTTTGTTTCTGCAATTAAAAGATTATCCTTCAGAGACAAATTTTTGTATGAATTTCTAATAAGATAGATTTCGACCTTGATCAATCTTAGAGAAAATAATAAATTTCACAACTCAACAATAACCGGAGTATGATCGCTAGGTTTTTCTAATTTTCTGGGGGTTTTATCAATGATACAACTTTTGGCTTTATCGTACAGAGATGAACTCAAATAATGATGATCGATGCGCCATCCTTTGTTGCGGGGAAAAGAGGCGGCGCGATAGTCCCACCAACTAAATTGTCCGCTTTCGGTGTTAAATTTGCGGAAGGCGTCGGCGAACCCCAATTCTAGAATTTCTTTTAACGCTTGACGTTCGGCGTCGGATGCCATGATATGATTTTCTCGACCTTTGGGATCGTGAATATCTCGATCTTCTAAGGCGATGTTAAAATCTCCACAAACGCAGAGATTTGGGGTTTTTTCTAGGGTTTTTTGTAGATATTCTTTTAAGAGTTTTAACCAACCGAGTTTGTAGAGGTATTTCTCACTTCCGACGCTGGCACCGTTGGGAACGTATAAATTTATAATTCTAATTCCGTCTATTGTTCCGGCGATGACTCGTTTTTGTTCATCGAAGGTTTGAACGGTATTTTCATCTAAAATAGCCGCCAAACCGATGCTAACGTCTTCTAAGGGTTGACGGCTAAAAATGGCGACTCCGTTATAGGCTTTTTGTCCGGAAATATAAAGATGATAGCCTAAATTTTCAAAAGGAACTCGGGGAAATTGGGGATCGTTTACTTTGGTTTCTTGCAGACACAAAACATCAACCGGGTTAGTTTGTAACCAGGCTAAAACCTGTTCTTGGCGGGTCCGTATTGAGTTGACGTTCCAAGTCGCTATTTTCATTATCGATTAATAGAATGAGTAAATCCTAAATTGCTCCCTTTGATTATTGTTACAGAAAAGGGTTCATTTTGACAATCTATATTATTTTTCAAAGCTACAACTCAGTCGGGTGGGTGAGAGTAAAAAGTAATATCAGTAGGGTGGGTGACAGCAAAAAGCTGGTGATCTCAGCAGTTGAATAATGGGTTGTCACAGAGTCAGACCAGTAGGGTGGGTGACAGCAAAAAGCTGGTGATCTCAGCAGTTGAATAATGGGTTGTCACCCACCCTACAATCAAGCGGGTTTTTTAACTTAAATGGGACAGGATAACCCTTCTGAACGTTGGCTAAAGCGAGCATTTTCTCGATAGTCAACCGGACAATCAATTACAGCCGGAACATCTTGAGCGAGCGCTTCTTTTAAGATCGGAACTAAATCCGTTGCTGACTCAACCCGATAGCCTTTTAACCCCATACTTTCGGCAAATTTGACAAAATCGGGGTTGCCAAATTTAATAAAAGAAGAATCGCCGTAATGGTCTTCTTGCTTCCACTCAATTAACCCATAACCGCCATCATTAAAAATCAGCGTGACAAAAGCCGTACCGACCCGCAAAGCCGTTTCTAACTCTTGGCAGTTCATCATAAACCCACCGTCGCCGGTCGCCGCAACAACCTTTAAATGAGGATTCACTAATTTAGCGGCAATGGCGCCGGGAATAGCAATTCCCATCGCCGCAAACCCATTAGAAATAATACAAGTATTGGGGCGATCGCAATGAAAATGACGGGCGATCCACATTTTATGGGCGCCAACATCGGAGATAACAATATCTTCAGGCCCCATCACTTGACGCAAATCATAAATCAGTTTTTGGGGTTTAATGGGGTAGCCATCATCATCAGCATATTGTTCGTAGTCGTGACGAATATATGAGCGCAATTTGAGCGCGTAAGGTTCGGGTTTTCCGGTGCGATCTGAACGACGAAGAATCTCATTGAGCGAGTCGGAAATATCCCCAACAATTTCGGCAATGGGGATATAACTACTATCGACTTCAGAGGGAGTGGCACTGATGTGAATAATCGGAATTGTGCTTTCGGGGTTCCACTTTTTGGGAGAATATTCAATCAAATCGTAACCGATCGCAATCACCAAATCAGACTTCTCAAAAGCACAGCTAATATAATCCCGCTTTTGTAATCCCGTTGTCCACAGCGATAGAGGATGAGTGTAGGGAATCGCACCTTTCCCCATAAAAGTATTCACAACCGGAATATTGAGTTGGGTCGCAAACTCGGTAACAGCATCGCTGGCATTGGCTCGCAATGCCCCATTTCCGACTAAAATAATCGGATTTTTTGCTTTAGAAATGGCAACGGCCGCTTCATTCATACTGTGATAAGCCGAATAGACTTTTTCCCGCTTATCTCGTTCGAGAGGTTGTCCGACCGCTGCCATTGCCGCAATATTTTCGGGCAGATCGATATGAACGGCACCGGGTTTTTCCGCTTGGGCGAGTTTAAAGGCTTTGCGAACAATTTCGGGGGTGTTACTGGGTCGAACAATTTGGGAATTCCACTTCGTAACCGGAGCAAACATTGCCACCAAATCTAAATATTGATGGGATTCAATGTGCATTCGATCAGTTCCCACTTGTCCGGTAATGGCGACTAAAGGCGCCCCATCGAGGTTGGCATCGGCCACACCGGTCATCAGGTTGGTTGCTCCAGGCCCCAAGGTGGATAAACAAACTCCAGCTTTTCCCGTCAGGCGTCCGTAGACATCGGCCATAAAAGCGGCGCCTTGTTCGTGACGGGTGGTAATAAACTGAATGGAGGAGGTTTTCAGGGATTCGAGAACTTCCATGTTCTCTTCTCCGGGTAGTCCGAAGACGTACTGTACTCCTTCATTTTCTAGGCATTTGACCAGAAGTTCTGCTGTGTTCATGTCAGGTCGATTTTGGATATTTTGAGATTAAATGAAATTCATTGCCGAGCCGAATTTCAGAGGGATTCAAAGCTGAGAATCTAGAGGTTGACTTCATTGCTGAAATGAGGGTCAACCTTGAGTGAATTGCTCAGTTTTGTCTGAATTATTTTAACTTTGAATTCCCAATTCTGAATTTCGGTTACTTAATCCAAACGGTTTTAATGTTGACAAATTCGTGAATGCCCTGAATACTTAATTCTCGTCCATAGCCTGAGCGTTTAATTCCACCAAAGGGTAAACGCGGGTCGGACTTGACTAAACCGTTGATAAAGACAGCACCCGCATCTAGCTCTGAGATCAAGCGATCGCGCTCCGCTTCATCTGTCGTCCATGCACTTGCACCCAAGCCAAAGACTGTGCTATTTGCTAATTTGATCGCATCATCAAGGTTGGAGACACGGAACATTAACGCTACAGGGCCGAAAAATTCTTCCTCGTAGGGGGGGGTTCCGGGCGGGATATCGCTCAAGATCGTGGGCGGATAAAAGTTTCCCGGTTGGTCCAGGGGTTGACCGCCTATCAGCACTTTAGCACCTTTTTCGACAGAAGTCTTCACTTGTTTGTCGATGTCTTGTAAAATGTCAGGGGTTGCTAACGGCCCGACATCCGTATCCTCTGCCATCGGATCGCCAATTTTTAGGGCTTGGAATTTTTCCACCAAACGCCGTTCAAATTCATCGGCGATCGCGTTCGCGAGGATAAACCGTTTCGCCGCAATGCAAGACTGACCGTTGTTTAACATCCGAGCGGTGACGGCCGTTTGCACTGCCGCTTCTAAGTCTGCACTTTCGAGGACGATAAACGGATCGCTTCCTCCTAATTCTAATACCGTTTTTTTGATATGTTTCCCGGCAAGAGAGGCGAAACTCATTCCCGCCGGTTCGCTTCCGGTGAGAGTTCCCGCTTTCACGCGATCATCACTGATCACTTGAGCAACTTTATCCGATCCGATCAGCAAAGTTTGAAAGACGTCTTCGGGAAAACCCGCTTGGGTGAAAATTTCTGCGATCGCCAGCGCACATTGGGGGACATTGGAAGCGTGTTTCAGCAAGCCGACGTTACCCGCCATCAGTGCCGGCGCCGCAAACCGAAAAACTTGCCAAAAGGGGAAATTCCAGGGCATGACGGCTAAAATTACCCCCAACGGTTCATAACGGACGTAGCTGTGACTGGCATCGCTTTCGGCGGAAACATTGGCCAAAAATTGAGCGGCATTTTCCGCGTAATAGCGACAAACCACAGCACATTTTTTCGCTTCGGCGATCGCCGAT
Organism: Lyngbya sp.; assembly: GCA_035285085.1. Taxonomy (GTDB): domain Bacteria; phylum Cyanobacteriota; class Cyanobacteriia; order Cyanobacteriales; family Microcoleaceae; genus Capilliphycus. The sequence goes on along the minus strand of JAYKHV010000044.1, from coordinate 20,163 downwards.
TTGATGGGTTTCCCCATTTCCAGGGTCATCAGTTGAGCGAATTTTTCCGCATCGGTTTCGAGAATGTTGGCCGCATTCTGCATCCACTCGGCAAGTTGTTCCATTGGTAGCCGGCGATATTGCTCAAAGGCTTGTTGAGCGCGGCTGAGACAGTCTTCTATTTGAGCATCCGTTAACGGTTCAAATGCTTTGACCAACTCCCCAGTCGCCGGATTTATTGTAGCAATCCCCATAGTAACTTTTTGTTTTTTTTAAGATTAAACTTCGGGTCGGCTTGCAAACCTATCCCTTTCTACTTCATCCTAACTCTGAACAACTCATAACTATTGTTTAACCTCTCCGGGGCTGGTTAGTCTACATAAATTGATACATTTTTTTAGATCTTTTCAAAGTTCTTTGTCAACTCCTGGCAAATTGTAGCAATCATAGGGGTTTATACTCAAGCACTTGATGGGCTTTCGGGTGCATCAGATTAACTCTTGTATCTAATGTAACCAAATACCAATCAAAATTCTTTCGGGTACATCAGACCAAAAGATAAGAAATCATCGCATTAACTTTCAGGAAATTTTTTCGGGTATATCAGACAAGAAAATCAAAAATCACAGGATTAAGTTTTCTATCTGATGTATCGGGAAATGGTGTAGGGTGCATCAGACAAGAAAATCAAAAATCACAGGATTAAGTTTTCTATCTGATGCACCTTACTAACAATAACGAGGTGTAGGGTGCATCAGACAAGAGGAGAAAAAATCATCGCATTAACTTGTCTATCTGATGCACCAGGAAATGATGTAGGGTGCATCAGACAAAAAGATAAGTAATCATAGAATGAACTTGTCTATCTGATGTATCAGGAAATGATGTAGGGTGCATCAGACAAAAGGAGAAAAAATCATAGAATGAACTTGTCTATCTGATGCACCCGACTAACAATCAGAGAAATCATAGAATGAACTTGTCTATCTGATGCACCCGAAAAAATTTATACCTCTAGATACAGGACAACAGCTTACCCGATGGGGTTTACTAAAGAAGTGATTGAGTAGCGATCGCACTGAAAAGTATAGAGCCAAAAATATTTATGCCTGAAGCTATTATATTTGATATAGACGGAACCCTGGTAGATTCAGTCCACTTTCATGCTGAAGCGTGGGTCAAAGCATTTAAACAATATGGTTATGATGCTGATTTTGATAAGGTTAGGCAACAAATTGGTAAAGGAGGAGAGTATATTCTCCCCGAATTTATCTCTGAAGAGGAAATCGAGAAAGACGGCGAGAAAATCAGCGATTATCGCAAAGAATACTATCAGAAAAATTTGCTCGATAAAATCAAGCCCTTTCCCAAAGTTCGGGAACTGTTTGAGCGAGTAAAAGCGGATGGAACTCAGATTGTTTTAGCTTCCTCAGCCCGTCCAAAAACGGTAGAACATTATCAAGAACTTCTCGGGATTAAAGATTTAATCAATGGGGTAACATCAAGAGGAGACGTTGAACAGGCTAAACCCAATCCTGATATTTTTATCGCCGCACTTAACCATCTTGAAAACGTTAGTAAAGAATCAGTTATTGTTGTGGGTGATAGTCCTTACGACGCGCAAGCTGCTGAGAAAATTTCCTTGTCAACTGTTGGGGTTTTATCTGGGGGATTTTCTGAAGATGTTTTAAAAGAAGCGGGTTGTATTGCTATTTATAAAGATCCGGCTGATTTACTTGATCGTTATGAGGAATCTCCGCTTAGGGCGCAAGAATGAGGGCGCAAGAATGAGGGCGCATTGCCATGCGCCCCTACGGTTTAAATTCAATAAAACCAGAAGAAGGGCGCAAGTTGGCGCCCCGAGGTTGCATGAGAAAGGCTATATAGGAGTCAGTTAAAATTAATTATTTCTCACAAAGTCTAAAACTGGGTTTGGTGTTTAATCCGAGTTTTTGATTGAATTCTTTGCTGTATATTGCAGAGCGCCAATTTGTGGCTTTTTTAATTTGTTGCGGTTCTAAATTCGTTGCATCGGTAAAGTTTGCACACAATAAATTGGCGTTTTCCAGGTTGGTATTTTGGAAGTTTGCACCCTGAAATTTAACCCGATGAAGCAAAGCATTTTGTAGGTTAGCTTGGCTGAGATTGGATTGTTTTAAACTGGCTTCAATCAGATTAACCTTTGGCAAATTTGCACCGCTAAAGTTGACCGAATCTAATTGTTTAAAATAGAGTTGCTTGCAGTTAAATTGGCTGAAATCAACAGAAGTTAAATCTCCGCCATGAACCCAACATAGTTCGGGTATAAATTCGGGATTATAAGTTGCTGTTATCCAGTTTTTCGCCTCTCTAATTTTTAGCGGATCGAGATTTTCAGCGTTGGTGAAATTTGCTTTTTGAAGTTCCGCGTTAGTCCAGATTACATCTTTAAAATCTCCACCCTCAAAGTCAACCCGATTGAGTTGAGTATTAGTTAAATTAGCCCCGGTTAAATCAGCATTTTTGAGTTGAGCATTGGTTAAATCTGCGCCGATGAGTTCGGCGTTAACTAACTTAGAATTATTCAGTTGTGCGCTGGTTAATTCGGCGTTATTGAGTTGAGAATTTATCAAGAAAACATTATTTAATTTGGCTCTAAAAAACTTTGTGTTTTCTAGGTTAGATTCGTTGAAGTTCGTCCCGTTAAATTGGGAGTAATTGAGATTAGAACCTTGTAAATTACTGTAAGACAAATCCGCTTCTTCTAAGTTCAGATAAACTAACTGAGTGCGTTGAATTTCTAAACCGGATAAATTCACCTCATAGCTGTGTAAATCTTGCAACGCTTGGGTAACACCGCCATTGGAACGATAGCTTTCATTATCGCTAATATTTCTATCTTGATTTTTACGAATAATATCCCATGCTTGATAAATGACTTGACGACGAGCGATGGTATTTTGTTCTTGAAGTTCACTGACAAAACTGTGAATTTGAGTTCCAAACTGAAACAAAGTAAATCCCACACCCGATAAAGCCGCGAGAATACTCAACAGTTTTGAATTCGCCGCATGATAAGAAAAACGATTGATAAAGTATCCAACTTGTAGGGATTGTTTTTGAAATCCTTGGGACGTTTCTAGGGATGTTTTCTGGGCGTAGTTTTCAAAGATTTGACGAAATTCTTCGAGTTCAAAGTTATATTTTTGAGCGAGTTGACGCAATAAAACATCATATTGAAATAAATCCGAACAAATTTTAACTTCGTATAACTGTTGTAAGTCTTGATGAAGTTCTGGATTAATAATGGTTTGAGTCGCTTTTGAGGGTTCTGTAGAGGGAGAATTCTCGACTTGTGGGGTGTTTACGGATTCAAGTTTTTGGAGTTCTGTCACCATGATTGATTTCCTATTGCTAATATTCAATAGATGGGTAAAACTAAGCTAGAATTTATAACTAGAATTTGTACAAAATCATTTGACTGTAGTTTCAATTTAGCAATTTTATTGTCGTCAACGACAGTCCCTTTTTTGAGTGACAGAATCTCATAATAAAAGTTTGACCTCTCGCCCTAACCCCCTCCTGAAAGGAGAGAGAACAAGTAAAAACCCGGTGCGCGATAAAGTTACCGGGTTTTTGGAGTGTACAAGTTCCTCCTCGCCTTCTAGGAGAGGGTTAGGGAGAGGTGAATTAATGTCCGACTAACTTATCTCGCAATACTTTAATGCGATCGCGTAATTTCGCCGCTTCTTCAAATTCTAATTGTTTTGCGGCTTCTTTCATTTGTTTTTCAAGCTGACCAATTAAATCGGGAATATCTTCTAGGGGTAACTCATCAACTTGTTCGTAAGCTTCTTCTATTTGTTGGGCGTTTAACCGTCGAGAAACATCCAAAAAGTCTAAAATCGCATTGCTGAACTTTTTAACAATGGGTTTGGGTGTAATCCCATGTTTTTCGTTATATTCTAACTGAATGCTTCGGCGTCGTTCGGTTTCATCTATAGCTTTTATCATGCTATCGGTGAGATTATCCGCGTATAAAATCGCCTGACCCCGGATATTTCGCGCCGCCCGTCCAATGGTTTGAATTAACGAACGGGTCGCCCGTAAAAACCCTTCTTTATCCGCATCTAAAATCACGACTAACGAGACTTGCGGTAAGTCCAAACCTTCTCTTAATAGGTTCACCCCAATTAACACGTCAAACACGCCTTGTTGCAAGTCGCGGATAATTTCAATCCGTTCGATTGACTTAATTTCTGAGTGCAAATATCTCACTCTAATTCCCCGATCCTGCAAATATTCGGTTAAATCTTCCGCCATCCGTTTGGTTAACGTGGTGACTAATACCCGTTCGTCCCGTTGAATTCGCTCTTGAATTTCTCCGAATAAATCATCAATTTGCCCTTCGGTTGGACGCACAAAAATTTCCGGGTCTACTACACCGGTCGGTCGGATAATTTGTTCAATGACTTCGCCTTGAGAGAGTTCAATTTCCCAGTCTCCGGGGGTGGCGGAAACAAAAATACATTGATTGACTTTCTCCCAAAATTCATCGGCTTTTAACGGTCGGTTATCGGCGGCGCTGGGAAGCCGAAAGCCATGTTCTATTAATACTCTTTTTCGGGATTGATCGCCGTTGTACATTCCCCGAATTTGAGGAATGGTAACGTGAGATTCATCAACGACGAGTAACCAATCATTGGGAAAATAATCGATTAAACATTCTGGGGGTTCTCCGGCTAGGCGTCCGGCTAAATGACGAGAATAGTTTTCTACGCCGTTACAATATCCGACTTCTCGCAGCATTTCTAAATCGTAACGGGTGCGTTGATTTAAGCGTTGGGCTTCTAATAGTTTTCCGGCATCTTCTAGGGCTTTTACTTGCTGTTCTAACTCTTTTTCGATGTCTTCACAGGCAATTTCTAAACGGTCTTCTGGGGTAACAAAGTGACGGGCGGGATAAACGTTTAAGGCTTCTACACTTTGTAAAACTTCTCCTGTTACCGGATCAATATAACGAATAGCATCGACTTCATCCCCAAAAAATTCGACTCGAATAATCCGATCTTCGTAAGCTGGCCCAATTTCTAAAACATCTCCCTTTAGACGGAAGCGCCCGCGAGTTAATTCTGTATCATTGCGAGTATATTGAACCGATGCTAAATCCCGTAAAAGTTGACGCTGATCGAGTTCTTCGCCTACTTTTAAAGGAATGGCGGCTTTGAGGTATTCTGCGGGAATTCCTAACCCGTAAATGCAGCTAATAGAAGCGACAACAATCACATCCCGGCGTTCAAACAAGGATCGGGTCGCCGAGTGGCGCAGCATATCGATTTCGTCGTTGATCGAAGCGGTTTTTTCGATGTAGGTATCGGTAACGGGAATGTAGGCTTCGGGTTGATAATAGTCGTAATAGCTGATAAAATACTCGACAGCGTTGTTTGGAAAAAATTCTCGTAACTCATTGCACAGTTGAGCCGCGAGGGTTTTATTATGGGCTAGCACCAGGGTGGGTCTACCAATTTTTTCGATGAGTGCGGCGATGGTAAAGGTTTTTCCGGTTCCCGTCGCACCTAACAATGTGGTAAATTGATGGTTGGCTTGAACGCTTTTGACCAGTTTGGCGATCGCTTGCGGTTGATCGCCCATCGGCTGAAAGGGGGACTGTAGATGGAATTGCGCCATTTTTCCGGGGGATGAAGTTCCAGAATTGATGGTAGCACTTCTGCTGAAAATTGGTCGTCCCCCGTTGGTCTCATTTTCTTAACTTATCGTTGCAATCGGTTATTTTTCTTAATTTAGTATTTACTTAGATCCGAAAATATTTTATAATTTTTTAGTATTCATCAAAAAAAGAATCTCAACCTCTACCGGAATGGCAGGGGTCAGGTTTGACAAATGAGGTGAAATCTCGGGGTTAGTCCGTAGCAATCAAGGATTTGATGGTTTCCAGCTAACCCGTTTAAGAAAAAAAGGTATTCAAACATGGCTGTTAGCTCTTCTACAACAAAAAGGAGGACTGCGCTAACCCGTCGAACTACAGGAAAGCGTATGAGTAAGACTACTGAAGACACTGTAAAATCAGAAAACTCAGAAAAAAAATCAGAAAACCCAGAAAATAAGCAGCAACAGGATATGAGTAAGGATTTAGAAATGGAAACCAAAGCGACAAAAGCGGATTCATCAGATAATTCTGCTCCGACTCAAATTCAGGTGGCGCAGTCGGCGATGATTATGCCGAACCGTCCCATTGAGGAAAGTCATCTCGAAGTCGTCGGCACGATTATGGGAAACCGTCCGATTTTCAAAACCGAGAGTGTTTCAGGGATTTCCTTTGTACAGTCTGAAGATGCAGTCGGGGCAATGGCCAACCGTCCTGTTGCAACGACTCATCTACAAATCACATCAATGATGGCCAACCGTCCCATCGCTTCCAACCAAGTTGATGATCCCTATGCGTTAATGGGATATCTTGACTAAAGCCGGTTTTTTAAGGGAAGAAAGACCTTAGAACTGTTGTCAAGGTGATCAATTTTAAGTCGTCATCCTGAGTGAAAAGAAGGTGATTTAGAGATTCTTTACTTGACTCAGAATGACGAATATTTTTATTTTAAATCATGGGTTGGGTGGGTGACAACTAATGACTTAACTGCTATGTTCGCCAAGAGAGTTGTAGGGTGGGTGACAACTAATGACTCAACTGCTGAGATCAGGAAGTTTTTACTGTCACCCACCCTACTGAAATTACTATAGCCTGGGTGAAAGGGTTTAGGACTGTTTTTTTCGCCAACGTTGATAACCATAAACGGCCCCCACAACTAAGAGAAAATAGGGACTAAACGCCAGCAACCAAAGAGTTAAACTAAACAAAGCAAAGGAGAACGAAGTAACGGCGTGAGTGGCTTCTCCCCAAGCTTCTCCGACTTTTAAGCCGACATTAAATTGAGGTTGAGTTTCAGCAGAAACAGCAGCTTCTATACTTAAAGTAATTGTCGAATAAGCAACTTGATTTTGAAGATTTCGGAATTGGGCGTCGAGTCGTTCAATGGAGTCTCGAATGTTACTGAGTTGGTTGGCAACTTCTAACACTTCTCCGACGGAACCGGAACGTTCCATAATTTTTAAGACCATTTCTTCTGATTTTCGCAAATTTCGGAGTCGCGCTTGAATATCAACCAATTGATCGGAAACATCCTCAGCAGTAATTAAGCGATTTTCAACCGTTCCCAATTCAGATAAAGTATCAAGGGTTGATTCGAGTTTGTCTTGAGGAACCCGCAACTCTAGATTAGCAGTATAACGGCTCGAACCGCTTTGGGCCTGATGATCTTCAAATCGTAAGATATCGCCCTGTTGTCGTTGAACTAGAGCCGTGACCGATTCTAACGTGTCATCTAAGGATTTGACAACCAGGGTGAGTTGAGCGCGTTTGATCAGTTGGGGTTGTTTTTGGGGAACAGAGTCAGGAGTCGGGGGAGGTGGAGCCGCAGGGCTTGCCATTTGGGGAGCGACTTCTAACTGAGGGGAACTCGCGACTTCATCCGAAAAATTTTGGGGAACAGTGGCGCAACTGGAAACAGCGAGAATTGACAAAAACGCCCAAAGAAAACGTATTCTGCGGTAATGGTGATTCATGGTTGGTTTCAGCATAGCGATCGCCTCACAGAAGCTTCAATATTAACTCTGTTGACTCCGGATATAGAAAAAATAACATTTTGCCGTTAAACACTTGTGATATTGATGTCAGTATTTCCTATTCCTCTGTATTTTCTCGGATACAGATTGTAAATCTAGGGGACAGGTTTGCAAACAGGAGTTAAAATTTAAGTGATATTTCGGAATCGTTAACAGGATTCCACTCATTAACTTTGCGAGAATTTACGGATGTGTTTCCCAGTTCAGCAAAGCCTGAGCGACACAACATAAAGATATTATAGGGGTTATGACATGAAGACAATACTGGTGATTGAAGATGATGAACCGATTAGAATCAGTATTCTGGAACTGCTCACCATTGAGAAATTTCAAGGGATAGGGGCTGAAGACGGACATCAAGGCTTACAACTGGCAAAAGAGGTGCTGCCGGATTTAATTATCTGTGATATTATGATGCCGGATTTCGATGGCTACGCTGTTCTCAATGAGTTACAACAAGAGAGTGCTACGGCGAACATTCCCTTCATTTTTCTCACGGCTAAAACCGAACGTCAGGATCAACGGATGGGAATGGAATTAGGCGCCGATGATTATATTACCAAACCCTTTACCACGACCGAACTGCTTGCCGCCATTAAAACCCGACTAAAAAAGCAGCAACAGTATTTATCTCCCTACCAGCAAGAACAGGCTCATGTAGAGAAACTAAACGAACAGGTGCAAGCTTTAGAGGAAATCAGGCATTCACAAGCAGCATTGCTGACCCAACTCTCTGAAGATTTACGCGCTCCGCTTTCCACAATTCAAATGGCCGTTGAACTGTTAAAAATGGCTCCATCCTCCCAAGTTGATCCGGCCAAACTTCGGGAAAAACAAAAACGTTATTTAAAAATCTTACAAGAAGAATGCAATCGGGAACTGGAAATTTTGAAACAAATTTCTAACTCTAAACTCGAACAACAATCCACAGAAACTAAACCGATGCGTTGGGGATAAAAAAAGCAAGTTTTAACGATTCAAAGCTGACCAAACCTCTAGTTTAGCTTGGACTCGGCGAATCACTTCGTCCGTAAATTCGCTCATCATCATCTGGCCACCCAAATCCGGGGTGGCTTTCCCGAACTGTAGCGTTTCAAACACGCTTTCATAGATGGCCCGAGAAGCGCGTTCGGCCTCCGGTGTTCCCACATAAACCAACAACGCCGCCCCCGCCAAAATCATCGCCATCGGATTGGCAATATTTTTCCCCTGTAACGCCGGTGCCGTGCCGTGCGGGGCTTCGGCCATCACCGTTTTCACCTGAGTCGCCGTTTCATCAAACCCCAAAACCAAACTCTCCGAACCGGCTATACTGCCGTACATTTGCAGGACCATATCGGAGAGTAAGTCTCCATCTCGGTTCAACGCCGGAATCACCAACGCTTCGCCACTGGTTTGCAACAGTAGGGCAAACGTGGCATCTATCAACAACGGTTGATAGGCAACATCGGGATAACGCCCAGACGCCGCATCCAATTCTTCTTTAAACATCCCTTCGTAGACGGGACTGACGGTAAATTTCGGCCCACCAAACACCCGCGCCTGGGTTCGTTGGGCGTATTGAAAGGTAAACTCAGCCACCGCCCGACAGGTGAGGCGAGAAACTTTTGAGGTGCGAAAAGCGATTTCATCCCCATTTTCCGCCAACTCCCGCCACTCTTTGGCCCCGTAAGCATCATCAACAGCCATCCGCACAATGGCAATGGGCGCGTAAACTCCCCCAATGGGACGAATACTGGGAATTCGTCGCCCGATGCGTAGGATGACTTTCGCCTCCAATGCCTCCCGTAAAATTGCGTTGGGACTGCCGACGTCGCCGGGAATTTCTGGGGTGATGGTTGCGGCTTTGAGGGCGAGTCCGGTTTCACGGGCGGTTTCGGCGGCTTCATGCACGACTCGATTGTTGGTAGAGCGGCGATTTTCTAAGCTTAAATCAAAATCGATGAAGTTTAAAGGTTGGCGAACCACCGAGGGGTTGAGGACGCGCAAGGCTTCTACCAGCAACTCTTCTCCGGTTTGGTCGCCGTGCATGACGACGAGATTGGGGATATGTTCGCTCATCAGCACAAGAATAGATTGAGGATCGTACTTAAGATATCACTAAGTTCTGCAAATTGCTAGTCTGGTCTGGAAAATTAAAAGACCCGATGAAATTGACGATTCCAGTTGTTAAATATTCCGCTGTCGGCTGTCAAAGGGTGGCAAAATCAACCGGGTTCAGGGGCGAGAACGTTACCGTTCTATTTTGAACATTTTTTCTGTTATCTTTAACAATTGAGCCTATTCTCTATAGGGGGGAATTGTTTGATGCATAAAAAACTGATTTTTACTCTGATTGCCATCGGCTTTGTTTTGGTGGGGGTCTTCGCCGTATTTTTGTTAAAAATGCCGGATAAAGTCTATGAATTAACCATTGCGACGGGCGGAAAAAATGGCGAATATTATGCTTTTTCTCAAGCTTTTTCTAAAGTGATCTCGCGACATAACCCCCGGATTAAAATTCGGGTGATCGAAACTGAAGGTTCAAGGCAAAATCTAGAATTGTTGGAAACGAAACAGGCAGATTTAGCTTTGATTCAAAGCGATCTTTCGATTTCGCGTGAGGCCAAGGCGGTGGCTTTTTTATTTCCGGAAATGTTTCATTTGATCGCCCGAGAAGAATCAAAGATTAACAAGGTCAGCGATTTAAAAGGGAAACGCATTGCTTTGATGCCGAAAGGGAGCGGTTCCTACAATTTATTTTGGTTGTTGAGTCAGCATTATGGTTTAAAAGCCGATGATTTTGAAGTGATTGCTGTTCCTCCTGAACAAGCTTATAATTTACTCAACCAGGGAAAAGTTGATGCTTTGTTTCGCGTGATTGCTTTGGGAAATATCGGAATAACTGAACTGCTGAAATCGGGGCAAAATCGTTTGGTTCCCATCGAACAAGCCGCCGCCTTGCAACTGTTTCAACCCGCTTTAGAAGCGAGTACAATTCCCTTGGGGACTTATAATGGTTCGATTCCGATTCCGACAGAGGATTTACCTGTGGTTGCGCTCAGAGCGGTTTTAATTACCCATAAAACAGTCGATAAAAATGTGATTTATGAAATGACACGGATTTTATTTGAATCCCGCAATGAATTAATTGCTAAAACTCCCCAGGCGGCGATGATTCATCAACCGGAATCTCTACAAGATTTAGGGTTTTCTTTTCATCCGGGTGCCAAAGATTACTACTACCAAGATGAACCGACATTTTTAGAAAAATATGCTGAACCGATGGGGTTTGTGCTTTCGGTTTCTGTCTTGGTCATTTCCAGTCTTTGGCAATTTAAACTTTGGTTTAAAGGACGACAAAAAAATCGAGCAGATTTGTATAATTTAGAACTGATTAGCCTGATCGATCAAATTAACTCTGCTCAAACCATTGAGGAGTTAAAAGACCTGCGTCGCCAACTGTTTACCATTTTTAAAGAAGTGATTGTTGATTTGGATAAAGATCGAATTTCCTCAGAATCTTTTCACTCTTTTACGTTCACTTGGGAAGTGGCGATCGCTTCCATTCGTCATCAGGAAAATCTACTGAGATCTTCCGCTTCGGAAAACCTCGTTCAAGAAGGCACAAAGATAATTTCCAACAAGTAGATGGAGAGAACGAATAGAATTGACTTACAAATCAGCTCGAACTAAGACGCGATCGCCGTCTTTTTGAGCTTGTTTGAGAGCTTTTTCTGAAACCTGAATTAACGTTTTGACTTCTCCAATGGGAGTGGGTATCGTACTGGTAACACCCAGACTCATGGTGACATAACCACTCATCGGAGAATCTTGATGGGGAATTTGTAATAATTTTACCCGAGTCCGAATCATTTCCGCAACTTTAACCGCACCTTCAAGATGAGTATGGGGTAAAATAATCCCAAAGATTTGTTGATCGTAACGAGCCACTAAATCCGCAGGTCGTTTAGCAGTTTCCAGCAGAACAGCCGCCACCAGTTGTAAGCAAGAATCTCCGGCGGCACTGCCATAAATTTGATTATAACGTTCAAAAGCATCAACTTGACACAGAATTAGGGAGATAAAAGAAGACTCTCGTTGTAATCGTTTCCACTCGATTTCTATGATTTCATCAAAGTAGCGACGATTGGCAATTTGAGTTAAATCATCTTTAATTTTTTGTTGTTTTAACTGTTCTTGAACCGCTTGAAATTGAGCAAATAATTGAGCTTGTTGAATGGCAATGGCGACTTGCATCGCAATTTGACTGAGAAAATTCACTTCAAAAGGTTCCCAATCTCGGTGATGACATTGATGAACAATCAGCATTCCCCAGAGTTGACGTTTCGAGGAGTTTTCTAAGTGATGATTGTGGATTAAAATCGGTACAATCAGTTCAGATTGAATTCCAAGCGGCAACTGTTGAGCTTGAATTGATGTATCAATTTCCGAGGGATTGCAAACTTTTCCTTGTTCAAGTTGATGTAAAACTTCAGGCGAGTTCCAGGAACTATATAAAATATTTTTCAGACTGACAATTTCACCGTCTGATAAGGATTCACACAGGAGTGTATCGAGATTGCTAGCAGGTTTATGATAAATTAAAATGCGATCGGCCCGAATAATTTTTCGCAGATCGGTTGTGATGGTATCGAGAAGTTCTTTGAGATTTTTTCCCCGATAAATTGCATGGGAAATTTTCCCAAGCACATAGTCATATTCTTCTAGCTGATAGCATTGAGTTTCCCATGATTTTTGTTGATTCATAGCCCCGATGTGATAAGATAATAATTGATTAGATCAGGCTATAGGTTGAGCAAAGCTATAGGATTAAACCTGTTTTCTCTAGCCTAACAAGGACTCTTCAGGATTGCTTTAGACTCAACGTTTTTAGCTGAAAACTCACTGACAATGCTTAAATAAATCTGTAAATTAACCTGTGGCTCCGAGCCACCTCTGTCTCCAACCTCCTGTTGATTAACCCGGTTTTAGCTTTCAATACCAGTTTAACCTCGTTTACTCGGTAAAAGCCCTAATTGGGGACAGCAAACAGGCAATCGCGTCCATTGGTTTTGGCTTGGTAGAGAGCTTGATCGGCTCGGAGAATTAAAGTTTCCGGGATGAGAGGGGGTTCGGGAATGACACTGGCCACCCCGAGGCTAATCGTAACATAAGGTTTGATCGGAGAGTTTTTATGGGGAATTTGCAGCGATCGCACCTGAGAGCAAACCGTTTCTGCAACTAAAATCGCGCCTTCGAGATCGGTTTTTGGTAAAAGAATCGCAAATTCTTCCCCACCATAACGAGCGACTAAATCCCCCCCTCGTTTCACCGCTTCTTGCAACGCAACAGCCACCTGTTTTAAGCAACTATCTCCCGCTAAATGACCATAAGTATCGTTATAGCGTTTGAAATAATCAACATCACAAAGAATCAGCGATAAGCTGGCAGCTTCTCGGCGGAGTCTATTCCATTCTTTGAATAACATTTCTTCAAAAAAACGGCGATTGGCAACGCGAGTTAAACCATCGGTCTTTGCCATTTTTTCCAGTTCTTGATTTGCCCTTTGAAGTTGTTGATAAAGTTCGGCTTGTTGAATCGCAACCGCGATGGGTGTTGCCAACTGTTCCAGCAAGCTAATTTCCCATTTTTCCCAACGACGAGCCTGATTGAGTTGGTAAGCAATTAACACGCCCCATAAGTTCTGTTGAGGGGATGAGTCGATTAACGCTTCTTGAGTCATAATCGGAATAATTAACTCAGAACTGATCCCGAATAACCGCCAAAAAACTTGAATATGTGTCTCTAAATCGGCTTTATTAATCTCGTCAATACTACTAATTATGCCTTGCTCTAGGAGCGAAAAAAACTGGGGAGGAATTAAAACCTCATTGGGTAAGTTATTAAAAATTTTTTCTAAATTTGAGAGAAAAGAACTGGCGACAATATTTCCTTCGGTTGCCGAAAGAATATGATAAAATAAAACTCCATCCACATTCAGTAATTGTCGAACTTCCATCACTGTTGTTTGTAGAATTTGTTCTAGACTTAACGATTGTCGAATTCGTTGAGTCATACCAGTCAAGAGACGATTTTGTTCTAACTGGTGGTGAAGTTGCAGTTCAAGTTGTTTGCGTTTTGTAATATCTCGACCAATCCAGAGAAACTCTTGACGTTCAAAGGGGTTTCGACTAAAGACAGAGCAGGAAAATAAAACGACAATCTCTCGTCCGGTTTTGGTTTTACAGTAAACTTCTAGGTTATCTAAATGATTTTTATCAGACAAAAAAATAGATAAATTAAAAGAATTTTTCGAGATAGAATTAGAAAAAATCAGCAGGATTGAGTTGTCAATTAATTCATCCTCTCGATACTCAAGTATATTTTGAGTCGCCTGATTGATTTTAGTAATAACCCCGGATGAATTCGTAACGAACAACATATCATTCATCGAATGAATGATTTGATTTGTATAATGATTGGCTTGTTCGAGTCGGGAGACCGAGAGTTCATATTCCCGATAAATTTGGCTGTATTTTTGTTCTCTAATCATCCATTCGGTTTTTTCATCAAATAAAACAATAATTTCTCCATCTAAGTAGGTAAACTCTTCGTTTCTGAAAAGATAGATATCAAAATATACGGGAGAATTCGTTTCTAAGTTTCTCGCAATTCCTTTTAACTCAAAGTGACTCATTTGTTCTTCTAACAGTTGATGAAAAACCGAGTCAAGTCCAACTAATTCAGGAAAACTAAGACTAATATCATTTCCATGTTTTACATTTTCTGGAGAGTCCGAAAATCGCCCGACATTCAGAGAAAACTCTACAATATGACTTTCACTATCTAAGGATATGTACTCGTGATCGATTTGTCGGGGTGTAAAAAACTTTTTGAGGAACTCATTCATAACTACTTTGGGGGATTAAATTATTCGCGAATCTCTCAAAAAAGACTTCGATGACTTGACTATTTGTAGCCAACTTCAAGAAGACGATCCCGAGATTTAAGACGGTTCTTAAAATTAATATATTCATTCAATTTAAACGTCAATATAAAAACGATTTTACCGAACCCATAAAATCATTCACTCCTAGAGCCAATTCTTTTTATATCATATCTTAGAAATAAACTGATGGGATAATATATGAAACATTTCGTCAACATAGGCTCCGGTTTTAGCAGAAGTTTGATAAGTTGACAAAACTTGATGGGTTTGAGTCGGGGAAGTTCTATGAATTAACCCCTCCTGATTTTCAGGATCGAGCAAATCAATTTTATTGAATGCTATCACCACCCATCCTTTGGGATTAATGGATAAAAACAAATCAATATGTTCCGAAATGTGATCGAGGGTATCTTGGCGGGTGACATCCCCAACCACAACCGCACCACTCGCTCCCTGCAAATAACTCGGCGTAATTCCTTTAAACTTTGTATGACCCTCCAAATCCCAAATTAACAGTTGAACTGACTGCTGAGATTGAGTCTCGCTGACGACTAAATCCACTTGTTTTCGAGAAATTTTTACCCCCACTGTAGAAAGATACTGATCGCTAAACTGACGATCAACAAAACGCCGAATTAAACTTGTTTTTCCCACGCCAAAGTCTCCAACTAAGCAAATTTTTTTAGAAATTACAGCCATGACTAATTACCCCGATCTTCTGGTGGTATTATCTCAAAGATCACCGCTCGACTCAACCATTCCGGTTGATTTTCTTCAACTCCAGGCGGACGTTCATTTTTTCCGATTGCGGTCATTCGCCTGCGATCAATTCCATAGCTTTCTAAAGCCGTTTTTACCGTTTGCGATCGCGAAACCGCCAAGATCGCATTTCTTTTTAACTTTTCCTTGGGATGACTGTAGCCAATAATCCGGACATTTAGATGGGGATATCGCTTCAAATATTGAGACACGGGGTAAATTTTAATAATCATATCCTCCGACATCAATTCCGCCGAATTTAGATTAAAATAAATTCGCGTCGCAATCGGTATAGGTTCAACTTGAATGCTAGAGATAACCGAGTTCACACCCTCTATATTCTCAAAGGCTTGAGTGACTTTTTCAAGATCAGTTTGCTGAAGCACTGTTCCCTCAATTTTGACTCGATCCGGATCGTACTGAGTTGAAATAGAAATTCCATTCATTTGATTGACTGTCTCCGTCATCCGTTTAACTTCAGCCTCAACTAACACCGGATCGGCAGGCATCTTCACCGCTATAATATCATTATCAACCGTCCAATTTGGTACAATTTGCTGCACAATCGTTTCCGCTTTTTCTCGTAATCGCTGATTCGGTAACTTACCATTTAACGTAACCATATCACCTTTGGCGTCTACCTCCAAACGATAAACCGCCAATTCGGGTTCTGAGTCTAAAGCTTTAATCACTTGAGTTTCAACCCGATGAGTTATAACACTACGATATTGAACGATCCCGAAAGGAATCAAAACTGAACCCAAAATCACACCAGTGACAACCAATAACGTGTTTAGAGATTTCTGCTTTTCTTGCTTTGTTCCCGCTTCCATCAGCTTTTCTAACTCGGCTTTAATCTCCGGTGGAACGGTTTCCGGATCGCCATCAAAATTCTCAATTTGTGTTCCATATTTTTGAGTAATTTTGATCAGTGTTTTCCGAATTTTTTGGAGAAATGGCTTGCGAATTTCTCCTTGTATAATCACAGCAAGATAACAATATCCCGCCACTTCAATCAGAATTCGAGAATCCCCATATTCAATCTCATTGAGTTCTTTAATTTCATCCCCTTGTACAATACAATCATTCACAAAACTCCGAATCGCTGTCAGCATTCCCGCTAACATTTCCGATTCCAACATCGCCTCACCCGACTGCTGAACCTCTGAAATAATTAAACCCGAACTTTTTTGAATCAAAAATACCGCTTGAACGGTACATTTCATCACCTCTTGCAAAATCAGTTCGGCTTCGGAAACTCCCTGCACTCTCGCCCGAATTTTTCGGTGAATTCCCTCGACACTCAAAGCATTAGCCACTTTGTCATTAATTTCGCGAATTGCTTCCCCCAAATAGCGAGTAATGGTACTTCCAATCACCGGATAAAGCGCATCAACCATCGCATCTCGCTCTAAAATTACCTGTTCTTTAATGGCTTTACCCATCGTCGGTGCCAAAGCATCGACAATTTCACCCCGATCTATGCGAATTTGTTCTCGAATCGCCGCCCCCATTTCTGGCCCAATTGCTTGGGCGATTTCTTGGGGAGAATTGCGAATTTGATGTTTAATCGCTTCCGGAATTAAATCCGCGATCGCCGCACTCATTTTTTCTCGATTATCCCGAGCTTTGGCAATAATAATCTCATCAATAATCGGCTTCAAAGCTTGAATCACATCTTCTTTGGATTCCCGAACTTTATGACTCAAAATATCGGCGATCCAAGGCTTAATCAATTGCATCAATTGTTCCGGTTCATAGAGCTGATATTCTAGAGACTGTAACTGAGCCGAAATTCTTTCAAGCAACTGACGAACTTCCGGTAAATCCGATTCAAAAATCTGCCGTTTTAAGGCTTCCAAATCAGAACGGGTAGAGCCAAAAATTAAATCTTGTAGCTGTTCTAATGAATCGTCAGAATCTGGCTTTGTCGAATCCACCTTTAAACGTTGTAAAACGTCTAAACTCTCCTCAATTTCATCTGGAGATTGATCATTTTTTTGAGATTCAACTGCTGAAAAAAATTCTTCCGGATCAAATTGGGCTTGAGACTCATTTTGTTGAGCTTCAACGGGAATCACAGTATAACTCACATCGAGAGCATCAGCCGGAATTTCCAACAAAGCTTGTAGAGAAGTTAAATCCATTTCCGCCGAATGAGAATTCGATGAGATTTCCTCGGGCTGCTGTCGCTCTATTTTCTGCCGATTCTTAGCAGTTGATGGCTGAGAATTGAGTCGGGTGAAGTCAGGGTCTTCAACAGCCGATAAACCCTCAGATTCGAGATTTTTATCGGATTTTTCCAGGGTTCTTTCTGACGACTCAACAACGGGCGAATTGACAGTCTCCAACAAAAAATCCCAAAGCTTTGATTCAGTATTTTCAGCCTTTTCTGAGGAAGATAACGGCTCAAATGAGGAGACTTTTTCCTGCGGTTTTTCTGGCTTTGAGTGAGAAAAATTCTCCGGTTGTGTCGAAGCTGTAGCTTCACCCCGAAGCATCTGTAAATCAACCAATAATTCTAGTAAAGGTTCTAAAGCCTCTATTTCCTCTGAAGAACTTGATGAATTAACCGAAGATGCCCCCGAATCAAACGGATAAGAATCAGATTTCTTTTTAGAGACTGCCATCGCTTGATCCTAATTATTTTTGATTGGATTCTGGTAGTAAATAATCCCCATTAACGTCTTTTTCTGCTGCCCCCTTCAACGCCGGAACAAACTCCGTTTTTTTCAATCTCATTCCCACTTCAAACAAAATTTCTGCCATTTCACCCCGAGCAACTTTACCTTCACTCAAATGAGCAAAACGCCGTTCTAATTCCTCAAAAACTTGAGTTCTCAGGGTTTGAATTTCCTCGTGAGACTTTTCCCTAGATTGAGCAATTTCCGCTCTCATCGACTTGGTTTGGCTCTCCAAATTTTCTCGAATTGCATCAATACTATGAGAAAACTTGCGATTCGTTCCCTCAAGTTGGTGTCGAATATCCGATGTTTCTTCCTGAGTGCTGAGAGTTAAAGTTTTAATTTTTTTATCAACTAAATCAACAGCCGTCTGAAGTTCACTCAACAATGCCATCCGCGTTTGTTCAATCCGATCGGTAAGGTTTTTTTGAATTAAAGATAAGTTCGACTCCAACTGTTCAAAACGATTATTATATTCTCGGGCTTGCCCCCCGAACAAAATATCGCGGATCTGGTCAATATTTCCCAACCGTTCCCGCATTTCTTCTTTAGATATATCAGCCATGAGTCTTGATTTACCTCGAATTTGACAAAGGGTTTCAATTGAGTCGCCAGCAATATAAGCGTACTCATCGCGTCACCTTTAATTAGTTTAACTTGCACAGTTAGCAAAACTGCGATTAGATGTTACAATAATACCTGAAAAATCTTCACAACCACCGATTCCCTCAACCTCAACATCGGTTTCCCCCAACACCGACAGTCAACACAAGCGGTACAATAAATCCAGTTGTCACTCAACGCACATTATCTATGACCACTGCTGCACGGGTAAAAACCGAGTACGAAGTCATTATTGGGCTAGAAACCCACTGTCAGCTTAGTACCGAAACCAAAATCTTTTCCAATTCCTCGACTGCCTTTGGTGCCGATCCCAACACCAATATCGATCCCATCTGCATGGGACTTCCGGGAGTTCTCCCGGTTCTCAACCAAAAAGTGTTAGAATACGCCGTGAAAGCGGGGTTGGCGCTCAACTGCGAAATTGCCTCCTATAGTAAATTCGATCGTAAGCAATATTTCTATCCCGATCTGCCTAAAAATTATCAAATTTCTCAATACGATCTTCCCATTGCTCAAAACGGTTGGCTAGAAATTGAGATCGTTGATGAAGACGGAAACGCCACCCGCAAAAAAATCGGCATTACTCGCCTACACATGGAAGAAGACGCCGGAAAACTGGTTCACGCCGGAAGTAGCGATCGCCTTTCCGGTTCAACTCACTCGATGGTTGATTATAATCGGGCGGGAATTCCTTTGGTTGAAATTGTCTCCGAACCCGATATTCGTTCCGGGGTAGAAGCGGCTGAATATGCTCAAGAATTGCGTCGAATTATGCGTTATCTTGGCGTCAGCGATGGCAATATGCAAGAAGGTTCGCTGCGGTGCGATGTGAATATTTCCGTTCGTCCCGTCGGACAAAAAGAATTTGGCACGAAAGTAGAGATCAAAAATATGAACTCTTTTAGTGCCATTCAACGGGCGATAGATTATGAAATCGAACGTCAAATTGCTGCCTTAGAAGCGGGTGAAAAAATCAGTCAAGAAACCCGTTTGTGGGAAGAAGGATCGCAACGCACTATTAGTATGCGAAGTAAAGAAGGTTCGAGCGATTATCGTTATTTTCCCGAACCCGATCTGCCTCCGATTGAAGTTTCTCCCGAACAATTAGAACAATGGAAAGCAGAACTTCCCGAACTTCCCGCCCAAAAACGTCATCGCTATGAAACCGAGTTGGGATTATCGGCTTATGATACTCGTGTCTTAACTGATGATCGCCTGGTTTCCGAATATTTTGAAACCGCAGTTAAAGCCGGTGCCGATACCAAACAAGCGGTAAACTGGGTGATGGGAGATATTACCGCCTATCTGAAAAATGAAAAACTAACGATTACTGAAATCGCCCTCAAACCGGATAATTTAGCAGAATTAATTGGTTTAATTGATGCCGGAACAATTAGCGGTAAAATTGCCAAAGATATTCTTCCCGAGTTGTTATCAAAAGGCGGTTCACCGAAGAAGTTAGTCGAGAAAAAAGGCTTAGTTCAAATTTCCGACACGGGAGAGTTGGAA